>JBBASZ010000051.1:0-1034 GCA_040398965.1 Solirubrobacteraceae bacterium | reverse complement strand
GTGGCCATGTTCCGCGTGTACTGCTCGTGGCCGGGGGTGTCGGCGATGATGAACTTCCGCTTGTCGGTGGAGAAGTAGCGGTAGGCGACGTCGATCGTGATCCCCTGCTGCCGCTCGTCCTCGAGGCCGTCGGTGAACAGTGCCAGATCGACCTCGCCACCGGTGGTGCCGTAGCGCGAGGAATCCTTGCGGATCGCCGCCAGTTGGTCCTCGTAGATCATCTTCGACTCGTAGAACAGCCGGCCGATGAGCGTGCTCTTGCCGTCGTCCACGCTGCCGCAGGTGATGAAGCGGAGCAGCTCCTTGCGCTCGTGCTGCGCGAGGTAGGCGTCGATGTCGGTGGCGATCAGCGAAGACTGGTGTGACATGGATTGGCAGTGTCGGGATGATCGATGACCCCGCAGGCACGCACAGGCGGCAACCACTGCCGCCGGCGGCCTCGAGCGGCCGCGGCCGGGAGGCTGCGGTCCGCTGCAGGGCCGGGGGTGACCTCAGAAGTATCCTTCGCGCTTCTTCTTCTCCATGCTGCCGGCCTCGTCGGAGTCGATCAGCCTTCCCTGGCGCTCCGAGAAGGTGGTGAGGAGCATCTCCTGGATGATCTCCGGCAGTGTCGTGGCGGTGGAATCGACGGCGCCCGAGAGCGGGTAGCAGCCGAGCGTGCGGAAGCGCACGCGGCGCATCTCGGGGGTCTCGCCAGGCTCGAGCGGCAGCCGGTCGTCGTCGACCATGATCATCACCCCGTCGCGCCACACGATCGGGCGCTCGGCGGCGAAGTAGAGGGGGACGATCGGGATCTTCTCGAGGTGGATGTACTGCCAGACGTCGAGCTCGGTCCAGTTGGAGAGGGGGAAGACGCGGATGCTCTCCCCCTTCCGAACCTTGGTGTTGTAGAGGTTCCAGAGCTCGGGCCGCTGGTTCTTCGGGTCCCAGCGGTGGTGGGCGTCGCGGAAGGAGAACACCCGCTCCTTCGCCCGGCTCTTCTCCTCGTCGCGCCGCGCGCCGCCGAAGGCGGCGTCGAAGCGGTGCTTGTCGAG
>JBBASZ010000050.1:0-1050 GCA_040398965.1 Solirubrobacteraceae bacterium | reverse complement strand
GCCGGTCTTGCGCGTGTTGGTGAACGTGCAGACCACGTCGTCGCCGGGGGCGAGCGTGACCGAGTCGTCGCTCGACGGGAACGAGTTACCGGATCCACGGTCGCTGCATGCCACGGCCGTGCCGTAGTCATCCATGCTCGTTCCGGTGCCGGCGGTCTCCGCCAGCTTCCAGGCTCCTGGGGTGACGGTCTTCTTCCCGGTTCCCTGGCCGTCTCCCGAATCGGTCGAGGAGACCGAGTCCGAGCCGCCCGAGGTTTGCGTCGCAGCGAGGTTGAACAGCCCCGGATCGTCTGAGGGCTTCAGCGACTTGACCAGCTCGAGGCGCGGGTTGGCGTAGTTACCGAATGTGTTCCCGGTGCTGGTGAGGTTTGCGGAGTCGATCTTGACCGAGTAACCGGCGGCGCAGTCCGTCGGGTAGGAGCAGGTGTCGAGCTTCTGCAGGTCGCCGGCCTGGTCGGCTGCGGGCAGCTCCCTGATGGTGTACGTGCCGGTCGAGAGGTCCGAGAAGACGTACTCACCGGTGGAGTCCGTCGTGGCGATCTCGCCGGGGCTGTCGACCTTGCCGTCCTTGTTCTTGTCCAGCCAGACCTTCCAGCCCTGAACCGGGGGCTCTCCCGAGTCCCATTTGCCGTTGGCGTTCTGGTCGTTGAACTTGAAGCCGCTGGCGGTGCAGGAGCGAACCGCGATCGGAGCCGGCTCGACGTAATCCTGGAGGGCCGAGCTCTGTGAGATCGAGGAGCGCCCGTGGGCCCAGATGGAGCCGAAGGAGAAGCACGGATTCTCCTGGTACTGGGTGAAGACCGACGGGAGGTTGATGGCCGCCTCGCCGAAGAGGCCGCCGCAGATCCAGTTCTGTGCCGAGCCGCACGAGAGCCCGGACTCCATCTCGGAGGGAATGGCGCCGCTCTCGTTGTTGGGGAGGCCGGCCGGCGGCGCGGGAAGTTCGGGAGAGATGGCGTTTGAGAGCGCGCTGTTCACGGCTCCCTGGACGTTCACTCCGTCCTGGAGCGCCGCGTCCGGAAGTTCGGTGAGGGTTCCCGTGCGGGCGCA
>JBBASZ010000049.1:0-1094 GCA_040398965.1 Solirubrobacteraceae bacterium | reverse complement strand
CTCGCCTCGAACTGTTCGGGGCTGACGTAGCCGAGCGACGCGTGAAGACGCTGACGGTTGTAGAACACCTCAATGTAGTCGAACACCGCCGCCCGGGCCTGCTCCATCGTCTTGAACTTCTCGTGGTGCAGCGCCTCGGCCTTGAGCTTGCCCCAGAACGATTCCATCGCCGCGTTGTCGTAGCAGTTGCCGCGGCGGCTCATGCTCGCCTCGATCCCGTGCTGCTGCAGCAGCCGCCGGTACCGGCTGCTGGTGTACTGCACGCCCCGGTCGGAGTGGTGCACCAAGCTCTGGGCGTTGTCCCTCGGCAGCCGCTGACTGATGGCAATGCCCAGCGCCCGTTCGACCAGATCGGTCGTCATGGTGTTGTCCATGCTCCAGCCGACGATCCGGCGGCTGAACAGGTCCATCACGCCCGCCAGGTACAAGAAGCCCTCGTCGGTGCGGATGTACGTCAGGTCCACGACCCATCCCCGGTTCGGCCCGTCTGTCCTGAACCGGCGGTCGAGGCTGTTGGGCGCAATCGGATTGTCGTGGGATGAGTCGGTCGTGCAGACCCTGAACTTCCGACCGACTTTCGAGCGGATTCCCGCCGCGGCCATGAGCCGAGCGACGGTCTTGCGGTTGAGTCGGGCGGAGGCGTCGAGCGAGCGTTGGTGGCGGTGAACCTCCTTGAGGATCTTGATGCAGCCGTAGATGCCGCGGGACTGGGCGTGGGCGATGCGGATCTGGTCGGTCAACTCCCGTGCCCGCCTGGCTCTGGCGCTCTCGGGGCGCCTGAGCCACGCGTAGTACCCGGCCGTGGAGAGGCCCAGCACGGCGCCCATGACGGCGATGTCGAACCGGGGCCGGTTGTCGCGCATGAAGGCGTACTTCACAGCTGCTCCTTCGCGAAGTATGCCGTCGCTTTTTTTAAAATGTCACGCTCCATCCGAAGGCGAGCATTCTCCTTCTCGAGCTCGCGGATGCGCTGCTC
Source organism: Solirubrobacteraceae bacterium (assembly GCA_040398965.1). Lineage (GTDB taxonomy): Bacteria > Actinomycetota > Thermoleophilia > Solirubrobacterales > Solirubrobacteraceae > F1-60-MAGs163. Next base: position 118 of record JBBASZ010000049.1, on the reverse strand, counting down.
GGCGGGCAAGTCCTTGGGGATCAGGCTCGTGGGGGCATTGCTCTTGGCGAGCTGGACCCACTCGCGGAGCGTGTGGTAGTTGACGCCGAGCCGCTTGGCGACCGAGCTGATCGTGTTG
>JBBASZ010000048.1:0-1105 GCA_040398965.1 Solirubrobacteraceae bacterium | reverse complement strand
GATTCCCAAGCCACGCCGACCTGGGAGACTGCGGCACGTTGCTTGGTGAGCCAGTATGCGAAGGCTTCCGGCTGGTCGGTCGGGATGGCCTTCAGAGCCTGCTCCGCGGCGGACAGTCGGCCGGCCGCCTCATCGATCTTCTGCTGTTGTTCCTTGGTCGGCAGGGAAAGCACCGGAGGCGTGTTGCCGCCTCGCTTGGTGCCGCCGCCGCCGCCGAAATCACCGAGCACCCCGGACTCGTCGATGGAATTGAAGTAGGCGAAGAACTGGTAGAACTCCTTCTGCGAGATCGGGTCATACTTGTGGTCGTGGCAGCGGCAGCAGTTCATCGTGAGCCCCATCCAGGTCGAACCCGTGGTCTCGATGCGGTCGATGACGTTCTCGGCGAACCATTCCTCGACGATACGGCCTCCTTCGCCGTTGAGGCGGTGGTTGCGGTGGAAAGCCGTGGCCACGATCTGGTCGCGGGTGGGGTTGGGGAGGAGGTCGCCGGCCAGCTGCTCGACCGTGAAGGCGTCGAAGGGTTGGTTGGTGTTGAAGGCCTTGATGACCCAGTCGCGGTAGGGCCACATCGTGCGCTGCGTGTCGCTCTGGAAACCGTTGGAGTCGGCGTAGCGGGCGAAGTCGAGCCACTGGGCGGCCATGTGTTCGCCGTAATGGGGCGAGGCGAGCAGGCGGTCGAGGGCCTTGGACCAGGCTTCAGGTGAGCCGTCGGCGAGGAACGCCTGCAGGTCGGCGTCGGACGGCGGCAGGCCGGTCAGGTCGAGCGCCGCACGTCGGAGCAAGGTGGCTTTGGGCGCCGGGCCGTTCGGGGTGAGGCCCTTGGCGGCCAGGGGGCCCGCGAGGAAAGCGTCGATCGCGTTGCCACCGGCGGGGATGGCCGGCACGGCGGGTTTCACCGGAATCTGGAAGGCCCAGTGACCTTGATATTCGGCGCCCTCCTTGATCCATCGTTCGACGAGGGCGATCTGGTCTTTGGTGAGCACCTTGTGGAACTCCGCCGGCGGCATGTGGTCGTCCGCGTCGTCGGTGCGCAGGCGCTTCATCACTTCGCTGGCTTCCGGTTTGCCGGGGATGATGGCGGCCTCGCCGGACTTGCCGCCTT
>JBBASZ010000047.1:0-1138 GCA_040398965.1 Solirubrobacteraceae bacterium | reverse complement strand
CCCCGGGATTTCTCCATGGAGTTGACTGCCCGTTCGGCGAAGTGGGCCAAGCAGGCGGGCAGCGAGCGGCTCTACACGCTGACGCTGTCGGGGGTTTCCAAGTCGGCGAAAATTCGTTCGATCTCCAAGTCGGGAAGGACCTCTGTCGCCCGGATGCCCTTCCGCGGGCTGCCTCCGTACTGGGACGATTACGGCGAACGTTCGGGCCAGTTCACAGATGGCGGCGAATCGGCTGAGGCGCCGCGCGCGGTGATCGCGGTACCTGGAGTCGACGGTGTCCTGCTTGTTCAGTTGCCCCAGCTTCAGAGCAGCTCGGCCGGCAAGCTCGTTTTCACCGCGCGCCTGCTGGTGGACACCGATCTTGCGCGCTACCAGGTCAGGAAGATTGGTGGCCGATACTTCCTCAAGGACGACCTTGACAGCTTGACCGCAGTCAGGGTGCCGCGCAACCGCAGCGATGTGCACGTCGTTCTCGACTTCCCCCGAAAAAGGGAACTGCCGCCCGCGGAGCCGACCGCCGAGCTGACCGCCGCACCGGCCGCCGCAAACGCGAGGGCAAGCGGCGGCCAAATCCGCTCGCCCAACGAAGGTGTGAATCCAGGGAGGTGCAACGGGAACAGGTCTTCATACCTGCATTTTTGCTGGACGGGCGACATGCCCATATCTGACGTCCGATCAGAAACAACGTCAGGGAGCAGGAATCCCATGTGCCCCACGAGCCTCACTTCCACGATACGAAACCCCAACGCGATGAACTCCCCGGGAGTCTCGATCGTCGGCGCGGGACGGCCCTCCTACTTTTACTTTCACAACGTCGGGATCGTCGCAATGTCGTTCTGGGGCTCGGATATGGCCGGGGCCGGTTGGTGGTGCTCCGTGGTGGCCGGCGGCACCCAGGGTGACCCACTTCTAGGGGTTATCTGGGGTCCTGCTCCAAACTTTTGTGCCGTACATAGCCGGCTTTGCGCGGGATACCGGAACGGGAATACCTTCGGGATCAGCAACGATTGGGTTACCTGGTACACCACCGACCGCTGCAGCGCGTTCCTGGCATCGTGGTCCGCCAGGGGCCGTTGCTGGTAGCCGGGCGGATCACGCCTTCCCGACGAGACGCTTCTTGAGCAGGTCCCAGGCCGAG
>JBBASZ010000046.1:0-1290 GCA_040398965.1 Solirubrobacteraceae bacterium | reverse complement strand
ACATCCTGCTCATCGTCGCCGACGACCTCGGCTGGTCCGACGTCGGCTGGCACGGCGGCTTCGGCAAGACCCCGCACATGGACAAGCTCGTACGCGAGGGACGCGAACTCGATCGTCATTACGTCCAACCCGTCTGCACGCCGACCCGCACGGCCCTCATGAGCGGCCGCTGCCCGGGACGTTTCGGCCCGCAAGCGCTCAGCCCGAGCAACCTGCGCGCGATGCCCCTCGGCACGACGACGATCGCGTCGGCACTGAAATCTGCGGGGTACCGTACCCATCTGGCCGGCAAGTGGCATCTCGGCGCTCGACCTGAATGGATTCCGAACGCCTACGGGTTCGACACCAGTTACGGCACGCTCACCGGCGCCGCGGATCCGTGGACGCATAAATATCGCAAAGGCAACCCTTACGAGGACACCTGGCACCGCGACGGGAAGCTCTTCCGCGAGGAAGGCAACGCCACCGAACTCATCGCCGGCGAAGCCCTGAAACGCATCACCCAAGGCGGCGGCCAGCCGTGGTTCATGTATGTCCCCTTCCACGCGGTCCACACGCCCGTCGACGCGCCGGCCGAATACAAGAAGCTGTACGACGGCGTGAAGTTTCACGACGACCCGGTGAAGCACGAATCCCGCCTCCGCATGGCCGCGATGGTCTCGCAACTCGACGCCAAGGTCGGCGCGTTCGTCGATGCGCTCGAGCGCACCGGCCAGCGCGAGAAGACCCTCATCGTCTTCACCTCCGACAACGGCGGCATCGAAGGCCTGAAGAACGCCTACGTCGGCACGGTGCCCGACTCGCCTTTCAACAGCGAGAACGACCCGCTCCGCGGCCAGAAGAACACGCTCTTCGAGGGCGGCATCCGCGTGTGCGCGTTCGCCAACCAGCCCGGCACGCTGAAGCCCGGCAAGGTCTCCGCCCCGCTTTACGTCGGCGACTGGCTGCCGACCCTCGCCGGACTCGCCGGCTTCCGCCCCGAGAAAGATCCGCAGTGGGATGGACTCGACCGCTGGAAAGTCATCCTCGGCGATGAAGCCTCGCCGGCCGCCCGCACGGTCTACATCGCCCACTCCCAAGGCCAGGCTCTGCTCCACGGAGACTGGAAGGTCATCCGCATGAAGAAAGGCGCCCCGCAGCTCTTCGACCTCGGCCAAGACCCCTTCGAGAAGACCGACCTGGCGGCCAGCCGCGCCGACAAGCTCAAGGAGATGCTCACCCTGCTCGACGCTCACCTCGCCCAGGACGACAAAGTGATGCCCGCCGACCTCAAGGGACTGCCTCATTGAT
>JBBASZ010000045.1:0-1340 GCA_040398965.1 Solirubrobacteraceae bacterium | reverse complement strand
TGGCGAGCCAATCCGCGAGGCGCCGTAGCTCGTCGGCATCGTGCCCGATCCGCACGGCCCAAGGCGAGGTACTGACCTGTTCGTAGGCGTGTCTAGTGGTCATTCGTCGTCCCCCTCGTCGCGGTCGTCGTCGCGTCCTTCGTTGGGGTCCAAGTCGTCATACGGCGAGCGATAGTCGGCCTGGAGCTCGGCGTACTCGCGGCGGGTGAGGCCCGGGCTGTTGCTCGGGCCGTGATAGGTGCCGCCCATCAGGGATTCGTCACGCATGGTTATTCCTCCTCGGGACCGAAGTCCCCGTGCGGGTTGTGGTGATACTCAGGGAAACAGGCGGTCACTTGCCGCCCTTCGCTGGCGCATTGCTTGTAGATTGCGTGTTCATCCGTGGCGAAGATACGGAGCGTGTCCTCGTGGCGCGGGGGATCGTCGGCACGGACCCACACGCGCCACCAGCGGCGGGGGCTCATGCGTCCCCCCACGGCTTATAGTAGTCTGCTATCGCCACCTCGGGGTCGTGCGTTTGCACTATCCACGCCACCCGCGCCTCGGGCTCGGCGTCCTGGCATTGTTCCTCGGCGTGGTCGGCGTCCTCGGCCTGACACCGAAAGAGGAGCGGGGGATCGAAGGCGTGCTGCCCCTCGGCGTGATAGAGCACGATATAGGGGCTCATGGCAGCATCTCCAGAAAAAGACGAGCCCAGTCCCGCCGCTCGGCGGTATCGGTCGCGGCAAGTCGCGCCTGAAGCTCCCGCAGCTCGTCGGCGTCCTCCTCGCAGAGGTTCGCCCAGTCGGTCGCGGTCATCTCGGGGCGATCCTGGAGCCAGTAGTCGCGGGAGCCCTCCAGGGACGCGATGCGGTTGATAAGGTCACGGCGGCTCATGGCAGCATCCCCCGCAGCACGGCGCGCTCGGTGTCGGTGAGGGGGCGGGTGGGGGGCAACGGGTAGTCCTCGGGGAGGAGGTGGGGGGCGTCGAGGTCGGGGGATTCGGTGTCGCAGTCGTGCGACCCGTCACAGGTGGGGCAGATCACATAGGGCCCCAACTCGTCGGCATGGATCGGGAGGCCTGGCGGCTCGTCGGCGCCACAGGCGGGGCAGTAGGTCGGGGCGGTCGTGGTGGGCATGGGTTAGTCCTCCTCGGGCGTGATGGTGGCGTCAGTCTCGGGTAGGTCGTAGTAGGGGGCGCGTTCGTTGCCTCGGCAGAGGTCGGTCAGTTCCTCATCAGCGACCCGCAGCGCCTCGGCGGGGCTGTCGGCCTCGACAACAAGCCAAGCGGGGACGGTATAACGGGGCATGGGTCGGGCTCCTCTGTGGGGTGGGGTGGGGTTACTGATTCGCAAAGCAAA
>JBBASZ010000044.1:0-1406 GCA_040398965.1 Solirubrobacteraceae bacterium | reverse complement strand
GACATCACCACCCACCTGATCGCCGACCGGGCCGAGGTGAACATCGCCACGCTCTACCGGTACTTCTCCGACCTCGAGTCGATCCTCGTCGAGTTCGACATCCGCTACCAGACCTTCTCCCTGATGGGGATCAAGGAGATGGCACTCAAGGGTGCCTTTACCGAGGACCGCCGGGCCTGGAGCGACGAGATGCTCGACATGGCGGTCGTGGTGCGCACCGACACCACCGGCGCGATCGGGATCACCCGCGACGGCTACGCGATCCCGCAGGTCAGGGAGATCACTCGCGCCGCCGAGGACGTCGCAGCCCGCATGCTTGCTGTTGCCACCGGCTACTACGCCCCAGGGGCGAGCAGCGAGGAGGAGTGGTACCAGCGCTACCTGCTGATCGTTCGCACCACCGCCCGCGTGCTGGACGAAGCCTGCATCACCCGCCCGGCCGACCTCGAGCAGGTCGCATTGCTCAAGGAGATGGCCTTCGGCTTCTTCGAGCCCTACTTCTCCTCCTAACTCCGGGCGTGGCCGCTACGCTGGTTGCCTATGCAACTACCGGCGCAGGACTTCGAGATCAGCGAAAAAGAAACCGACTCGCGCGGAGCCTTCGTGCGCCAGCAGAGCGCCTTTCGCAACTGGGTTCGTGCCGACGGCTCCACCGAGTTCCCGCCCGAGGCCGGTCGCTACCACCTCTACGTCTCGCTGGCCTGCCCCTGGGCCTCGAGGGCGATCATCTACCGCAAGCTGAAGGGCCTGGAGGACGCGATCCCGATGACGGTCGTCGATCCGGTCCGCGACGCCAGGGGCTGGCGCTTCTTCGACGACGACCCCGACCCGGTCAACGGCTTCGAGTACCTCTCCGAGGCCTACGAGCTGACCGAGCCGGGCTTCTCCGACCGCGTGACCGTGCCGCTGCTGTGGGACACGAAGACGGGCCGCGCGGTCAACAACGAGAGCTCGGAGATCATCCGGATGCTGAACAGCGAGTTCAACGAGTTCGCCGGGAACCCGGAGCTCGACCTCTACCCCGAAGAGCTGCGGGAGGAGATCGACCAGGTCAACGAGCGGGTCTACAACTCGGTCAACAACGGCGTCTACCGGGCCGGCTTCGCCACCACCCAGGAGGCCTACGAGGAGGCCTTCGACGAGCTCTTCGAGACGCTCGACTGGCTCGACGGCCTGCTCGCCGAGCGCCGCTACCTGACCGGGGATGAGATCACCGAGGCCGACTGGCGCCTCTTCGTGACGCTGGTGAGGTTCGACCCGGTGTATGTGGGCCACTTCAAGTGCAACCTGCGGCGGATCGCCGACTACCCGAACCTCTCCGGCTACCTACGCGACCTCTACCAGCAGCCCGGGATCGCCGAGACGGTGAACCTCGACCACATCAAGCGCCACTACTACATGACCCA
>JBBASZ010000043.1:0-1428 GCA_040398965.1 Solirubrobacteraceae bacterium | reverse complement strand
CGTCCTCCAGGCGCTTCTCGATCCGGACCGACGAGAGCCGCCGGATGGCGTAGAAGACCGAGACCGCGATGCCGATGCCCACGCCGGCGAGCAGGTTGACGCAGGTGACGCCGAGCACGGTCGCCCAGTAGATCCGGACCTCCCGGTGGACCGTGAGCTCGCGGATGTGGTGGAAATTGACGAGGTTGACGCCGACGTGCACCAGGAGGCCCGCCAGGACGGCGAGCGGGATGCTTTCGATCAGCGACCCGAGGAACAGCACGCAGAGGAGGATCCACACGCCGTGGAGGATCGCCGACCAACGGGAGGCGCCGCCGGCGTTGATGTTGGCCGAAGACCGGACGATGACGCCGGTGATGGGAAGCCCGCCGAGCAGGCCGGAGACGAGGTTGCCGGCGCCTTGGGCCGAGAGTTCCTTGTCCAGGTTGGAACGCTCGCCGCTGTGCAGCTTGTCGGTGGCCACGGCGCAGAGAAGCGATTCCACGCTGGCGATGATGGCGAGCGTGAGCACGGCGAGGATGAACACGCCCCACTCCGCCGGCGGCTGCAGCTGGGTGAAGGCGAGCTGCTCAGGGAGGTCGACCCGCTTGACGTCCATCTTCGCCACCAAGGAGATGACGGTGCCGGTGACGACGGCCACCAAGGGGGCGGGGATCGCCCGCAGTCCGGCCCATGGCAGTTTCTTCCATGCCGCCAGCACGGCGATGGTCACCAGGCCCAGCACGGCGGCGGCGGGGCTGAGTTCGGCGACCCGATCCGGCAAGGCGATGAGGTTCGCGACGGGTGAGCTGGCGGGCGAACCTCCGAGGAGGACGTGGGACTGGGCCAGCGCGATGGAGATGCCGATCCCGGCGAGCATGCCGTGGACGACGGACGGCGCGATCACCAAGGTGCCGCGGGCGACCTTGAGATAGCCCAGCGCCAGTTGTACGAGCCCGGCGCAGGCGGTCGCGAGACAGACGGTCTCCCAGCCCAGCTGCTGGACCAGGCCGAAGACCACCACGGTGAGGCCGGCGGCAGGACCGGAGACCTGCAAAGGGGAACCCGCCAGCAGGCCGGTGACGATCCCGCCCGCGACGGCGCCGATCAGGCCCGCGATGACCGGAGCCCCCGAGGCGAGGGCGATGCCCAGCGAAAGCGGGACGGCGACCAGAAAGACGACGAGGGAGGCAGGGAGGTCGCGGCGGAGATTCATGGAGTGAGAGTGACCATAGCGAACGCCCGGGGCTGTCAACGCACGATGGCTCCGGCGCCGGGCTGACGCCGCGTCGTCACGCGGACCTTGCCTCGCCGTCACGCGTTCGCCCCGCGATCAGGCCCAGACGGCCTTGAGCACGGCCCGGAAAGCAGCGGCGTCCACCAAGGCGTCGGGGCGGTCGATGACCTCGACGCAGCCGGCGCTCTCCCAGCATTCCCCTTCTTTCTTCA
>JBBASZ010000042.1:0-1760 GCA_040398965.1 Solirubrobacteraceae bacterium | reverse complement strand
CGCTATGAACGGCGGGCCCAACCGATGAGCACGCAGGCCCTCCTCATCGGTCTCTCGCTGGTCGTCGTCCTCTCCGTGGTCGCCCGCATCGTCGGCGGCATGGTGAACATTCCGGTGATCGTGCCGCTGCTGGCGATCGGGATCATCGCCGGCATCTCGGTGGCCGACGTCGTCGAGCCGAACAAGCTCCTGGGCAGCGCGCTGTCGCCGTTCGTCCAGATCGTCGTCGCCCTGATCCTGTTCGAGGGCGCACTCGGCCTTCGTTTCGACCAGTTCCCGAAAGATGTGCGCCCGGCGGTGCTGAGGCTGATAACGCTCGGGGTCCTGGTCACCTGGATCATGGGGGCGGTCGGAGCCATCTTCATCCTCGACCTGCCCACCGAGATTGCGATCCTCGTCGGGGCGATCCTGATCGTCTCCGGGCCGACCGTCGTCCTCCCGCTGCTCGACTTCGTCCGGCCCCCGGCCAAGGTGCGGGCGACGCTCAAGTGGGAGGGCGTGATCATGGACCCGATCGGCGCGATCGTCGCCGTCGTCGTCTTCGCCTCCCTCACCGCAAAGGATGGCTTCAGCGCCTTCAGTATCGAGCAGTTCGTCCTCTCGATCCTGGTCGGGGTTATCTCCGGCGTCATCTTCGCCGCCCTGCTCATGCCGATACTTGGCACCCACCGCCTCAACGGGCGCGACAAGGTCGCCGCGACCCTGATGATGGTCGTCGCCGCGTTCCTGGCCGCCGACATCCTCTTCCAGGACTCCGGCCTCGCCGCCGCCCTGGTGATGGGAATCGCCCTGGCCAACCAGCGCAGGGTCAACATGACCTACATAACCGAGTTCAAGGAGACGCTGATCCCGATCCTGCTCGGGATCCTCTTCGTCCTACTGGCCGCGAACGTCGAGATGGGCGACGTCTTCGACATCGGGCTGCCCGGCATCGCCTTCATCGCCTTCCTGGCATTCATCGTCCGCCCGCTCGCCGTGCTGACCACGATCGGGCTCCCGATCAGCTGGAAGCAGCGCCTTTACATGATGACCTTCTCGGCGAGGGGAATCGTCGCCGCCGCCACCGCACCGGTATTCGGCCTCGCCCTCACGACGAAGAACGTCGCCGGGGCCGAGAAGATCGTTCCGGTCGTATTCCTGGTGATCATCGGCACCGTGCTGATCTCCTCGGTCCTCAGCCCGCTCGCGGGAAAGGCCCTGGGCATGGCAGGCCAGAGCGACCCGTCGATGCTGGTCGTAGGCGGCCCGCGCTGGGCGATCGCGCTCGCCCGGGCGCTGGAGAAAGCCGGGACCGACGTGCGGTTCTGGGTGTTGGAAAAGCAGCCGGCCGAGGACGTCAAGGCGGCCGGGCTCAGCGTCAACACCAAGCCGATCGACCCGCGCAACCCGGACACCATCATCGGCCTCAACGGGGTGTCCCTGATCGCGATCGCCTCACCGGACGACGCGGCCAACCAGCTGCTGGCGTGGAACCTGAGCGACGTGCTCGAGCCCGACCAGATCTACCGGATACCGGGGCCCCCGTCGGCCCTCGAGGTGGTGGAGAACGCCGGCCGCCTGATCACAACCGACGTGGGCTTCGACGAGATCGAGAAGCGCGTAGAAGCCGGGCAGGAGTTCACCGTCTTCGACTCGGATGCAGCGCTGCCCGAGGGCGCTGTGCCGCTGGTCGTGCTGGAGACCAAGAGGGGCCTGGCCCGGCCCGAGCTCTACTTCTACTGCGACCGAAAGCAGTCACCCCGCCACCGCACCCGCCGGGT
>JBBASZ010000041.1:0-1782 GCA_040398965.1 Solirubrobacteraceae bacterium | reverse complement strand
TGAAGCGCTACAAGGTGCCGCGGCTGGCGTTCGTCAACAAGATGGACCGCACCGGTGCCAACTTCGAGCGAGTGGTGAAGCAGCTCCGTGAGAAGCTCGGTTGCGACGCCGTGCCGATGCAGATCCCGATCGGCAAGGAGGACAAGCTCGAGGGGGTGGTCGACCTGGTGGCGATGAAGGCGATCCACTTCGACGGCGACAACGGCGAGCACGTCCGTATCGAGCCGATCCCGGCCGCCCTCGAGGGGGCCGCCAAGGAGGCCCGCCACGCCATGCTCGAGAGCCTGGCGATGTATTCCGACACGCTGATGGAGAAGCTCCTCTCCGAGGAGCCGGTGAGCGAGGACGAGATCCACGCCGTGGTGAAGCAGGCGGTGCAGAACCAGAGCATCACCCCGGTGTTCTGCGGCTCGGCCTACAAGAACAAGGGTGTGCAGCCGCTCCTCGACGCCGTCGTCCGCTACCTGCCCAACCCGGTCGAGCGGAAGGTGGTCGCCAAGAAGTGGGACAAGCCCGACGAGGCCTTCAGCCTCGAGCCCGATCCGAAGAAGCCGCTGGTGGCGATGGCCTTCAAGATCGTCGACGATCCCTACGGCCAGCTCACCTTCATGCGCCTCTACCAGGGCTCGATCAACAAGGGTGAGGCCTACATCAACCAGCGCACCAGCCAGAAGCAGCGTTTCAGCCGGATCGTGCGGATGCACGCCGACAAGCGCGAGGAGATCGATTCGGCCGAGGCCGGCGACATCGTCGCCGTGATGGGGGTCGACGCCGCCAGCGGCGACACCTACTCCGCGGAGCAGAAGTACTGCACGCTGGAAAACATGTTCGTGCCGGAGCCGGTGATCAAGATGGCGATCACCCCGGTCAACCGCGACGGACTCGACAAGCTGAGCAAGGCCCTCCAGCGGTTCACCCGCGAGGATCCCACGTTCCGCATGTCGACCGACGAGGAGACGGGCGAGACGCTGATCGCCGGGATGGGCGAGCTCCACCTCGACATCTACGTCGAGCGGATCAAGCGCGAGTTCAAGGTCGAGGTCGAGGTGGGCGCCCCGAAGGTGAGCTACCGCGAGGCCCCCACCAAGGGCACCGCCTACGACTACAAGCACAAGAAGCAGACCGGCGGCTCCGGCCAGTATGCCCACATCATCGGCCACCTCGAGCCGCTGCCCGAGGAAGCCACCGAGAACTTCATCTTCGAGGATGCGGTGGTCGGCGGCCGCGTGCCGCGTGAATACATCCCGTCGGTGGAGAAGGGGTTCCGGGCGGTGCTCGACAAGGGCCCGATCGCCGGCTTCCCGATCGTGGGGGTGAAGGCCACGCTCGAGGACGGCTCCTACCACGACGTCGACTCCTCCGACATGGCCTTCCAGATCTGCGCCCGGGCCGGCTTCCGTGAGGCCTTCCTTGCCACGAAGCCGGTGCTCCTCGAGCCGATCATGAAGATGGAGGTGGAGGTGCCGGCCGACTTCCAGGGGCCGGTGACCGGCGAGCTCAACAAGCGTCGCGGGCTGATCATCTCCACCGAGACGGTCGGCAACACCTCGACGATCGTCGCCGAGGTGCCGCTCGCCGAGACCTTCGGCTATTCGACCGACCTGCGGAGCATGACGCAGGGGCAGGGGGTGTTCACGATGGAGTTCGCGAAGTACCGGCCGACCCCCGGCAACATCCAGAAGGAAATCATCGAGACCAAGAAGAAGCAGGATCTCGTGGCGGCAAAGTGAGGGCCGCAGGCCCTCACTTCAAGCCAGCATCGTGACCCTGTTGAGGGCCGCA
>JBBASZ010000040.1:0-2855 GCA_040398965.1 Solirubrobacteraceae bacterium | reverse complement strand
AGTTCCTGGACACGATCAACCGCGCCCACGCGCAGGAACGGACCGCCAACACCGAGCTCGAGGCGCGCATCGGAGCCTATGAACTCGCCGCCCGCCTGCAGCTCAGCGCGCCGGAGGCCACCGACCTCACCGGGGAGAGCGAGGCGACCAAGAGCCTCTATCGGCTCGACCACGAGGACATCGGCACCTTCGGACGGCAGTGCCTCCTCGCCCGACGGCTCGTCGAACGCGGCGTGCGCTTCGTCCAGATCTACTGCGGCGCGGAGAACACCGGCGCCAAGAAGATCCGGCCCAACTGGGACAGTCACGAGGACCTCGTACGCGACCACGGCTACTGGGGTCCGATCCTGGACAACGGCACGGCCGCGCTGCTGACCGACCTCAAGTCCCGCGGCCTGCTCGACAGCACGCTCGTCATCTGCACCAGCGAGTTCGGACGGCAGCCCGCCGCCCAAGGCAAGGGACGGGACCACAACGCGGCCGCTTTCACCGCATGGATGGCCGGAGGCGGCGTGAAGGGCGGCGCGGCCTACGGGGCGACCGACGAACTCGGCGCCACGGCCGTGGACAAGCCCACCTACTGCTACGACCTGCACGCCACCGCCCTGCACTTGCTCGGCATCGACCACGAGAAGCTGACCTATTACAACAACGGCACCAAGCGGCGCCTGACCGACGTCCACGGCCACGTGATCAAGGAACTGCTGGCCTGAGTGAGACGATAGTGCCGCCCCGTGAAACATCGGGCGTAGAGGACTGTCGAAGATGAAGTAAGATGGTGCAGATGCAGGACGGTTTCTTGCCGTCCTTGGATTTGCCCCAAGACTGACCCCCATGCCCCGCCCCACCGCCATCGCCCTCCTGCTGCTCATCGCGGCCGGGCTGGGCGCGTCCGTGGACTTCGACCGCGAGATCCGACCGCTGCTCCAGGACCGATGCGTGGAATGCCACGGGCCGAAGAAGAACAAGGCCGACCTCCGCCTCGACGCCAAGCCGCACGCCCTCAAAGGCGGCGAGTCCGGCCCGGCCTTCATCGCGGGCGATGCGGCCAAGTCACTCCTCTTCGAGCGCATCACCTCGAAGGATGAAGACACCAAGATGCCGCCCAAGGGCGAACCGCTCACGCCCGCGCAGGTGGAGAAGGTCCGCCAATGGATCGCCGAAGGCGCCATCTGGCCCGAGAACGGCGCCGACCGCGCCGCGCTGCGCGACCCGCGCCTGGACCACTGGTCATACCAGCCGGTGAGAAGGCCCGCCCAGGGCTCGAAGATCGACGACTTCATCGAGGCGGCGCTCCAGGCGAAGGGCCTCGGGCTTTCCAAGCCCGCCGACCCCCGCACGCTCATCCGACGCGCCTACTTCGACGTCATCGGACTGCCGCCGACGCCGGAGGAAGTCGCCGCCTTCGTCGCGGACCCTTCCGACCGCGCCTACGAGGCGATGGTCGGACGGCTGCTGGCCTCGCCCCGTTTCGGCGAGAAGTGGGCGCGGCATTGGCTGGACGTCGCCCGCTTCGCGGAGTCCGACGGCTTCGAGACCAATCTGGCGCGTCCCAACGCCTGGCCCTACCGCGATTACGTCATCCAGGCCCTCAACGCCGACCTGCCCTACGACCGCTTCATCCGCGAGCAGCTGGCCGGAGACCAGCTCGGAGCCGACACCGCCACCGGCTTCCTCGTGGGCGGTCCTTGGGACCGGGTGAAATCGCCCGACCCCGTGCTGACCGCCAACCAGCGCGCCGACGAACTGCACGACATGATCGGTACGACCGCGTCGGCCTTCCTCGGCGCCACCCTCGCGTGCGCCCGCTGCCACGACCACAAGTTCGACCCGGTGCCGACGACGGACTATTACGCCTTCATGGCCATGCTACAGGGCGTGCAGCACGGAGAACGTGAACTGCGCGACGCGGACAGCGACGCCCGTGAACGTCAGGCCGAGACCCTCCGCGCGGAACTGCGTCCGATCGAGCAGAGCCTGCGCACCTTCAAGCCCAAGGCCTACCTTGGACGCATCCTGCTCGCGGACGACTCCGACGCCCGCTACACCCAGCAGGTCGAACTGCCGGACAACGGCAACCCCATCGCCTACGACAAGGGCACCGGCAAGGGGCTCGCGCAGGATCCGGGCGACGTCCGCCGCCTGCCCAATCTCGGCGAGAGCTACCGCTGGTGGCGGGCCGACAAGCCCGGCGAGGACTTCTTCACCTGGAAGCCCTCCATGAACGGCCCCGTGCGCATCTGGATCTCCTGGGGGGCATGGACGACGCACGCCTCTGACGCACGTTACGTGCTCGACCTCGACGGCGACCTCAAGACCAAGGACGACCAGACCGAGATCGCCCGGATCAACCAGCGTCAATTCGCCGACGGATCACCCGCCGTCAAGGACCAGCGGCGCTGGAGCGGGCTGAAGTCGGCCGGCGTCCACCGCATCACCTCCAGGAGCGTGCTCATCCTGCGGGGCGGAGACAAAGGCGGCCCCACCGCGGCCGACCTCGCCGTCTTCGAGGAGGCCAAGGAAGGCAAGGAGCTCGCCGTGCCGCACCTGCGCGCGCCCGTGACCCATCTGGCCAACGAGGAGGACTTCGACCCCGTCGAGGCCAAATTCGTGCGCTTCACCATCACCGGTTCGAATCCCGAAGCCTGCATCGACGAACTCGAGGTGTTCGACCTGTCCGGCAAGAACCTCTCCCTCGGCGCCAAGGTGTCCGTCTCCGGCCTCTACGCCAACGGGAACAGCATCCACCAGACCCGCTTCATCAAGGACGGCACATACGGCAATCGCAGCAGCTGGATCTCCTCCGAGAAGAGCGCGGGCTGGGCGCAGCTCGAGTTCGAGGCGACGACGACGAT
>JBBASZ010000039.1:0-3400 GCA_040398965.1 Solirubrobacteraceae bacterium | reverse complement strand
CGTTGAATCCCGCATCCGCATAGCCCATGTCATCGGCAAGAATGACGATGATGTTGGGCTTGTCGGCGGCGTGCGTCGCCGCCAGCGGCGCGAGCAGCAGGGCGGCGAGGAGCGTGAGGGCGGGTTTCATGGTCAGTCGAGGTAGGCGAACTCGTTGGCGTTGAGGAGGGCGCGGCAGAGCGCGAAGAGGCCCTGCTCGTTGACCAGCGCGACGGCCGCCTGGCGTTCGCTCGCGGTCGGACGGCGTTGGAAGGCGAGGATGAAGGCGCGGTCGATGCCGGCGACGCCCGGACCGCCTTCGTTCTCGACCCGGGTGGCGAGATGCCTCGCCTGGCGGAGCATGAACTCGTTGTTGGACAGCGCCAGCGCCTGCAGGGCGGTGGTGGTGCGATTGCGCGCGGGCGTGAGGTTCGCCGGGTCGGGACAGTCGAGGGCCGACATGAACGTGTGCGGGGTGGTGCGCACGACGAAGCGGTACACGCTCCTGCGCCAGAGCTCAGGCTTGTCCGGAGAGACGTAGTTGTAGATGGGCGCGTACGCCTCGAGGTAGTCGAAGTCCTTGAAGCCGGGTCCGCCCATGGCGAGGTCGAGCTTGCCGCTGGAGGCGAGGACGGCGTCGCGCAACGACTCGGCGTCGAGGCGCCGGGGGTTCTGCCGCCAGAGCAGTCGGTTGGAAGAATCGAGCGCGGCCGCCTTGGCGTCCTGGGTCAGGGAGCTCTGGCGGTAGGCGGCGCTCATCACGATCAGACGATGCAAGGGCTTGAGCCGCCAGCCGCCCTCGAGAAGCCGCTGGGAGAGCCAGTCGAGCAGCTCGGGATGGCTGGGCCGGTCGCCGCCGAGGCCGAAGTCGCTCGGGGTGGTCACGATGCCCTGGCCGAAATGGTGATGCCAGAGGCGGTTGACGATGACGCGACGGGTGAGGGGGTTGTCCGGATGGACGATCCAGTCGGCCAAGGCGCGGCGTCGCTCGCCTTCGGGCCGGTCGTTGCCGCCCAGCTCGGAAGGCGCATGCTTGGCCCAGCCGAAGGCCGTGGGCGTGACCTCTTCGCCGAGGTCCTCAGGGTTGCCACGTCGGTTCACCTTGATGACCGGCACCTCCTTCTGGGGCGCGGCCGCATAGACCATCGCCGGAGCCTTCAGCTGCCTGATGGCGGCGTCGGCCGCCTTGGCCTCGGCGCGCAGGGATTTCAGTTTTTCGGCGTCAGCCGAGGCCAGCTGCGACTCCTTCGCCATGGGCTCCAGCTTCGGGTCTCCGATGAAGAGCAGGTCGCTGCCGATGCCGTCGCCGCCGTCCGTCGCGACCAAGGTCAGCGTCCGGGCGTCGGCTGGAACCGGCACATCGAGCAAGACGGTCTCCTTCTTGCGCAGCTTGAGCCGCTGGAATTTGATCTGGTGGTCGACGAAGACGGTGAAGTCGGCCTTGGTCTCGGCGGCGGCCTCGGTGGCGCCGAAGCCGACGATCCCGGTCAGGCGAACTTCCCGGAGGCCGCTAAGCCGGCGGATCCGCTCCAGGTCGAAGGTGATGCCGCCGTTGGCGTGCAGGCCGAGCAGGGTCCGTCCTTTGGCGGCATAGTCGATGCCGTCGAGCTTGGTGGTGCGCTGGCCTTCCAGCGGGCGGTTGGCGATGGTGTCCCAGGCGTGTCCGCTGGTCTTGGGCAGGCCTTTGAGCACGGTGCGGTCGTCCAACTTGATGTCGGCCTTGCCGTCGGGGAGGAATACCCCGAGCACGCCCGGCGCCTTGGCGACCTTCTGCAGAACATTGGCGCGGATGTCCCGCAGGTAATGCTGCTCCTTCTTGGTGATCTCGCCGTTGCTGCGGTCGATGCCTGATTTCTCGGGCAGCAACGAGGCGAGCGCGAAGCCTTCGCCGCTGAGCCGGGCGATCCCGGACCTCAGTTCGGCGAGCCGGTTGTCGAGCGCGGCCTTCTCGCGTTCGTAGCGCGCCTTCTCCCCGGGGTCGACGTGGCGGTCCTCGCGCTTCACGCCTGCGAAGACGGCCGAGAGCCCGTAATACTCGCGCTGCTTGATCGGGTCTAGCTTGTGGTCGTGGCAGCGGGCGCAGTTCATCGTCACCGCCATGGTCGACGTCATCACCTGGGTGACCATGTCGTCGAGGTCTCCCGCCCGGGCCGCTCGCTTGAGGACGTCGCTCTTGGTCTCGACCTGGCCGACGAAGTCCCAGGGCCCGGCGGCAAGGAAGCCGGTGGCGACGATGGCTTCCGATTCCTGGGGCCAGAGAACGTCCCCGGCGATCTGCTCGCGGATGAAGCGGTCGTAGGGCTTGTCGGCGTTGAGCGAGGCGACGACGTAGTCGCGGTAGCGCCAGGCGTTCGGGCGGAGCTGGTCACGCTCGAACCCATGCGTGTCGGCGTAGTGGGCGATGTCGAGCCAGTGGCGGGCCCAGCGTTCCCCGTAGCGAGGAGAGGCCAGCAGTTCGTCGACCAGCTTCGCGTAGGCGTCAGGGGAGTCATCCCGGACGAAGGCCTCTACGCGTTCGGGGGAGGGTGGCAGGCCGTGCAGGTCGAAGCTCAGGCGGCGGATGAGGGTGCGGCGGTCGGCTTCGGGTGATATGCGCAGGCCGGCCAACTTGAGACGGGCGGATACGAAATCATCGACGGACTTCCCGGTCCCGAAGTCTTGGCGGACGGGCTGCACCGACCAGTGGTCGAGGCGCGGATCGCGGAGCGCCGAACGGTCGGCGTCGTTCTCGGGCCAGACCGCGCCCTCGGCGATCCATTGGCGGACCTTCTCCGCTTGGGCGGGCGTGAGCGGTTCGCCCTTGGGCGGCATCTTTTTATCTTCGTCCTTCGTGGTGATCCGTTCGTAGAGGAGCGACTTGGCCGGATCGCCCCCGACGAAGGCAGGGCCTGACTCGCCGCCTTTGAGGGCGTGGGGCTTGGCGTCGAGGCGGAGGTCCGCCTTGTTCTTCTTGGGACCGTGGCATTCCACGCATCGATCCTGGAGCAGCGGGCGGATCTCCTGGTCGAAGTCCACGGCCGCGCCCACGACGGCTGCGACGAGCAGCAGTGACATGATGAGGGTGGGGCGAAGCATGGGGGGTGCGTATGGCCGACTTGGACATATTCTACCCCTCTTTCGACAGACTACTACGCCCGATGTTTCACCGGGCGGCACTATCGTCTCGCTTTGGCCGGCTACTTCGCCAGCACTTCGACCTGGTTGATCTTTCCCTTGAGGTAGGGGCGCAGGCCGGCCTGGGTCAGGCGTTTGCCCGCCCCCTCGTCGCCTTTCAGATGGGTGTCGAAGAAGAGCAGGGTGGCGGCTCGGGTGACCGGCTGGACGTCCTCGCGGGTCGGCGAAGGGGTCGCCTTGCGGTCCGCCCCCGTGGAGTCGGTGAAGTCGAGGTGCTTCGCGCCGTCCAGCCAGACGAAGCGATGTC
>JBBASZ010000038.1:0-4936 GCA_040398965.1 Solirubrobacteraceae bacterium | reverse complement strand
TTCGCCGCCAGACACCGCTCGAAGACGCCGGAGAGGTGCGAAACCTCCTCCACGCTGACGATTTCGCGGTTCGCGACACGCTCGGCGATGCACAGCAGGCGAGAATCGATGCCTTCGCGCCCCTGCGAGAGCTTCAGACCCCTCTTCGAGGCGTTCGCCATCGTCACGACAGGCCGAAACGACTCGCCGAGGGCCATTTCGATGGCTCGGCGGCTCACGACGACGCTCGAGGAGTCGTAGGCGGGCCGAACGACGGGGCCAACGTCCTCGAGGAGCGCGATTCCACGCACCTCACGCCGCCGAATGCCTCTCTGGGCGTCCGTTGACCACGAATCGCCGCCGTCCCGCTTGATCGCGAAGGCGAAAGACGAGCCGACGACCGTGCGATCCTTCACCCACTCGATGACATCGCGGCCGATGGAGGTGTTTTCGTTCGGAGTGATCTCGTACCGGAGCCCATACGGGTCTTTCGACAGCCGCATGGTGCCGTTTCCGGTGCGTCCGAGGAGCAGATTCCGGTCGTGATTGAACACGCCGATCACGTCGGGGTTCTCGGCGAGCACTTCGTCGAACGCGGTCGGGTGGATGGTTTCCACGAAGCCGCCCAAGTTCCGACTTTCGGTGTTGAAAACGGCCGCGTAGCCCGAAATCACGGGCTTCTTGTCGCCTTCGCGGTACTCGACGACCGCGTCGGAGAGGAACGTGCGGCGTTCGATGTCGGTGCTCATCCGCTCACCTGATTCGCGAGGTAGTTGTCCAGGCCGATCTGCTCGATCACCTTCTGCACGGCTTCGATTTCGGCCACCGACGCCTCGCTGCCGGCGAGCAGCTTGGCGAAAACGAGGGCCGACAGCTCGTCGCCGACGGCGCGGCAGGCCACGACGGCGGCCCGCTCGACCTCCATCGCCGCCGACTCGAGCGCGAGGTTCGCGGCGAGGATGCCTTCGTAGTCGTGGCGCGGCCAATCGGGCTGCTCGTGGGCGTAGGGCGTCTCGGCGTCGTAGAACTCGAGCCTCGCCAGCACGTCGCGGAGGTGCCCTCGCTCCTCCTCGGCGTCCTCGCGACACGCCGCGGCCAGCTTGCCGTAGCCCCAGCGGTCGAGGTGCTCGGCCTGGGCCTGGTAGTTCTCGATCGCCGTCAGGTGCAGGGCGGCAGCCGCCTGCAACGTCTGGACGACTCCGTCAGGTGCCTGCGGCATCGGCTTCGAGGTGCTTGTCGCACCAGCCCTCCAAGACCGTCTCGTACTTCTGCCCGCTGCGGTGGCACCCCAGCAGGAGGTCTCGCGACCGATTCACCCACGCTACCACGAAATTGTCGATGTCTCGGCCGGTAGCATTGGCGGCGTCACGCAGCTCCTCCCGCATCCGGCCGCTGATCTGGTCGAACCAGGCCGCCAGCTTCTCGGGCTTGTTCCGCCGCTCGATCACGCCGTCGGCTTCGACCTGTGCGAGCCGACGCAGGCTCGTCTTGAAGACCACCTCGGCCGCGGCCAGGTCTCGCGTGTCGTTCTCCGGCGGCGCGGCGGGCTCGGCGACCGGCGGCGCGGGCGTCTGCTTGGCCTGATCCACCGGCTGGCCGCCGGGGTTCTCGAGCGTGAAGCCCTCGAGGAGCTGCATATTGACCTGGACGAACCGCTTCTTGCCGAGGCCGTTCGGCAGCGGGTTGTAGCCGATCTGGGCGCGAATCTCGTCCACGTCGAGCGCCCCCAGGTTCGCCATCTCGCGGATGAACTGCGACCGCGCGGCGTAGTCGCCGGCCATCAGCGCGTTCACGTCGAAGCCGACGAAGTACTGCTTGTCATCGACGACGAGGTCTCGGCGGCAGGCCGCCTCCCACCGCCGGCACCAGGGGATCAGGCTGAAGGTCACGAAGTCGATCGCCGACTGCTCGACGGTGCTGAATCGCACGTTCGACAGGTCGCCCAGCATGTGCGGCGGCACGCGGTAGGCCCGAGCCACCTCCTCGACCTGATAGCGGCGCGTCTCGATGAGCTGGGAGGTGTCGTTGCGAACGTCGGCCTGCTTGTAGGTGAATCCATGCGGCACGACCAGCGTCCGAAAGTGCTTCGCCGCGCCCTGGTGGATGTCGTTGTACTGCTCCTTGAACCGGGCCAGCACCTCCGGCTTCAGCGGAGCCGTCGTCTCGAAGTAGGCTCCCGGCTGGCCGTTGTTGCCGAAGTAGGCTCCCGAGTGAATCTCGGTGGCCCTCGCCAGCGCGATCGCCTCGCGAGACAGCGTCGTCGGGATGTATCCGGTCACCCCATCTGAACTGAGCCAGCGTAGGTGAAAAATCTCATCCTGCCGGTACTCCTCGGGCTTCGGGTTCGGCTCGAGAAGCGTCGGCGGCTTGCGGTAGTAGTACCGGAGCTTGCCGTTGGCGAGCCGCTTGGCCTCCATCCGCGACGGGTGGAGCGGGATCAGCTCGCTCACCGCGCCGTGGGCCGCGCTGGGCTTGATCAGGGCGTAGGCGTTGCCCCAGAGGAGCAGCCACGACATCATCAGCTCGCGGAACTCGAACGATGTCATCCACGAGTTGGGCTGGTTTGCCAGCACCTCGTGCAGCCATAGCTCGTCGGCTACCTCCTTGCCGCCGCCGGGCAGACGCCGGTAGACGTTCAGCGGCAGGCTCGCCAGCGACTCCGACAGAACCCGCACGCAGCAGAGCACCGCCGTGCATTCGAGGCTGGTCTCGGGCGAGACGGACACGCCGGAGACGGTTCGCCGAGTCTCGGCGATTTCCTCGAAGATGCGGGACAGGTTGCCCCGCAGCTCGATCAATTCAAGGGCTTCCGCGTCGGTCTGATCCACCGTCAGAGCACCATGAGGATGGGGTCGTCAGTGCCGCCGCTGTACGGTTCGGTGCTGGAGATGCCCAGGGCCATTGCTGTGGCGACGACGCCGTCGATCCTTCCGGTGGCGTGCGAGTGCTTCTTCGTCAGCTTGACGTTGCCGGCGTCATCGACCTTGACCTGCGCGTTGCTGAATTGCCAAGTCAGGCACGGGTTGTCGCCGCCGTGCCGCAGCCGCCGTCCCAAAATCGCCGCCTCAAGCAGCTTCGTCGGGCTCGACATCGAGGCAAAACCTTGTCCAAACGGCTTGACCTCGACTCCTTCGGCCGTGAGCTGTGTCGTCAGGTGTGTCGCGTTCCAGCGGTCGATGGCTATACCGCGAACGTCATTCTTCTCGCAAAACGAGAGAATGTAGTCGCGAACCACGTCGTAGTCCGTAACGTCACCTTCAGTCAATGTTACCACACCGGCCCTCTGCCATTCCCGGTATGGCACCCGATCCTCGCGGCTCCGCTTGTCGGCGTTGTCCTCGGGGATGAAGAAGTGGGCGAAGAGGTCGTAGGTGGTCGTGCCGTCGGCGGCGACATCCGGCCAGAGGGCGACGAACGCCGTCGTGTCGAACGTGCTCGCCAGGTCGAGCCCGCACCAGCACGGCCTGCCGGCCGTCGGATTGAGGGGCTTCCCGCAGGCGTCGAAAGCGCCGTGTTTCAGCCACTTCTGCTCCGACTGCTGCCACTGGTTCAAGTGGAGCGTCCTGAAGACCACCTCGTCGTGCGGCGACTGCCGGGCCTTCTCCGCGAACTGGTGGAAGTAGTCGGGCTTGAGCGTGATTCCGTAGTTCGGATTCGCCGCCTTCCAGGTCTCCTCCACGAACGGGTCGGCGGCCGGGTCGGCGGCGAAGATGCACGGCAGGAACGTGTCGTCCTCAAGGACGCCGTCGCGAATCTTCTCGGCCCGCTGCCAGTCCTTGTAGCACGGGCCGGTCATATCGGTGCCGGCCGTCGTGATGTAGACGGTGAGCGGCTGGCTTCTCGAGCCGGTGCCCGTCTCCAGCACATCGACCAGCTCCCGATCGGGGAAGACGTGATACTCGTCCACCAGCACGCAGCTCGGGTTGTAGCCGTGCTTCGTCCCCGCCTCGCTCGAGATGCAGATCATCGTCGCGTTCTTCTCGGGGAAAACGATGCTGTTGCGGTAAATCTTGCACCGCTTCGCCAGCGACGGGCAGCCCTCGACGAACTGCTTCGCGGCGGTGTGGAGGAGCGCTGCCTGCGAGCGGTCGCCGGCCGCGACGATCACCTCGGCCCCCTCGTCGTCGCAGCAGAGCATATACAGGCCGATGGCCGCCGAGAGGGCCGACTTCCCATTCTTCCGCGGCAGGGCCAGCAGGCTCGTCCTGTACCTCCGCAGCCCGTCGGGTCGCAGGGTGTTGAACAGCCTGTCGAGGTACTCGTCCTGCCATCGCTCAAGGACGAACGGCCTCCCCGCAAAGTCGCCACGACTGTGCTTCAGTAGGCCGATGAAGTCGCGGATATCAACCACGCTTCTTCAGTAGCTCGTCCATCGGATCGACGACCACCTTGACTGCGCCGTACCCGAGGCGGGTGCGGTCGCCCGGAGTCAGGCCCAGGACGGTCTCGAGGTGCCGGAGCTGCTCGCCGCACTCCTTCGCCTGCATCGCCATCGCCGTCGGCCTCGAAAACCGGATCGAGCCGTCGGGGGCCAAGACCTCGACGTAGGCCGAATCGACCGCCTGGAGCTGTTGGGTCGCGTACTCCCACATGACGTAGGTCGTCGCGTACCTCGTGATGACGTGCTCGTCGGAGGCGGCGAGGGTGCCCATGCCGGCCAGCCAGTCCACGACGCGGGAGAAGATCACCTTCGCCCGCGGCTTGAGCCACTCCGGCGGCTCGACGCCACCCTCGGGCGCGATCCCCAGCTCCTCGCGGTTGCGGGCGTGTTTCGAGCCACGCATCTCGAGGATGTGCTTCGGCGTTGGCGGGCGGCCTTTCATGCCCACCAGACTAGAGAACGCCGTCGCGCCGCCGCAAAGGAGTCGCCGAGCCGGCAAACGGCGACCCGGCGAACAGCCGGGGCGCGAACTCGCCAGTTTTGTCCGCGGTTCTTCCTCGCGGGACATGCGGTCTG
>JBBASZ010000037.1:0-5226 GCA_040398965.1 Solirubrobacteraceae bacterium | reverse complement strand
ACATCCACCCGGCCACCGGCGACAAACGCCACCTTCCCCCCCGCGGCGGCCTCGCGGCCGGTGGTCGTGTCGGCGCTCTCTCCGCTCGAGCCGCCACAACCGGCGAGGAGGGCGCCCGAAACGGTGAGCGCGACGAGCGACGAGAAGAGAGGCCTGGATCCGGGCACGGCGCCAGCCTATCCGGCGCCGGGCCGGGGTAGTAGGGTCGCCGCCATGAAAAATCTCCGCTCCCGCTCCAGCGTTTCCCGCACGTCTGCCA
Source organism: Solirubrobacteraceae bacterium (assembly GCA_040398965.1). Classification (GTDB taxonomy): domain Bacteria; phylum Actinomycetota; class Thermoleophilia; order Solirubrobacterales; family Solirubrobacteraceae; genus F1-60-MAGs163. The sequence goes on along the minus strand of JBBASZ010000037.1, from coordinate 4,967 downwards.
TTGCCGCCATCGCGGCCGCCGGCGCCCTAATCGCCGGCTGCGGCAGCTCCGGCGACGACTCGACGACGACCAACCGCGAGGCCGCGCAGACCCCGGCTGGCGCGCCGACCTGTTACCCGGACTGCTCGAACCAGAACCTCCAGGGCGAAAGGCTTAGCGGCGACCTGCTGGGCATCAACCTCACGGGCGCCGACCTGCAGAACGCGAATCTGAGCGGTGCGACCTTCGGTGAGGCGGATACGTGGAACGACCCGCCGACCTTCAACGGCGTGTCGATGAGCGGAGCCGACCTGCGCGGCGCGACCCTCTCAGGGGCGAAGCTCATGGGCGTGAAGCTGGGGAACGCCAACGCCCGCAAGGCCAACTTCGCCAACGCAGACCTGCGCGGCGCCTCACTGGCAGGCGCAAACCTGAGCTTCGCCACGCTTGACGGTGCCAACCTGGGCGGAGCGAACCTCAACGGAGCCAACGTCAGCGGCACCGACCTCAGCACAGCCCGCATCAACGCCGAGACGACATGCCCGAACGGCCGGAAGGGCGACGCCAGCTGCTAGCCCCGGGCACCTGATTCCCTGTGAGGTGAACAGGAACTCGAGCCGCTTTACCTGCCAACACGTCGGTAGTCACATTGAGTTAGTCGCCCCGGCAACCGGCCAGCCGGGCAGTCGCCTTCTGGTAGACATGACGCATGGAGACCAGGGGCGAAGGCCAAGACCAGCTCACCGATAAGGCCCTCGACGAAACCGTCCTGACCCGCCGCCAGGCGATGGCGCTGGGAGCCGCCGCCGGAGCAGCCGCGGCCGGAGCAGGAGCTCTCAGCTTCCCGTCCGGGGCTGCGGCAGCTTCGGCCCCGTCCTACGCCCCCCCGATCAAGAACGTCCCGCCGCCCCCGATCCCGCTCTTCAGCGACCAGACGCTCACCTTCCAGACGCTCTTTGCCCTGGGCAACATCTCGGCCGCCTCCGGTGAGTACGGCGAGATCGCCACGGTCGTAAAGCGCGTGCAGGACCGCGACGAGAGCTACCTGGCCTTCTACGAAGAGTTCCTCGCCGAGGCCCGGGCCGTCAACCGCTACGCCGACGATGCCGCCCGCCGCGGGCGGAGGGTCACCGCCCGCAACGCCTACCTGCGCGCCGCCTCCTACTACGGCCAGAGCCTCTACTTCGCGCTGATCCTCGCCAGCGACTCCGAGATCACCGCAATGGCCTCCGGCGGCCCGGTACCTTCGAGCGCCCGGGCCCGCGAGCGTGGCACCTACCGGCTGATGCGAAACGCCTGGGAGGACGCCGGGCGCCAGATGCGCCCGCGGATGGAGGTCGTGAAGCTCAAGTGGGACGGCCCGAACGGCCCGATGCCAGGCTGGTTCCTGCGCCCCTCCGACGACGGCAAGCGCCGTCCGACGGTGCTGATGAACAACGGCTCCGACGCCCAGGCGATCGACCTCTGGGGCGCCGGCGGCTACGCGGCGCTGGAGCGCGGCTGGAACGTGCTGATCTTCGACGGCCCGGGCGAGGGCGGGATGCTCTTCGAGAAGAACCAGACCTTCGTGCCGCAGTGGGAGAAAGTGATCAAGCCGATCGTCAGCTGGCTGCGGGCCCGGAGCGACGTCGACCGCGACCGGATCACGCTGACCGGCTCGAGCTTCGGCGGTGAGCTGGTGCCGCGCGCGGCGGCCTACGAGTCACGGCTGGCGGCGATCAGCGTCGACCCGGGCGTCGTCTACGCCGGCAGCACCTGGACCGACGGTCTGGCGACCTTCCCCGGTGAGCTCGAGGCGTTCGAAGCCGGCAACAAGGAGCTCTTCAACTCCAACTGGGCCGGTTACGCCTCCGGGCTCTCGCTCAACGAGCGCATGGGGCTGTCCAAGCGCCTGGAGATCTACCCCGGCACGACGATGTTCGAGAAGTACAGCCAGATAGTGCAGTACACCAACCGCTCGGTTCTCTCGAAGATCCGCAAGCCGATGCTTGTGATCAACAACGAGGTCGAGCAGTTCTTCCCCGGCCAGGCCAGGACGCTCTACGACCTGCTGACCCGCAGCAAGGGCAAGAAGTACGTCACCTTTACCACCGCGCAGGGAGCGCAGTTCCACTGCGAGCCGATGGCGCCCCAGCGGCGCAACGACGCGGTGATGGACTTCTTCGACGACGCCGTCGGGCGCTAAAGCGGTCTAGCGCAGCCAGCGATCGACCAGCGGGCCGGGAATCCGGTTGCCGCGGGCGATCTGCCTCACCACGCCGGCGCTTCGGCGCGGTGTGCGCTCAAGAGTCTGAGGCGAGTAGGAGTAAAGGCCGAACTTCGGCGTGTAGCCGGCCGACCACTCGAAGTTGTCGGTCAGCGACCAGTGCAGCCAGCCGATCACCGGAGCGCTCCTGCTGCGCTTCGCGGCCTGCCTTTGGACCTGGTGGAGCGCCTCGACGAGGTACTTGGGCCGCCTGGAGTCGGAGGCGTCGGCGATCCCGTTCTCTGTAACAAACAGGGGACGCTTGTATCGGGCGGCTTCACGAAGTACCGCCCCGAAGCCCTTCACGTCGATCTCGTTGCCAAAATCCGAGCAGGTGGTCGGGCAGGGAGGCCCGTCGGGGTTCAGGGCCCATCGGTAGGTGACCTGGGGAAGGAAGTCGAGCAGCCCGATGTTGGTGCTCAGCGGCGTGCCGAGCCCCGTGATGCGGCCGCGGAAGTAGTAGTTGACGCCGAGGAAGTCGGCCTTGCCGGCCATCTTCGGATCCTTCTCGCCCGGCTCGGCCTTGCCGTTGACGTTGCGGTCCAGGAAACCGTTGATCACCGCGTTGGGGAAGGTGCGGTTGAAGATCTGCTCCGCGTTGCCGGTCGACCTGACGTCAGCGGGCTTCCTGCGGTCGGCGGGGACGAAGTTGATCATGTTGTGAACCAGGCCTATGCGGGTGGCACGCCGGTCGCGGTCGGAGTCGGTGCGGTCGTTGGCGCGGAGCTCGTCGTAAGCGGCAGCGTTGGCAGCGACCATCGTCTCGATCACGGTGCGGGCCGCGGCGTAGGAGTTGGCGCCGGGCGGGAACCAGCTGGCGTAGGCGCCGGGCACGTTCACGTAGCCGCCGACCGCGACGACCATCGGCTCGTTGAGCGGTGCCCACCAGTCGACCAGGTCGCCGAACTTCCAGCCCATGTAGGCGGCGTACTTGCGGAACTCTGTTGCGGTGTCGCCGTCAAGCCAACCCGAGCGCGCGGGCAGGTCGGCGGGGAGGGGGTCGTCGGCGCCGCGGCCGGCGAGCGAGTCGCGCACCGCTATCGGGTCGTGGACCCAGAGCGGCAGGGTGAAGTGGTTGAGAGTTACAAGCGGCCTCAGCCCCGCCTTACGGGCCGAGGTGATGATGGTGCGGTAGCGGGCGACGGCGTCCTGGTCGGCGAGGGCGTCGAGCGCCTGCAGGTCGGCAGTGGTGATGCTCTCGCCGTTGGCCGCCGAAGCCGTGGAAGTGGGGAAGATCCGGCTCCACTCGACCCCCATCCGCCAGGTGTTGAGCCCGAGGCCGCGGGCGAGCTTGATGTCCTTGTCGAAGGCGGTGGCCCAGCCGCCGGGGCCGTTCTCGGGAAGGTCACCGCTCACATGACCGCTGGCGATGTTCTGCCCGTCGCGCACCCACGCCCACCAGTCGCTGCCGGGGTCGGAGTTCTCAGCGCCGCCGCCCATCTCGGTCTGGAAGCCCGAGCCGGCGACCCCCCACATGAAGCCCTTGGGGAACTTCTCGGCCGGAGCGGCCTGAGCTGCTGCCGGAGCGAGCGCGGCTAGCGCAAGCGAGGCGACTACCGCGAGGCGGATGCTGCTCAGGCTGGACACCGGCAGAGCATATGCGCAGCGCGGGCGTGGGCGGTGCGGTTGCTGCAGGCTTCGGAGCTCGGGCCCGCCTATGAGGCGGCATGGGGAGAGTGGGCCGCGGGCGACAAGGCCGCCTGGGAGGCAACGGCGGCCGATGGCATCGGATTGGCCCGCCGCTAGCTGTGGGTGAGCTGCCGGGAGGCTCCGCCCGGGCGCCGGGGCTCAGGCTCGGGCTCGAACTCCTCCCACCAGCGCCAGCTGCCGTCCGGGCCGTCCATGTCGCTGCGGCCAACCGGCGGGGGACGGAGGGCGCTGCGCACCACCAAGCCGAAGCTCGCGATCTTGATTACGGCGATCACCCCGATGGCGATAGTGGCGACGGTGGGCATCTGCCTCCAGTCTACGCGCGGCTGGTCTTCAGCGACCACCAGATCGGGAAACTCAACCCGAGCTCGAGGACTTAGTGTCCTTCTCGAGCGTGCCGTCGAAAAGGTCGTCGAAGACCTTGCTGCAGGCATCGACGTCCTGGGAATCAAAGCCCTCGGCAAACCAGTAGATGCGCTGGAACGAGGTGCCGTGGCTGAACTCGGAGGGATCGGCCTCCACGCCGGCGTCGGCCGAGAGCTTGTCGTCGCCGATCTTGTCGAGCGCGCCGAGCACCTCTTCCAGGTCACCGGGCTCCAGGCGCTTCTCGTCGTCGACCGACGACATCCAGATGCCCATGAGGCAGTCGGCGTTGAGCTCGTAGGCGACCGAGAGCAGGTTGGCGATATCCGGATTGTCCTCCGCACCCTGGTCGACCACCTCCTCGAGCCCACCAAGGGTCTGAAGGTGGTGGCCGAACTCGTGCCCGATGACGGCAGCGACGGCCGCGTCGTTGCGGCCCTTGTTATCGGCGCCGATGATCTCGTCGCGGAAGAACCTGGCCGGAAGGACCATCGTGCGGTCATCGCCGCAGTAGGCCGGGCCGGTCTCCTCGGCGTCGATGGTGCCGCAGGCGGTGTCGGCGGCGCTCTTGGGCACCCTGATCTTCGCCGGCTTCCAGCCCTCCCCCCACTCCTCTCCCCAGAATTCGTTGAGCTCGTCACCGACGTCCCTGGTGAACCCGGCCAGCCGGCTCTTGGATTCCTCGGAGGCGTAGCTTGGTGTCCCGGAATCCAGCTCTACGCACCCGGCG
>JBBASZ010000036.1:0-5496 GCA_040398965.1 Solirubrobacteraceae bacterium | reverse complement strand
AGCTCGCCCTGGCGAGCGGGCTTGAACTCCGGCTCGAGCGTCTCCAGCCCGGCCGCCTTGCGCAGGGACTCGATCATCTCGAGCACGCTCGACTCGAGGCCGGTCCCGATGTTGAAGGCGCCGGCCGCCTCGCGATTGTCGGCGGCGGCGAGGTTGGCGGAGACGATGTCGGAGACGAAGGTGTAGTCGCGGGTGGCGGTGCCATCCCCGAAGACGACCGGACGCTCGCCGTCGAGCACGCGGCCGCAGAAGATGGCGATCACCCCCGCCTCGCCGGCCGGGTCCTGGCGCGGGCCGAAGACGTTGCCGTATCGGAGGGTCACCGTGGGCAGCCCGTAGAGCCGCCCGGCCCAGCCGCAGTAGAGCTCGGCGCACTGCTTGCTCTGGCCATACGGGGAGACCGGCTCCGGAGTGACGGTCTCCGGGGTCGGCATCACCTCGGTGTCGCCGTAGATCGCCCCGCCGGTTGAGGTGTTCACGAAGCGGCCGACACCGTGGCGCCGGGCGGCGTCAAGGAGGTTCGCTGTACCCACCACGTTGACCGAGGCATCGAAGCCCGGGTCCTCCATCGAGCGGCGCACGTCCATCTGCGCAGCGAGGTGAAAGACCAGCTCGGGGTTGGCGGCCTCAAAGGCCTGCTCGACTGCGTCGCGGTCGCGAATGTCGCCAACATGCAGCTGCGCACCGGCATCCAGGGCGCCGGCGAGGTTCTCGCGCTTGCCGCTCGAGAGGTCGTCGATAACCGCTACTTCGTCACCGCGCGCCACGAGGGCATCGACGAGGTTGGAGCCGATGAAGCCGGCCCCGCCGGTAACGAGCGTTCGCATGGGCGGATCGTACGGGCTCAGCTGGCGTAGGCCTTCGCGAGGCCGGACGCCACGACCGAAGGAGCCGCCTTCGCCGTGATCCGCTCCCGGTAGGCAGCGCCGCGCTCCGCGTCGCCCCAGCGGGCCGAGATCAGCCTGGCCAGCGCGGCGGGGTCGGCCGGCGGCGCCAGGTCATCGGCGTCGAGCAGCTCGCCGAGCGCGCCGACGTCGAAAGCGACGACCGGCAGCCCGGCGGCCATGGCCTCGGCCGCCGAGAGCCCGAAGGTCTCCGCGAAGCGGGAGGGAACGACGGCGACGGCCGCTCCCGCTCGCAGCTCCGCCAGCTCCGCTTCGCTCACCCGGCCGGCAAATCTCACATCGGCGCCGAGCCGGGCGGCCAGGGCCTCCAGCTCTGCCTGCCGCGGACCGTGGCCGGTGACGACCAGCGGCCGGCCGGCCAGCGCGCATGCCTCGATAGCCAGGTCGACGCCCTTGTCCGGCGTGAGCCGGGCCGAGCAGATCGCGTACCCGCCGCTAGGCGGGTCGGCGAGCTTCGTCGCGGGGAAGACCGGATTGGGCACCACCTCCACCTCGCGGCCCCCGATCGGCGCGCCGAGCGCATGGAGGCGCTCGAGCGTGAAGCGGCTGGGCACCGTGAGGGCGTCGGCCTCGGCCACCATTCGCTCCGACCAGCGGGAGATCGAGGCCGCGTAGAGCGCCGACTCCGCCCGCGAGCCGCCGCGGCAGTTGAGCCGAACCCCGGGGCGCGTATCGCGGCCGTGGCAGCGCAGGCAGTCCTGGCCCCGCGAGTCGAGGCAGGTGCCGGCGGCGCAGACCAGGCGGTACTGGTGAAGGGTCAGGACGGTGCGGGCGCCGGCCTCGCGGGCCGCCGCCAGGGCGCGCCAGCCGAACTGCGGCAGCAGGTTGTGCGCGTGGACCACGCGCGCCCCGGTGCGGCGCACCGCCTCGCCGACCTCGTCCGCATCGACGCCACCCCGGAGAAGAGCCGCCCCGGCGCCAACGGGCGAAAGGCCATCGCTCGTGCGCTCCAGCAGCCCGGCCTCCTCGCCGAGCTCCTCGGGGATCAGTCGCTCCAGCTCCCCGACCACCCGTTCCTCGCCGCCGAGCGTCCGATAACGGTTGTGCAGAAGCAGGATCACCGGCCCGCTGACGCTAGCGTGAGGCGCCGATGCCGGCGGCCGCCATCATCATCCCTACGCGGGGCCGCGCGGGGTACCTGGACGACGCTCTGGCGTCGATAGCGGCGCATGCGCGGGAAGCGGGCGCCGAGGTGATCGTCGTCGACGACGGACCCGATGAAGCAACCGGTGCCGCGGCCCGGCGCCACGGCGCGCGCTACCTCGACGAGGGCGCCGGCCAGGGCCTCAACGCGGCCCGCAACCGCGGCGCGGCGGCCACCGGTGCCGCGCTGCTCATCTTCACCGACGACGACGTCGTCGTCGACACCGGCTGGCTCTCCTCACTCCTCGCCGCCGACGCGGGCGAGCCGGACGACGTGGGCGCCCTCACCGGCCCGATACGCCCGGTCATCGAAGACCACTACTTCCGCTCCTGCGGGCGCGAGGGCGGCCCGGTCTCCGGCTTCGACCTGGGCCCCGCCGACACCGACTGCGAGAAGGCGTGGGGCGCCAACCTCGCGATTCGCCGCACCTGGTTCGAAACCGTAGGCCCGTTCGACCCAACGATCGGCGGCGGCGACGACGAGGAGGAGTGGGAGCGCCGGCTCCTGGCCGCAGGCGGGCGGCTCCGCTACGTGGCCGCGGCGGGGCTTGACCACGTGCGGCGGGGAGACGACGCCCGGCTGGGCTCCCTCTGCCGGGCCGCACGAGCACGGGGCCGCGTGGCGCGCCGGCGCGACGAAGCGGCCGGCCGCGCTCCCGGCCTCGGAGGCGAGCTGCGCGTGCTCGCCGGCTGCCTCGGGCACACCATCAGGCACCTCTGCATGATGGGCCCGGTCATGGCCGCCCACTCCCTCGGCCGAGTCGAGGGCGCACTCAGCCGCGCCCCGCTGCCCTCCGACCCGACGATCGACGGGGTCAACGACTTCCTCGCGCCTGGAAGCGGCGAGGTAGCCGGGCGCCGGGCGACCGTGATGGCCACCGCCGACCGCGCCCTGGACGTCGAGTCCGTCGCGCGCCGGCGCCGGCTGCGTTCCGGCCACGACGCGATGCCCCGGCGCCGCGTGCTCGTCCTCACCCTCTGGCGCCAGGACGTCCCCACCCTGGTCGACGCGATCCGCACGGAGGTCGAGCGCTCCCGGCACGAGGTCGAGCTGGCAGCCGCACCCGCCGGGCCGGGCGGCAAGTTCGAGAACCTGAACGCCCTGATTGGCAGCCGCGACCCCGGCGCCTACGACTGGGTCGTCGTGATCGACGACGACGTCGACCTCCCGAAGGGTTTCCTCGACGACTTCCTTGCCGCCGCCGACCGCGCCGGCCTCGAGATCGCCCAGCCGGCGCACCGCCTGGCCTCCCACGCCGCATGGCCGGTCACGCGCCGGCGCCCATGGTCGACGGCGCGGCGGACAACCTTCGTGGAGATCGGGCCGGTGACCGCCTTCGGGCCGGAGGCCGCGACGACACTCCTCCCCTTCCCCGACCTGAGGATGGGCTGGGGCCTCGACGCCCACTGGGCCGCGGTGGCCCGTGAGCGCGGCTGGGCGATCGGCGTCGTCGACGCGGTACCGGTGGGCCACACGCTCAGGCCGGCCGCCGAGGGCTACCCGCGCGAGGCGGCGATCGCCGAAGGCCGCGCCTTCCTGGCCGGGCGTCCTTACCTGCGGCGCGACGAGGTGCGGACGCTGGCGGTTTACCGGTGAAGGCGCTCGTCGTAGCCGAGTTCTACCCGCGCCAGGACGACCCGGTCCTCGGCGTCTGGGCCCACCGCCAGGCGCAGGCCGCCATCGAGGCCGGCGCCGAGGTGAAGGTCGTCGTCCTCCACCGGATCGTCCCGCCCCGCTCCACGCCGATGCTCAAGCGGCTCCCGGCCGCCGCCCGCCTGGCCCGCCACCCCTCCAGCCTCGAGCTCGACGGTGTTCCGGTCGAGTACGTGCGCTACGCCTCGCCGCCCAAGGAGAGTTCATACGGCTCGTGGGGCAGCTGGGCGTCCAAGCCGCTGGCCAAGGCCCTGCGGCGGATCGGCGAGGAGTTCCCGTTCGAGGTCCTCCACGCCCACAACGCCGTGCCGGCCGCCGACGCGCTGCTGACCGCCGGGATCTCGCAGCCCCTGGTCATCAGCGAGCACGGTGCCGACGTGTTCCACACGGCCGAGAAGCACGACGACGGGCGCGAGGCGATCCGCCGCGCCTTCTCGACCGCGCGCCTGGTGCTGGCCAACAGTGCCGGGATCGCCAACTCGTGCGAGGACCTCGGCGCCCAGCGGGTGCGCGTGCTGCACCTGGGCACCGACCTCCCTAAACGGGAGGAGGCCCGCGAGCCCCAGCCGACGATCGTCACGGTCGCCCACCTGGCCTCCCGCAAGCGCCACGCCGACGTGATCCGCGCGCTCTGGGTGCTGCGCGACAAGCGCCCCGACCTGCGCTACCTGGTGATCGGCGACGGGCCCGAGCGCGCCGCGCTCGAGTCGCTCGCCGCGCAGCTTGGGCTGGCCGACCGGGTCGAGTTCACCGGGCAGCTGCCCCATGACGAGGCGCTGGAGAGGATGCGGCGCTGCTCGCTCTTCGTCATGCCCAGCGTGGACGAGGCCTTCGGCGTGGCCTACGTAGAGGCGATGGCCGGCTGGCTGCCGGCGGTAGGCACCGCCGGCGAGCCGGGCCCGACCGAGATCGCCCGCTGCGGAAAGGGCATCCGCCTCGTGCCCCCGGGTGACGTGGGGAGGCTGGCCGAGGAGGTCTCCGCCCTCACCGGCGACCTGGAGGTGCTCAGCGAGCTCGGTGCCGACGCGCGGCGGACGGTCGAGGAGTCCTTCAGCTGGAAGCGCTGCGGGGAGGCGACCGTCGCCGCCTACCGCGAGGTACAGCGCCCGTGAGCCGGCCGCTGCTCCTGGTCACCAACCAGGTGCCCCCCGACCGGGTCGGCGTCCTGCGTGCCCTGAACGAACGGGAAGGGCTGGAGGTGGCGATCTACGACGGGCGCCTGCACCACGCCACCGCCGGGGTCGCTGACCCGGGCGTGCCGTTCCGGCGGATCTCGCAGCGCGAAGCCTTCTCCCTGGCCGCCGGCGGCCGCTACCGGGCGGTGATCGCCACCAGCGCCGGCCGCATCGCCCTGCCGGCGGCCTACCTCGGAGCCCGCAGGGCCGGCGTCCCCTTCGTCTACTGGACCGGGATCTGGCACCAGGTCGCCACGCCGGCCCACCTCGCCGCCGCGCCGCTGGTGCGCTGGATCGAGAGCCACGCCGACGCCGTGGTCGCCTACGGCCCGCACGTCGCCGACTACGCGCGCAGCCACGGCGCCCGCAACGTGCACGTGGCCCCGCAGGCGGTCGACGTGGAGTTCTGGAGCAAGCCGGTTGACGGCTCCCCGGCGCGCAAGCGGCTCGGCTCGCCGGAGTTCCTGCTGGTCTTCGCCGGCCGCGACCGTCCCGGCAAGGGACTGGCAATGGCGCTGGAGGCGTGGCGGCTGGCCGGGGTCGATGGCGTATTCGCCCTGGCCGGGGTCGGCGCCGCGGACGCCCACTCGGCCGGACAGCCGGAGGCGCGCCGCGGCGG
>JBBASZ010000035.1:0-6040 GCA_040398965.1 Solirubrobacteraceae bacterium | reverse complement strand
ACTCTCAGAGTCCCTGAAGAACCTTCCTCCATGGTGGTGCTCGTCCACAACCACCACCCGGAGGTACTTATCCATGAAACGCTCAATCATCGCCGCCTTTACCGCGGCATTCGCGATGACCGCGGTGCTTGCCACCGTCGGCGTCGCCAAGTCGGGCAGCGGCTCGAAGGGCAGCGGCCAGAAGACACAGCAGTCCCGGCAGTCGGGGCCGCCCAAGACGATGGCCGAGGTCTTTGCGGCGCAGAAGAAGGAGCGCGCCGACCGTGAGGCCGCCCTGGCCGAGAAGCTCGGAGTCAGCACGAGCGACGTCAGCGACGCCTTCAAGGCGGTCCGCAAGGACAACCTCGACAAGGCCGTCTCCGAGAACCGGCTGACCGAGGCCCAGCGCGACGCGATCGTCGCCTGCGAGCCCGACCCGCTCACCTGCGACCGCTCGAACCTGCCCGCCGGCCCGCGCGGCGGACCGGGCCACGCCGGCGCGCCCGGCAAGGCCGGCAAGGACCAGCTCGCCAAGGAGCTGGCGGCGAAGCTGAACCTCGACGAGGCCAAGGTGGCCGCGGCGCTCAAGGAGACGATGCCCCGGCACCGGCAGGGCGATGGCCGTCGCGGCGGCCCCGGCCCGCGTGGCGCGGGCGGTCCTGGCGGCCCGCCGCCGATGATCGGCTGAACGCCACCGAAGGCGCGATGATGGTGGTGCCGTGAACGACGCACCCCTGATCCTCGTCGTGGATGACGAGGCGCCAATTCGCGAGGCCCTCGAGCGCGCACTGCGGCTCGAGGGTTTCGCCGTGGAGTGCGCGCCCGGCGGGCGGACGGCCCTGGAAGCCGTCGCCCGCCGGCCTCCGGCGGCGATCGTCCTCGACGTGACGATGCCCGACATGAACGGGCGCGCCGTCTGCGCCCGCCTGCGCGCCGACGGCATCCGAACCCCGATCATGATCCTCTCGGCCCGCGACGAGGTGGAGGACCGGGTGGCCGGCCTGCAGGCCGGCGCCGACGACTACCTCGTCAAGCCCTTCGCCGTCGAGGAGCTGGTCGCCCGGCTCCAGGCGCTCCTGCGCCGCTCGGCGGGCGAGGACGGGGCGTCCTCCGGCGGGGAGCCCGCGGTTGAGCTGGTCGTGGGGGACCTGGTCGTGGACCCGGCGGGCCGGACGGTCAGCCGCGCGGGCCGCGAGCTCGAGCTCACCCGGCGCGAGTTCGAGCTGATTGAGGTCTTCGCCCGCAACCCCGGCATCGTCCTCGAGCGCGACCGGCTGCTCGAGCTGGTCTGGGGGTACGACTGGGCAGCGGATACCAACGTGGTTGACGTCTTCGTCAGCTACCTGCGCCGCAAGATGGAGGCCGACGACGAGCCGCGGATGATCCAGACCGTTCGCGGCGTCGGTTTCGTACTGCGCGAGCCGGGGGATGGAGGTTGAGGGGCCCGAAGAGCCTCACCGGGCGCGTGACCCTCGCCGCCACCGCGGCGGTGGCCGGGGCGCTGGCCGTTGCCGGGATCGCGGTCGTGGTCGCCACCGGCCAATCCGACCGCCGCGACGTCGACCGGCAGCTTCGTGGCTTCTCCGAGCAGGTCGTGCGCCGTGCCGGCCCCGTTTACGGAGGCCTTCCCGGCCCTCCGGGCGGACCGCCGGACGACGGCCTGGGCGGCGAACGCGGCGGGCGCGCCGACGGGCCGGGCGGCTTCGGTCGCGGTGGTGACGGCGGCCGCGAGCGCGACCGGCGCGGCCCGCTCGAGCCGGGGACCGACAGCTTCGCCCGGGTGCTGCTCGCCGACGGGCAGGTCGTCAGCGGCGGGGCGAACGTTCCCGCCGGTTTCCCGGTGACGCCGGTGGGGAAGATCGAGACGGTCAGCGCAGGGGGGCAGGACTGGCGCACGCTGGTGCGCCCGCTCGGTCCTGACAGCCGGGCGCAGGTGGCCGTGGGCCTGGGCCCGGTGCAGGATCGCGCCTCGCGCCTGCTGATACTCGTGCTGGCGGCGATCATCGGCGCGCTTGTCGCCACCGCCCTTGTGACGCGCTACCTGGCCCGCCTGGCCCTCGCCCCGCTCCAGCGGCTGCGGGTCGCCGCCGACGAGGTGGCGACCACCGCCGACCTTTCTCTAAGGGTGCCGGACGGCAAGGGGCCCGAGGAGGTCGACGACCTTGCCGAGGACCTCAACTCGATGCTCTCGCGGCTGGAGCTCAGCGCCGACGAGCGTGAGCAGGCGCTGGAGAGCGCCCGGCGCTTTGCCGCCGACGCCGGCCACGAGCTGCGCACGCCACTGACGAGCCTCAAGGCCAACCTCGCCACCGGTGCGACCGCGGCGGCGACCTTGGATGCCGACCGGCTCGCCTCCCTGGTCGACCAGCTCCAGCAGCTCGCAAGGGGTGAGGCCGGCCCGCCCCGGAGCATCGAGCCGGTGGACGTGGGCGAGGTCGCCGACACCTCGGTGGTCGCGGCCCGCAGCCGCCATCCGGAGGTCTCCTGGAAGCTGGAGGCACCCGAGAGCGGCCCCCTCGTGGCGGCCGAGGCCGAGAGCCTGCGAATGATGCTTGAGAACCTGCTTGAGAACGCCGCCCTCCACGGCCGGGCCGACGGCAGCGTGACGGTGACCGTTGACGGCGCCGGAGAAGGCGCGACGATCACCGTCGACGACGACGGCGCCGGGATCCCTGAGGCCGAGCGCGACCGGATGCTCGAGCGCTTCACGCGGGGCGATGGCGCCAGGCACCCCGGCACCGGCCTGGGGCTGGCCATCGCCGCCGCGCAGGCGACGCGCTGCGGAGGCTCCCTGGAGCTTGCCGAGTCTCCGGCGGGCGGGCTTCGCGTGAAGGTCGGGTTGCCGGGGCCACCGGCTCCCGGCACCTGAGCTGCCCGCCCATCTACCGGTTGCTAGGTAGAACCACGTACTACCCGAAAGGGTTAGTCAATTACCCGGGTTGTCAGGAAGTGGTTTCCTGAGGGAACCACTAAGTGGTGATGACCTTCTGGGAGGGAGTAGGGGAGTGACACAGCCGCTACCTGAGCGGGACAGACTTGTACGGGTGATCGAGGAGATCGTCGACGCCACCGGCTCCACCGAGGCACTGTGCGCAGCGTCGCTCAAGGCGGGCGACGTGATCCCTTCGACGGCGGTGATCTCATACCGGGTCGACCTGAGCGACGGCAACGGTGACGGTGACGGTTGCGTGCGCGAAGATGGCGCAGTGATCGGCGGTGAGGCGGTCCTCGAGCGCCTCGTCGCGAATATCAACGCCTGCCCAATCCACCGGTGGCACGGCGACGGCCACGACGACGAGATCGTCACCCTCTCGGCGATTACCGTGCCGGCCGAGTACCGCGACGGTGACCACTACAAGGCGGTCTTCGACGGCTCCGGCGTGGCGGACATGCTCAGCATCCCCTGCGGGTCCGCCGGGACCGTCGCCAGGGTGCTGGTCTGCCGGGATGGCGAGGGGTTCGCCGACGACGAGATCGACGCGGCCCGGATCCTCCAGCCGGTCATCGCCGGTTGCCTGCGCCAGACGCAGGCGATGGAGCGGATGCGTTCCGATCCGCTGAGCGAGGATTCGATGCGCGAGCGGGGGCTGACCGCACGGGAGGCCCAGATCTTCAGCCGCCTCGCCTCCGGTGCCACAAGCCAGGCGGTCGGCCAGGAGCTGGACATAAGCGTCCGCACGGTCGAGAAGCACGTGCAGAACATCTACGCGCGAATCGGCGCCCGCAACCGCTCCGAGGCGATCTCGATCCTGCTCGGGAAGAGCCCTTCCGGCTCCTCCGCCTCAGCCGCCTGAAGCCGGGCCCAGGGCCCCGCGCCGCGTCGTCCGCGAGGGGTCCGCGTCGTCCGCGATGGCGCCGCCGGGCTGCCGCCTCAGCGGCGCACCAGCCGCTGGTGGACCACGCCCCACTCCCGCCCGTCACGAAGCCCGAAGAACTCCTCGACGGCGATAAAGAAGAGCCGCCACTCCTCCAGGGCCTCCGGCGTCCCGGAACCGAAGGTTGGCCTTAGGGCTTCGAGCACCTCGGGCCGGCGGGAATCCAGGTTGGCCAGCCAGTCGGCCGCGGTGCGCGAATAGTGGGTGCCGTCGACCCACCACTGCTCGCTCACCGCCAGCGGTGAGTCGACCCGCGCCATCAGCCCCGCGGCGGGCATGTGGCCGCCGGTGAAGAAGCGGTCGGCCATCCACCCGCTCTCGAACTCGTAGGCGAGGTCACGGTGGGCGAAGGTATGGACGAAGAGCTCGCCGCCGGGATCCAGGTGGCGCTCGACCTTCTCCAGCAGCGCCTTCCAGTTGCGCGCGTGCTCGAACATCTCGATCGAGACGACGCGGTCGAAGCCTCGGCCGAGCTCGAGCTCGTTCACGTCGACGGTCACGACCTCCAGCCGATCCGAGAAGCCGCCGCTGCGGGCACGCTCCTCGATGAACTCCCGCTGCGCGGCGCTGTTGGAGACCGCCGTGACCCGCACGGACGGGAGCTGCTCGAGCAGCCAGAGGCTCATCGAGCCCCAGCCGCAGCCGAGGTCGAGCACCTCCATCCCGTCCTGCACGCCGGCGCGCACGGTGGCCAGGGCGAGCATCGCCTCCTCGGCCTGGGCGAGGGTCGTGGACGGCGACTCGTAGAGGCAGCAGGAGTACTTGAGGCGCGGCCCCAGCACCAGCTCGAAGAAGCCGGGGGCGACGGCGTAGTGCTGGTGGTTGGCCTCGTCGGTGGCGATGGCGATCGGCCCGTAGCTGCGGCGCAGGGCGGCGGCGCCGAGCGGGTCGTCCTGCCGGGCGGCGATCAGCCGCTCGCGCAGCAGCCGCCAGCGGGTCTGCGCCCGGGCTCCGGCCCGCAGCGCCGGGTCGGGCACGCGGCCCGAGGCCAGGAGTGAGTCGAGGCGGCTCACGCGGCCGGCGGCCCGTCCAGCCCGCCCAGGAACCCCAGCAGCGCCGCGTTGACCTCCTCGGGCCTCTCCTGCTGGACCCAGTGGCCGGCCCCCTCGATCACCACGCTCGAGCGCAGGTCGCTCACCAGTCCGGTCATCGCCTCGGCCGGGGCGAAGGCGCGGACCGGGTCGCGGCTCCCGGTGATGAAGCAGGCAGGCATCTCGATCTTCCGCCCGGCCAGCGGGCTCAGGAGCTCCCAGTCGCGGTCGATCGAGCGGTACCAGTTCAGGCCGCCGGTGAAACCGGTCCGTTCGAACTCGCTCACGTAGAAGGCGAGGTCCTCCTCGCTCATCCACGGCGGGATCGGCGGCTCGTCGTGGCGGGCGGCCCACTCGGCGTTCCAGACCTCGCGGGTGGCCAGGGTGCGGCGCACGTCGGCGGCCAGGGCGGCGTCGGCGACCCCCGGCTCCTGGATCCAGACCATGTAGAAGTCTTCGCCGAGGAACTCGCGCATAACTTCGGTCGGCGGCCGGTCGCCACCGGCGGGCAGGTATGGGACGCTCAGCCCGGCAACCGCCTTCACCCGTTCCGGGTGGAGGAGGGCGGTCTTCCAGGCGAGGTTGGCCCCCCAGTCGTGGCCCACCACCACCGCTTCCTCTATCTCCAGCGAGTCCATCAGCCCGACCACGTCGGCGGCCAGCGTCTCGATGTCGTAGGCCTCGACCCCCTCCGGGATGGTCGAGCCGCCGAAGCCGCGCAGGTCCGGCGCGATCGCCCGGCGCCCGGAGGCGGCGATAGCCGGGATCTGGTGGCGCCACGAGTACCAGAGCTCGGGGAAGCCGTGGAGGAGCAGGACCGGCTCGCCCTCGCCCTCCTGCACCACGTGGAGCTCGATCCCGTTGGCGGGCACCTGTGAGTGGCTGAAATTGTTCACCCAGCGACCGTACCGGGCGAGGGTTTGCCCGGTGGCGCGGCGAAAGCGCACGGGTGGCAAGCCTTGCCGACAGCGTGAAGGGATTCATCGGGCCCCGCCATGGGGACGCCAGGCAGGACCGGCTCTCGTACACGCCGGTCCTGGTCACGGTGTTCCTCAACATTCTCGTCCAGCTGGCGCTGCCGGACGAGGGCTACACGCGCGTAATCAGCTCGATCATCGCGGGCTTCACGCTGATGCTTGCGCTCTACGCCGCCGG
>JBBASZ010000034.1:4430-7021 GCA_040398965.1 Solirubrobacteraceae bacterium | reverse complement strand
ACACATTGTTCGAGCCGAAGTTGGCGGTGTAGATGTTGCCGGCCGAATCCACCGCGATCCCGAACGGGCTGGTGCCGGTGGCGGCCAGGATCGATGACGTGCCACCCGGCGTGATCTTCGACACATTGTTCGGTCCCTGGTTGGTGGTGTAGATGTTGCCGGCCGAATCCACCGCGATCCCGCGCGGGCCGGCGCCGGTAGCTCCCAGGATCGATGACGTACCGCCCGGCGTGATCTTCGACACATCGTCCGAGTTGTAGTTGGCGGTGTAGATATTGCCGGCCGAATCCACCGCGATCCCGCGCGGGCCGGCGCCGGTAGCTCCCAGGATCGATGACGTACCGCCCGGCGTGATCTTCGACACATTGTCCGAGCCGTAGTTGGCGGTGTAGACGTTGCCGGCCGAATCAATCGTGATCCCTAAGGGGCCGCTGCCGGTTGCTCCCAGGGTCGTTGACGTGCCATCCGGCGTGATCTTCGACACATTGTCCGAGCCGTTGTTGGCGGTGTAGACGTTGCCGGCCGAATCCACCGCAATCGCGACCGGGGCGGAGCCGGTGGCTCCCAGGGTCGTTGACGTGCCATCCGGCGTGATCTTCGACACATTGCCGAAGGAGTAGTTGGCGGTGTAGACGTTGCCGGCCGAATCCACCGCAATCGCGAACGGGCGGGTGCCGGTGGTGCCCAGGATCGATGACATGCCACCCGGCGTGATCTTCGACACGTTGTCCGAGTTGTAGTTGGCGGTGTAGATGTTGCCGGCCGAATCGACCGCAATCCCTTGCGGGCCGAAGCCGGTGGTGCCCAGGGGCAATGAGGCCGCCTCGGCTGGAGGTGCAAACGTTGCCGCGCAAAGCAGCGCAGCACCGGCCGCGGCAATCCCGCCAGCAACCCTCCTCCACGAACCACCAACAACCGGCCTCATCATTCGCTTTCCCTCGATTCAAGACCACGTCGGCCTGGCAACAGCCAGAGAGCCGACCCAAGTCGCCGCGCCAACAGCTCTCCCCCAAAACCTCTCGGACAACCTACCGACAGAGATCAGGAAAAGCCGCAGTTACGCCCCCTGCCCGAACAACACCCGACTAGGCGCTGCGGGGCAGGCAGTGAGTCAGCAGCCGCAGTTGATCCAGACGTTGCGGTTGTAGGTGCGGCCTCGGTAGCTCAGGCGAGCGCTGGTCTTGGAGCCGTTCCGGTACGGGCCGGTCACGTTGAAGTCGGCGAAGAACACGCCAACCGAATTGCTCTGAAGGCTCAGGCACTTGCCCTTGAAGCAGATCTTTCCCGACCTGTTGGGCGCGATCGTCGAGCCCCACATCGTCACGCGGAAGTTGCTGCACGAGGAACCCTCGCAGTTGCTGGCATTGGCGATGGCGTAAACCGAGGCCGAGGCCTGCCCGGCGCCAGGGCCTGCCAGGGCGGAGGCGCCCAGCAGGCACGCGGAAAGCAGCAAGGCTGATCTGGTCCTGCTCACGCGGTGATCATACGTCGGCCAATGGAGGGAGGCGATCAATTACTGCGGCGACCCCGCCGGCCGGTCCCCCGGATCGGTCCCAAGCGCGCGGCAGGACCGGCGTCCCTGCCGCGAAACTCACCCCTCGGACAGGTGTTTGTTGGGTCATGCGCCGCCTCCTGGTTCTTCCTGCCTCCCTGCTCGTGGTTCTCGCGCTGGCCTCAGAGGGCCAGGCCGCCTCGAGCTGCCCGCCGGCCAAGGCGAAGACTCTTAGTTACAAGGAGGTCCCCGGGGTCGACCGCAACCTCACCAGCCTCGACCTCTACATGCCGTCCTCCAGCTGCCGGCGCGGGCGCAAGGCGCCGGTGGTGATCTGGGTTCACGGTGGCGGATACGTAACCGGCGACAAGAAGAACCAGATCGCCAACAAGGTGCGCCTCTTCAACTCCAAGGGCTGGGCGCTGGTCAGCACCAACTACCGCCTCACCAAGGCCTCGAGCCCGGACCCGTGGCGCTGGCCGACCCACTTCGAGGACGTCTCTGCGGCGATCTCGTGGGTCTACCGCTCAATCGGATCCCGCGGTGGGGACCGTTCGAGGATCGCGCTGCTCGGCCACTCGGCCGGAGCCGACATCGTCTCCAACGTGGCCACCAACCCCGAATACCTGGGCAGCTACGGCCGGAACCCGAAGAACCTGCGCTGCCAGGGACCGCTCGACACCGAGGGGTTCAACAAGCCGGCCTCCGCCGACCCGGAGAAGGCGATGTGGCTGAACGCGCTGGGCAACGCGCCGGACTACCTGCGCACCACGTCGGCGACTCTGATCGCCCGCAAGGGAGTGGGCACCCCGAAAGCGATCGTCGCCGTTCGCGGCAGCCGCGTCCGCCAAGAGATCCAGCGCGCCTACATAGGCCGGCTGAAGACGATCGGGGCGGGAAGCGGAACGGCGATCGCCGCCCAGTCGCTTACCCACAACGAGGTCAACAGCAGGATCGGCGCTCCGGGCGACAAGGTGATGACCCCGCCGCTAATGAAGTTCCTGGGCAGCTGCCTGCGGTAGCCAGCTGAGTCCTTGTGGGGTAAACAGAAGCTCGCGCCTGACTAGCTGTTCGGCTTCGCGTAGGCGTCGATCATGTA
>JBBASZ010000034.1:0-4330 GCA_040398965.1 Solirubrobacteraceae bacterium | reverse complement strand
AACAGAAGCTCGCGCCTGACTAGCTGTTCGGCTTCGCGTAGGCGTCGATCATGTACTGCTCGAAGGCGGCGACGTTTGCCTTCATGCAGACGGTGATGGTGCGCTTTGCCCCGGTGGCGGTAAGGCCGCCGGCGGTTGCCTCGTCGATCTCGTTGCGGGGCTTGCCGAACCAGTTGCGCGAAGGGAAGCCCGGCTTCGTGGCCGGCCCGGTCGCCGTCGACATGACGGTCAGCGGTCGCTTCTCCCGTACCTCGCAGAGCGATGGCCTGTCGGCGATCGCCGCGGCGAGCGGGTCCCAGTGGAAGTACTCCCCGGCCGACGTGCTGGTGCTGACCTGGTTGAAGACGCGGTAGATGAAGCGCCCGTCGGGGCCGGTCGCCCCCGCCTTGAAGCGGTCGATGAAGGAGCGGGTAAGGGGCACCTGGTTGGTGGCATCCAGCGGGACGATCTCCAGCGGGACGCCCGAATCGAAGACGATCCTGGCCGCCGGCGGGTCGATGAAAATGTTCCACTCGGCGACGGTGTTCGGGCTGTTGTCGGTGAATCCGTGGACGCGGATGTTGCCCGGTACGTCGACCGCGCCGCCCATCGCAACGATGCGGCGAATCTTCTTTCCAAGCTTCGGCTCCTCGGCGAGCACTTCGGCGATGTTCGACATCGCACCGAGCGAGAGGATCGAGACGGGCTTGCGGGAGCTGCGGAGCGTCTTCTTCATCAGCTCCACGGAGCTGCGGTGCTTAAAACGACCCTTTGCTGCCGGCACCGGGATGCCGAGCAGGCCGTCGGTCTGGTCGCGCCACTGGCCGGGGTAGGCGGCGAAGCCATCCATTGGGTAGGGGTTCGAGCACCCGACCGGCTCGCGGTCGGCGGCGAGCCGGAGGATCCGGTGGGCGTTTCTCTCCCCTGCGCGGCAGCGGGCCAGCCCGTTGCCGCTGCTGGTTATCGCGAGAATCCTCTGGTCGGGGTTGTGGGCCATGAAGAGGACGGCGGCCCAGTCGTCGATCCCCATGTCGGTGTCGATGATCCAGCGCTCGCCGGCCGACGCCGGCTGGGCGAGGGCGAAGAGCCCCGTGAAGAGCGCAGCCAGCGCCAGCGAAGCGAAGCCGAGCCGGGACGGTCCTGCATTGATGCGTGAAAGGGAGGGCACGACCTCGAAGTTATCGCACGGCTGTCGCGGTGGAGCCGCCTGCTTCCCGGGTCCCGGACTCCCGGCGCCTCGAGTAGAGAAGCAGGCCCGCAGTCGTCGCGTAGGCCAGGAGAGCGGCCGTGCCGGCGGCACGGTATGACTTGATCTCCGCCTCCTCCAGCGCCGGCTCACGCTTGTACAGCTCGGAGCGAAATTCCGGGTACTTGACCGCCAGGCCCTCGGCGAGCAGCTCGGAGCCTTCCCCGTTGCGCACCTCGGCGGCAACGCGCTTGGCGTCCTGTTCGCTGACCACCGTGGTGTTGATCGAGCGGGAGAGCTCGCGTTCGTAGGCGCCGAAGACGACGAAGGTCACCGCCACCGCGCCGACGGTCGCGCCGATCCCGGTGGCTGCCTTGCGCAGTGAGGCGCCGGCTCCTGCTTTCTCGCCGGGGACCCGGTTGAGGACATTGGCGGTGAGCGCAGTAATGGCCATCGTGTCACCGCAGGTGTAGGCGCAGACGATGAGCAGGGGACCAACGATCGTCCCTCCCTCACCAACCAGCCAGACCGCCGCGCCGGCAGCCGCCGCAATGGAAAGGCCAAGAACACCGGTGAACGTGGCTCCGCGCCGGGCCATCACGCGGCCCCCGGCGTAGCCCGCAACCGCCGACAGCAGCGAGGCCGGGGCGAGGATGGAGGCGGCCGAAACGATCCCGTAGTCGTAGTGGTACTCGACCAGCAGGCTGGTGAAGAAGAAGAGGTTGACCGCGACCGGGATCGATGCGGCCAGCAGTGCCAGCGAGAAGCCCGGACTCCGAAGCGGTGAGAGATCGAGCGCCGGTGCAGCCTGTGCCCTCATCGCCGTGGCCAGCGGGATGCCCGCAACGAGCGCAACGCCGAGGAGGATCAGGGCAACCCGGCCGCTCGTGCTGAACGCCACCGCCGCGCCGGCCAGGGCGGTAAGGACTACCCCGGCCAGCGCCGGGGTCAGCAGCTCGGGCTTCTCGTTCCCCTGCTGCTCGTTATCCGGGAAGAATCGCCACACGGCCAGCGTCGCGACGGCGCCAACGACCAGCAGGAGAACCGGCACGAGGCGCCAGCTGGCCGAGGTGGCAATGAGGGCGCCCACGGTCGGAGCAACGACGAAGACGGCGGGGACCGTCGCAGTGAGGATCCCGTAGACGACCGACCGGGCCTTCTCGTCGCTGAACGCCGACCGGGTTACCGCAACGGCGCCGATCACCAGGGTTGATGCCCCCAGTCCCTCCAGCAGCCGTCCGGCCATCAGGATCTCGATGCCGGGCGCCACCGCGACGACCACCGAGCCGGCACAGAAGCAGAGGCCGCCGCCAACCGCCACGCGCCGGCGACCCAGGCGGTCGCTGAGTGACCCGGCAAGGAAGACGACGATCAGCGACGCGACGATCGGGAGCCTGAGAGCGAGATTGACCTGGTCGACGGTGAGGTCGAAATCCCTTGAGATCTCGGGGAAGACGAAGCTGAACATCGCCAGCGCGAAAGCCCCTGCCGCCGAGGCAAGGACCACGGCACCGACGACCCGCTTGTCCGCTCCCGCCATCGGTTGCCGAGCCTATTCGCTGATAACCGGGGGGCCGGCGCTAGCCGGCGGAAGCCTCTGATGCCTCGCGGGCCGCGGCGGTGAGCAGCAGGGCGGTGATGAGGGAGTAGGTGGTCTGCTGGTAGCCCTGGGCGGCGCCGTCGGCCCCCTCAGAGATGCCGGGAAGGGCCTGGATGGCTCCGGTCCCCCAGCGGGCGGCCCAGAGCGGGTAGCCGCCGTCCAGGCCCCGGCCCTGGAGCGGCGCGATCAGCCGGCCTACGGCGACCGTGGAGGCGAGCGTCTCGCGGTCGCGGTCCTTGACCTCCGCGGCCTGGCTCTCGGAGGAAGGAACTGCGGCGACCAGGCTGGCGGTGAGGAGGAAGTAGGTGATGGCACGGGCCGACTGGACGATCTCCTGGTCGACCGGGTTCTCCCCGGGAGGGGTCTTGTCGACGACCTCCTTGAGGGCCTGGGCGGCAGGCAGATAGGTCTCGCCGGCTGCGGCCGAGGCGCCGACCTTCTCGAAATAGGTGAGATTGGCGTCACCGGCGCGGATGAGAAAGTTCGTGTAACCGGAGAGGAAGCGGGCGGCATCCCCGGTAACCGGCTGGCTGCCGTAGGCACGAACGGCCTGCACGGCGTCGGGAGCCACCAGCTCTACCGCGACGCGGGCGGCGGCGAGGGCGTCGGCGTTGGCGTTCCGGTCGCTGCCAATGCCGGCAAGCAGGGAGCTTCCAAGCACGGCCGGGCCAAGCGCGGAGGGAAGCGTGACCTGCTGTTCGGGGTTGAGCTGCGAGCCCCGCTGCCCCGAGGCCAGTAGCTCCTCGGCCTTCGTGGCGAGCCTGCGGGCCTGCGCGGCCTGCTGGCCGGTGGTCAGCGCTCGGGCCTGCGCGCGCCAGGCTCCCTGGAGGGTGTCGACCGCAACTCCGTAAGCGCCGGGGTAGTTGCCGGCGGCGAGCTCCCGCCGCGCCAGGCGGGCCTGACCGTCCAGGGAGCCGGGTGCCGAAGGGGTGCGGGCCACCTCGGCCTCCAGGCGACCAACCGCGCTGCCGGCCTGCCGACGGGTCACCGCCTGAACCTGGGGGCGGAGCGTCGCGCGCTCCGGGGAGATGCCGGAGAAAAGGCGCTTGCCGGTCATCGTGGCGTAGGCCTGGCCAATCAGTTCGACCGGCACCACGCGCAGCCCGAGGGAGCGGCCGAGCTTGAGCAGGTCCACCCGCTTGCCGGTGCCCGGGTCGTACTCCTCGGTGGCAGCGGAGGGGATGACGATCGTCTCGTAACCGTCGCGGGCGGCGGCGCGCATCTTGGTGGCGATGTAGCTGACCACTCCAACCGTGCCGTCCGGGTTGATGGTGCCGGTGATCGTGACCTTGTCGAGCAGCTCCACCTTGCGGGCTGCGGCGATCACTCCGACGGTGAGGCCGGCGCCGCCGGAGGGGCCGTCGATCGCTCCGGTGATGTCGAAGGCGATCGAAATATCGCGGGGGCTGCGGGTGCTGGCCAGCGTTCCCACCGCGGCCGCCGAGCTGGAGGCCGCCGTCCACGCCTCGCCGGCCCCTTTGGACTTCACGTCGGTGAGGTTGACGGCAAAGCCCGGGTTGTCCTCGCTGTCGGCGACCTTCACCACCGCCGGCTCCACGCCGCCC
>JBBASZ010000033.1:0-7574 GCA_040398965.1 Solirubrobacteraceae bacterium | reverse complement strand
AACGAACTGAGCGGCACCCTTCACGGGCTGCTGCGCGTGCGCCACTTCGCCCAGGACGACGCCCACGTCTTCTGCACCGAGGAGCAGGTTGCCGAGGAGGTCGCGGCCTGCCTGGAGTTCGCTTTTGCCACCTACGAGGTCTTCGGCTTCGACGTCTCGATCGAGCTGTCGACGCGGCCCGAGCAGCGGATCGGAACCGACGAGATGTGGGACACGGCCGAGAAGGCCCTCGTGGACGCGCTCGACGCCCAGGGCCTCGAGTACACGGTCAACGATGGTGACGGCGCCTTCTACGGCCCGAAGATCGATCTCCACATGACCGATTCGCTCGGCCGGTCCTGGCAGCTGGGAACCGTTCAGCTCGATTACTCGATGCCCGAGCGCTTCGACCTTGCCTACACCGGCGCCGACGATCGCGAGCACCGGCCTGTGATGATCCACCGCGCCCTGATGGGCTCCTACGAGCGCTTCATCGGAATCCTGATCGAGCACTACGCCGGCGAGTTCCCCGTCTGGCTGGCGCCGGTACAGGCCGTCGTGCTTCCGATCTCCGACCGCCACGCCGACGCCGCCTCGGCCGTCCGAGACCGGCTCGCCGCACAGGGGCTGCGCGTTCAGGCCGACCTGCGCTCGGAGTCGGTCGGACGGCGCATCCGCGAGAACGAGCTTCAGAAGATCCCCTACATGCTGGTCATCGGCGACGAAGAGGTCGAGAAGGGAACCGTCGCGGTGCGCCGCCACGGGGTGGGCGACGTGGGGGAGATGGACGTCGAGGAGTTCGCCGCCCGGCTCGGCGAGGAGAGTCGCGAGCGCCGCGACCTGCCGATCGAGGCTGCCGGTTGAGCGAAGCCGCCGGGTGGCTGCCCGTTCGCGTTGCCTGTACGCGCCGGGAACGGCTACGGGGACTGGCCTGGCGGCGCCGGCCGGCTCCGTATGCGCTGCTGATCGAGCGCTGTCGCTCCATCCACACCTTCGGCATGGCCTGGCGGCTCGACCTAATCTGGCTGGACGCCGAAGGACGTCCGGTGCGGGTCGACCGGGGCGTTGGCCCATGCCGCGTGAAGGCCTGCCGGCGGGCGCGGGCGGTGCTCGAGGTGCCCTCCCGGCTGCCGCGGCGCCGGCAGGGCAACGGTTATACTTCGGCGCGTTGACCCGAATGAACGTCAAGCAGCGCCGCTCTTGAGCCGCGCCTCGCGCAACTAGTGCCGGTACCGCGGCGCTTCGACCGGCGAATGCCGGAGCGTGACCAGACTCGGATCAACGAGCGCATCCGTGTGCCCGAAGTGCGCCTGATCGACGACCAGGGCGAGCAGGCCGGGGTCATGAAGATCGACGATGCTCTCAAGTTCGCCCAGGAGCGCGACCTCGACCTGGTCGAAGTTGCTCCCGAGGCCAAGCCCCCGGTGTGCCGCGTCCTGGACTACTCGAAGTACAAGTACGAGCAGGCCCAGAAGGTCAAGGCGGCCAAGAAGGGCCAGCAGCAGATCACGATCCGCGAGATCAAGTTCCGCCCGAAGATCGCCGAGCACGACTACGCCACCAAGCGTGGCCACGTCATGCGCTTCCTTATGCACAAGGACAAGGTGAAGGTGACGATCATGTTCCGCGGCCGCGAGGTAACCCACCCCGAGCAGGGCCGCATGATCCTCGAGCGCCTCTCCCTCGAGCTGGCGCCGATCGGGCAGATCGACCAGCGACCCAACCTCGACGGGCGCAACATGACGATGATCCTCTCCCCGACCAAGGAGGTCCTGGGCGGAGAGATCACCGAGTTCGAGCCCGAAGACCTCACCAACGAGGAGGTTCAGGAGCGGATCCGCCCCGGCAGCACCCGCCGCCAGCCCGAGGCTCCTTCACGGGCACCGGCCGAAGAGCCCGCCGCCGCCGAAGAGCCTGCCTCCGAAGAGCCTGCCGCCGAGGAGGCTGCGGAGCCGGCGGGCGAGCCCGCTGCCGAGCCGGCCGAAGAGGCCGCCGACGCCGAAGCGCCTGCCGCCGGCTGACCGCCCGCGGCCTTCCCGACCTTCTATAGTCCGGCGCGCCCATGCCGAAGATGAAGAGCCATTCGGGCGCAAAGAAGCGCTTCCGCAAGACCGCCAAGGGCAAGCTCCGTGGCCGCCACGCCATGTCGAGCCACATCCTCGAGAAGAAGTCGCAGAAGCGTAAGCGGGGCTTCCGCAAGCCGGTCGACATCTCCGAGACCGACGCTCCGCGGGTCCGCAAGATGCTCGGGGGCGGGAAGTGAGCCGGGCAGGACGGTCGGTCCAGTCGCGCCGGCGCCGCAAGGCGACGATCTCGCGCGCCAAGGGCTACCGGGGCAACGCCAACTCCAAGTACCGGGCCGCCAAGCAGGCCCTGCTCAAGGCCGACTCTTACGCCTACCGCGACCGGCGCAATCGCAAGCGCGACTTCCGGCGGCTCTGGATTACCCGCATCAACGCCGCTGCGCGCCAGAACGGCATGACCTATTCGACCTTCATGAACGGGCTTTCCGCCGCCGGCATCGAGCTCGACCGCAAGGTTCTCGCCGACATCGCCGTGCGCGATCCCGAGGCGTTCCGCCGATTTGCCGACGTCGCCCGTGAGGCGACGGCCACCGGGGCCTGACCCCGAGGCCGTCATAGCCGACCACCGGGCGCCGCTTCCGCAAGGACGGCGCCCTTTTTGTTGACCGATTCACCACCCAGAAGGCCACCGAACCAGTCACGCAAAACGAAAGCCCAGCCGAGATGACCATTTCCGACTCACGCGACCCGCAGCTGCGCCAGGTGCCGCTCCTGCGTACCCGCAAGGGGCGCGATCGCAGCGGGCTGTTCGCCGTCGAGGGAGAAGACCTCGTGGCCGCCGCGCGGGCCGCCGGCCGCGAGCCGGTGGCCCTCTTTGCCGCTCAGGGCAGCGGCCTTCCCGGCACGCCGGTCGAGCCGGCGGTGCTCGACGAGATCTCCGCGCTGGGCTCGGGAACCCGGACGATCGGCGTATACGAGCAGTCCTGGGGCGCTCCGGCCGGACCCCTGGCGATGGCCCTCTGGGGCGTGGGTGACCCGGGGAATGTCGGCACCGTCGCGCGCAGCGCGCTGGCCTTCGGTGCCTCGTCGCTGTTGCTGGGGCCGGGCTGCGCAGACCCCTACGGCCCCAAGGCGACCCGCGCCAGCATGGGCGCAATCTTCGCGCTGGCCCCGGCCCGGGTCGAGACCCTGGAGGAGATGCCCGGCACCGTCGTCGCCCTGGCCGCACGGGAGGGCGAGCCGCTGGGCGCCGCCGGCTGGCCGGAGGGGGAGATCACCCTCCTGGTCGGCGGCGAGCGCGAGGGACTGCCGGCCGAGGTTGCCGCGCAGGCCGGCCAGCTGCGCCACATCCCGATAGAGGGCGACTCGCTCAACGCCGCCATCGCGGCGTCCATTGCCCTCTATGCCGCCTCAGGGAGGGTTTAGGGTGGCTGCTCCGATGATCGAGCGCGTAGGGCAGATCCGCGACGAGGCCGCAGCGGCCATCTCCGGCGCCTCGACGACCGCAGAACTCGACGACGTGCGGGTCCGGTTCCTGGGGCGCCGGGCCGAGCTGCCGCAGCTGCTGAGGTCGGTGGCCGAGCTCCCGGCCGAGGAGCGCGGGGAGGCCGGGCGGGCCGCCAACGAGGCCCGCCAGGAGCTCGAGGCGATGATCGAGGCGCGTGGCGCCGAGCTCGAGCTGGCCGAGCTGGAAGCCGGCCTGGAGGGCGGCCGGGTGGACGTGACGCTCCCCGGCAGCCCCGCCGAGCCGGTCGGCTCGCTCCATCTCCTCACGCAGACCCGGCGCGAGATCGAGGACGTCTTCTGCGGCCTGGGCTACACCGTCTACGCGGGCCCGGAGGTTGAGACCGTCCACTACAACTTCGACGCCCTCAACCACGACCCGTCGCACCCGGCCCGCGCCCGCACCGACACCTTCTATGTCGAGGGCGGGGGAGAGGGGCCCGACGAGCGGCTGCTGCGCACGCACACCTCGCCGATGCAGGTCCGCGTGATGGAGGAGCACCCGCCGCCGGTGGCCCTGCTCATCCCGGGGCGGGTCTACCGCCGCGACAGCGACGCCACCCACACGCCCCAGTTCCACCAGGTCGAGGGCCTGGTCGTCGACGAGGACGTGACCCTGGCCGATCTCAAGGGGACGCTGCTGGCCTTCGCCCGCGCAATCTTCGGGGACGAGCGCGAAATCCGGCTGCGGCCTCACTTCTTCCCGTTCACCGAGCCCAGCGTCGAGGTCGACGTCTCCTGCTTCATGTGTTCGGCGGGCGCGCTGGAGGACGGCTCGCGGTGCCCGCTCTGCAAGGGAACCGGCTGGCTCGAGGTCCTCGGCTCAGGGATGGTCGACCCCAACGTCTTCGGCTGGGTGCGCGAGGGCGGCTACGACCCCGAGCGCCACCAGGGCTTCGCCTTCGGCCTCGGGATCGAGCGGATCGCGATGCTCCGCCACGGGATTCCCGACCTGCGGATCTTCTACGAAAACGACCTGCGCTTCCTGCGCCAGTTCTCCTGAGGCCCTGATGCTCGTCCCGATCGAATGGCTCGAGGAGTACGTCCAGCCCGGTATGGAGCCGGGCGAGCTCGCCGAGCGCCTGGCCCTGACCGGCACCGAGGTCGACCGCGTCCACGAGGCCGCCCCGGTCACCGACGAGAAGCTCGTCATCGGGCAGGTCACCGCCTCCGAGAAGCACCCCGACGCCGACCGGCTGAGCGTCTGCACCGTCGACGTCGGTGCCGGCGAGCCGTCGACGATCGTCTGCGGGGCACCGAATGTTGCCGCCGGCCAGACGGTGGCCGTCGCGCTGCCCGGCTCGCGCCTTCCCGACGGGACCAAGATCAAGAAGTCCAAGCTCCGCGGGGTCGCCTCGGCCGGGATGATCCTCTCCGAGCGTGAGCTCGGGCTGAGCGAGGAGCACGACGGGATCATGGTCCTTGACGAGGGCCTGGAGCCCGGCTCGCCTCTCTCAGCCGCGCTTCCCGCGCCCGGCGCCGTGCTCGAGCTCGAGATTACGCCCAACCGGCCCGACTGCCTGGGCATCTATGGCGTTGCCCGTGAGGTTCACGCCGCGACCGGGGCACCGCTTGCCGCGCCGCCCTGGGCCGGTGACCCGGGCGAGTCCAGCCTGGGCCAGGCGCCAGCGGGAATTGAGGTCACGGTCGAGGATTCCGCGCTCTGCCCGCGCTTCACCGCCCGCGTCTTCGAGGAGGTAAAAGTCGGGCCGTCGCCGGCCTGGCTGGCCGATCGGCTGCGCGCCGCCGGGCAGCGCCCGATCAACAACATCGTCGACATCACCAACTACGTGATGCTCCTCTGCGGCCACCCGCTCCATGCCTTCGACCTCGACCGGATCGCCGGCGGCCGCCTGGTCGTGCGGGCCGCCCGGGACGGTGAGAAGCTCGTCACCCTCGACGGGGAGGAGCGCGAGCTCGTTGCCGAGGACTGCGTGATCGCCGACGACGAGGGTGTCACCTCGCTGGCCGGCGTGATGGGCGGTGAGCGCTCCGAGGTGAGCGAACAGACCACCCGCGTACTGCTCGAGGTCGCCGTCTGGGAGCCGGCGATGATCAACCGCACCGCCCAGCGGCTCGCCCTGCGCAGCGAGGCCTCGGCACGCTTCGAGAAGGGGCTTTCCCCGGAAGGCGCCCTGGAGGCCCTGGCCACGGCCACTTCCCTGGTCTGCGAGCTGGCCGGCGCGAGCCTGCTGCCGGGCACGCTCGACGTCGGCGGCCCCGGCGATCCGGGACCGGCCGTCACCCTCAGGGAGGAGCGGCTCACCGGGCTGCTCGGCTCGCCGGTGACGATCGCCCGCGCCGCAGAGATCCTGGAGTCGCTCGGCTTCGGCGTCGATCTCTCCGGTGGCGAGCTCACGGCCACGGTGCCGCACTTCCGCAGCCGCGACGTAACCCGCGAGGCCGACCTCATCGAGGAGGTCGCGCGGATCGAGGGGTTCGAGGATCTTCCGGCGACCCTGCCGCCCAATCGCAGCGGTCGCGCCGGCGGGCTCACCCCGGCCCAGGCGCTGGTCCGGCGCGCCGAGGACCTCCTTGCCGGTCGCGGCCTCAGCGAGGTCGTCGGCTGGTCGTTCGGGGACCCGCAGGCCCTCGCTGCCTTCACCGACGAGGAGCTGATTCGGATCGAGAACCCGATGAGCGAGGCCCAGTCGGCGATGCGTCCGACGGTGCTCCCGTCGCTGCTCGATCTCGCGGCGCTCAACGCATCGCGCGGAGCCGGCCGGATCGCCCTGTTCGAGTCGGGCACCGCCTACGCGCCGGTGCCGGCCGGCGCTCCGCTGCCCGCCCGGGAGCGTCACGAGCTCGCCGCGGTCCTGGCCGGTCCGGTCAGGCCGCCGACCTGGCTCGACACCGAGCCGCAGCCCGCCGGCATCTTCACCGCCCGCTCCCTGGTCGATGACCTGATGGCTGCGCTTGGCATCGCATGGGAGCCGCGCGAGGGCGGTCCCTCCTTCCTGCAGCCCGGGCGAGCGGCGACCGTTGTGACCGAAGAGGGAGAGATGGGCTGGTTCGGTGAGGTCCATCCCGCCCTGGCTGCCCGCTGGGGGCTGGAAGCCCCGGTGGCGGCGCTGGCCATCGACCTTGGCGCGCTGACCTCGGCGGCGCCCGGCCCGGTCAGCTTCGAAGCCTTCGCATCGGTGCCTCCTGTCCGGGAGGACCTCGCGGTGATTCTTCCGGCAACGGTGCCGGCCGGCGAGCTGGTGGCGTGCGTCCGCAGGGCCGGGGGCGAACTGGTCAGCGCGGTCGAGATCTTCGACGTCTATTCGGGTGACCAGGTCGGCGAGGGGAAGGTCTCCCTCGCCGTTCACGTCGAGTTCCGCGACCCCGAACGCACCCTCACCGACGAGGACGTCGCGCCGTTGCGGGAGAAGATCGTCGCCGCGGTGCAGGAAGAGCTGGGCGGTGATCTGCGTGGCTGAGCCCCGGATCCTCGTCGCCGGCGCATCGGGCTACTCGGGGGCGCTCGCCGCCGCCCTCGTCGACGCCCATCCCGGGCTCGAACTGGCCCACGCGACCAGCCGCTCCAACGTGGGCGAGCGCCTCTGCGACCTATATCCCCGGCACCGGGTCGACATCGCGCTCGAGGAGCTCGACACGGGGCGCCACGGCGACGTCGACGCGGCGATCGTCGCCTACCCGCACGGCGCCTCTGCGCCGGTCGTCGCGCAGCTGAGGGAGAAGGGCGTCAGGGTCGTCGACCTGAGCGCCGACTTCCGCCTGCGCGATCAGAGCATTTACGAGGAGTGGTACGTCCCGCACCCCGCCCCGCAACTGATCGAGGAGGCGGTCTACGGGCTGCCTGAGCTCTACCGCGAGGAGATTCGCGAAGCCGGCCTCGTTGCCAACCCCGGCTGCTACCCGACTGCCGCACTCCTGGCCCTCGCGCCGGTCGCCGGCCTGCTGGAGGACGTGGTCATCGACGCCAAGAGCGGCGTCTCGGGCGCCGGGCGCGAGCCCACGGAGGTCACCCACTTCGTCAGCATCGACGAGAACGTCCACCCCTACGGCGTCGGGCGCCACCGGCACATGCCGGAGATCGACCAGGAGCTCGCCGCCGCAGGCGCG
>JBBASZ010000032.1:0-7869 GCA_040398965.1 Solirubrobacteraceae bacterium | reverse complement strand
GAGAGGAGGGCGGCGGCAATGTCGGCGGCCGGGGCCTCACCGTCGAGCCGGGCGGCGCCGAGCGCTCCGTAGCGCCGGGACGCCAGGGCGTGCCATTCGAGAATCGACTCCAGCTCGTGCGGCGCGCTGCCGTACCCGCCTGGCCCCCGGGCGGCGAGCCGGCGTCGCAGCTCCGGCTCACCGACGTCGAGATAGAAGGCGTGGTCGGCGATCAAGGCGACTTCATCGTCGCCGTAGGCCGCTCCCAGGAGAAAGACGTTTCGCCCGGCGGCAGCGGAAGCGAGCCCGCGAACCCGGTCGAGGTCAAACCGGTACTCGTGGGCGGCTACCCACTCGGCGGTCTGTTCGGCCCGCGGCGGTGGCGTGACGCGCCCGCCTCCCGCGCGCGGGTAGTGGCCGCTGATTCCCTCGTCGGCGTCGTGGGCGTCTTCGCCACGGGCGAGCAGTGCCGCGCAGAGGGACGACTTCCCGCTTCCGGCAACCCCGGTTACGAAGATCAGCATCCAGGCGAGGCTACCCCGGCCGCGGCCAGGGAGAAGGCGCTTGCGGCCTCCTCCTCCGGAACAGCGATCGCTCCTACGGAATCAGGCGCCGGTCGATCGCGTACTGGACGAGCTCCGCCCGGCTGTCGAGACGGAGCTTCTCGAGGATGTGGGCCCGGTGCGACTCGACGGTGCGAATCGACAGGAAGAGCATCTTGGCGATCTCCGCGTTGGTATGGCCGAGGGCGATCAGGCGCAGTATCTCCGTCTCCCTCCCGGTCAGCCCGTCGGCCTCCTCGGCCAGTTCCAGGCGGGCGATGTCGATTGCCAGGCGGCCACTTATGTACGGCTCGCCACGCGCCGCCCGCCT
Organism: Solirubrobacteraceae bacterium; assembly: GCA_040398965.1. Lineage (GTDB taxonomy): Bacteria > Actinomycetota > Thermoleophilia > Solirubrobacterales > Solirubrobacteraceae > F1-60-MAGs163. The sequence continues at coordinate 7,017 of JBBASZ010000032.1, read as the reverse complement.
GACCGCCTCGGCGAGGGCATCGGCGTCTTCAACCTTGCCGACGTAGGCGGCGGCGCCGCACCGCAGTGCATTCCTGGCCATGTCGGGATCTCCGTCCGGCCCGATAATGATCACGTAAGTCTGCTCGGAGGCCTCGGCCAGGGCGGCCATGGCCTCGCTGCCTATCTCAGGTTGCTCATCGCCCGTGGGGTCGTAAATGAGCACGTCTGGACGGTGGCCGCGAAGGTGACGGACGGCGTCCTCAAGGGTGGAGGAGGTGGCGACGACCTCGATGTCGTCCAGGTCTTCGAGCAGGCGCTCGATCCCGGATCGCACGAGGGCCTGTCGGTCGGTAACCGCCACCCGGATCATGGCCGACTCTGCGCCCGGGCCGTGTCCGTTGCCGGCGCTGCGAGCCTGTGCCCCCTTGCTTGTCGTCTCGGTCTGAAGCATCGGGAAAGTCCCCCCTGACGGTTGCTTTGCCGACTCAAATAGTGCCCGGATCTGCCCGGGGCGCGAGGGGGAACGTCCCGTTCTCTTTCCACCTCTCACACCTACGTAGGGGCGGTAGAACTCCGCAAATTGCGGAAGTTTCGTGCGTAGTAACCGTAGGTGCCGCGCGCTGGCTCCTCGAATGCCCTGACGGCCGGTTGCCGACGTGGACGACGCCGGTCCCCCGGGGTCACTGTTCGAGATCGCCCGGGCACGTAGGTCATACCGGGCATACGAAAGCGGGTACGCACCGACCCCTCGCCCTCGCCCTCCACCCTGAGAGAGGTCGAGGGCTTCAGGCTCGGAAGCTCCCGTCCGCAAGGTGGCGCCCGAACCACGCGGCAGCCAGGTCCCCGACCCGTTCCAGCGCCCCCGCCTCCTCGAACAGGTGACCGGCCCTCGGTACGACGGCCAGTTCGCTTGGCCCGGCAAGCAGCCGCTGCGCCTCGCGGTTGAGCTGGAGGACCTCGAGGTCGTTCCCGCCCACAATCAGGAGTACCGGTACCCGAACGGTCGTCAGCGAGCTCCCGGCAAGGTCCGGGCGCCCGCCGCGGGATACGACGGCCCGAACGCGCTCGTCGGCGGCAGCGGCGACCAGTGCGGCGCCGGCTCCGGTGCTCGCCCCGAAGAGCCCAATCGGCAGGCCGGCCGTTCCGGGATGCCCGGAGCACCATCCCACCGCCGCCCCCAGCCGCGAGCTCAGCAGCCCGATATCGAAGACGTTGCGCCGATCCCGCTCCTCGCCTTCCGTGAGCAGGTCGAGCAGGAGCGTCGCCAGGGAGCCCTGCTGGAGACGCTGCGCCACCTGGCGGTTCCGGGTACTCATCCGGCTGCTGCCGCTTCCGTGGGCAAAGACCACCAGCCCGGTTGCCGCCTCCGGGACGGTCAGGTCGCCGGCGACCGCCAGGGCGTCCCCGACCGGCACCTCGACGGCCCTGGCTTGTGGCCCCGCGCCTGAGAACCCGGCGCTCGCGCGCAGCAGCGCGTTCACCTCGGCGGCGGGGACCGGGCTGAAGTCCGTGTACCAGCTGCCCACGGCCTGAAAGCGGTCGGGCACTTGGAGGGCCACCACGTCGTCTGCTTCGGAGGAGAGGCGAAGCACCGCCTCGCGCGAGGCGACAGGCACCGCCACCACGACCCGGGCTGCGCCCCGGGAGCGCGCGGCATGCACGGCCGCGACCGCAGTCGACCCGGTCGCCAGGCCGTCGTCGATGATGACGGCGGTTCGCCCGGCGAGGTCGGGAACCTGACGGTCGTCGCGGTATTCGTCGACCTGCGCGGCAAGCTCTCCCTCGGCGACGCTGAGTGAGTGGTCAACTTCGCCAGGACTCATTCCCAGGTGACGGATGAGGGTCCCGTCGAGGGAGCGGATGCCGCCCTCTGCGACAGCACCGATCGCGAGTTCGGGGTTTCCTGCGGCGCCAACTTTCCTGACGAGGATCACGTCGAGCGGGGAGTGAAGCTCGCGGGCGACAGGCACCGCGGTGGGGACACCGCCACGAGGCAGCGCCAGAACCGCCGCCGGCTCGCCCGCGTACCCGTCGGCCACCGCGAGGGCCAGCGCCTCTCCGGCGGCTACGCGGGAAGCGAACGGCTCGGTGCGGGTCTGAGGCACCGGGTTCACAGGGATGTCGGGTAGGTCTCGGGCGGCTCGCCCCCGGCCCACGAGGCGACCGTCTCCAGGGGGGTTAGTGCCGTCGTGCGGTCGACATGGACGATGGCGTCGAACTGGCGGGCTGGATTAGCGGTCAGGTAGTGGCTCTGGCGTTCGGTTTCGGGCCGGTAGACCACTCCGATCGCCCGCTCCCCGAAGGCGCGGTTCAGCTCCCTGTAGGCCCGCGTGCCCTCGGCGGGTGCCAGCAGGAGCGTGTCCAGGCCTACGTGGTGGAGGAGCTCTTCGACGCTCCCGGCGTGCGCGGGCAGGACCTCGCGTACCTCCGGCGGCTCGCCCCAGTCGCGGGCCGCGGTGACGGTGCCGTCGAAGGTCGTCATGCCCACCAGGAACGCCTCGTGGCCATGGCGCTCTCGCGCGAGCTGGCCGAGCGTCAGCTCGCCGCGCCGGCCGGCCTCGGTGGCCCGGGCGTCCCCGACGTGCGAGTTGTGGGCCCAGACGACGACCTTTGCCCTCCCGGCGTAGCGGTCGAGGTGGGCGATCAGGTGGTCGAGCGTGTCGGCCATATGGCGGTCGCGCATGTTCCAGGACCCCCGCGGGTCGGAGAACATGGTCCGGTAGTACTCCTCGGCGGCAGTTACGCAGCGGGCGTTCTCCTCGGCGAGAAAACGCTCGTCGGCGTAGGCGAACCCGTCCCTGGGCAGGGTGAACGCCATACGCCGCAGCTCGACGAGCTGGGCCACGGCGGCGCGCCGGCACGGGGCACTCACCCCGAGCGTTACGGCTTGACCGTAGCTCTGGGGATCGCCGCTGAAGGCTCCGAAGCACGAGTAGCGATCCCGTGCGATGCCCGCCGCTTCAGGGTCCACTTCGTCGAGGTATTCGATCACTGCCTCTATGGCCGAAAAGAGGCCGTACAGGTCGAGGCCGTAGAAGCCAACCTGCTCAACCTCCGACCTGTACCTGGCGTTGTGCTGTCGGAGGTAGCTCACCAGCTCGGCGCTCTCCTCGTTGCGCCACATCCATGCGGGGAACCGCTCGAAGCCCCCAAGCGCCGCGGCGGCATCGGGGTGGTCGCCCGCGCCCCGTATGTAGCGGTTGACGCGGTGGGCGTCCGGCCAGTCGCCCTCGATGGCGACAGCGTTGAAGTCATGTTCCTCTATGAGCCGTCGCGTAATCCGCAGGCGCTCCTCGTAGAACTCCCTCGACCCGTGGGTCGCCTCGCCGAGCATGACGATGCTGGCGTCGTTGAGCCGACTCATTAGCGGGTCGTAGTCGCTCTCGGCGCCGGTGATCGGGTGCGATGCTTCGCGAACGATCACCGCCGACCGGTACAGCTCACGCCGCCGGTCGGAGACGAAGGTTTTCAGCTCTGGGGGCACCTGGGCCTGCGGGCGACTGCCCTACTCGTCGAGGACGAAGGTGACGGCAAGGTCGACCCGGTACTCGGCGACCGAGCCGTCGTTCGTGGTGACCTTCTGTTCCTTTACCCAGGCGCCTTCGATGTTGTGAACGGATTCCGAGGCCTTGGCCAGGCCCTTTCCGATCGCGTCTTCAAAGCTTTCCGTAGAGCCTGCGCTGACTTCGATCACTTTCGCCACTGACATGAGGTCCCGCCTTTCGATGGAGGTGTTTGCCTGTGGCCGAAGGTAGGTGAGGCTCAACCACCGGGCCTCCGAAGGAAGGCGAGGGCTCTTCTCGGTTTCCTACCCATCCGGCGGCCCTGGCGCGCTCTTACGCTCGGGCGGTGTCCGTTGCCGGTTGGATCGCCGTCATCTGCCTCTTGCTGCTGCTCGGCGCCCTGTTCGCCGCGGCGGTCAGGATCGTCAAGGAGTACGAGCGGATTGTCGTCTTCCGCCTCGGCCGCCTGCGCGGTTCGCGCGGTCCCGGCCTCGTCCTGATAATCCCGGTGATCGACCGAACCGTCCGGGTCGACATGCGGATCGTCGCCCACGCCGTTCCCGACCAGGAACTGATCACGAGGGACAACGTTCCTGCCCGGGTAGCTGCGGTCGCCTACTTCCGGGTCGCAAACCCGGTCTGGGCCATCACCCGCGTGCAGCGCTACTTCGAGGCCACCTCGGAGATTGCCCAGACCACGCTTCGATCTGTTCTCGGCAAGGCGGACCTGGACCAGCTGCTTTCCGGCCGCGAGGAGCTGAACGACCTGCTGCGCGAGATCATTGATGAGCAGGCCGAGCCGTGGGGCGTGAACGTCTCGGTGGTCGAGATCAAGCACGTCGAGATTCCCTCGACGATGCAGCGGGCAATGGCCCGCCAGGCCGAGGCCGAGAGGGAAAGGCGCGCGAAGGTGATCAACGCCGAGGGTGAGGCCCAGGCCTCGGTGAAGCTCGCCGAGGCGGCGCACGTGCTTTCCAAGGAGCCGGCCTCCATCCAGTTGCGCTACCTCCAGACACTCCTCGAGGTCGGCAGTGAGAACCACACCACCACCTTCTTCCCGATTCCGCTTGAGATGCTGACGCCTTGGACACAGGGCCCTGGGAGCGCCACGAACGGCGGCGCGGGACGCGATGCAGCCGTTCCCGATGGCGACTCCGCAGGACAGGAAGCTCCTCTCCGGGTCTAGGGCCGCTGCAGCAGGAGGACCTGAGGGCTAGCGGGCCCTCCAGCCGAACTCCTGGACGTAGGTGGCGCCGAAGCGCCCGCCTACGGGGATTCCCGTGCTCACCCCGACGCCCATGTTCCGGTAGTTGGTGCTCAGGATGTTGCGCCGGTGGGGCCGGCTGTCCATGAGCGCCGCCATCATCGCTTTGGGTGAACCCAGAGGCCCGGCGCCCCAGCCGATGTTCTCCCCGAGGGCCCAGAGGCGGTACCCGTTGAGGTAGCCGGACTCCCGGGTTCGGTCAAGCAGCCCGTTGCCCTGAGGATCTACGTGGGCGAAGAACCGCTCGTCGACCATGCGGGAGGCGTATTTCCCCGCCTCGGTTGCCAGGGCGCGGTTGACGGTCAGCTCCCTGCGTCCCGCGCGTCGCCGCGCGGCGTTCACGAGGCAGTACATCGAGTCCCTGGCTGCGGCCTCCCCGGCCACGAGGGGAGTGGCGTTCTCGTTCGGGCAGGCGGCGGCGGCAATCGCGGGAAGCGCGAGGCCGGCAAGGAGGCTGGCCGCCAAGTTGGCCAGCACGCGCCGGGCCGAGCGCCTGGCGGCGAACTCCATGGCCCCTACCTCCGGCTTCCGCCGGCAAACGCGGGTCCGCTGGGGCACGCAGCAATCCTTCGCGTGAGTCGCGACTCGGGTGGGGAGGAGCCACGGGTGAAAGTCACCCGGGCGGAGAGCTCGAGGGGGCCCCGTCCGGTTCGCGTGGTGGCGCGGAATGTGTTGCCGCGGTGGGGCCTGCGGCCGGTTGCGAACCAGCGTCCGTTGAGCGCGAAGCTGACCCGGGTCGCGCTTCCGGTAGTAACCAGCGCAACGAGCTTTCGATGGCCCCGGCAGGAGCGGGTTGCCCGGAGCCTCGCGTTGGCGGTCACCTCCGGCTGGATTCCGATGTCGATGATCGGCTCGCTCGTGAAGGTGCAGGTGGTCGACTGGCCGGAGCCGAGGTTCACGGTTGCCGTGGGCGCCGGAAAGGTTTCGGTACCTGAGGGGCCCGCGCAGGAGGAACCGCGGGGGATGTACCCCGGTTCCGGGGATTCCGAGACCGTGTAGGTGCCTGGCGGCAGGAGCGTGGCCTTCTGCTGGCCGGCGGAGAGTGGGAAGCTCTCTCCCCACGAGCCGCTGAAGGTGAAGATGCCCACGTCCGGTCCCGAACCCCCGGTGACCTGCTTGGCCACCACCAGGGTCCCGTTGCCGGCAGGATCCTGTGCGGTGGAGGCCGCCGGGTACCCGGCGGCCAGCAGGGCGGACGCCGCGGCGGTGGCCAGCAGGAGGCCCGTCCTGTGCCTTGCGGTTGGCGACCTGGGTATCACGGCGGCTCCCTGTGGCCCGTCCGAGCCCGGCGCTCAGCCGGTGAACCCGGGCTTGACCCTGGCGGCACAGCGGACTACCCGCCACCGCAGCGTCGTGGCCTGGGGCTCGGCCCCGCTGACGAAGAGGACGGTGGCGGTAATCCGCTTGCTGGCGCCCGGCTTGATCCTGCTGACCGGGTAGCGCAGCTCGTAGTAGCGCCCCCGGCTGTTGCGCTCGGTGAGGGTCGAGATCCGCTTGCCCGAAGCGAAGAAGCTGACCCGGGCGATGTTGCCGCCGCGCACCCGCACGTATGCGTACCGGTTCCTGACGCAGCCCTGGCTTCCGCTCACGCGGGCCGATCCGGCGATTGCGGGGTTGACGACTGCGCCGGAAGGCCCGTTGGTCCAGGTGCAGGCCACGGTCTCGCCGGCCTGGAGGCTGATCGTTGCCGTGGTGCCCGAGATGGAGGAGGAGCCGTTTGCGTCACCGGCGTCCGAGCAGACGAGGCTCTCCATGACGAAGCCGACCGTCGCGGGTTCCGTGACGCTGTAGGTCCCGGCCGGGAGGCTGAACGAGGTGCTCGAGCCGCCGGCCAGGGTGAAGTCGCCGAGCGATCCGGTGAAGCCGAAGCTGCCGGCCGGCCCGCTGGTGACATTCTTGGCGATGACGACCGTTCCGTTGGGAGACGCCTTTCGGACGTTGGTGAAGGTGCAGGTAACCGCCTGCTCGCTGGCCACCGAGAGCTCGAGCGTGGTCACCTCTCCTGAGGCGATCACCTGGCCGCCGGCCTCGCAGGAAGCCGAGCTCGTGTAGTCCGACAGAGATGTGCCTTCGGCAGCCACTTCGGAGATGGTGTGGCCCCCGGTGTTCACCGTAAGCGTGTCGCTTGCCCCTCCGTTGCCCACGTTCGCTGCCTTCGTGGCGCCGTCGAGTTGCAGGTCGAAGCGTCCCGGGTCATCGGCCGGCGACAGGGCCTTCACCAGCTTCACCTGCCCGGTGTTGCGGGTGTTGGTGAAGGTGCAGGTGATGT
>JBBASZ010000031.1:3371-8082 GCA_040398965.1 Solirubrobacteraceae bacterium | reverse complement strand
TCGGCCTCTTCTTCTCGATCATCGGGCCGCTGATCGTCTGGCTGATCAAGCGCGACCAGTCGGCCTACGTCGACGCCGTGGGCAAGACGGTCCTCAACTTCAACATCTCCTACACGATCTGGATCATCGTCACGGCGCTGCTTTCGATCATCCTGATCGGCATCCCGTTCCTCATCGCCGCCGGGGTCATGTACTTCGTCTTCTCGGTTATCGGTGCCGTCAAGGCCAACCAGGGCGAGGACTTCACGCCCTGGCTGACGATCAGGTTCCTCAAGTGAGCCTTCGCCGCGCCACCTGCCTGCTCGCCCCGGCACTCGTTGTCGGCGCGCTCGTTGCGGCCTCCTCGGCCTCAGCGCAGGAGACGGCCGCGACCACCTGGCTCTGCAAGCCGGGCCAGCCCGGCGACCCGTGCCGCGACTCCCTCAAGTCGACGACCCTCCTGGCCAATGGCGGCAGCCGTGCGCAGAAGACGCCCTCGACGAAGAAGACGCCACCGATCGACTGCTTCTACGTCTACCCGACGGTCAGCCAGCAACCGACCGGCAACTCAACCCTCGAGGTGACCGGCGCCGAGACCGGGGTGGCACGCGCCCAGGCATCGCGCTTCCAGACAAAGTGCCGCATCTTTGCGCCGATGTACCGGCAGGTCACGCTCGCCGGAATCTTCGGCCGCGCCACCACTCCGGTCGACCGCGAGATCGGCTACGCCGACGTCAAGGCGGCGTGGAACGAGTACCTCTCCCGTTACAACAAGGGTCGCGGCGTCATCTTCATCGGCCACTCCCAGGGCACCGGCGTCCTCACGCGCCTGATCGCCGAGCAGGTGGACCCGAACGCCAGGCTGCGCAAGCGGCTGGTCTCCGCCCTGCTCATCGGCGGCGGCGTGCTCGTTCCCGTCGGCAAGGACGTCGGCGGCAGCTTCCAGAAGATCCCGGCCTGTCGCAAGGACTCCCAGGACGGCTGCGTCGTGGCCTACAACGTCTTCCCCTCCCAGCCTCCGGCCGATGCCCGCTTCGGGCGGACTGTGCAGCCCGGCCGCGAGGTCCTCTGCACCAACCCGGCGGCGCTGAAGAAGGGCCGCTCCGGCCTGGCCCAGACCTACGTCCCCACATCCCAGCTGAGCCTCGGCGAGCCGATTGCCCCTACTCCCTGGGTGCACATGGACGGCGAGTACACCGTCCGCTGCCAGTCCGGTGGCGGTGCTTCGTGGCTCAACGCCTCCCTTGTCGGCGGCTCGGCCGACAAGAGGCCGCAGTTCGGCGAGCCGCTCGGGCCGACCTGGGGATTCCACATCGTGGACATCAACATCGTCCTGGGCAACCTCGTCGATCTTGCCGGCCGCCAGTCGGCGGCCTGGCGCAACTGAGTCGCAGGCGGGGCTGGCCGGCGGGGCGCGCCTGTGGCAGGCTGGGGTCGTGGAGGCAGCCCAGCCGAGCCGGCGCCCGATAACGGTCGACATCCCGCGGGTTCACCGCCCGGCCTCCTACGGCTCCGAGGACCGCTTCCGGCGGATGCTCGACGACCCGTTCACCGCGCTGATCCCCTGGATCATCTTCTCCTTCACGGTGAAGGACTTCGACACCGCCGCGCTCTACGCGTTCCTCTCCGCGGCAGTGCTCGTGTCGGTCTCAGCGGCCCGCGGGGTGAAGCCGCGCTCGCTCGAGCTCGTGGACTTTCTCCTCTTCGGTTCGCTCTTCCTCATCGGCCTGCTCAACTTCCGCGACACCAACGCCTGGCTCAACGACCACGCCGACGAGGTCTCCAACCTGATCGTCACGATCATCGCCTTCGGGACGCTGGCGATCGGCCGCCCGTTCACCGCGCCGTATACGAAGGCCCGCCTGGGCAACGCGCCCCAGAGCCTGCTCGACCGCCTCGACCGTCTCGACACGACTATCTGGGGCCTGGGATTCCTCACCGCCTTCCTGCTGGGCGGCTACGGGGAGTTCATCCTGGGGGAACCCAACAACCCGTGGACGGCGTGGATCCTCCAGCTCGCCCCGCTGGTCGTTGCCTTCCAGGTGACCCGGTGGCTGGACTGGCGGGCCTTCGCCAACGAGCCCGGCCAGGAGGCCGAGGCCCCGAACGCCTTCGAGCTGGCCCGCGACCTCTTCTTCTGGCTGATCCCGACCGGGCTCTTCGCGTGGATCCTCGATGCGCAGCCGGGCTGGCTGCCACCCGTGTTGTTCGGGCTGGGGGTCGCCGGATTTGGGATCTGCTGGGTGCTGGTACTGCGCTCGGAGGAGGGTGAGCCGCTCTGGCACGAGGGCCTGGAACGGGTCAGGAACCACCAGAACCCGGCCGCCGGCCGGTAGCCTGCCGCCATGGCCGACGGAGAGCGCATGCGGGCAACCTGGCAGGGGGCGACGATCGCCGAGTCGGACGACACGGTGGTGGTGGAGGGGAATCACTACTTCCCGATCTCGTCGGTGAACGGCGACTACCTCTGCGAGTCGGCAACCACCTCGGTCTGCCCGTGGAAGGGCACCGCCTCCTATTACACGCTCGAGGTGGGCGACTTCGTCAACGAGGACGCCGCCTGGTTCTACCCCGAGCCCAAGCCGGAGGCCGAAGAGATCCGTGACCGGGTCGCCTTCTGGAAGGGCGTCGAGGTCGGCCCGGCCTGAGCGGTCGGGGCGGTGGCGGTTCCGGGCAGCGTCTCCGACGGTGAGGCCGGCGGGCTGGTGACGATCACGCTCGCCTCGCCCGAGGGGCTGGAGGCAACCTTCGTACCCGGGGCCGGGATGGTTGGCAGCTCGCTGCGCGACCTCGGCCAGGAGCTTCTGGGCCAGCGCGGCGGCCTCGAAGCATGGAGGGAGAAGAGCTCGACCTTCGGCATTCCGCTCCTCTACCCGTGGGCCAATCGCCTCGGGGCAGGCCGGTACGAGGCGGCGGGCCACAGCGTCGAGATCCCGGAGGGCGCGCCGCTCGTCCACCGGGACGCAAATGGCCTGCCGATCCATGGGTTGCTCTTCGCCGCGCCCGACTGGGAGGTGGTGCAGAGCGGGCCGGAGCCCGGCGGCGCGGGAGTGCTCGCCCGCCTGGACTGGGGAGCCGACCCCCGGCGGCTCGAGCTCTTTCCCTACCCGCATTCGCTGGAGGTCTCGGTGCGGCTGGTGGGGCTGCGGCTGGAGGTGGCGACGACGGTGCTCGCCGGCGATGACGGGCCGGTGCCGGTCGCCTTCGGCTGGCACCCGTACCTGGCGCTGCCGGGGGTTCCGCGAAGCGAGTGGGAGATCGAATTCCCGCTGTCGCGTCGCCTTGCAGCCGACGAGCGCCAGCTGCCGACGGGCGGGGAGGAGGAAGCGCTCGTGGCCGCGGGACCGCTCGGCAACCGGACCTTCGACGATGGCTACGCCGGCGTCGCGCCCGGGACCGCCTGCTCGGTCGGCGACGGGGTGCGGCGGGTGACGGTTGAGATGACCGACGGGTATCCGTACGCACAGCTCTACGCGCCCGCCGACACGGATGTCGTCTGCTTCGAGCCGATGACTGCACCCACCAACGCCCTGGTGTCCGGCGAGGGCCTGCGGGTGGTGGAACCGGGGGAGTCGTTCACCGCGACCTTCGGCATCGCGGTCGAGCGAGGCTGAGACGCTGGCTGACGCGGGCGAGAGCCGGGCGGCTCAGCCGGTGTAGCTCGGGCGGCTGCTGCGGACCTTCACTCGCGTGGAGTCGCTGACCCTCGCCGCGTTTCCGGCTTCGGCGGTGCCGGCCAGCCGCCTGGTGCCGGTGGCCTTGCCCCGCGCCGTGTAGCTGACGTTCGCAGTCTTGCCACCAAGGATCTGCGCGCGGTCCCAACAGACCTTGGAGCCGCTTCGCTTGCCGCTGCCCGAGGCCTTGACGAACTTCAGGTTCGACGGGACAGCCAGGCAGATCTTCACCGTGTTGGCCGGGTACTTGCGCGTGTTCTTGACCGCCGCGCGGATCGTCGTCTTCTTGCCGCGCTTTATTGACGCGGGCTTCGCGGTCGTGGTGATCTTCAGCTTCGCGCTGGTGGCCGCGTCGGTGGTGACCGTCACGCTCGCCGAGGCGCGGTTGTTGGCGGCGTTCGGGTCGGTCTGGTCTCCGGGGGTCAGGACACCGGTGTTGGTGAGCGTCGCGCCGGCCCGGTCGGCGGCCACGGTGGCCACGACCAGGATCTCGAAACTCTCGCCCGGCACGATCTCCCCGGCCGGGCAGGTGACCGTCTGGCGCAGGATGGTGCATCCGGCGACGATGCTCGAGGAGGCGCTGGTGGGGGTGAGGCCGTCGGGGAGCTCGTCGGTGACCGTCGCGCCGATAGAGCTGGACGGGCCGTTGTTCTTCACATTGAGGGTGAAGTTGACGGTGCCGCCCGGGGCGACGGTCTCCCGGTCGGCCGTCTTGGTGATCTCAAGGTCGGCTACCGGGCCGGCGACGAGCGGGGTCGCGTCGTCGTTGTTGTCGGTGATCGGGTCGGGCGTCTCGTTGGAGCGCACGGAGACGGTGGATGTCTTGGAGGTCTCCACGACGCTGCTGTCGGCGCGGACGGTGATCGTCCGCGTTGCCGTTTCCCCGTTCGGCAGGGTGCCGATGGCGCAGGTCACCTGCTGGCCGGAGACCTGGCAGCCGCTCGGGACCGAGACCGGCCGGAGGCCGTCCGGGATGTCGATCGTCATCTCCACCGCGGTGCTGGTGGAGGGGCCGTCGTTGTAGACGGAGAAGTCGAGGTCGGCCTCGCCGCCGGCGA
>JBBASZ010000031.1:0-3271 GCA_040398965.1 Solirubrobacteraceae bacterium | reverse complement strand
GATCGCCGCCGGCAGCCGGTCAACGATTTGCACGTTGGTTGCCGACCCGGGGCCGTCGTTGGTCGAGGTGACGGTGTAGTTGACCGCGCCTCCCTGGTCGATCGTTGTAGCCGAGGCGCTCTTGGTGAGGGAGAGGTCGGCGATCGGCTTGATGGTCAGCGTTGCGGTGTCGGTTGCCGGCGACGGAGTGAGGTCTGAGGTCGCCGACGCGCTGTTGGTGACGGTTGTCCCGGCGATCGAGAGTGAGGGCCGGGCGCGGATCGTGAGAGTCGCACCGTAGCCGGAGGCAATCGTCCCAAAGTTGCAGGTGACGATCGTCGTGCCACCGGAGCCGGGGGCGTTCGCGCAGCTCCCCTGGCTCGGGGCGGCCGAGACGAAGGTCAGGCCGGCCGGAAGCGTGTCGGTGATCGTGGCGTTGGTTGCCGTCGAAGGGCCGGTGTTGCGGACATTGATCCGGAAGCCACCGAGCGTGGTGGCGCTGATGGTGCCGGTCAATGCCGACTTGTCGACCAGGAGTGTTGCGCTCGGGCTGGTGCCGGCCGAGGCGTCGGAGAAGTCGTTGAGGTGGGCCGCGTCGGAGTTTGGCTGCCCGCCGCCGGTCGTGATGTCGGCCGCATTGGTGACCGGCTGGCCGGCGGTGAAGTTCGCGACCACCTGAATCGGCGGGTAGGAGGCCCCGGGCGCCAGGGCGTCGCTGCGCTGGCAGGTGAAGGCCGCGGTGCTCGGCGGGGAGGCCGAACATGTCCAGCCGGTGCCCGATGCCGAGACCAGCGCCGTCGCATTGCCGCCGAGCGTGTCGGTTACCTGCACCGTCCCCACCGTGCTCATCGTCCCCTGGTTGGTGACGTTCACGTTGAACGTGTACTGGGTGCCCGACGACCCCGTGACCGTCTTGCTTATCCCCGGGTCGGGGTAGGCGACGGTGGTATTGGCACTTGCCACCTTGCTGATCGGCAGCCCAAGGTCGGGGGAGACGAAGCCGAGGGTTACGGTGTTCTCGATCGTGTTCCCGAGGGCCTGGTCGTTGTTGATGTCGACCTGGAACTGGACGGTCACCGACTGGCCGGGAGCGAGGGTTCCCGGGTCGGTGGTGCTGGAGCCGCTGCCCAGGCGAGCGGTAATCGTGTTGGTGGTGGCGTCGTAGGACGCGTTGCCGGTGCCCGACGAGACGGTGACGGAGCTGGGCACGTAGGTGGTGCCGGCCGGGACGGCGTCGCCGAGCTGCACGCTGTCGGCGTTGGCCGAGCCGTTGTTGGTGGCGGTGATCGTGTAGGTGAGGGTGTCGCCCGGCTCGGCGCTCGAAGCCGAGACCGTCTTGGTGAGATCGACCTGCGGGGAGAAGAGCTCGGTGGCGAAGGTGATCGCCTGCGGGGCGTAAGTGTCGCCGCTGGTCTTCGCCCGGAACATTGCCGTCGTGGCGCCGTTGGGCAGGTAGCCGTCGGCGGAGAAGAGGCTCGAGTCGTAGCCGAGCTGGTTGCGCCAGTCGGGGCTCTTGGTCGTGACCTGCGCGCCGCGGTTGGCGATCGTGGAGTTCTCGGTGTTGTTGGCGGGGTGGACGGCGTCGGTGAGCGTCTTCTCGTTGAGGGTCAGGTAGTCGCCGGAAATGCCGGCGTCCCCCTCGGCGGCGACCACGCCGACGGTCGTGTTGACCGTTCCGCTCGCAGGCGTCTTGAAGCCCGAGAGGGGGATATCGACGAAGGTGCTTCCGCTGACCACCTTCAGGCCGTCGAAGATCGCCAGGTTGCGCAGCGGCTCCTGCTCGTCGGCGTAGGCGACCACGAGCGTCCAGCCCGCCGCGACGTTGCCGCCGGTGGCGGTCTGGACGTTGGCCACGGTGTAGTCGCCGCCGCGGGCGCCGACCACCTCGCTGGTGACGTCGGCGAAGGCGGTGTACCCGGAGCTGTTGGCGATCGCACCTGTGTCGACCTGGGATGCGTTGACCGTCGTGTACGAGGAGGACCCGGGCACCTTCAGCTTCACCGTGCCCACCGCGTTCACGTCGGGAGCGGCCTGCGGCACCCCGACGTAGCCGTTGGCGCCCTTGACGACCTCGCCCTTCTTCTGGATGCCGGTCCAGTAGAGGCCGGCGAAGAGGACCCGCGAGCCGCTAGGCAGGCTGAGCGTGGAGGTAGAGGAGTCGAAGGTCGACGGGTCGGAGTCGACGTCGAGCCACTGCATGTCGTAGGAGTTGTTGTTGCGGGCGTTGGTGCCGGCGCGGGACCCTTCGCAGCCCGAGTTGGCGAGGGGGTCGGGGGTGCCGAGCGGGCACTGGATGATCGTGTTGGCGGCCGTGGTGATCTGGCCGTTGACGTTGTTGGAGTAGCGCAGCGAGAAGTTGCGGTCGGCCGTAGCCGCCGCCGGCAAGGCAAGGGCGATGGCCGCCGCCGCGGCCGCCGCCAGATGCAACTTCCTGCTTATCCCGGGCACAGCGAGGGAAAGCTAACAGGGTGGCTGGCGGCGGGCGCAACCTGAATTGGCGCGATACTGCCGCGGTGACCGAGCAGCCGAAGCCCGCATCCGCGGCCGATAACACAGCCGGCTGGCTGCGCGGGCTGGATCGGCTGCCCCCGCCGGCGATCGTCGTAACCGCGATCCTCTCGATCCAGCTCGGGGCCGCCGTGGCGACCGAGCTCTTCGAATCGGTCGGCCCGACCGGTGCCACCTTCCTGCGCCTGGCCCTGGGCCTGGTGGTGCTGCTGGCCGTTGGTCGCCCGCGCCTGCGGGGCCGCACCCGCCGGGAGCTTCTGCTCGGGTTCGGCTTCGGCGTCACGCTGGGGGTCACCAACCTGCTCTTCTACGAGGCGCTCGACCGGCTGGACCTCGGAATCGCGGTGACGATCGAGTTCATCGGCCCGATCGGCCTCGCCGCCCTGCTCTCACGCAAGCCGCTCCACTTCCTGTGGGTGGCGCTCGCCGGGGCGGGGATAGTTCTGCTGGCCGCGCCCTGGGCGGCGGAGAGCGTTCCGCTCGCCGGCGTCGCCTTCGCCGCGGGGGCCGGGCTCTTCTGGGCGCTCTACATCGTGCTGGCCCAGCGCGCCGGGGCGGCCTTCGAGGGATTCGACGGGCTGGGGCTGGGAATGGTCTTTGCGACGCTGATCGTGCTCGTGCCCGGTGTGATGGATGGGGGCTCGGGGCTGCTCGACCTGCACGTGCTGCTGATCGGCCTGGCGGCGGCGGTCCTCAGCTCGACGATTCCCTACGTGCTGGAGACCGAGGCGCTCAGGCGGATGCCGGCCCGGATCTTCAGCGTGATGATGAGCCTCGAGCCGGC
>JBBASZ010000030.1:0-8539 GCA_040398965.1 Solirubrobacteraceae bacterium | reverse complement strand
CGGTCGGTGTCCTCGATCCGCAGGAGCATCTCCCCGCCGCTGTGGCGGGCGGCCAGCCAGTTGTAGAGGGCGGTGCGGGCGCCGCCGATGTGGAGCTGCCCGGTGGGGCTGGGAGCGAAGCGGACGCGCATGGCGGTAGGAATCTAGGTCATGGCCACCCTCGAGCCGCTCCCGACCCCATGCTGATAGGCGCCCATGTCTCCCCCGCCGGCGGCCCGGCGAAGGCGATCGAGCGCGGCGAGGCGCTCGGCGCGCAGTCGATCCAGATCTTCAACCAGAACCCGCGGGCCTGGAAGCCGACCGTCTACACCGACGAGCAGGTCGATGAGTTCCGCGAGGCAATGGCGGCCAGCGACATCGACGCCCTGCTGATCCACGCGGTCTACCTGCTCAACAGCGCCAGCGAGGACAGGGAGATCCGCAGGAAGACGCTTACCTCGCTGATCGCCTCGCTCGACGCCGGGGCCGCGCTGGGCGCCACCGCGGTGGTACTCCACCCCGGCTCGGCGAAGGACGGCGACGTTGGCGAGGCGATTGCCCGCGCGGGAAAGACGATCGCCGAGGCGCTCTCGGAGACCGACGGCTGCGAGCTGCACCTCGAGAACACAGCCGGCGCCGGCGGCACGCTGGGCCGCTCGTTCGCCGAGCTCGGTGCCCTGATCGAGGCTGCGGGCGGCGACGAGCGGATCGGGATCTGCCTGGACTCCTGCCACATGCTCGCCTCGGGAATCGAGATCCGCGACGCAGGCTCTCTCTCGAAGGCGGTGCGGCAGTGCCGGAAGGAGACCGGAAAGGGCCGGATCCGATCGATCCACCTCAACGACTCGATGACCCCGCTGGGCTCAAACCGCGACCGTCACGCCGACATCGGCGAGGGCGAGATCGGGCTGAAGGGGACGCGGGTCTTCCTCTCCGAGCCGGCCTTCCAGAAGCTGCCATGCGTGCTGGAGACGCCGGGACCGGACCGCCAGGGCGCGACGAAGGAGGAGGTTGCCCTCTGCCGCAAGCTCCAGAAGCAGGGCCTCGCCGCGCGCACGCGGGCGAAGAAGGGGGCTTAGGCCGCGGCGCTGCGAAGGGCAGCGGGCCCGAGAATGTGCTCGAGCTCGGCGCGCAGGCTGGGAGTCGGGGCGACGCGGTACTCCTCGCCGAAGCGCAGCGACCTCTCCCCCGCCGACGTGGATATCTCCAGCACCACCTCGTGCTCACCGCTGTGGTTGCCGAGGATGTGCTTTAGGTCGTCGACCACCGTGGCGGGATAGGCGCGAGCCTGTGCGTCTAGGCGCAGCGTGAGTGGCTCCGGGTCGCCCTGGGCGGCCTCGTGGCGCTCTGCCGCCCCGTCGATCTCCTCGCGGCTGGGCGCAAAAGGCTTGACCTTCTGGACGACAATGCAGGTGCGGGCAGCACCAATGCCGTCGGCCTCCTTGTGGTCGACGCGGCCGTGGACGAGGACGACCGAGTCGACCTCAAGGTCCTGGTTGTGCTCGGCCATTACCTTTCCGAAGACCACCAGCTCGACCTCGCCCTCGAGGTCGCTGAGGGTGGCGAACATCATCGGGTCGCCCTTCTTGGTCTTGATCTTCCGCGCCTGAGTGATGATCCCGCCGACCGTCACCTTGTCGCCGTCGCGACGCCCTGAGATCTCGGTGAGGGTGCCGTCGGTGGCTTCGCGAAGGGCGGGGCGCATCTCCTTGACCGGGTGCGTGGAAAGGAAGCAGCCGATCGACTCCTTCTCGGCGGCAAGGAGCTCGGACTGCTCGTACTCCGAGCCGATTATCGGCGGATGGCTGGTGGTCGACGCCGGCGAGTCGGCCGACTCCTCGACCATGTCGAAGATCGAGCCCTGGCCGATCTGGGCGTCGAGCTGGCTCTTCTGGCCGGCCGACTGGGCCTGCTCAAGGACGTCGACCATGGCCCGGCGCGTGGCGTCGGTTGAGTCGAAGGCACCGCACTTGATCAGCGCCTCGATCGCCTTCTTGTTGACGTGCTGCTGGTTCACGCGCTCGCAGAAGTCCCAGAGGCTCTTGAACTCTCCGCCGTCCTCGCGGGCGCCCTTGATCGCCTCAACCGCCTGGTAGCCGACCCCCTTCACCGCATCGAGGCCGAAGCGGATATTGCTGCCGTCGACGACGAAGTTGTGGTCGGAGAGGTTGACGTCGGGCGGCAGGATCCCGATGCCCATCTCCTCGCAGCGGGCGATGAAGGCCGGGACCTTGTCCTTGGTGTCCATCACCGAGGAGATCAGCGCCGCCATGTACTCGGCCGGGTAGTTGGCCTTCAGCCAGGCGGTGCGGTAGGCGATCAGCGCGTAACAGGCGGCGTGGGAGCGGTTGAAGGAGTAGTCGGCCGACTTCTGGTTGGTCTCCCAGATCCAGTCAATTACGCCGGCCTCCGTGTTCGAGGCCTTGCAGCCCTCCCGGAACTCGGGCTCGAGCTTCTTCATCGCCTCGCGGTCCTTCTTGCCGATCGCCTTGCGAAGGTCGTCGGCCTTGGCGCCGCTGAAGCCGGCGATCTCGGTGGCGATCTGCATCGCCTGCTCCTGGTAGAGGATCACGCCGTAGGTGTCGCCGAGGATCGGGGCAAGCCGGGCGTCGCGGACGGCGACGCTCGACGGGTCGCGCTTGCCCTTGGCGTAGGTGGGGATCTGGTCCATGGCGCCCGGGCGGTAGAGCGCCACGAGCGCCACGAGGTCGTTGAACTCGGTCGGCTTCACCTTCCGAAGGGCGTCCTGCATCCCCTCGGACTCGAACTGGAAGACGCCGACCGACTCGCCGCGGGTCAGCATCTCGTAGGTCTTCGGGTCATCCAGGGGCAGCTGCTTCATCGAAGGCCGCTCGCCGCTCGAGCGCTCGATGATGTCGAGCGCGTCCTCGATCACGTCGAGGTTGCGCAGCCCCAGGAAGTCCATCTTGAGCAGGCCGAGCTGCTCGACCGGCTTCATCGAGAACTGGGTGACGACCTTGTAGACGCGGTTGCCCTCCTCGTCCGTGGTGTTGGCGTCGGCCAGCTGGACGGGGACGATCTCCGTGAGGGGGCGGTCGGCGATCACCACGGCGGCGGCGTGGATCGAAGAGTTGCGGACGATCCCCTCCAGGCCCTGGGCGACGTCGATCACCTGGCGGGCGGTCGGGTCCTCGTCGATAGCGGTCTTCAGGGGCTCGCCGGGCTTGAGGCAGTCCTCGAAGCTGGGTGCGCGGCCCTGGATCGGGTCGGGGATGAGCTTGGCGAGGCGATCGCCGACGCCGTAGTCGTGGCCCAGCACGCGGGCGGCGTCGCGTGTGGCCTGGCGCGGGAACATCTTGCCGAAGGTGACGATCTGGGCAACCGAGTCGCGTCCGTACTTCTCGGTCACGTACTGGATGACCCGCTCGCGGCCGCGGACCGAGAAGTCGATGTCGATATCCGGCATGGAGACCCGCTCGGGGTTGAGGAAGCGCTCGAAGAGCAGGCCGTAGGCGAGCGGGTCGACGTCGGTGATCTGCAGCGCGTAGGCGACGATCGAGCCGGCCGCCGAACCGCGGCCGGGGCCTACCGCTATGCCGTTCTCGCGCGCCCAGCGCACGAAGTCCCAGACGATGAGGAAGTAGGCGTTGAAGCCCATCCGGTCGATGACCCCGAGCTCCATCTCCATCCGCTCGCGGGCCTCGGCGGGAATCGGGTCGCCGTAGCGCTCGCGCAGCCCCTCCTCGACTCGCTCGCGCAGGAATGCCGTCTCGTCCCCGCCATCCTCCAGGAAGCGCGGGATCAGCTGCTTGTCGAGCTCGAGCTCGACGTTGCAGCGCTCGGCGATCTCCAGCGTGGTGGCGATCGCCTCCGGCCACTCGGAGAACGACTCGGCCATCTCCTCGCTGGAGCGCAGGTAGAACTCGTTGTGGTCGAAGACCATCTTCGGGTCGGCGAGCGTCGACTTGGTCTGGACGCAGAGCAGCGCGGTGTGGTGGCTGTGGTCGTCGGCGGTGAGGTAGTGCACGTCGCCGGTGCCGACGATCGGCCGTCCGAGCTCTCGGGCGATCCTGACGATCCCCTCGTTGGCGCGCTCCTGCTGCTCGAGGCCGTTCTTCTGGACCTCGAAGTAGACGTTGTCGGCGCCGACTGCACCCATCAGCTCGTCGACGTGGGCGCGGGCCTCGTCATCGCGCCCCTCGGACAGGCGGCCGGCGAATCGGGAGGCCAGGCAGCCGGTGAGGGCGATCAGACCCTCGCCGTGGGCTGCGACCTGGCCCATGTCCACGTTCGGCTTGCCGCGGTTGAGCCCGGAGAGAAACCCTTGGGAGCAGAGCTTGACGAGGTTTCGGTAGCCCTCGTCGCTTTCGGCCAGGAGGGTGAGGTGATTGCGCTCGACCTTCCCGGAGCCGGTGTCGGCGTGGTCGTCCACGAGGTAGATCTCGCAGCCGACGATCGGCTTGATGCCGTGCTTCCTGGCCGCCAGGTGGAGTTCGACGGCGCCGTTCATCACGCCGTGGTCGGTGAGGGCGAGGGCCGGCTGGTTGAAGGCGGCTGCCCGCTCGGCAAGGGCGTCGATCTTGCAGGCACCGTCGAGCAGCGAGTACTCGGAATGGACGTGCAGGTGAACGCAGCTGGCCTCGGTCACGGGCCAGCCAGCTTAGGCGTAGGAGCGGACGCGGCGGGCGCCTTCCGTCACGCTTTTCGCGCTCTCAGCGGGCTCGTCCGAACCGGCGCTCGAGCCAGCCCACGAGGCCGCCGGAGCGGCGCCCCGGGGTGGCTGCCGGTGGCGTGCCCGGCGGCTGCGACGCGGCCGGACCGGCGGGACGGTCTTCGCCTGAGCCGGGCTGGGAGGCGCCGGCCCGCAGGCGGTCGGCGGCTGCGGCGATTCCGGCGGCGAGGTCGTCGTCGGGCCTTCCGCCGGTCGCCCGCAGCGCAGGGTCGACGCTCGGCACGGCCCCCGGCGGCGATGCGAGCGGCTCGGGCGCAGGGATCTCGCGGACCCGGGCGGCGACGAGTGCCTCGGTGGCGGCATCGCGGGCGGCGCGCTCGGCGAGCACCGCCTGCTCGGCGGCCTCGCGGCCGATCCGCTCGGCGGCCAGGGCCGCCTCGGCGGCCTGGCGGGCGTGGATCTCGCGGTCGACCGCCTGCCGGGCGGCCGCGACGGCGTTGGCCGCCTCACCCACCAGCGAGGCGGCCTGCGCGTCGCGGCGACGGCGGGCCTGCAGGTCGGCCCGGGCGCGCTCGGACTCCTCGGCGACCAGCTCGAGCTCGGCGATCCGCTCCTCGGCGCCGGCCAGGCGCTCGCGCAACTCCTTTTCGGCCAGCTCGGCGCGACGGGCGCGGCGCTCGGCGATCACCGCGGCGTCGGGCGCAGGCTCGCCGCCGGCACCGGTCACCCGGGCCGAACCGTCCGGTTCGGGCTCCGGGTCGGGAACGGGCTTCAGCGGCGCGGCCATCGCGGGCAGCGTAACCGGCGCGGGCGCTAGACCGTGGTGAACGGGTCGGGCTCGCGCAGGTTCGAGCTCACGACGGCGATCGCGCCGAGGACGACAGCGCCCACGACGATCGCCGCGGCAACCTTGGCCGGCCCCGCGTACTGCGGCGCCCGGCGGCGGGCGTAGACCTTGCCGCCATGCCAGGTGGCCATTCCGATCAGCTGGTATGCGCGCGGGGAAAGCATGGCCTGAGGCTACCCGTCCTGCTCGTTTTCAACCGACTCGCGCAGCCGGTAGGCCATCCGCGACTGCAGGCTCCACAGCTCGATGAAGCCCGGCGAGGCGTTCTGGCTGAACAGGCCGCCGGAGGTCTCGAAGGTTGCCAGGGAGGCGTCGTAGACCGCGTAGGGCGAGCTGCGGGTCACCACGCGGGCCACTCCCTTGAAGCACTCGAGGCCGATCGTGCCGGTGACCGTCTCGTTGGCCGAGTCCATGTAGGCGTCGAGGTTCAGGCGCAGCGGCTCCCACCACAGCCCGGCGTAGACGAGGTAGGCCCACTGGCGGTCCAGGCCCTCCTTGAAGCGGTTCTGGTGGATGGTTCCGGTTAGGCGCTCGAGCTCGGCGTGGGCGGGCAGGATGATCGCCGCCGCCGGAACCTCGTAGATGTCGCGCACCTTCAGCCCGACGATCCGGTCCTCGATGTGGTCGATGATCCCGACGCCGTGGCGGGCGCCGATCTCGGCCGTCTTCTCAAGCAGGTCGACGAGCTCCATCGACTCGCCGTTCAGCGAGACCGGCACGCCCTTCTCGAAGCCGACCTCCACCATCTCCGGCTCGTCGGGCGCGAGCTGCGGCGGGGTGACCAGCTGGAAGACGTCCTGCTCGGGGGCGCGGTCGAGCTCCTCGATCCAGCGGCCCTCCGAGGAGCGGCCCCAGAGGTTGTCGTCGATCGAGTACGGGGTCTGTTCGGCCCCGCCCTTGATCGGGATGCCGTGCTCGCGGGCGTAGGCGATCTCCTCCTCGCGGCCCATCTGCCATTCGCGGACCGGCGCGATCACCTTCAGTTCCGGGGCCAGCGTGGCGACCGTTCCCTCGATGCGGACCTGGTCGTTCCCCTTGCCGGTGCAGCCGTGGGCGATCGTGTCGCAGCCGTGAATTCGTGCCTGCTCGACCGCGATCTTGGCGATCAGCGGCCGGCCCAGCGCGGTGAAGAGCGGGTAGCCCAGGCCGTAGACGGCGTTGGCCTTAATAGCCGGGACGATGTAATCGCGGGCAAACTCCTCGCGGGCGTCGACGACCTCGGCGGCGACGGCTCCCAGGTCGAGTGCCTTCTGCCTCACGACGTCGTAGTCCTCGCCCGGCTGGCCGAGGTTGATGGTCAGGGCCACGACCTCGGCGTCGTATTCGTCCTGGATCCACTTGCACATGACGCTGGTGTCCAGGCCGCCGGAGTAAAGGAGCAGCACGCGGTTGACCTCGTCGCGGGAGGCGAGGTAGGAGGCGCTGAGGGGCGTGGACTCGGATTCCGGCATCGGCGGCAGTCTAGGAGGCCGGGGCTCAGCCGGCGTGGCGCTCGAGGGCGGCGGCGAGACGTTCGAGCGCGGTCTCGACCTCGTCGTCGGTAATCGTGAGCGGCGGCAGCAGGCGGACGGTCTGCGGCCCCGTGGCGTTGATGACGATCCTCTGCTCGGCGAGCGCCTCCCGGACGAGGTCGGGCGCCCCGCCGGCCTCGAGGTCGAAGCCGACCATCAGGCCGCGGCCGCGGACCTCGCTGACGCCGGGCAGGGCAGCGATCTTCTCCCGCATCTCTTCCCCAACCGCGGCCACGCGGGCCAGCAGCTGCGGGTCGCCGGTTACCTCGAGGGCTTCGAGCGCGGCGCGCGCCACTACCGGGCCGCCGGCGAAGGTGGAGCCGTGGTCGCCGGGCTGGAGCGTGTCGGCCAGCCGCGGGCCGGTGACCAGTGCGCCGATCGGCAGCCCGCCGCCGAGCGCCTTGGCGATGGTGATCGCGTCGGGCACCACCGGGGTCTGCTCGTAGGCCCAGAGCGTGCCGGTGCGGCCCATGCCGGCCTGGACCTCGTCGAGCACGAGCGCGGCGCCGTGCTCGTCGCAGGCCTGCCGGGCGGCGACCAGCACCTCGTCGGGAACCGGCCGCACCCCGCCCTCTCCCTGGACCGGCTCGATGATTACCGCGGCGGTGTCGGGGCCGACGGCCTCCGCTACCGCCTCGGCCGTGGGGGCGACCGTCGTGAAGCCCGGCACCAGCGGCGCGAAGGGGGCCTGCTTCTCCTCCTGGCCGGTGGCCGAGAGGGCGGCGTAGGTGCGCCCGTGAAAGCCGCCGGCGAGGGTCACGACGCCGCCGCCGGCCTTGGCGCGCCGCGAGAGCTTGACCGCGGCCTCGATGGCCTCCGCCCCCGAATTGCAGAAGAAGACCTTCCCGCCGAGCGACGATTCGGTCAGGCGCCCGGCGAGCCTCATCGCCGGCTCGGTGTAGAAGAGGTTGGAGACGTGGATCAGCGTCCCGGCCTGCTCGCGGACGGCCTCCACCACGCGGGGGTGGCAGTGGCCGAGGTTGGTGACCGAGATGCCGCAGAGCAGGTCCAGGTACTCGTTGCCCTCCGAGTCCCACAGCCAGGAGCCCTCGCCGCGGACGAACTCGACCGGCAGCCGCGCGTAGGTGCCGATGACGTGCTGCGACTCGAGCCGCTGCAGCTCGTCGAGGCTCACGCCGTGATCTTGGTTCCGGAGCCGGCGTCGGTGAAGAGCTCGAGCAGGAGCGAGTGCGGCACGCGCCCGTCGACTACGTGGGCGGCCGGCACGCCCCCCTCGACCGCGTCGAGGCAGGCGCCGATCTTCGCCCTCATGCCGCCCTCGACCGAATCGAGCCGCTCCCGGGCGCCGGCGGCGTCTATCTCGCTGATCAGGCTCGCCTCGTCGGACGGGTCGGCCAGCCAGCCCGGCACGTCGGTCAGGAACATCACCTTGAAGGCTCCCACCGCGGCCGCGACCGCGGCGGCGGCGTCGTCGGCGTTGATCGAGTGGGCCTGGCCCTGGGCGTCGGCGCCGACCGGGGAGATGACCGGGATGTAGTCGGCGGTGATGTGGTCGAGCACGTCGGTGTTGACCTCGTCGATCGACCCGACGAAGCCGATGTCCTGGCC
>JBBASZ010000029.1:5199-8708 GCA_040398965.1 Solirubrobacteraceae bacterium | reverse complement strand
GCGATCACCAGCAGCACGCTCAGCAGGAAGATGCCGGCGAGGATCCCGTGGCGGGTCGCCATCCACGCCAGCGTGTCGGCGCCCTTGAAGTCGAGCCTGTCGATCACGTCGCCGGTTCCGGCGCCGCCGGCGTGCGGACCGGCGGCGGTGACGGCGGTTCCGACGGCGATGGTCAGCGCGCCGATCGGGAGCAGGCAGCGAACGGCCCAGACGCCGAGGAAGTCGCTGGACCACTTCCGCTGGCGAGGCTCGTAGGTCGAGCACCAGGCCAGGGCGAAGGCGGCATCGAGGATCAGCATGGAGAGGATGTAGTGGCCCATCACGAAGCCGGGCGCCAGGTGGTTCTTGACCGTGAGGGCACCGAGGCCGGCCTGGGCGATCACGCCGAGGGGCAGCAGCGCCCCGAAGAGCGCCAGCTCCCAGCGGAAGGGGCGCCGGCGCCACGCCAGGATGCCGGCGGCGATCGCCGCGAGCCCGACGATCCCCGAGATCAGGCGGTTGCCGTACTCGATCCAGGCGTGGAGCCTGGCGGGGGCGACATAGCCGCCGTAGCACTTGGGCCAGTCCGGGCATCCCAGGCCTGAGCCGGTGAGCCGCACCCCGGCGCCGGTGAGGATGATCAGCCACAGGAAGAGCAGCGCCGCGTAGGCCACCTTCCGGTAGGCCGAAGGGGAGATCGTGAAGCCGTTGGTTCGCTCGCTCAGGCGCTTGAGCATCCGCTAGAGGATGCCCAAAACCGCGCGCGGCCGGGCGCCAGCCCGTGCCGGCCCGTCAGGCCCGGGCCGAAGCGGTGACCGCCGGCTCGAGCGCGAGCTCGAGAACCTCGTCGATCGTCATGACCGGGTGGAAGGCCATCTCCTCGCGCACGTCCTCGGGGACGTCGTCGAGGTCGCCCCGGTTTCGCTCGGGCAGGATCACGTCGGTCAGCCCGGCCGCGTGGGCGGCGAGCACCTTCTGCTTGAGGCCGCCGATCGGCAGCACGCGCCCCTGGAGGGTCACCTCGCCGGTCATCCCGACCGTGTGCTTGACGGCGCGCCCGCTGAGCAGCGAGGCCAGCGCGGTGGTCATCGCGATGCCGGCGCTCGGGCCGTCCTTGGGGATCGCTCCCGCGGGCACGTGGACGTGGAACTCGGTGTCTTCGAAGGCGGACTGGTCGATGCCCAGCTCGTCGGCATGGGCGCGGACGTAGGTCAGAGCGATGCGCGCGGATTCCTTCATCACGTCGCCGAGCTGGCCGGTGAGGGTGAGGCCGCCGCTGCCCTTGCCGGGCATCGAGTTGGCCTCCACGAAGAGGACGTCGCCGCCGGTACCGGTCACGGCCAGGCCGGTGGCCACGCCGGGGACGGCGGTGCGGGCCGCCGCCTCGGGGAAGACCTTCTGGCGGCCGAGGGCGTCGCGGATGGCGTCGAGGTCGACGGAGATCGACTCCTCCTGCGCTCCCTCGGGGCGCGAGGCGACCTTCGTCGCCGTCTTGCGCAGCAGCTTTCCGAGCTCGCGCTCGAGCTGGCGGACGCCGGCCTCGCGCGTGTACTCGTCGACGATTGTCCGCAGCAGCTCGTCGCTGACCGTCACCTCTCCTTCGCGCAGGCCGTTGCGCTTCAGCTGGCGCGGCCAGAGGTAGTCGCGGGCGATGGCCACCTTCTCGGCGACCGTGTAGCCGTCGAAGCCGATGACCTCCATGCGGTCCAGCAGCGGACCCGGGATCGTCTCGGCGCTGTTGGCCGTGGCGATGAAGATCACGTCGCTGAGGTCGATCTCGACGTCGAGGTAGTGGTCGCGGAACGTGGAGTTCTGGGCCGGGTCGAGGACCTCGAGCAAGGCGGAGCTCGGGTCGCCCCGCCAGTCCGAGCCGACCTTGTCGACCTCGTCGAGCAGGATCACCGGGTTCATCGTGCCGGCGTCGCGCAGCGCGCGGACCAGGCGGCCGGGGAGGGCCCCGATGTAGGTGCGGCGGTGGCCGCGGATCTCCGCCTCGTCGCGCACGCCGCCGAGCGACATGCGGACGAATTCGCGTCCCATCGACCGGGCGATCGACTCGCCGATGGAGGTCTTGCCGGTGCCGGGAGGGCCGATCAGGGTGAGGATCGCCCCGTCGCGGTCTTCGCCGGGCTTGCCGGCGGCACGCCCGGCGCCGGGATCGTCGGTGGCGCCATCGCCGGTTGCCCGGGCTTCCTCCGTGGAGGCAGGCTGCTCGGTCGCGCGCTGCTCTCGCAGCCGCCGCACGGCGACGTATTCGACGATGCGGTCCTTCACGTCTTCGAGACCGGCGTGGTCGGCGTCGAGGACCTCCCGGGTGTGGACGGGGTCAAGGTCGTCCTCGGAGCGCTCGCCCCAGGGCATGGAGACGATCCACTCAAGGTAGGTGCGCAGCATCTGCGCCTCGCCGTTGCCTTCGCCCATCCGCTCGAGGCGGTCGAGTTCGCGCTCGGCCTGCTCGCGCACGTTCTCCGGGAGCGGCGCCTCCTCGACCTGGCGGCGCAGGTCGTCGACGACCGAGCCCTCGTCCTCGCCGAGCTCGCGGCGAATCGACTCCATCTGCTGGCGCAGGACGTACTCGCGCTGCTGCCTGGCGGCTCCCTCCTCGACGTCCTCGCGGATCTTGCGCCGTACCTGGAGCTCGGCGAGGCGCTCGCGCTGGAGTTCGATCACCAGTTCGAGCCGCTCGGTGACGTCGAGGGCCTCCAGGACCTTGACCTTCTGCTCGAAGGTCAGGTCGGGGGCGAAGCCGGAGGTGTCGGCCAGCGCGCCGGGCTCGACGATGGCGCGCACCCAGCTGGCGATGCGGCCGTCGTCGCCGCGGATCTCGAGGATCTCCTCGACGATGGCGCGGTACTCGCGCACGAGCTCGCGCGTTCGGCCGTCGACCGGCGAGGAGTCCGGGGAGGGGGTGGTCTCGACGCGCAGCCGGCCCATCGGGTCGGTGTGGGCGGCGCCGGCGATCCCGCGCATCTCGGCGTCGAGCTGTACGCCCGCGGCGCCCCCCGGGAGGCGCAGGCGGTCGGCGACCGTGGCGATGGTCCCCACGCCGGCGTACTCGCCGTCGCTTCGGGGAACGAGCAGGACCTTCTCGTCGTCGCCGACATCGACCGGCAGCGTCACCGACATGGTCGGGAAGACGACGGTGTCGTCCAGGGGGATCAGCAGGAGCGTCTCCGTGCTGTTCTGTTCGCTCTGCTCGTCGTTGTCGAAAGGCATGATTTCGGCGGCCATAGAGGTAATTCTACCAACTATCTCAGCCTATACGGCTCAGATCTTCTTACCTTTCTCTATACGGTTTGCCGGCCATCCGGGATCAGGCCCCTCGATCAGACCTTTCCCCGCAGTTCGTCGTCGGAAACGTCGGCCAGGACGTCGATGCAGGCCGGCGGCCTGCCCGCCTCGATTACGACCGCCCCGCCCGGCCGGTAGCTTCGCGGCCGTCCGGTGGGCATCCCCACCAGGGCGCTGTCGTAGACCCACGAGCCGCTGTTGAAGAGCCGGGGCCCGTTGGTGTCCGGGCGCCACATGTC
>JBBASZ010000029.1:0-5099 GCA_040398965.1 Solirubrobacteraceae bacterium | reverse complement strand
CCCTCCAGCAGCTCGATTGTGTCCCCGAGCAGGACGAGGCGGTCGCTCTTCTCGACTTCCGCCACCAGCGCCTCGACGGCCTTCGGACGTCGCAGGACGTCGCGTTCGAGCAGCGATCCAAGGTGAAGGTCGGAAACGACGACGGTCCGCATGTGCGTAAGGCAAGATACGCGGCATGGATTCGCTCAGGGGAAGCCTCCTCATCGCCTCTCCCGCCGTTCAGGACCCGAGGTTCCGCAAGACGGTGGTTCTCGTGGCCGAGCACACCGACGACGGAGCGATGGGCGTGGTCCTCAACCGTCCGGCCGAGTCGACGGTTGGCTCGGCGGTCCCCGAGCTCGAGCCGGTCGCCGGATCGGAGGAGCACGTGCATATCGGCGGCCCGGTCAGCGAGACGGCGGTGACCGTCCTTGCGGAGTTCGACGACCCCTCGGCAGCGGCGCTGCTGATCGACGGCGACCTGGGCTTCGTGGGCTCGCAGGCCGGAGATCCCGTCGAGGTGGCCGAGGCGGTCCGTCGCACGCGCGTATTCGCCGGCCACGCCGGCTGGAGCGCCGGCCAGCTCGAGGAGGAGATGGAGGAGGAGTCCTGGATCGTCGAGCCGGCCAGCCGGGAGGACGTCTTCACCGAGGATCCCCAGCACCTCTGGGAGCGAATCCTGCGCCGCAAGGGCGGCGACTATGCGGTCATCGCGACGATGCCCGACGACCCCTCGCTCAACTGAGGCCTAGGAGCAGGCGGGCCGCACCGACGCGGCCACGGCCCGGAAGGTGGGTGCCCAGCGGATGAACTCGGCCGGGCGTGAGGAGCCGTGGACGGCCACCGCGGTGCCACAGGGGTTCTGTGTCCAGGTCGCGTTCTGGCGCCCGTCGAATCCGTAGACCCAGCGCGTGGCGGTGTTACCGCCCAGCTCGATCGGCCCCCAGGCGATCTCGGCGTAGGTGGGGTCGCCGGCTCGCGCGGTGCGAAGGTTGCCGGCAACCTCCTCCGGTGATGCGCCGGTGTCGGGCCGGAAGGCGATCTTCAGCCGGGCGCTGCCGGGCGCCGGGGCCCTCCACTCGCTGTCGGTGTAGGTGCCCTTGGGGACGGCGTCCTCGACGAGGCGCCAGCCGCGGGGGACGGAGGCCTCGTAGCCACCCGTCGAGTAGCTGACCAGGTCGACGGGTGCCGGGGTCTTGGGGATCGTCCTGGCCTTGCGCTCGCTTGCCTCTCCACCGGCGGCACGGTCGATGGCGATCGCGCCGGTCGCCCCCAGGAGGGCCGCGAGCCCCGCGACCAGCACCGTTCCGAGCCGCCCGGAACGCCGGCCCGCCTTCTGCGCCGGTGCCCGGGTGGTCCTGTCTGCGGCGGGCGCAGGCGCGACGCGCGTCTTCTCGTCGGTGGGTGGTGCTGACGGTGCCCCGGCGTTCCGGGCCGCCGGCGCTGCGGCCGGCGCGGCGAGCGCCTCCCGGGCCTCGCGCGCCAGCTCGCCGGCGCTCTGCTGGCGGTCGCCGGGATCCTTGGCCAGGGTCCGCTCGATCGCGGCGTCCATCGCCGGGGAGACCGGGGCCCTGGAGCTCGCCTTCGGGGGAGCGTCTGAGAGGTGCGCCGCGATCACCGCGGCGTCGCTCCCGCGCGAGAACGGAACCTCGCCGGTGAGCATGCGGTAGAGGACGCAGCCGAGCGAGTAGGTGTCGGCAGCGCCGGTGGCCGGCTCGTCGCGCAGGGCCTCCGGCGCGACGTAGGCGAGCGTGCCGAACCACGCCCCGGTCTTCGTGTGGCCCTCGGTGTCCAGGTGCTTTACGAGGCCGAAGTCGGTGAGGGCGGCCTGCTCGTTGGGGCCGCTGCCGCTGAGCAGGATGTTGGACGGGGTCACGTCGCGGTGGATCAGGCCGGCCCGGTGGGCAGCATCGAGCGCCCCGCCCACCTGCTCGCAGATGCGAACCGCGCGTTCGGGGTCGAGGGGCGCCTGCTCGCGCAGGACGGTCCGCAGGTCGACCCCGTCGACGAAGCGCATGACGATGTAGAGGACGCCGTCCTGCTCGCCGGCGTCGTAGACGTCGACGATGTTCGGGTGGTGGACCGAGGCCGCCAGCCGGGCCTCGCGCACGAACCGCTCGCGGAACTCCGGGTCCCCGGCCAGCGCCGGGGCGATCACCTTCACGGCAACGCGCCGGCCGAGGGCGATCTGGGTCGCCTCCCAGACCACGCCCATTCCCCCGGAGGCAGCCTCCCGTTCAAGGCGGCAGCCGCCGAGGACGTCGCCGGCCCGTGGAGCGCGAGGCGCGCTCATCGCTGTGGCGTTGGGGGTCGCATCACCGGCCTGACGAGACGATAGGACCAGCGCCCCCGGTCGGCGCCGGTTGGCCCTGACCCGTACCCTCAGGGAGGATGATGAAGCCCACGAGAACGGCGCTCGGCTCCTGGTCTGGAGGCCGCTTCATGCACTACGGGGAGCCGCTCGACGAAGAGCGGCTCGCGGCCCTGCTGCGACCCGGGGACGGCGTCGACACGCTCATCACCGCCGACGCCTACGGAGCCGGCGAGGCCGACTCGCTCGTGGGCCGTGCGCTCGCGGGGCTCGACCGCAGTTCGTACTGCCTGGTCGGCGCCGTCGGCCACGACTTCTACGAGGGCGAGCGCCAGGGAGCCAAGGGGTACCCGCGCTTCACCGACCCGGCGCTCCGGGGAGCGGGCGACTACGCCGGCTACCTGCGGATGGCCGCCGAAAAGAGCCTTGAGCGCTGCGGGGTGGACTCGTTCGACCTCCTGCTCCTCCATAACCCCGACCGCACCGGCTACACAAGCGAGGTCGTCTGGGACGCGATGGCCGGCCTGCGCGAGGAGGGGCTGGCCGGCGCTATCGGAGTCGCTCCCGGCCCGGCGAACGGCTTCAGCCTCGACATCATCGACTGCCTCGAGCGGTTCGGCGACCGGATCGACAACGCGATGATCATCATCAACCCGTTCGAGCCGTGGCCCGGGCGGCTGGTCCTGCCCGCCGCGTCGAAGTACGGCGTCGACCTGATCGCCCGGGTCGTCGACTACGGGGGAATCTTCCACGGGGACGTGGCCCCGGGCCACGAGTTCGCCGAGTTCGACCACCGTCGCCACCGGCCGGGCAACTGGGTTGCGGAGGGTCGCGAGAGGCTCGAGTCCCTGCTGCCGATCGCCGAGCGCCACGGCCTGACCCCACTCCAGCTCGCCTGCCAGTGGACGCTCGCCCAGGAGGCGGTGAGCTGCGTGGCGCCGACCCTGATCCAGGAGGTAGGAGAGGGAACCAGGGCGGTGGAGGAGAAGCGCGCCGAGCTCGCCTCGCTCCCGGCCGGGAACCTGCTCACGACGGAGGAGATCGAGGAGATCGATCGCGTCGGCGACAACACCGGCTGCATGGCCCTGAAGGGCGGAGTGCCCGACTACGACGGCGAGCCGGTCGCCGATCGCTGGCCGCTCGATGCGGAGCTCGCGGCTATCGCCGAGCGCTGGGAGATCGACCCCGAGCGCGAGCTCCAGGTGCAGGGCTGATGGCCGCAGTCCTCACCGGGGAGCTGCTCCCGGAAGACCCGTTCGAGCTC
Organism: Solirubrobacteraceae bacterium; assembly: GCA_040398965.1. Taxonomy (GTDB): domain Bacteria; phylum Actinomycetota; class Thermoleophilia; order Solirubrobacterales; family Solirubrobacteraceae; genus F1-60-MAGs163. The sequence goes on along the minus strand of JBBASZ010000029.1, from coordinate 1,545 downwards.
TTCGCCACCTGGCTGGAGGAGGCCGAGGCGACGGGGATGACCGACCCCAACGCGGTCACGGTCGCCACCGCCGGAGCCGACGGACGGCCGAGCGCCCGGACCGTCCTGCTTCGCGGCTTCGGCTCCGACGGGTTCTACTTCTACACCAACCGCACCAGCCTCAAGGGCCGGCAGCTGGCCGAGAATCCGCGGGCCGAGATGCTCTTCTTCTGGCGCGAGATGGGCCGCCAGATCCTCATCCACGGAGAGGTGACCGAGGCACCCGAGGCTGACAGCGACGCCTACTTCGCCTCCCGCGCCCGTGAGTCCCAGATCGGCGCATGGGCCTCCGAGCAGGGGACGGTTATCCCCGACCGGGCAGCCCTGGAGGAGCGGATCGCACACTTCACCGAGAAGTTTGAGGGAGGGCCGGTGCCACGGCCGCCTCACTGGGGCGGCTACATCGTCGCCCCCTACGCGATCGAGTTCTGGCAGGCTGGGGACTTCCGGCTCCACGACCGCTTCGTCTACGCCCGCGAGGGCGACGGCTGGACGGTCGAGCGCCTGTCCCCCTGAGAGGAGAGATCCGATGGCCGAAGAGAACCGCCGCTTCCTGCTCGCCGAGCGCCCCGAGGGCCCGGTCGACGACAAGACCTTCGAGCTGGTGCGAGAGCCGGTTCCCGAGATCGCCGACGGCGAGGCGCTCGCGCGCGTGAAGTACATCTCGATCGACCCGACCAACCGGATGTGGATCGGCGAGGAGCCGACGTACCTGCCGCCGGTGGCTATCGGCGAGGTGATGCGCGGCCTGGGGCTTGCCGAGGTCGTTGAGTCGAAGAACCCCGCCTACCCGGTCGGCGCCCTGGTGAACGGCCTCACCGGCTGGCAGGACTACGCCGTGGTCAGCGACGCGATGCCGCTGATGGTGGTGCCCGAGGGGATCGAGGCCGACCCGGCCGACCTGCTCGGCGCGCTGGGCATGACCGGCTGCACCGCCTACTTCGGGATGCTCGAGATCGGCGAGCCTCATGAGGGCGACACCGTCGTCGTCTCGGCGGCGGCCGGAGCCGTCGGATCGGTGGCCGGCCAGCTGGCCAAGCTGCAGGGCGCCCGCGTGGTCGGTATCGCCGGCGGTCCGGAGAAGTGCGCCTTCCTGGTCGACGAGCTCGGCTTCGATGCCGCAGTCGACTACAAGGCCGACGACTGGCGCGAGCAGCTGAAGGCTGCCACCCCTGACGGGATCGACGTCGACTTCGAGAACGTGGGTGGCGAGATCATGGAGGCGGTCTTCTCGCGCCTGAACATCGGCGCACGGGTTGCGCTCTGCGGCCTGATCTCCGGTTACAACGACATCGAGCCGCCGCCCGGCCCGCGCTCATTCGGCAACCTGCTCGTGAACCGCGTGCGGCTGCAGGGATTCATCATCCTCGACTACTACCCGCGCTTCGGCGAGGCGATCACCGAGCTCTCGAAGCTCATGGCCGAGGGGAAGCTGAAGTCGGAGTCGACCGTGGTCGAGGGGTTCGAGGGGCTGCCCAACGCCCTGAACATGCTCTTCGCCGGGGA
>JBBASZ010000028.1:0-9686 GCA_040398965.1 Solirubrobacteraceae bacterium | reverse complement strand
CGCGTGATCGAGTCGGTCGACGACTCCGACACTTACGTCTGCCGCCCGCACTCGCCCGGAGAGCTTGACGACGCGCTGCGGGGCCGGACGGTTACGGGAGCGGGGCGGATCGGCAAGTCGTTCTGGATCGAGACCGACGGCGGCGAGGGACCCGAGCTCGGCCTGCACCTCGGGATGGCCGGGCGCATCATCGTCGCCGGCGAAGGCGCCGGCCACCCGAAGCCCCTGCGCAACCCGGCCTGGGACAGGCTCAAGATCGCCTTCGCCGACGGCGGCGCGCTGGTCATGCGGGATAAGCGTCGCCTCTCCCGCGCCGTCCTCAACCCCGACCACTCGGCGCTCGGCCCGGACGCCGAGCGGATCACCCGCGAGCAGTTCCGAGCCCGGATCGGAACCGGGAGCGCACCGGTCAAGGCGCGGCTGATGGACCAGTCAAAGGTGGCCGGCGTGGGCAACCTGCTGGCCGACGAGACGCTCTGGCAGGCCGGGATATCGCCCCTCCATCCCGCCGGCGAACTCGACCACGCCGAGCTCGACCATCTCCGGCGCGAGCTGCGCGCCGCGACGCGCCGGGCGCACCGGCTTGGGGGAGTCCACAAGGGTGAGGTGATCCGCTACCGGCGCCGCGGGGCATCGTGCCCGCACTGCGGTACCTCGATGGAGCGCGGCAAGGTCGGGGGGCGGACCACCTGGTGGTGCCCCTCCTGCCAGCCCTAGCGGCGCGGCGATCCATCGCTGCCGCTAGCTTCTCCGCATGCCGCCCGTGAGAAGAGTTCTTGCCACCGCCCTGCTGGCGACCGCCGCCTGCGCAGTCGCCCCGGGGGCCGCCCTCGCCGACTGGTACTTCCCGACGACCCTCGAGAGTGCCTCGTTAAGGGTTTCGGACGTTCCTGCTTCCTTCTTCGTCAACGGCGCCCGCGAGCGACAGCTGAGCTACGCCTCCGGGTCGAAAACCAAGCGCTTCGAGGCCTGCGTCGACAAGGACGGCAACAAGGTCTTCGGGGCCAGGCCGGGCCAGCACGAGAACTCTGTAGTAGAGCTCTACCGGGAGGGCACCGGCAGCGACGTGAAGGCCGAGCGCGTGGTCAGCTCCGACATATACGCCTACGCAAGCCGTGGGGCCGCCCGGAAGGCCTGGAAGCAGCTGAACCGCGACCGCCGCCGCTGCGCGCCGAAGGCGGGCACGAAGGTCCCCTTCCAGGGCGTAGACGTGGAGGTCGAGGCCCTTCAGGAGCTGAGGACGCTTCGCACCTCCTCGGGAATGCCGGGCTACACGATCGAGCAGAACGTCTCCGCGGCCGTCGGGGCAGGCCAGCCGCAGGGGCTCTCCCTTTGGGTTGGCGGGTTCACCGCCTACCGCCAGGTCGGGAAGGCGATCGTCCGGGCCCAGTTCGCCAACTACAGCACGATCTCAGTCGCGGGCGCGGCACTCACCGGCGAGTACCGCTCGTTTACGACCGGCGAGGCGCTGCGCATAGCCCGCCGACTGAAGTAGCGGTCCCCGCCCGCCGTACCTTGACGACCGGCGGGGGCCTGCCCGCTCAGCAGGTATGGACGAGGTGCAGCTCCTGGCGCTCCGGCGGCGAGGAGACCAGCGGCTCGACCTTGGCGTTGAAGTCGGCGAAGACCTCTTCGCTGTTGACCGCCTCCGCCTGGTCTGCGGTCTCGAAGAGCCCGATGCCGCGTACGAGCCCGCTTGCGGGATCGCCGACGACCAGGACCTGCTTGAGGCCCTCGTGGCTGCTCTTCATGTAGTCGGCAAACTCGGTGTACACGCCCATCAGCTCCTCGTACTTCCCGGGCGCGGCGTGCATGGTGAACTCGATGACGGTGCTCATGTGACTCCTTGGGATAAGGCGTTGGCTGGCCACGGAACCTATACGAGCCAGTGCGGCGGTAGCCGCCTGACTCCGGCGCAGCGCGTCCGCTAGCTTTCCCGCGTGCCCCGCGTCCGCCCCACGAAGCTTGCCGCCGCGCTGGCGCTGGGGATACTCGCGGTGGCGACCGCCGGGTGCGGCGAGAGCCAGCAGGAGATCGAGCAGGCCCGCGAGCAGGCCGCCGAGCAGCAGCGCCTCAAGGACAAGGCCGCAGAACTCGAGGACGAGATCAAGGAACTGAAGGCCCAGCAGCCGCAGGTCACGACCACCGTCACCCAGGGCCAGACGACAACGACGGCGCCCGAGCAGGGCCCGTCGCGCGACTGTGGCGGCGGGGTCGCCGCCGGACCCAGCACATCCTGCGCCTTTGCCCTCAATACGGCGAAGGAGTGGGTCGACACCAGCGGCGGGGCGGTCATCCAGGTCTACAGCCCGGCGACGAAGAAGACCTACACGATGAAGTGCCGGACGAACTCCGCGGGGACAACCTGCCGGGGCGGCAACGGCGCAACCGTCTACATCCCGTGACCGAACCCCGCGACATCGCCCCGTGCGACCTCGATGCCCCGCCGAAGAGGCGCCTCGCGGTGCTCACCTGCATGGACGCGCGGATCGACCTGGACGCCCTCCTGGACCTGGGCCTCGGCGACGCTCACGTGATCCGCAACGCGGGGGCTATCGCCACCACCGACGTGATCCGCACCCTCGCCGCCTCCCAGCGGCTACTTGGCACAGAGGAGATCATCGTCGTCCAGCACACCGATTGCGGCATTCACCGGATGGATCCCGCCGTCTTCGCCGCCGACGTCGCCCGCGACACCGGCATCGAGGTCGACTGGGAGGTTCCGGCCACCGACTCGCCCCAGACCACGCTGGCCATGACGCTGGAAATTCTTCGAGGCTCCCCCGAGATTCCCATCCGGGACCGGATCAGCGGCTACGTGCTCGAGCTGGACACCGGCCGGCTGCTCGAGCCCGCCGAGAATTAGGCCCGGGCCCCTCGAACCCGCGGGTCTAGGAGCTGCAGGCGGTGGCGGCCTGGTTGCCGACGGCGCCGAGCTTCTCGTAGTCGACGTCCTTGAGCGTGGCCTGAATCTGCTCGTACTCGCCGGCGCGCGCCTCGGTGGCCGCCTTGCCGAAGCTGTCGCCGGTGGCGTCGAGGGTCTTGACCCAGGCCTCGAGCTTCGTCCTGCATTCGCCCTCGACCTCGGATGAGAGCCCATCGACGTATGAGCCCAGCGATCCGATGTCGGCCTCGAAGGACTTCAGCGCGTCGCTGAGGCAGTTCTGGAACTGCGTCTCCTGCCCGGCCTTCGCCAGGGCGGCGCAGCCGTTGACCTCTTTCTCGATCCCGTCGGCCTTCGCCTCGAAAGACTGGGCCCTTGTCTTCAGCGCGCTCGCCTGGTCTTCGCTCAGCTTGTCGTTCGAGCCGCAGGCCGAGAGAACGGCGGCAGAGGCAGCGAGGGCGGCAAAGGCAGTCAGGTAGCGCATCGGGCGAACCTATCAGCCGCCGGGGTCCCCGAGGGGCCCGTAGGCGTCGGGCCGGCGAGTCTCCAGGAACGGGAAAAGCTCGAGCCAGTCCCGGCGCTGGTCCAGGTCCAGGTCGGCGACGAGGACGGCGAGCTCGTCCCTGCCCGCCTGCACGAGCACGCGCCCGTACGGGTCGCTGATGAACGAGGAGCCGTAGAAGGTCAGCGGCCCCTCCTCCCCGGTCCGGTTGATCGCCACCATGAAGGTTCCGTTGGCGATCCCGTTGCCGACGATCACCTGGCGCCAGAGCGGCTCGGTGTCGAAGTCCGGGTGGTCCGGCTCGCTCCCTATCGCCGTCGGGTAGACGATCACGTCGGCCCCGGCCAACGCGTACAGCCGCGCCAGCTCGGGGAACCACTGGTCCCAGCAGGTCGGGAAGCCGATGCGGGCCCCGTCCACGTCGACCACCGGGGTTCCGCCGCCGGCCGGGCCAGGGGCAAACCAGGTGTCCTCGTAGTAACCGGCGGTCACGGGGATGTGGAGCTTGCGGGTCGCGGCGAGCAGCTCTCCCCCCGGCGCCACCGCTATCGCGGTGTTGAAGCCGAGGCCCTCGCCCGCCTCTCCTGACTCTTCGTAGAGGGATGCGTGGATCACCGCGCCGGTGGCCGCCGCCATCTCGCGGGCGAACCCGAGAGTCGGGCCCCCCTCCAGCGGCTCGGGTTCGACGCCGGTCGTCGAGTCGGCCCGGCGCTCGATGGCGCAGTATGGCCTCAGGGTCAGCTCCTGGAGGCAGATCAGCCGGGCCCCGGCGTTGGCGGCAACCATCACGCCCTCTGCCAACTCGGCCCGGTTGGCTTCCGGGTCCGGCGACCAGCGCCCCTGCACCGCCGCGACCCGTAAGGGCTCGCGCTCAGGTGGGCGTGTCCGGGCCGGCGACTCGGGCACCGGGCCGGCCTCTATCAGGCGGAAGCTGCCCATCGGTGGGCAGGCTACCGGGGTTCGTCGGCACGCCCAATTACGCTCCCGGCCATGTCAACTGTCGCCATGGTGCTCTCCTTCGTCCTGGCCGCCGTGGGCCTGCTCTCGGGGCTCAACAAATTCTCCGGCTCGAAGCTCGCCACCGAGACCCCTGGGCACCTCGACATCCCGGAGGGGCAATACAAGCTTGCCGGCGTCCTCGAGCTTCTCGCCGCCGTCGGCCTCGTCCTCGCCGCACTCGGCGTCGTTTCCGAAGCGCTTGGCGCCGCGGCGGCATTCGGCTTCGCCCTGCTGATGGCCTTCGCTATCGGCCTTCACATCCGCGCCGGAGACGGCATGCTCCCGTCGAAGCCCGGTGAAGCCGGCTGGGCGCCAGCCGTCTTCGTCTTCCTGCTCAGCGCGGTAACCGGCGTCCTGATCCTCGTCTAGCCGGGGCCGGGGCCCTCGCCGGGCTTTTCGTCAGGCTGCGCGCCAGAGGGCGTCGTCGCCGAGCGTCTCGCGGATGGCGCCGCCGGCAGCTTCGAGCTCCTCCAGGGCGGTGCGCGCGGCGTCGAGATCGCCGGGCATTCCGGAGGGCCGCATCACTTCCGCCACCTCGGCGGTAGTGAGGCCCAACGGAAAAGCGGCCAGCGCCTCGGCCGGGCCCTCCGGCGGGTCGCGCCGCTCGATCGACGGGTCGAGGTTGGCGATCGCCATCTCGTAGGCCTCCGTGGGAAGCATCCCCCCGGCCTCGAGGACGCGGTCGTCGGGGCCGGTGAAGAGGATCGTCGGCGCCGTGTAGCGGACGGGTCCGTCGGTATCTGCCGTCTTGCCCAGCGCCTCGGCCGGCCCCCCTGCAGCCTGGCGGGCCCTCTGGCGTCCGGCCTCGTAGACCTCCACCACCTCGGGCGAGTCGATCGCCCCCACGACGGCCTCGGCGTCGATCCCCTCCACGCCTTCGAGCGCTGCCCGGATGTCTTCGGTGCTGTCGAGGGCCCCGGCGGTGGTGAACTGCATGAACTGGAGCGCGCGGAAGGCGTTGAAGGCGGCCCCCGTTCCTCCCTGGAGGCCGGCGGCAACTACGGCCCGGCAGGCCGGGGAGGTGGCGGCGACGTGATCCTTGGGCTCGTAGCGGAATGGCATTCCGAAGGCGGCAGAGAACTGCGGCAGGAAGCCGGCCATCATCTCCGGCGTGTAGCCGCGGTCGGTGTACTGGCTGCCGTCCTCGGCCAGGCCGATCATCACCAGCTCCCAGTCGAGCTGGTCGCCGTAGCGCCAGCGCAGGGCCGCCTCGCAGCGATCGGCCGAGTAACCCCACGGGCATCCCGGATCGCCGAAGAGGGCAACCGAGACGGCCATCAGTGGCTCGCCTTCTTGAGCTGGTCGCGGGCCATCTGCTTCTCCACGACCTGGACGATCAGCTTCATGTACTGGTCCACCCCACTCACCTTCACCTTCCCGGCCTGGAAGGCCTTCTTCCAGGCCTTGACCGAGCCCTGCTCGACCAGGGTGTTGAACTCGTCGCGGCGCATCTCGACCCGCAGCCGGGCATCGGCCGGCGGCTCCATCTCCTTTGTCACCTCGATCTCCGGCATCTGCAGGCGGAAGATCTGGACGTCCCCCCTGCCCTGGAGCTCGACGTCGACCACGAGCTTCAGCGGCGCAAGCGCCGGAACCTGCTCCACGGCATCACGGGCCGCCTGGGCGATCATCGTGCGGGCGTCACCGGCCATGCCGTGAGCCTACCGGCTCACTTGAGCAGGGCCTTGAGCGCGATGATCGCCATGCCGATCCCCACGGCCAGGCCTACCGCGAGAACCGACTGGGCGCGCGTGGCCCCGGCCTCGCGGGCCGCGTACCAGGAGGTGCCGGCAAGGCCGGCGATGCAAAGGAGGAAGGCTGCGTTGATGGCGAACCGGTCACCGACCACGTCGAAGGCGCCCAGCAGGAGAATGGCCACGGGCAGCGCGGCGATGCTCACCATCGGCCATTGGCGCTTGAGCTCCGCCTTCCACTCGGGCCAGCGGGGGACGATCTTCTCCTCCGACCAGCGGCCCATCAGGACCGCGTAGACGTGGGCCAGGTAGAAGACCACCAGGGTCACGGCCACCAGCACGCCTATCTGGGCCGCCCTGTCGCCGCGGTCGACGTCGGCTGCGGCGATAATCGCCGCAGCGAGGATCAGGCCATAGACGGCCCCCGCGACGTTGCGCGGGTTCTCCGGCCGCGTAAGCAGCTCAGGGCGCCGGGACTGCTCGGGATGCTGAAGGGGACTCAGATCTTGTGGCGCTCGAGGAGCTTCTTGCCGATGACCATCCGCTGGATCTCGGAGGTGCCCTCGCCGATCAGCAGCAGGGGCGCGTCACGGTAGAGGCGCTCGATCTCGTACTCCTTGGAGTAGCCGTAGCCACCGTGGATGCGGAACGACTCCTCCACCACGTAACGGCCGGCTTCGCTGGCAAAGAGCTTCGCCATGCCGGCCTCCATGTCCGAGCGCTCGCCGGCGTCCTTGAGCCGGGCGGCCCGGAGGGTGAGCAGTCGGGCGGCCTCGACCTGGGTGGCCATGTCGGCGAGCTTGAACTGGATCGCCTGGTGCTCGGCGATCGGCTTGCCGAAGGTCTTGCGCTCCTGGCTGTACTTGAGGGCGAGCTCCAGGGCACGCTGGGCGATGCCGACGCCGCGGGCGGCGACGTTGGCCCGGCCCACCTCAAGGGCGTCCATCATCTGGGCAAAGCCCCGGTTGAGGCCCTCCTCTTCGCCGCCGAGGATGTTCTCGGACGGGCAGCGGTAGCCGTCGTAGACCAGCTCGGTCGACTCGACGCCCTTGTAGCCGAGCTTCTTGATTACCGGCGGGACATTGAGGCCGGCGTAGTCGCCGGTGTTCTCGTGGACGCCGCCCTCCTTCTCGGTGATGAAGCAGGTCATGCCCTTGTATCGGGGGTCGGCATCCGGGTCGGTCTTGACCAGGACGAAGACCAGGTCGCTGCGAAGGCCGTTGGTGACCCACATCTTCTGGCCGTCGATCACCCAGTAGTCGCCGTCCTTGGTGGCGCTGGTCTTGATCGCCTGCACGTCGGACCCGAGCTCCGGCTCTGAGAGCGAGAAGGCGGCACGGATCTCGCCGGTGGCCATGCGAGGGAGGTACTTGTCCTTCTGCTCCTCGGTGCCGTACTTCATGAGCAGGTAGGAGCCGATGAAGTGGGTGTTGATGATCCCGGAGATCGAGATCCAGCCGCGGGAAAGCTCCTCGACGATCATGCAGTAGGTCGTGAGGTCGAGCCCCATCCCGCCGTACTCCTCGGGGATGGTCACGCCGAAGAGTCCGAGCTCCTTCATCTGCTCGACGATCTCCGCCGGGAACTCGTCCTCGTGGTCGAAGTGCTCGGCGTTGGGCAGGATCTGCTCGTCGGCGAACTGGCGAACCATCTCGCAGATCGCCTTCTGCTCCTCGGTCTGCTCTTCAAAGGGAACGGCAATGGCCATGCTGGTGCACCTCGCTGGGGTTGAAGTAGGCCCTCAGGATACGGGTTGGGGCAGATTGGGGACCACCAAATCCTCGTCCGCATGCGAGAATCACGGCATGGGCATTGACGGCTGGGACGTAGTCCTCTGGATCCACCTGCTGGCCATGGCGTTCTTCGTCGGCGGCCAGCTCTTCCTCGGCGCCGCGGTAGTGCCGGTTTTCCGGGCCCAGGGCGGGATCGACAGCCCGGCCCACGCCTGGATGCAGCCGATAGCGCGGCGCTTCGGCTGGGGCTCGCTGATCGCGCTGGGCATCGCCTTCGTCACCGGCGTGGCGATGGCCTCCAACCAGGACCTTTGGAGGGAGACCGCCCTCAACGTCAAGATGACGCTGGTCCTGGTCGCCATCGTCCTCGTGGCCCTTCACGTCTTCGTCACCAAGGGGTCCAACCGGATCCTCCAGACCCTGATCCTCATCGATTCGCTGGCGATAGTCCTCGTGGCCACCGCGCTCTAGGGCGCGATGAACTTCGTCACCGACGTCCTTCGGTCGCTTCCGGGCGACCGGCCGGCGCTCGTATCCATCTCGGCTGAGGGGGAGCGGGCCGAATGGTCGGGGGACGAGTGCGACCTCCGCTCGGCCGCGATGAGCGCAGCACTCGGCCGGGCAGGGGTGCCCCGCGGGGGCGTAGTCATGACCATGATCGGCTCAAGACCCGAGTGGGTCTGGACGATGACCGCCTGCCTGCGCTCGGGCTTCGTTGCCCTGGCGGTCTCCGAGCAGCTGCGCGCCGGCGACCTCGAGCTTCGCTACCGGCAGGTCCTCCCCTCCGCGATCGTCGCCGACGAGCGCAATCGCGCGGAGATCGAGGCCTCCTTCCCGCCCTGCCCCGTGATCTGGATCCCGGACGAGTCGATCTGGGAACTGGAGGGACCCGAGCCCGTCGAGCTGGACGCCCTGGACCCCGCATTCGTGATGTTCACCAGCGGGACCACGGGTGAGCCGAAGGCCGTCGTCCACGGCCAGCGGTACGTCGCCGGCCAGTACCTGCAGGCCGGTGACTGGCTGGACGCGCGCCCCGGTGACCTGGTCTGGTGCACCGCGGCGCCGGGCTGGAGCAAGTCGGCCAGGAACGTCTTCATGGCCCCGTGGACGCTGGGTGCTGCAGCGATGATCCACGACGGCAGGTTCGACCCCGACGAGCGCCTCGAGCTGCTCGACCGCGAACCGGTCAACGTGCTCTGCATGGCGCCGACCGAGTACCGGGTGCTGGTCAAGCGCGCCACTCCCCGGCCGGTCGAGGGCCTCCGGTCGGCGGTCGCCGCCGGTGAGGCCCTCAACCCCGAGATCCTCGAGGACTTCCACGCAGCGACTGGGCTCTGGATTCGCGACGGGTACGGGCAGACGGAGACCGGCCACACCGTCGCCCACCCGCCGGGCACCGTGCCGCCGCCGGGGGCGATGGGAAAGCCGCTCCCCGGCGTGCGGCTGCGCGTGGACGAGGGCGAGCTCTGCCTGGACCCGCTCAGCGACCCGACCTTCTTCCTCGGCTACGTCGGTGAAGGGGTCAGCCACGACGGCGCCGGCAATTGGGAGATCACCGACCGCCGTGACGGCGGGGAGTGGCGCTCGGGGGACCGGGTTCGCGAGGACGAGGAGGGCTACCTCTACTTCGAGGCCCGCGATGACGACGTGATCATCTCCGCCGGCTACCGGATCGGCCCGGTGGAGGTCGAGTCGGCCCTGCTTTCGCACGAAGCGGTCGCCGAGGCCGCCGCCGTGGGCGCGCCCGACGAGGAGCGCGGGCAGGTTGTGCGCGCGGTCCTCGTTCTCCGCGACGGCTACGAGGCCTCCGATGAGCTCGCCACAGAGCTCCAGGAGCACGTCAAGGCCATCACCGCCCCCTACAAGTACCCGCG
>JBBASZ010000027.1:0-10914 GCA_040398965.1 Solirubrobacteraceae bacterium | reverse complement strand
CGCCTGAGCCTGCGGATCTCCGCGGCCACCGCCGCCCGCTACGGCCTCGGCTCAAAGACCTCGGTCGGCACCGCGAAGTACTGGCTCCGGGCCGGCCAGAAGAAGAAGCTGACGGCGAAGTTCACCAGCACCGCGCGCAGGAAGCTGCGCAGCGCCCGCTGGCTGAAGCTGACCGTGGTCTCATCGGCCTCTTCCAGCGGCTACCTGACCCGCGAGAAGAGCCAGTCGCTGACCCTTCGCAGGTAGCCCAACTGCGCCACGCGGCGCAGCGGCTCCCTAGCCTCGGAAGAAGAGTGACCCGCCTGATTCCAACATCCGCAGCAGCGCTCCTGGCCTCGGTCGCCGTGGCCGTCGCCGGCTCCGCGCCGGCGGCAGCCGGCACGATCCAGGGCCAGCTCCAGGCCGCGGTCGACGCCGGCGCGATGACCGCGCAGGAGCGCTCCCAGACGCTTGCCGCTTATCGCAGCCTCGGGAAGATGACCGGCAGCGACTGGAAGGTGATGCGCGCCACGGTCAAGCGGCTGGCCAGGGAAGACCGGCTGGCCGGCCTCGCGCTCCCGGTGCACTCATCGCTCACCGTCGCCGCCCGCCGCGGCTACGCCCCGGTCGGAACCCGCGACCGTGAGCGCGGCAGCGCCATCGTCGTGCAGCGCATGGCCGGCTCGGGCTGGTGGTTTCACCCGCTGGCCAGCTCCGGCCAGCTGAACGCGCTGGCCCAGGACCGCAAGACCTCGGTCAGGACGCTCACCGCGGCCGCCGACGGCCTCCTGCGCCTGGGCCGCATGACGAGCCGTGGGCTGCGCTTCGAGTACCTATTCGCCTGGTACGGCGCGCGGCCGGGCTGGATCTCTTCTATGCCGCAGGCCACAATGTCCTCGGCCCTGGCCCGGGTCAGCGAGAAGTCGGGCAACCCGGCATACATCGAGCAGGCGCTCGCCGCCGCCGAGCCGCTCCACTGGCGCCCGCCGTCGGGCACCAGCGTTCCGGGCACCGGCGGCATCGACCCCCTCCTCTACCCCAACCGGACCCGCTACCTGGTGGCCAACGCGGAGATCTGGTCGCTGATCGGCATGGGCGAGCTTGCGCGGATTAGCCAGGACTCGCGCACCGGCCGGCTGGCCGACCGCATCGCCTCGCGCCTGCTGCGGATCATGCCCGGCTGGGCCGACCCGAACCGCGCGGGCTGGACCCTTTACGCGCAGGGAAGCCAGGCCCGGGGCGAGGGAGCGGCCAGCACCAGCTACCACCAGCTGACCGTCCAGGGCCTGCGGCGCCTGTGCCGTTCACGAGAGGGCTCGTGGTGCACCTGGGCCGACCGGTTCGGCAAGGACGTGCCGGCCTCGATTACCTCCCTGCCGGGCCGCGAGCCGGCTACCGGCGGCGCTCAGTAGGCCGCCACGGGCTTCCGCTCCGTCGTTCGCCCGGGGCGCCGACGCCGGCCCGGCGACTACTTCGGCGCAGTGGCCGCCGCCGGGGCCTCGAGCCCCTCGGCCACGTCGCGCCGGTCCAGCGCCTGGCGCATGGCCAGCCCGACCACCGCCCCGATCACCGCCAGCGGCACCACGTCGACCCCGGCCCCGGAGGTGATCAGCACCGCCATAAGCGCCGAGGTAAAGGGCATCTTCAGCGACGCGGCGATGCTCGCCGCCATCGCGCTGACCACCATCGGCGCCAGCGCAAGGTCCCCGATGAGCAGGGAGGCGAGAACCCCGGCCGCGGTTCCAAGTGCCGCCGCCGGGAAGATCGGGCCGCCGCGGAAGCCGGCCCCCAGGCCGACCGCATAGGCGCCGGCCTTGGCCAGCAGCAGCACGAGGACCGTGCCGGCGGCGGTCTCCTTGACGATCAGCGGCATTCCGCTCTGGCCGGAGAAGAGCACGGTCTCCACCGGCTGGTCGGTGATCGCCCGGGCGACCACGGCCAGCAGGGCGGTGACGAGCGCCCCGCCGAAAAGGACCGCGGCGGCGTGGCTTCCGGCCAGCTGCTCGATCCGCGCCGCGACCTGGCGCACGAGGATCGCGATCGCCCCGGCGATCACCGCGACCACGATCCCGCCGACGATGTCCACCCCCATGAGCTGGTCGTAAGGGGGGATTCCCGGCACGGCGAGCGAGTGGGTTCCGAAGCCGGCGAAGCGGTTGATGCCTATCTGGACGATGTAACCGCTGGCCAGCGAGACGAAGAGCGGCACAAGCGCAATCGCCGGCAGCGCTCCGAAGGCGGCGAACTCGAGGAAGAGGAAGGCGGTGATGAACGGGTTGCCGAAGATCGAGCCGATCGCGGCCCCGCCGGTGAGGAGCATCGCCAGCTGCTTGGCCGGGCCACCCTTGCGCGCGAACAGGAGGGCGCCCAGGCCGGTACCGAGCGCGATCAACGGGGCCTCCGGACCGAGCACGGCACCGAAGATCAGCGTGCCGGCGGCTGCCAGCAGGAAGGCCGGAGCGGTGCGCTGGTCGAGGTCGAAGTGCAGGCCGCTCAGCGGCCCCTTGCCTGTGTGGCCGGGAAGGCGCCACGCCACGAAGACGAACGCCGCGGCGACCAGCAGCGCGGCGAAGACCCACCAGTCCGGCGGCGCGCCAAAGCCGAGCTCCTTCGGGAGCGTGGTCCAGACCAGGTCGGTGGCGGCAGCAATCCCCTCAAGGAAGAGGCTCGCCGCTACGGCGCCGACGACGCCCAGGACCACGGCCAGCGCGATCAGCTGCGGCGAGACCTGCGGGACGTTCGGGCCCGCAGGGGCGTCGGAGCCGGCAGGTGGTGCGACGGAGGCGTCGGTCACGCCCGGGACCCTACGTCCTGAAAGCCCCGGGTGGCAGGCGCCCGGCGGCGGGCCGTAGGGTTCGGGCAGTGGGAGCCACCGATTCCAGCGCGATGGTCGGAGAGCTGGAGGCCATCTGCGGCCCGGGCGGCGCGATCGCCGGCGACGCCCCCGAGGCCCGTCCCCTCCTGCACGACACCACCGAGGACGAGGGGATCGGCGGCCGCGCCGACGCCGTGGCATTCCCCTCCACCGCCGGGCAGGTCGCCGAGCTGCTCGCCTGGTGTTACCGCAACGAGGTCCCGCTTACCCCGCGCGGCGGCGCCACCGGGCTGGCGGCCGGCTCGGTCCCCGGCGGCGGCCTGCTCCTCGACCTTGGGCGCCTCGATCGCGTCCGCTCGTTCGACGGGCCCCAGTGGCGGATGGAGGTCGAGGCCGGGGTCAGCACCGCCGACGTCCAGCGCCTGGCGCGCGAGGGCGGTCTTCTCTTCGCTCCCGACCCGGGCGCCCGCGAGCAGTCGACGATCGGCGGGAACATCGCCACCAACGCCGGCGGCCCGCATGCCTTCAAGTACGGGGTCACCTCCCGCTGGGTCACCGGGCTGGAGGTAGCGGTCGCGCCGGGCGAGCTGATGAGCGTCGGCGGCCCCTTGAGCAAGGACGTCGCCGGCTACGACCTCGTCCGCCTGCTCTGCGGCTCGGAAGGCACGCTGGGCATCGTCACCGCCGCCTGGCTGCGGCTGATCCCTGCGCCCGAGGCGGCGATCACCATCGCCGCCTTCTACCCCGGCTTCGAGGAGGGCTGCGCGGCGATCGCCGCGGTGATGGAAGCCGGGGCGCAGCCGGCGACGCTGGAGTACCTGGACGCCGGCGCGGTCGCCGCCGCCGGCGGCTCGTTCCCCGGCGGCGTACCGGGCGGCGCCGGCTTCATGGTCCTCAGCGAGGCCGACGGCAGCCCGGAGGAGGCCCAGGCGACCGCCGGCGAGCTCGAGGAGATCCTCGGCTCCGGGGCTGTGGGCGTCGAGCGCTTCGGCGACCGGGCGCAGGAGGCCGAGCTGGCCCGCTGGCGCGACGGCGTGGCGATCGCGGTCGCCGCCCAGCGCGGAGGAAAGGTCTCCGACGACATCGCCGTGCCCGTAGAGCGCCTGGCCGAGGCGATCGCCGGAACCCTGGAGATCGGCGAGCGCCACGGCCTGGAGGCCTGCAGCTGGGGCCACGCCGGAGACGGGAACCTCCACTCCACCTTCATGCTCGACCGAACCGATACCGCCGCGCTGGCGCGCGCGCGTGCAGCTGCCGAGGAGCTCTGCGAGATGGCCGACCACCTCGGGGGGACGATCAGCGGCGAGCACGGGATCGGGCTGGCCAAGGCAGGCCACCTCGGCGCCGGCTGGGACCCGGCGCGCGTGAGGCTCCACCGCGGGCTGAAGGACGCCTTCGACCCCAAGGGGCTGCTCAACCCGGGCAAGAAGGTCGCCGGGGGCGCGCCGTGAGCGGGGTCGAGGAGTGGTTCGAGCGCGAACGCGGCCGGGGCCGGGAGCGCGAGCGCCAGTGCCGCGAGAAGCGTGCCTTCGCCAGCGAGGGCGAGGCGCGCGCGGTGGCCGCTGCCGACCGCGCGCAGTTCGGCGACCGCTTCTACCCCTACCGCTGCGACCTCTGCGGCGACTGGCACCTGACCCGCCAGCCGCCTCCGGCAGGCTGACCGGCCGTCGCTGGCGTAGGATCGCCGCCGTGCAGGCGATCGAGGTCCATGGAGAGGTTCAGCCCGACCGGCCACTGCTGGTCGTGGCGCTCCACGAGGAGGGCGTCTACCTCCAGCGCCACGGGCTGCCGCTGCTGGTCTGCGGCCCGGGCAAGGTGAACGCGGCGCTCGGCGTCTCCCGCCTGCTGGCCGGCGCAACCCCCTCCGAGGTGATCAACCTCGGCACCGCCGGCGCCCTGCGCGACGGCCTCCACGGCACCCACGTGGTCGGCCGGGTGACCCAGCACGACTTCGACGAGAAGGCGATCTACGCCCTCACCGGGCGCGACTTCGGCGGCCCTCTCGGGCTCGGGGACGGGCCGGTGCTGACGACCGGCGACAGCTTCGTGGCCGACAGCGCCGTCCGCGCCCGGCTGGCCGAGCAGGCCGACCTGGTCGACATGGAGGGCTACGCGATCGCCAGCGCCGCGGCGGCGATGGGAGTGCCGGTCCGGCTCGTCAAGCACGTCAGCGACGACGGCGACGAGCAGGCTGCCCGCAGCTGGAGCGAGTCGGTCGAGGCCTGCGCCGAGCTGCTCAGCGAGTGGCTGGCCGCCGACCAGGGGCCCTAGCCCTTCTTTTCCTCCCGCGACTCCGCAACACGGCCCGCGATCACCCCCGGCACGTCGACCGCCCCGGGCAGCCGGATATTCAGTCGCCAGGCGGTGATACGCACGGCGAAGGTGACGAAGGCGGCGACCAGCGCGGTGACCGCCTCGTCCACCCCGAGCTTGAAGAGGATCGCGTAGGTGACGACGCCGGCCAGCGCTGCCGTCGCGTAGAGCTGGCCGCGTTGGAAGATCTCCGGCTGCTTCGACAGGGTGAGGTCTCGCAGGACGCCTCCTCCCGTGGCGGCGATCAGGCCCAGCACGATCGCCGGGAGCACCGCCAGCCCGTTGATCAGGCCCTTGTTGACGCCGGTCACCCCGTAGAGGCCGAGCGCGGCGGCGTCGAGGAAGACGACCAGCCACAGGTAGCGCTCGATCCGGCGGGCGGTCAGGGCGATCACCAGGGCACAGATCAGCGCGGTGGCTATGTACCAGGGGGACTTGAAGGCAACGGGCATCTGGTTGAGCAGGACGTCGCGCAGGATGCCGCCGCCGATGCCCGAGAGCAGGCCGACCCCGAATATGCCGGTCAGGTCGAACTTGGCCCGGGCGGCCACGAGCGCGCCGGCCAGCGCCGAGGGCACGACGGCGAGCAGGTCCAGCCAAATCGGGATCTGAACCGGCTCGGGGACCACGGGGCGAAAGCTAGAGCGGCCCCCGGACCCCTCCCGCAGGCGATGTGAACGCTCCGACCGCCACCGCTACTAATTTCCCCGCCCGTGGAAGCAGCCACCGCAAGCGCGCCCGCAGGCGCGTCCGCGCCGCGGCCATGGTGGTCGCTGGTCGGAATCTGCGTGATCACCGCCCTGGTCTGGGTGACCGCCTCCGACATCTCGATCGCACTGCCCACGATCGGCGCCGACATGGGCGGGGACAATTCCGACAAGCTCCAGTGGGCGGTCAACGGCTACTTCCTGGCCGGCTCGCTGATCATCGTCACCGGGCGCCTGGGCGACGTCTTCGGGCGCCGGAAGATGTTCGCCATCGGCTCGCTGCTGATCGTCGCCGGCTCGATCGTTGCGGCCATCGCGCAGGGCCCGACGCTGCTGATCGCCGGGCGGGTCATCGAGGGTGTCGGCGCCGCCGCGGTGCTCCCCAACGCCCTGGCCATCATCGCCGTGACCTTCCCCGGTGCCAACCGCGACAGGGCTATCGGGACCTGGGTAGCGGTCTGCTGGGGCGCGCAGGCGGTCGGCCCGCTCGCCGGCGGCGCCCTGATCGAGGCCTTCTCGTGGCAGGCGATCTTCTGGGTCAACCTCCCGCTCGTCCTCGGCGCGCTGCTCCTCGTCTGGAAGACGACGGCGGAGTCGGTGGACCAGGCCAACGGCCGATCGGTCGACGTACCCGGCGCGGTAGCGATCTTCGCCGGCCTCGCCCTGCTCAACTACGCGCTGGTCGACAGCGACACCGCCTCCGGCGGCACGCTCGTCGCGCTCTTCGTCGCCGCCTTTGCCCTGCTCGGCCTCTTCGTGCTGATCGAGAGCCGCACGAAGGTGCCACTGGTCAAGCTGGGCATCTTCCGTCGCGGGGGCTTCGACGGAGCGGTTCTGGCCAACCTTCTCTCGAACTTCGTCTTCGGGGCCGTCGTCTACTTCATGGCCCTCTACCTGCAGGTCGTGCTCCAGTACGACCCGCTCACCGCCGGAGCGCTGCTGCTGCCGGCGACCGTCCCGATCCTGCTCGTCACCCCGCTCGGGGCAATGCTCGGCCACCGCTTCGGCCCGTGGCTGCCGATCACCCTCAGCCTCGTGGTGATCGCCGCCTCGTCGGTCTTCTTCACCTCGCTGGGAAGCAGCTACTCGCAGCTGCTGGTGCCCTTCGTCCTGCTTGGCATAGGCGTCGGCCTCCAGATCACCATGACCGCACGCGTCTCGGTCGACGATGCCGGCGATGCCGGTGAGGGCGTGGCCTCCGGCGTCTACAAGGCCTCTTCGATGATCGGCGGCTCGCTCGGGGTTGCCGCACTGACCGCTGTCTTCCAGAACTCCGCCGAGTCGAAGTTGAGCGACTTTGTTGCCAACCCGGCACCGGAGCTGCTGGCCAGGATGAAGGACGTGCTGACCGGGGCGCGGACCGTAACCGAAATCCGACTGCCCGGCGGCGCCCGGGCGCAGGACGCGATCGACGCGATCTTCGACTACTCGCTCGCCAACGCCATGTGGGTCGCCGCCGCCCTCTCGCTGGCGGGCGCCGTGGCCTGCTTCTTCCTGATGCGCCGCTACCGGCTGGAAGCGACCGTCGTTCCCGACACTCAGGGCTAGAGTCTGCGCCCCATGGGGCCGGGGAACGACGAGCCGCAGAGCGCCGCCGATGATCTGCGCGCGCAGATCATCGAGCTGACCGCCCGCTACGCGGAGGAGGCCTTCTCCCCGGAGCCTTTTGTCCCCGGCGAGAGCCCGGTGCCGGTGGCCGGGCGCGTCTTCGATGGGGCCGACGTCCAGTCGCTGGTCGACTCCTCCCTGGACTTCTGGCTGACCACGGGCCGCTTCGCCGCCGAGTTCGAGCGCCGCTTTGCCCGCGAGCGCTTCGACCGGCGCCACACGATCCTCGTCAACAGCGGCTCGTCGGCCAACCTGGTCGCCTTCTCCTCACTGACCTCGCCGAAGCTCGGCAAGCGGCGCGTGAGGCCCGGTGACGAGGTCATCACCGTCGCCACCGGCTTCCCCACCACCGTCAACCCGATCGTCCAGGCCGGCGCGGTGCCGGTCTTCCTCGACGTCGACGTGCCCACCTACAACATCGACACAACCCACCTCGAGGACGCCCTCTCGGAGCGCACCCGCGCCGTCATGCTGGCCCACACCCTCGGCAACCCGTTCGACCTCGACGCGATCACCGCCTTCTGCGAGGCCAACGACCTCTTCCTGGTCGAAGACTGCTGCGACGCGCTCGGCTCCACCTGGAACGGCCGGCCGGTCGGCTCGTTCGGCGAGTTCGCCACCTGCAGCTTCTACCCCGCCCACCACATCACCATGGGCGAGGGCGGCGCCGTGATCACCAACGACGGCCAGATGAAGGTCATCGCCGAGTCCTTCCGTGACTGGGGGCGCGACTGCTGGTGCGAGCCGGGAATGCAGGACACCTGCGGGAAGCGCTTCTGCCAGCAGTTCGGCGAGCTCCCCGAGGGCTACGACCACAAGTACACGTACTCCCACGTCGGCTACAACCTCAAGCTCACCGACATGCAGGCCGCCGTCGGCGTCTCGCAGCTCGACAAGCTCGACGGCTTCATCGCAGCGCGCCGGGCCAACTTCGCCCGCCTGCGCGAAGGCCTGGCGGGCCTGGAGGAGCACCTGGTCCTCCCCGAGGCCACGCCCGGCTCAGACCCGAGCTGGTTCGGCTTCGCCCTCTCGGTCCGCCCGGGAGCGCCGGTCACCCGCAACGAGCTGGTGCAGGCCCTGGAGGAACGGAAGATCGCCACGCGCCTGCTCTTCGGTGGCAACCTCCTGCGCCAGCCGGCCTACCGCGACATCGAGCACCGGGTCGTCGGCGACCTCGACAACGCCGACTTCGTAATGGAGAACACCTTCTGGATCGGCGTATACCCGGGCCTCTCCGGAGAGCAGCTCGACTACATGGTCGGGAGCGTCCACGAGATCGTCGGCGCCCGCGCCGCTGCACCCCGGCCGGCGGCCGCCACCGGCGACTGACCAGGTGCGCCCGCAGGACGCAGCCGGCGACCCGCTGGCGCTTCCGAAGGCCGTTCCCGCCGGGGACCGCGGGCTGCTGGTGGCGATCCTCGTCGGCGGCATGGCCGGGACGGCCGTGCGGCTGCTGCTCTCCGAGCTCCTGCCCCACGCCGGGGGCTCATGGCCGTGGGGGACGCTGGTGGCCAACGTCGCGGGGGCCGCGCTGCTGGGCTTCGCCCTTGTGCGCTTCTCGTCACGGGCGCCTGCGGCCAGCCGCGCGCGGGCGCTGGTCGGCACCGGCTTCTGCGGCGCCCTGACCACCTTCTCCACGCTCCAGCGCGAGCTGCTGGAGATGCTCGACGCCGGTCGCGCCGGGCCTGCCCTTGCCTATGTCACGGTGTCGGTGGTCGCCGGCCTTGCCGGGGTGCTGCTCGCCGTACGCCTGACAAGGGAGAGCCGGTGAGCGTCGCGATCGCGACTGCGGCCGTGCTGGCCGGCGGCGGCGGGGCGCTGGCGCGCCACTTCACCGTTGTCGGGGTCGCCGCCCACGCCGGGGCGAGCTTTCCCTTCGGGACGCTCACCGTCAACCTCTCCGGCTCGATGCTTCTCGGGGTGCTGCTGGGCGCAGGGGTGGGAGGCGACGCGCTGCTCGTCGCCGGCGGCGGGGCGCTGGGCTCCTACACCACCTTCTCGGCCTGGATGGCCGACAGCGACGGAATGGCGCGGGAGGGGCGCCCGCAGGCGGCTGCGCTCAACCTCGCCGGGAGCCTCCTGCTCGGGTTCGTCGCGCTCCTGCTCGGGCGCGCCGTCGGCGGCTGGCTCTAGCCCGGCCGCGGCCGTTAGGGTTGCGCGATGGCCACGACCTCAGCTTCCCCAACCTCCAATTCCCCTTCGCAGGATCCCGGCGGCGTCGCCGGCGTTCTCGCCGAACTCATCGGCCGCCTCGACGCCCGCTCCGAGGTCGGCCGGCCGGTGGCGCTCGAGTTCTGGGACGGCAGCGTCCTGCCCCCCACCAACAACGACCCGACCGCGCCGACCCTGCGCTTTACCACCCCCGACGCGCTGGTACGGATGATGCGGGCACCGGGCGAGCTCGGCATCTCCCGGGCCTGGGTCGCCGGCGAGCTCGAGGTCGACGAGGTCAACGGCAACCTCGAGCGCGCCCTCGACCTCACCGAGCAGTGGCGTGCGGCGCCGATCGAGCGTTCCGACGCGGTGCCGGCCTTCAGGGCTGCCCGCCGCCTGGGCCTGCTGCGCCGCAAGAACCCGCCTCCCCCTTCCTGCGAGGCGCAGCTCAAGGGCGGCATCCACTCCCTGCGCCGCGACCAGGAGGCGATCACCCACCACTACGACGTCTCCAACGAGTTCTACCGCCGGATGCTCGGCGAGACGATGGTCTACTCCTGCGCCTACTTCGGCTCGCCCGACGACACGCTCGACCAGGCCCAGACCCGCAAGCTCGACCTGATCTGCCGCAAGCTGGAGCTCCGGGAGGGCGACCGCCTGCTGGACATCGGCTGCGGCTGGGGCTCGCTGATGATCTTCGCCGCCCACCATTACGGGGTGCAGGCGGTGGGCGTGACGCTCTCCGAGGCCCAGGCCGAGCTGGCGCGCGAGCGAATCCGGGAGGCCGGCGTCGCCGACCGCTGCGAGGTGCGTATCCAGGACTACCGCGAGATCAACGACGGCCCCTACGACAAGATCTCCAGCGTCGGCATGTTCGAGCACGTCGGCGAGGAGAACCTGAAGCTCTACTTCGAGCAGGTTCTCGGGCTGCTGGCGCCGGATGGCCTCTTCCTCAACCACGGGATCGTCCGCACCGCGCCGCAGCCGATGGACCCGAACAGCTTCACCATCCGGTACGTCTTCCCCGACGGCTTCCTGCACACGATCGGCTCCGTGATCAGCGAGATGGAGGGCGCCGGCTTCGAGATCCTCGACGACGAGTCGCTGCGCCCCCACTACGCCGAGACGCTTCGGCGCTGGGCCGCAAACCACGACGCCGACATCCCCGCCGCCGTCGCCGAGATCGGCCCCGAGCGCGAGCGGGTCTGGCGCCTGCACAACTACGGCGCCGCCCTGGGCTTTGAGAAGGGCCGGCTCTCGGTCCACCAGGTCGTCGCCCGCCCCCTCAGCCAGCTGCCCCCGCAGCCGCTGCGCGTGCGCAGCTACCCGGTCTGACCG
>JBBASZ010000026.1:0-11561 GCA_040398965.1 Solirubrobacteraceae bacterium | reverse complement strand
GCTACTTCGCGCGGGGGATGCGGACCTTGAGCTGCTTCTCGCTGATGCCGCCGGCGGCGTTGGAGGCGTAGACGGTCACCGTCGCCTCCAGCCGCGCGCCGCGGTTGTAGGCGCGGCGCAGGGCGCGACGCTGCGACTGCCCCATCTTCACTCGCACGTGGCCGGTCCAGCGGGCCTTCAGGTAGCGGCCGGGGCCGCGGTCCATGACGTACGGCCTCGAGCTCTTGCCACCACGCCTGGAGGTCATCCTGCCCTGGCCGACGAAGTTGCAGGCCTCGGTGGGACAGGAGACCCTCACCGAGATCGTGCCGGCGCCGAAGCTCTTCTTCCTCTTCACCCGGGCGGTGAACTCGGGCCCGGGGATCGCCGGCCGGCCGGATGAGCCGTCCCCGCCCCCTGCTGCGTTGTCGGCCGTGGTCTGGGGCAGCTCCGGGTTGGCCTGCGCGGGTCCCTGGCCGGGCATCGCCCCCGGGGCCAGCCCGCCGAGGCTGAAGTCGACGTCGGCAAGGTTGAGGCCGGACGCCTCGCGCAGCAGGTCGCGCATGTCCGCGCCAACCGGGGTGGTGCGCAGCCGGCGCGCGATCTCGGCCCAGCGGTCGCGGGCAGCCTGGTCGGCGGCCTCGCGGGCACGTCGCTCGGCCTCGCCTGCCAGCCAGTTGCGCTCGGCCAGGGCCTTGCCGCCCTGGGTCTGGTCGCCCCAGCCGTCGCGGTCGGCGTCCGGCTCGATGGTGTACTCGACCTGCATCGCGTTGGACTGCCACCGCAGGCACGAGAGGCCGTTGCCCTCGTAGCGACGGTTGTCGTCGTGGCAGTTGCCGTAGTAGAGGCCGGTGTAGCCGCCGGGGCTGGTGTAGCCCTGGTACTGGAAGTCCGGGTAGCAGGGGGAGAAGCGCACCTCGCTCAGATTGCCCTGGCCCATCCCGACGTTCAGCTCACCGGTCTCGATCGGCGGCGGGACCCGGCCGCCGGGCCACACGCCCCCGTTTCCGGGACTTCCCTCGCCGCCCGGTGCGCCGGGGGTGCCGACGAGGTTTGGCCGGCTTGCGCCATGCATGCACAGCCCGCCCTCGGAGGCCATCGCCAGGCGACCTTCGATGGCGCCCCAGGTGCGGCTCTGCTGGGGAACGGCGTCGCTGCGCCAGGACTGAAGCACTTCGAAGCTCGGCTCGACCGGGGCGACAGAGATCCAGTCCTGCTCGCGCACGGCGGCGCGCACATCGACGATCGAGAAGATGGTCGGCCGCGAGTTGCCACGGCCCTGGATCTCGAGGACGCGCGAGTAGCCGAAGCCGTTGATGTTGTACTGCGAGCGGTTGGCGTCGGGATTCGCGTACGGCCGGGGCTGGACGAACGGAATCTCGGCCTGCTTGCGCAGCTCGGCCTGCATCACGCAGTCGCCCGAGGCCGTGGTGACGATGCCCCGCGGGCTGTCCCGGTTGCGGCACTCGATAGCCGGGAAGCGACGGCCGTTCTGGACGATCTCCGGGCGTGGCTGCCAGAGAGAGAACTTGAAGTTCCGAGGGCCGTTCCAGGCTCCCTTAAGGCGGATTGCGGTGATGATGCCGCCCACCCGCACGCGCCGCATCGGCTCACCACGGGTGTTCCTGGTGGTGATGATGGGGGATCCGTAGAGGAGCCGGTTGTAACGGATCGAGTTCGGGTACTCCTCCTGGACGTTGGAGATCGGCCCGCTCACCTCCCCGAAGGTGAAGGAGGCGTGGGCGGGGGCGGGCAGGAGGAAAAGCGCCGAACCCACGGTGGCAATCGCCGCCAATGCCGCCCCGAGCGGCACTGCCCTCTTGTAACTGACACTCGTGTCCATGCGCCCCGCCCTTTTCTACACCCCAGACCGTGGGAAGTTGCGAATGTGACAGCGAATCAGAGCAGGGCGCGGAGCGCGCCGGCCAGCCGGTCGGGATCGCCCTCCATGGCGTCCAGGTCCTCCGCCCCAAGCACCACTTCGAGACTGCCGTCGGCCCGGGCGGCCACGACGCATGCTCCCGTTCCCACGGTGGCGGCCGCGACCTCTGGCGTGCGCTCGTCGAGGTGAACCGCCTCGAAGGGCACCGGCAGCTCCGCGGCGAGCTCGCGCCAGCGGCGCTTCTCGGTGAACGTCCCGTGGGTGATCTCGCAGAGCGCGCAGTGGCGGCTCCCGGTCACGTGGGCGCCGACCCAGTAGGAGAGCTCACCGGCGAGGGTCCCGTCGGCGTCGTAGACGCCGGTGAAGCCGATGATCTCGCTTTGCCCGGGCGCGGCCATCGTCCCGTTATATACCCGCGCGAGGGCGGCCGGGCCGCGTGGCGTACGCTGCGCCCCCATGGCCGCCCCGACCTTCGACCTCCAGTCCCACTCGGTCGCCTCCGACGGTGCGCTGGAGCCGGCCGAGGTCGTCGCCCGCGCCCACGCCGCCGGCGTCGAGCTCCTGGCGCTGACCGACCACGACACCGTCGCCGGTGTGGACGAGGCGCTCGAGGTCGCCGCGGCGACCGGGGGAGAGATAACCGTCGTTCCTGCCGTCGAGATCTCCGCCGTCGACGGGGAGCGGGAGGACCTTCACGTCCTGGGTTACGGGATCGACCACCACTCGGCCGCCTTCACCGCACACCTCGCCGCCTGGCGCGAGGACCGCCTGGCCCGCGGCCAGCGGATGGCCGAGGCGATGCGCGAGCTGGGCTGGAACGTCGAGCTGCCCGAGCGGGCCGCCGACAGCGAGAGGCCGCTCGGCCGCCCGCACCTGGCCCAGGCGATCTACGACGACCCGGCCAACGCCGACCGCATCGCCGAAGAGAACCTCGGCGACTTCTCCGAGCTGCTCGTCGCATACCTGATCCCCGGCACTCCCGGCTACCGGCGGCGCACGATGCCCGACGTGGGCGAGGCGATCGCCGCCATCCACGAGGCGGGCGGCCTGGCGGTGTGGGCCCACCCGTTCTGGGACATCGACGCCCCGGAGGAGGTGCGCGAGGCGCTGGAGCGCTACGCCTCCCTCGAGCTCGACGGGGTCGAGGCCTTCTATCCCACCCATGACGCCGCCCACGCCGCGCTGCTGGCCGAGGATGCCGCCGAGCTGGGCCTGCTGACCACCGGCAGCGCCGACTTCCACGGCCCCGACCACCCGCAGTTCAGCGAGTTTCGGGCCTTCGACCTGCACGGCCTGCAGCCCAGCCTCGGCGCGATAGACCCGCGCTGAGCCTTCGCGCACGGCTCCTCCCTCCGGTACCTTCGCCCGATGAAAGAAGCCCGTCCCACCCGCCGTGAAGCCCTGAAGATCGCCGGCGCCGCCGCCGGCGGAGCGATGCTCACGAGCCTCGGGGTAAGCGCGATCGGCACCGCCCGCTCGGCCACCTCGCTCAGCTCCCTGGCCCGCCGGCTGGACGGGACGCTGGTGGTGCCCAACCAGTCTGCCTACCCGTCGGCGGCCTCGGTCTGGAACCCGCGCCTGGACATCCGTCCGAAGGCGATCGCCTTCTGCCGCTCGACCCGTGACGTCAAGGAGGTCGTGCGCTTCGCCCGCGAGCGCGACTGGCCGCTCGCCGCGCGCAGCGGCCGCCACTCCTTCGAGGGTTACTGCAACTGCACCGGGATCGTCGCCGATGTCTCGCAGATCGACTCGATCGCCCTCGACGAGAGCTACGACAAGGTCACCGTCGGCGCCGGCGCCAGCAACCTGCAGATCTTCGAGCAGCTCGTTGTCCAGAACTCGCTCGGCCTGCCGACCGGCAGCTGCCCGTCGGTCGGGATTGCGGGGCTAACCCTCGGAGGCGGCCTGAGCCGGGCCACCCGGCTGCGCGGGATGCTCGTCGACGACCTGCTCTCCGCAAAGGTCGTGCTCCCCGACGGACGCAGCGTCGCTGCGTCGCCGAAGAAGCACTCCGACCTCTTCTGGGCGCTGCGCGGGGGAGGGGGCGGC
Organism: Solirubrobacteraceae bacterium; assembly: GCA_040398965.1. Lineage (GTDB taxonomy): Bacteria > Actinomycetota > Thermoleophilia > Solirubrobacterales > Solirubrobacteraceae > F1-60-MAGs163. Next base: position 7,651 of record JBBASZ010000026.1, on the reverse strand, counting down.
AACTTCGGGATCGTCACCTCCTTCACCTTCCGCACTCACCCGACCCCGCCGCTCTGGGTCCTCTCCGCCAGCTACCCGTGGAGCAAGGCGGCGGAGATGTTCGACGCCTGGCAGAAGCTGATCCCCTACGCGCCGCCGGAGCTGGCCAGCTCCACGATGAGCCTGATCCGCTCGCCCGACGCAACCGGCGAGGTCAAGATGAAGGCCGCGATCGAGGCGCAGTGGTGGGGCACCCAGGCCGACCTCGAGACGCTGGCCGAGCCGCTCCAGGCCGCCGGCCCGCAGCGCTTCTCGATCCGGGAGGTCCCCTACTCGCAGGCGTGGGCCCCGGATGGCTGCACAGTGGGCGCCAACGGCCAGGTCACCTGCCAGACCCTTCCGGCCTACGATGCCGCCTACCCGAGCTACCAGAAGTCCGACTTCTTCAAGGAGCAGATTCCGGCCGCGGGCATCGAGGCGCTCGTAAGCCAGGTCGCCGAATGGCCGGGAGGCCCCGGTGCCTACGAGGGCGGCCTCCACGTCGAGGCGCTCGGCCCCGGCAGCCAGGCCAACGCGATCAAGCCCGGCGCCACCGCCTTCGTACACCGCGACACGCTCTTCCACGTCGCCTACGTCAGCTTCTGGGGCCAGCCCGAGTCGTCGCAGGCCAACATCGAGTGGACCGACAACACGTGGCAGGCGATGCGCCCTTACGCCTCCGGCCAGGCCTACCAGAACTACATCGACGGCCGGCTCACCACCTGGCGCGAGGCCTACTACGCCGGTAACTGGAACCGCCTGCGCCGGATCAAGCGCAAGTACGACCCCCGCAACCTGACGGAATTCCGCCAGGGCGTTACGCCGGGAAGCTGAGCCGGGCCGACCCCGCCGCCCGCTAGCGTCCGCCAGCGGTGTCGACCCTCGAAGCGATCGTCCTGGGCATCGTCCAGGGGCTCACCGAGTTCCTGCCGATCTCCAGCTCCGGCCACGTCCTGTTCGTGCCCGCCATCGCCGGCTGGCCGGACCCGGGCGCCGCCTTCTCGGCGGTGATCCAGCTCGGGACGATGGCCGCCGTACTCATCTACTTCCGCCAGGACCTCTGGAACATCCTCAAGGCCTTCCTGCACTCGCTGGCCGGCGACCGCACCCTCTGGCGAACCAGCGACGTCGACGCCCGTGTGGGCTGGTTCATCGTCCTGGGCACGATCCCGATCGGCATCTTCGGCCTGGTCTTCAGCAACCAGATCGAGACCGCGGTGCGCTCGGTCGAGCTGGCGGCGATCGTGATGATCCTCTTCAGCTTCGTCCTGCTGGCCGCCGACCGCGTCGGCAAGCGCACCCGCGGGGTGGACAGCCTCACCCTCAAGGACGGCATCGTCATCGGCCTCTTTCAGGTCCTCGCTCTGATTCCCGGCGTAAGCCGCTCGGGCTCGACGATCTCCGGCGGCCTCTTCCTCGGCCTGGACCGCGAGTCGGCTACCCGTTACTCGTTCCTGCTCTCTGTCCCCGCAGTCGTCCTCTCGGGCCTCTTCGAGCTGAGGAAGGTGGGTGAGGCCGGCGCCGGCAACCCGGGGCTGTGGCCGACGCTGGTGGCCACCGTGCTGGCCTTCATCTCCGGCTATGCGGCGATCGCCTTCCTGCTGCGCTACGTGCGCAGCCACAACTTCAACATCTTCGTGATCTACCGCCTGATCGTCGGCAGCGCCGTCCTGGCGCTGGCGCTCACCGGCACCATCGCCTGAGCCGCCGCCCTCAGGCCAGGGCGCGAGCGAGCCGGTAGGCCAGCGCCTGCAGCTGCAGCGCCTCGTCGGGGTTGAGGCGCAGCGAGGCGCGCGCCTCGTCGACCAGCGCGACCGCCTGCCGCAGCTTTGCGGCGTCGCGGCCGGCGGCGTCGGCCCCCAGCGCGTCGAGGCGGTCGGTGGCGTAGGCGAGCTCCGCCGCCCCCTCGGCGACGCAGGCCAGGTCACGGAACCAGAGGCCGGTGAGGCGCATCGCCTCGTCGAGCGCCGCGGTGCGCTCGCGGCGGGCCACCCGCTTGACCGCCTTCTCGGACTCCCGCTCGGCCCGTCGGCGCTCCTTTTCGGGGAGCATCTCGGCCTCCTGCGCCGCCGACTGCTCGGCCTCCTGTGCGGCCCTGCGCCCGCATGCGGCGGCCGGCTCGAGCAGCGCGTCCCACGGGGCGGCGGCGAACTCGCCCTCCAGCGCCGCGCGGGCAAAGGCCTCGGCGGCCTGGCGCATCGCCGGCCCCTCGCCGGTGGCCAGGGCCATGGCCCGCTGCGAGTCGCCGAGGGAGAGGCGGGCGCAGGCCTGCGCGGTCTCGGGGATCACGCTGCGTGCCACCAGCGCCGAGGCGAGCTCCTCGTCGGCCGGCGTGTCGAAGCGGACCGCCAGGCAGCGCGAGCGGATCGTCGCCATCACGCTCTCCGGCCGGCTGGTCAGCAGCACCAGGTGGGCGAATGAGGCCGGCTCCTCCAGGGTCTTGAGCATCCGGTTTGCCGCCTCGTCGCCGAGCAGGTCGGCTCCCTCTATTACAAAGACGCGCCGGCGGGCCTCGAACGGGGTGCGCGAGGCCGCCGACACCACGGGCTCCTCTATGTCGTCGATCCGGATTCCGTGGGCGCCGCTGGGGCGCACCCAGGTGAGGTCCGGGTGGGCCTCGCGCCCGACCCGCTCGCGGACGGCCTGCGGGTCGGCGGCGCCCTCGGCGAGCAGGGTCGCCGCGAGCTCCCGGGCGGCCTGCGCCTTGCCGGCGCCTGGCGGGCCGTGGAAGAGGTAGGCGTGGGAGGGCTCGCTGCGGCCCTCTAGCACCGGCCCGACAACCGCCCTGGCGTGCGGGTGGCGTTCGAGGGTCGCGGCGTCGCTCACCGGGTGATCGTACGGGTACGCTCGGCTCCGATGGCGGGCCGGCTGATCACGATCGAGGGACTCGACGGCACCGGCAAGAGCACGCTCGCCGCCGGGCTGGCCGCCGCGCTCTCCGGGCGGGGCGTCGAGGCCGACGTGATGCGCGAGCCGGGCGGGGTCGAGGCCTCCGAGCGGCTGCGCGACCTCGTCAAGGACCCGGCGCTCGAGATCGGCCCGCAGGCCGAGGCGCTGATCTACGCCGCCGCGCGCGCCCAGCTGGTCGCCGAGCGGCTCGCGCCGCTGCTCGAGGGGGGCCGCTGGGTGATCCTCGACCGCTTCGTCGACTCCTCCCTGGCCTACCAGGGGGCAGGGCGCGGGCTGGGGATCGAGAACGTCGCCGCGATCAACGAGATGGCCACCCAGGGCATCCGCCCCGACCGCACGCTCCTGCTCCAGCTCAGTCCCGAAGAGCGGGCCGGGCGCCTCGACGGGCGCGGGGAGGAGGCCGACCGGCTCGAGGCGGCCGGGGAAGGCTTCTTCGGCGCCGTGGACGGCGGCTACCGCGAGCTGGCCGCCGCCGAGCCCGGGCGGATCCGGGTGCTCGACGCCTCGCTGGCACCCGACGAGCTGGTCGCCGCCGCGACCGCCGCTATCGAGGACCTGCTGCCCTAGGCTTGGACCCGATGCGCCGCTCCGTCGCCATCGTCACCGCCGCGTCCCTGCTCGCCCTGGCCGCTCCCGCGGTGGCCCAGGACCAGAACCTCGAGCCGGTCCCCGGCCAGCCCGTTCCGGGCACCCCGGCCCCGCTGCCGGCCGACCCGACGGTCACCGTTCCGCCGGCCGACGCTCCGGTCGCTCCCGCGCCGACACCCGCGCCGGCACAGCCGGCCCAGCAGGGCGAGGACAAGGGCCTGGCCTGGTTGACCGTCGGCCTGATCGCCCTGGCGGTGATCCTCGCCGCGATCCTCATCGTGATCGCGCTCTGGCGCGTGCGCGGGTGGGACCCGCTCTGGCTTCGGCGCTGGCGCCACGCCACCGCCGAGGCGGGCTGGCGGATCAGTCTCGGGGCCGCCGAGCTTCGCGACTTCGTGCGCCTCGGCCGCTGAGCGCCGTGATCGCCCAGGGCATCCATCTCCAGCTGCCGCTCGCCGAGTTCCTCCTCGTCCAGCCGTTCACCCACCCGCCGGGGCCGGGCCGGGATGCCGGTGCGCTCTTCCTGATCGCCTTCCTGTTCACCTTCGCCTTCATCCGCACCAGCGCCCGGATGATCCGCGCCCAGGTGAGCTGGTGGCCGGGGAACGTGGAGACCGGCTCGGGGCTGCACCTCCACCACCTGGTCTGGGGTATCTCGGCGATGATCATCTTCTCCTTCCTGGCCGTCTCGCTTCCGCCCGAGGCGCCCTGGTGGCAGATCTTCATCGTCGGCATCGGGATCGGCGCCGGGCTGACCCTCGACGAGTTCGCCCTCTGGATCCACCTGGACGACGTCTACTGGAGCTCCCAGGGCCGCAGCTCGATCGACGCGGTGCTGATGGCGGCCATCTTCATGGGGCTGGTCGTGATCGGCACCAGCCCCTTCGGCCTGGAGGGCGGCGAGCCAAGCGGCCTGGCGATCGCCTACGCCGTGCAGGCGATCGCCCTCTCCTTCGTCTGCTTCTTCAAGGGACGGATCTTCTTCGGGCTGCTCGCCCTCTTCATCCCGCTCTTCGGCCTGGTCGGCGCCCTGCGACTGGCCCGCCCGGCCTCGCCGTGGTCGCGGCGCTTCTACGTCGGCCGCAACGAGAAGAAGTACGAGCGCGCCCGGCACCGGTTCGGTCCGGAGACCCTCGGGTCGCGCGCGCGTACGGGCTTCTTCAACCTGATCGGCGGGCGTCCCGACGGGGACGGGCCCGGGCCGGCCGGGTCGCCTGATCCGGGCTGATTCGGGGCTAGAATCAGGAGTGAAAGGGAAGGGGTAAGGGACTTCCCGGAGCGCCCTGCACGGAAGGGTTCATTCCGTCCGGGTGAGGTGGGAGGTTCCTGCGTCCGCGCCGCACTTTTCGCACCCGCGAAAGCCGCGCGAGTCACGAGAAGGCAGGAGAGAGGAAAGCCGAGAAATGGAAACCACCCCGAAGACCCACACCACCGAGACCGACGCCATCCAGGCCGGCAACGCGCTGAGTATCGAGCGCCGCTTCACGCAGCCGGGCACCGACGTCTTTGACACCGTCGACTGGGAGATCCGCGACGCGCGGATCGGCCACGGCGACAGCGTCGCCTTCGAGCAGGCCGGGGTCGAGTTCCCGTCTACCTGGTCGCAGAACGCCACCAACATCGTCAGCCAGAAGTACTTCCGCGGCCAGCTCGGCTCCCCCGCCCGCGAGAGCTCGGTACGCCAGATGGTCGGCCGTGTCGCCGGCACGATCGCCGACTGGGGCCGCGCCCGCGGCTACTTCGCCTCGATCGAGGACGGCGACGCCTTCGAGGCCGAGCTCACCTACATCCTCCTCCACCAGATGGCGGCGTTCAATTCGCCGGTCTGGTTCAACGTCGGCTTCGAGGAGCAGCCGCAGTGCTCGGCCTGCTTCATCCTCAGCGTCGAGGACACGATGGACTCGATCCTCGACTGGAACACCCGCGAGGGCCGCATCTTCCGCGGCGGCTCGGGCTCCGGGATCAACCTCTCCAACATCCGCGGCTCGATGGAGCCGCTGAGCAAGGGCGGCACCGCCAGCGGCCCGGTCTCCTTCATGCGCGGCGCCGACTCGTGGGCCGGCACGATCAAGTCCGGCGGCAAGACCCGCCGCGCGGCCAAGATGGTCGTCCTCGACGTCGACCACCCGGACATCGTCGAGTTCGTCGAGTGCAAGGCCAAGGAGGAGGACAAGGCCGCCGCGCTGCGCGACGCCGGCTTCGACATGTCGATCGACGGCGACGGCTTCACCTCGATCCAGTACCAGAACGCCAACAACTCGGTCCGCGTGACCGACGAGTTCATGCAGGCCGTCGAGGACGACGCGATGTGGCAGACCACCGCCCGCGCCACCGGCGAGCCGATCGGCGAGGCGATCCCCGCCCGCGAGCTGATGAGCAAGATCGCCAAGGCAGCCTGGCGCTGCGCCGACCCGGGGATCCAGTACGACACGACGATCAACGAGTGGCACACCTGCCCCAACTCGGGCCGGATCAACGCCTCCAACCCGTGCTCTGAGTACATGCACGTCGACGACTCGGCCTGCAACCTCGCCTCAATCAACCTGATGAAGTTCCGCCGTCCCGACGGAACCCTCGACGTCGAGGCCTTCGAGCACACCGTCGACGTCCTGCTGCTCGCCCAGGAGATCATCGTCTCCCCGTCGAGCTACCCGACCGAGGAGATCGGCGAGAACGCCCGCGCCTTCCGCCAGCTCGGCCTGGGGTACACCAACCTCGGCGCCTACCTGATGGCCAACGGCGTCGCCTACGACTCGGACGCCGGCCGCGGCACCGCGGCGGCGATCACCGCCCTGATGACCGGCCGCGCCTACCGCGAGTCGGCGGTCATCAGCGCCGCTACCGGCCCGTACGAGCGTTACGAGGAGAACCGCGAGGAGCACAACTCCGTCATGCGGATGCACCGCGACTCCTCTCACGTGATCCCCGACAGCTCGGTGGTCGACACCGAGCTGCTCGAGGCGGCCCGCCGCTCATGGGACGAGGCGGTCGAGCTGGGCGAAAAGTTTGGTTACCGCAACGCCCAGGCCACCGTGCTCGCCCCGACCGGGACGATCTCCTTCCTGATGGACTGCGACACCACCGGCATCGAGCCGGACTTCTCGCTGGTCAAGTTCAAGGAGCTCGTCGGCGGCGGCCAGATGACGATCGCCAACCAGACGATCCCGCTGGCCCTTGAGACGCTCGGCTACAACGAGGCCGACATCGACCAGATCACCGCCTACGTGACCGAGAACGGAACCATCATCGGCGCCCCCGGCCTGCGCGACGAGGACCTCGAGATCTTCGACGTGGCGGTCGGAGAGCGGGCTATCAGCCCGCAGGGCCACATCAAGATGATGGGCGCCGTCCAGCCGTTCATCTCCGGCGCGATCTCCAAGACGGTCAACATGCCGGCCGAGTCGAGCGTCGAGGACATCTACGACGCCTACGTCGACGCCTGGAGGCTTGGCGTCAAGGCGCTGGCCATCTACCGCGACGGCTCCAAGACCGCCCAGGCCCTGCGCACCGACGCCGAAGGCGGAGAGGGCGCAGAGGGCGGCTCCGGCGGCTACACGCAGGAGCAGGTCGACGCGATGATCGCCGAGGCGGTCGCCGCGGCCGAGAACGCCCCGGCCCGCCGGCGGATGCCCAAGGAGCGCCAGTCGATCACCCACAAGTTCTCGATCGGCGGCCACGAGGGCTACATCACCGCCGGCATGTACGAGGACGGCTCGGTCGGGGAGATCTTCCTCACCGACATCGGCAAGGAAGGCTCGACGCTGCGCGGCATGATGAACGCGTTCGCGACCTCCATCTCGATCGCCCTGCAGTACGGGGTGCCGCTCGAGAAGCTGGTCGAGAAGTTCAGCTACATGCGCTTCGACCCGGAAGGGATCACCCAGAACCCGGAGATCCCGTTCGCCAAGTCGATGCCCGACTACATCATGCGCTGGCTGGCCAGCCGTTTCCTCGACGTCGACACCCAGGAGTCCCTGGGCATCCAGACGGCAGAGGTCCGCGCCCGCAAGGCCGCGCAGGACGCCGCGACGAGCATCACCTCCGACACGGCAGGCCCCACCAACGGGAACGGCGGCAACGGGAACGGTGGCTCCAGCGAGCCGCAGGCATCGGCCGCCCCCGCGGCAGAGGCAGT
>JBBASZ010000025.1:0-13548 GCA_040398965.1 Solirubrobacteraceae bacterium | reverse complement strand
CCGAGGAGAAGGCGAAGGAGAAGGGCAAGAAGGACGGCGGGGACGAGCCCGCCGCCATCCCGGGCGCCGACCTCGAAGTCGACATCGTCGCCGAGGGTGAAGCCGCACTTCCCGGTGAGGAGGACGAGGCCGACGAGTACTCCGAGCACATCGAGGCCGATGAGCTTTCGGAGCCCGAGGAGGAGGTCGTCGAGGAGCCGATCGTCGCGACGATCGCCCTCGCCGCCGATGCCCGCTACCAGGCCACCGGGAAGCGAAAGACCGCCGTTGCCCGCGTGACGCTGAAGCCCGGCAAGGGCGAGTACCTCATCAACGGCAAGTCGCTCGACGAGTTCTTCCCCCGTGACACGCTCAGGCGCACTATTCGCGAGCCGCTGGAGGCCGTCGGCTACGAGGCCAAGATGGACGTGGTGGCCCGGATGCACGGCGGAGGCGTCTCGGCCCAGGCCGACGCGCTGCGCCACGGCATCTCGCGGGCGCTGCTGGAGGCCGATCCCGGGCTCCGCGGCGCGCTCAAGAGCCGAGGCTTCCTGACGCGCGACGCCCGCGCCAAGGAGCGCAAGAAGGCCGGGCTCAAGAAGGCCCGCAAGCGGCCGCAGTTCAGCAAGCGCTGAGGCCGATGCCGCGCGCAGGTCGCGTGCCGGCGGGAAGGGACCGCCGCTGATGGCCCGGAAGCTGTTCGGCACCGACGGCGTCAGGGGGGTGGCCGGCGAGAAGCTGACCGCCGAACTTGCCCTTGCCCTTGGCCGGGCGGCGACCGAGCAGGCAGGCGGCGAGGGGAGGCGAGTACTGATCATCCGCGACACGCGCGAGTCGGGCGAGATGCTCGAATCGGCGCTGGCCGCAGGCGTTGCCGCGGCCGGGGGCGACGTCCTTCTCGGCGGGGTGCTGCCCACCCCCGCCGCCCCGCTGCTGATCGCCCGTTACGGGCTTGACCTCGGCGTTGTGGTCTCCGCCTCCCACAATCCCTACCGGGACAACGGCATCAAGTTCTTCGGGAGCGATTCCCTGAAGCTCTCCGATACGACCGAGGAGCAGATCGAGGAGCGGCTCGAGTCGCCCGGGCCGCCCCCGCAGGCCCCGGGCCGGATCCGCGAGCTCCATGGAACCCAGGAGGACTACCTGCGCTCGCTGGAGGAGCGATTCGGGGGCCTGGACCTTTCCGGCAGGAAGATCCTGCTGGACTGCGCCAACGGTGCTGCCCACCGCGTCGCGCCGGAGATATTCCGGCGCCTGGGGGCCAACGTCGAGACCGTGGGAACCGAGCCCGACGGGCGCAACATCAACGACGGAGTCGGCTCAACCCACGTCGAAGGGCTCGCCGCGGCGGTGGCCGAGGGCGGTTTCGAACTTGGGTTTGCCTTCGACGGCGACGCCGATCGGGTGCTCGCCGTCGACCGGGCGGGGATCGTCGTGGATGGTGACGAGCTGATCGCCCTGGCGGCGCTGCACCTGCGCAGCGAAGGCCGGCTCGGCGGTGGTGTCGCGGTGACCGTGATGACCAACTACGGGTTCCACACGGCCATGCGCGACGCCGGGGTCGAGGTGGCGGTGACCGACGTTGGCGACCGCTACGTGCTGGCGGAGCTGCTCGAGCGCGGCTGGAGCCTCGGCGGTGAGCAGTCCGGCCACATCATCGACACCGGCTTCGTGCCCTCCGGCGACGGGATAGCGAGCGCACTCCTGACTCTCGAGGCGCTGGGTGGAGCCGACCTCGCCGAACGGTCGGCGATGACCAGGCTCCCGCAGAGGCTGGTCAACGTCGCGGTTGCCGACAAGGGCGCCGCGATGGCCGCGGTCGAGGGTGCCGCTGCTTCCGAACAGGAAGGCCTGGAGGGCAGGGGCCGGGTTCTGGTGCGCCCGAGTGGTACCGAGGAGCTGGTGAGGGTGATGGTCGAGGCGCCCGACGAAGCCGAGTGCGATGCCGTCTGCGAGCGCCTGGTGGCGGTCGTGGAGTCCGCCTCCTGAGGCCCTTTCCGCCCCGGTGACCATCCCTGCCGGCAGCTAGGCTCCGGGGCCAATGTGCGGCATCGTCGGATACGTAGGCGACCGTTCGGCCGAGGCGATCCTGCTGGCCGGGCTGGCCCGCCTCGAGTACCGCGGCTACGACTCGGCCGGGATCTCGCTGATGGCCGACGGGCAGATCGAGGCTGTCCGGGCGGTCGGCAACCTTGAGCACCTGCGCGAGGCGGTCAAGGCGCGCTCCGGCGGGAGCGGTGCTGTCGCGACGCTTGCCCGCGAAGCGACGATCGGGATCGGCCACACGCGCTGGGCCACCCACGGCCGCGTCAATGAAGAGAACGCCCATCCTCACTTCGACACATCCGACCACGTTCACGTCGTGGTCAACGGCATCGTCGAGAATTACCTGGAGCTGCGGGAGACCCTCGTTGCCGACGGTGCGGTCTTCACCTCCGAGACCGACGCCGAGGTGATCGCCCACCTGGTCGCATCCCACCTCGATGGCGACCTGGCGGCCGCCGTCCGCGCGGCCTTTGGCAGGCTCGAGGGCCACTTCGCCTTCGTGGCGATGAGCACCGAAGCCCCCGGGCTGCTGGTAGGGGCCCGGATGGAGTGCCCGCTGATCGTCGGAGTGGGGGAGGGTGAGAACTTCCTGGCCTCCGCAGTCCCGGCGTTCCTCTCCGAGACGCGGCGGGTCCAGTACGTGGAGGACGGCGAGATCGTCGAGGTGCGGGCCGGCGGCACGCAGTTCAGCGATGCCGCCGGCAACCCGGTCGATCGCGAGGTCACCACGGTGGACTGGGACGAGGAGACCGCCGAGAAGGGCGGCTACGAGACCTTCATGCTCAAGGAGATCCACGAGCAGGCCGATGCGGTCGCCGAGACGATCGCCGACCGGACGGTGCGCGACGACGGCGTCGACCTCAACGACGAGGGGGCGCTTAGCGACGAGCAGCTGCGTGCCGCGGGCCGGATCGTCGTCGTGGCCTGCGGGACCTCGTACCACGCGGGGCTGATCGGGCGATACGTGATCGAGGAGCTTGCCCGCGTCCCCGTCGACGTTGAGATCGCCTCCGAGTACAGGTACCGCAACCCGATCGTCGGGCCCGGCGACCTTGTCATCGGCATTACGCAGTCCGGCGAGACCGCCGACACGCTGGCAGCGATGCGCCTCGCCCGTGAGAGGGGAGCGACGGTCCTGGCCATCACGAACATCATGGGATCGCAGGCCACGCGCGACGCCGACGGCGTCCTCTACACGCGCGCCGGGCTCGAGGTGTCGGTGGCTGCCACCAAGACCTTCGTCTGCCAGGTGGCGGTCATGTACCTCCTCGCCCTGCGGCTCGCCGAGCTTCACGGAACCCTCGACGACGGAAAGAGGACCGAGCTCGTGGGGCAGCTCAAGAACACCCCGCACCTGATCACCGAGCTGCTGGAAAGCGTCGATGGTCCGATCGAGAAGATCGCCGGAGAGCTCTGGGAGGCCGACTTCTTCCTCTACCTCGGTCGCCATGCCGGCGTGGCGGTCGCCCACGAGGGCGCCCTGAAGCTCAAGGAGGTCTCCTACATCTCGACCGACGCCTATTCGGCCGGGGAGATGAAGCACGGTCCGATCGCGCTGCTGAGCGAGGCGACCCCGGTGGTTACCGTCGCCACCGACTCGCCGGTCCTCGAAAAGGTCGTCTCAAACATGCAGGAGGTCCGGGCACGCGGCGCCCACCTGATCGCCGTCTCCACCGAGGGAAACGCGATGATCGCCGAACAGGCCGACTCGGTGATCGCCATTCCCCGGACCGACTGGATCCTGCAGCCCCTGCTGGCGGTGATTCCGCTCCAGCTCCTGGCCTACCGGATCGCCCGCCTGCGAGGCCTGAACGTCGACCAGCCGCGGAACCTGGCCAAGACGGTCACCGTCGAATAGCAACTTTCCGGCCGGGGCGTTGGGCCGGGCGGGGCTAGATTCACCCCGTGACGCAAGTCGGAATCGACCTGCTGGAGATCGAGCGGATGGAGCGTGCGCTCGAGCGACGTCCCGGCCTCGCGGGGCGGCTCTTCACCGAGGGGGAGCTCGGCGCGGCACGGGAGCGCGCCCGGCCGGCAACACACCTGGCCGCCCGCTTCTGTGCCAAGGAAGCCGCCAGCAAGGCCCTGCAGCTTCCGGTCTTCCGGCCGCTGGAGTTCGAGGTCGTGAGTGGGCCGTCGGGGTCACCGCATCTCGAGCTCAAGGGGGAGGCGGCCCGCCGCGCCGACGAGCTTGGGGTGAGCCTGAGCTGCTCCCTGACCCACGCGCGAACGATGGCGGGTGCCGCCGTGGTGGCCTCGTGAGCGCGATGCCTCCCTGGCTGATCCCGCTCTCGGATGCCGAGAGGTGCCGGGAAGCCGACAGCTGGGCTATCGCCGAGCGTGGGGTGCCGTCGCTCACCCTGATGGAGAACGCTTCGCAGGGCGTGGCCCGGCTCGTCCAGGAGACGGTGCCCTCGGGCCGGGCGGTCGTGGTCTGCGGAGGGGGTAACAACGGCGGCGACGGATATGCCACGGCAAGGATCCTGCGGGCGATGGGGCGGGAGGTGGTCGTCCTCGAGGCGGCCGACCCGGCGAAGCTCTCCCCGGACGCAGCGGCGCAGCGAGCGGCCCTTCAGGGAGCACCGCCCGCGGAGTTTGCCCCCGAGTGGCTGGAAGGCGCGGCCGTCATCGTTGACGCCCTGCTGGGAACCGGCTTCACGGGCAAGCCGCGCGGATCGGCCGGAAGGGCGATCAAGGCGATCGCCGCCTCGCGGGTGCCGGTCGTCTCCGTCGACGTGCCGAGCGGTATCGATGCCTCCACCGGGGAGGCCGCCGGCGATTTCGTCAGGGCCTTTGCCACGGCAACCTTCCACCTCGACAAGGTTGGGCTTCACGTCAACCCGGGACGCGACGCGGCCGGCTTCGTGAGGGTGATCGAGATCGGAATTCCGGAGGGAGCGCCGGTCGAGCCGCCGAGCGTGGGCCTGATCGACGACGCGGGGGTTCTCGGCCTCGTTCCGCGCAGGGGGCCGCAGTCCAACAAGTTCACCAGCGGCCACGTTTACGTGGCCGGCGGGTCGGTCGGCCTGACCGGGGCGACCGTGCTGGCGTCGCGCGCCGCGGCCCGCGCCGGCGCCGGGTACGTGACCGCCTGCGTCCCCTCCTCCGAGCAGCCGGTGGTTGCCGCTCACCTGGTCGAGGAGATGCAGATCCCACTGCCATCGCGCGACGGCCACCTGAGGGCCTCCGGAGCCGAATCGCTGGCCGCAGCGATCGCCGAAAGGCCTGGAGCGGTGGCGCTCGGGCCCGGCCTGGGGGGAAGCGACGGCGCACGCGCCTTCGCCCGCCGGCTCGTGCGCGAAGCCGGGGCGCCTATGGTCGTCGATGCCGACGGCCTCAATGCCTTCGCCGGGGAAGCCGGCCACCTGCGCAAGCACCACGGCGGGGCCGTCTGCACGCCCCACGAGGGGGAGCTGGCGCGGCTACTGGGAACCTCCTCCAAGCGGGTGCGGGCCAGGAGGCTTGAGCACGTGCGCAAGGCCGCTGCCCGGACCGGCGCGGTCGTCGTGCTGAAGGGCGTCGACACGCTCGTGGCCGAGCCCGGCGGGCTGGTTGGGGTCAGTGCAGGAGCAAGCCCGGCGCTGGCGACCGCCGGGACGGGAGACGTGCTCAGCGGGGTGATCGCCTCGATGCTTGCCCGTGACCTGGACCCGTTCGCCGCCGCCTGCGCCGGCATCAGGCTCCACGCCCGGGCCGGCGGTATCGCCGCCGAGGAGGTGGGCGCCGACGGAGTCGTCGCCGGTGACGTGGTCGCCGCCCTGCCACGGGCCTGGGCGTAGCGGTACGCTGCGGCAATGTCTGCAAGCGTCAGCGAGATCATGGATGCCGACCCGGTTTCGGTGAGCCCGGAAGACGGTGTCGAGCGCGTTGTCGAGCTCATGCACGAGAACGAGCTCCCGGGGCTTCCGGTGGTCGACGACGAGGGCGTCCTGCTCGGGATCATCACCGAGAGCGACCTCCTCCTGTTCGACGAGCATGAGGACGTCGACCCCCCGCCGAGCATCCAGGTGATGGGCGGCGTCATCTACCTGGGCTCGGTAAAGCACTGGGAAGAGCGCGTCCGCAAGGCGATCGCCGGGTCCGCAGGCGAGCTGATGACCGAGGACCCGGTGACGGTGACCGCCGACGCCAGCGCCCACGATGCCGGCCACCTTATCTCCGAGCATCGCCACAACCGCCTTCCCGTCGTCGACGACGAGGGCCACCTGGTCGGGATGGTGACCCGGGTCGACGTCCTCGAGGCGCTGCTGGAAGACCGCTAGGGGGCACTGTGGCTCAGCGAGCCGTCGCCTCCGTCAATACAGCGGCAATCGAGCGCAATACCGCCCTCATGGCGCAGGCCGCCGGCGGGGCGACCGTCTGCGCCGTGGTGAAGGCAGACGGCTACGGACACGGCATGATGCAGGCGGCCCGCGCCGCCCTGGCAGGCGGTGCCGAGTGGCTGGCGGTAGCCACGGCGGCCGAGGCCGCCGACCTCCGGGAGGCGGGGATCGGGGAGCCGGTGCTCGTCATGGGAGCCATGACCGATGAGGAGGCCGCGATGGCGGTTGAGGCCCGCGCCGACCTTGTCGCCTGGACAGCCGAATTCATCGACCTGGTCGAATCGCTCGGTGGGGCACCGATCCACGTGAAGCTCGACTCCGGGATGGGACGCCTGGGTACCCGCAGCGAGGACGAGGCGACATCGCTCGCCGAGCGCGTGGCGGCTTCCGGGGCCAGCCGCCTGGCGGGGCTGATGACCCACTTTGCCACTGCGGACGAGGCCGGTGACGACTTCTTCGGGGAGCAGCTCAGCTGCTTCCGCGCGTGGGCGCAGCCGCTCTCCGACCGCTATCCGGAGGCGCTGGTCCATGCCGCAAACAGCGCCGCGGTGCTGAGGGAGCCCGCGGCGGCTTTCGACATGGTCCGCCCCGGCGTGGCGCTCTACGGGATGGACCCGTTCGGGGAGGACGCGGGCGCACGCGGCCTCGAGCCCGCTCTCGGGCTGAGCTCGTGGGTGGGGGCAGCCAAGCGCTGCGAGCCCGGCGAGAGCGTCGGCTACGGCCGGGCCTTCGTCGCCCGGGAGCCCACCGTGATCGCGACCGTCCCCATCGGCTACGGCGACGGCTGGCGTCGGGCACTGGGGAACCGGAGCGAGGTGATCGTCGCCGGCGAGAGGCGCCCGGTAGTCGGGATGGTCAGCATGGACAACCTGGCGGTGGACCTCGGCGCCGGCACCAGGGTTTCGGTCGGCGAACCGGTCGACCTGCTGGGCGGCGGTGGTCCGCAGCCGGTCACCGCCGAGGAGGTCGCGGGGGAGCTGGGCACGATCAATTACGAGGTCACATGCGCCCTCACATCCCGCGTGGCCCGCGCCTACCATCGGGACGGGGAGAGGGTGCCGGCTTGAGCATCTCGCCGCTGGCGCTGGCGCAGGAGGAACTTGCCGGCGAGGAAGCCTGGGTTGTCGGGGGCGCCGTAAGGGATGAGCTGCTTGGCAATGTTCCGGCAGGGGAGGCCGCGGACGTGGACCTGGCGCTCGCCGGAGACCCGGAGCGTGTCGCCGACGGCCTGCGTCGGAGGGCCGGGGCGGGGGTCGCGGCCTTTCAGCTCTCCGACCAGTTCGGGGGCTGGCGGGTGGCCGGCGAGGGCTGGCAGGTCGACTGCATCCCCCTGCAGGGCGGCGGCCTGGAGGAGGACCTGCGCTCGCGCGACCTGACCATCAATGCCATCGCCCGCCCGCTGGCCGGCGGTGATCCCGTCGACCCGACCGGCGGCATTGCCGACCTGGAGAGCGGCGTCCTGCGAATGGCCGGGCCGGAATCCTTCCGGCTCGATCCGCTCAGGGTGCTCAGGCTGGCCCGCTTTGCCGCGCAGTTCGGGATGGAGGCCGAGCCGGCGACGCTGGCGGCCGCGGCCGAGGCGGCACCGGCGCTGGACACCGTGGCAGCGGAGCGCATCTTCCAGGAGCTCTCGCTCCTGCTCTCGAGCGACAGGCCGCAGGTCGGGCTGGAGCTGGCAGCCGGTACCGGGGCCGAAAAGGTGGTGCTGCCGGAGCTCACGGAGCTTCGCGGGGTGGAGCAGACCCGCTACCACCACCTGGATGCCCATGGACACACGCTCGAGGTCGTTGAACGGGCTGCCAGGCTTGAAGCCGACCCCGGGGAAGCTGCCGGCGACCGGTCGGCCGAGGTCGTCGCCATGCTCAATGAGCCCCTTGCCGACGGCCTTACCCGCGGGGCGGCGCTGCGCTGGGCGGCGCTGCTGCACGACATAGCCAAGCCGCTGACGAGGGTGGTCTCCGACGAAGGCCGGGTGGGCTTCCCCGGTCATGACCGCGAAGGTGCCCGCATGGCGCGGGAGATCCTCGGTCGCCTGCGCGCCAGCGACCGCCTGGCCGGCTACGTCGCGGCGATCACCGAGGCCCACCTGCTCCTCGGCTTTCTCGTCCACCGGCAGCCGATCGATGCCGGCATGCGGTTCGACTACCTGGCGGCGTGCGACCCCGTGGAGGTCGACGTCACGCTGCTCTCCGTCGCCGACCGCCTGGCGACGCGGGGACGCAAGGCCGACGAGGCCATCGCCGCCCACATGGAGGTCGCCGGGCCGATGCTCTCCGCCGCCCTCGACTGGAGGCGAGACGGACGCCCGTCGCCGCCGATTCCCGGCGACGAGCTGGCCGCCGAGCTGGGTATCGAGCCCGGGCCGCAGCTGGGAGAGCTCCTCAGGGGAATCGAGCGCGCCGTCTACACCGGTGAGGTCCGGGGGCGCGACGAGGCGGTTTCCTGGGCAAGGTCTGCCCTGGCGGAGGGCTAGGAGCCGCGGGCCAGGAGCTCTATGGCGCGCCGGCAGACGCGCGTGGCGTCGACGACGGTGCCGTAGTCGACGTTCTCGGCGGTGTCGGTCGGCCAGTGGTAGTTCGCCGGCGCCTTGTATTCGGTGATCGAGCCGAGCATCACGGTCGGGAAGCCGGCCTTCATCGAGATCAGGCCGTCGGTCGCGTTGCGGAAACGCAGGCCCCGGACCAGCTCCACGCCTTCGTCCCTTGCCGCCCGGGACAGGAGGTCCTTGAGCCACGCGGGGTAGTCGCGCATGACCAGCATTCCCTCGCCCTCCAGCTCCATCAGGGTGGGGGATCCAACGGTGTCGACGCAGATGAAGCTGGTCGATTCGCGGTCGAGCCCGGGGAAGTGCCTGCGACCGAAAGCCTGCATTCCCTCCATGAAGGACTCCTCGGAACCCGTTGACACCAGCAGCACCCGTATCCCGCGAACCGGCTCCGCCTGCAGGGATGAGGCAAGCCCGAGAATTACGGCCACGCCGCTCAGGTTGTCGTTGGCTCCGGGTACGACCGACCGGGACCCGATCTCCGAGAAGACGCCTGCGGCGCCCAGGGAGAGGATCGAGCCGACCCGCCGCAGGAGCCCGCTTCCGGTGAGGCCGGCCAGGAAGACCGCAAGCGGCCCCGCGAGGACAGGGAACATCACCGGCGGTGTCGTATCGGCCTTCTCGAGCGACCCGGGGAAGCGCCTGCCGAAGAACTCGGGCACGGCGGGAGAGAAGAGCAGGCTCCAGTGAGCGGCATCGTGATGGGCCACCACGACCACAGTCCGCTCGGCATCCGGGTCTCCGGCACCGGCCACCACGTTCCAGGTCGGTCGCTTTGGCAGCAGCCGGCGGAAGAGCTTCGGGCCCCCGCTGATGTCGTCGGCGACGAGGGCGGCCATCGAACTCCCGGCCAGCAGCCACGCCATGCGGCTCCTGGTCAGCGAGGCAAGCCCGGCGACGAGGGTCATCAGGCCCAGCGGCCACCAGTAGCCCCCGTGCGCGCTCTCCCGTTCGACCACCGCCGGAGCACCCATGGCGTCGAGCTGCGACGCGATCCACCGGGCCGCCCGGTGCTCGCCATCGGATGCCGACTCCCGGTCGAACGAGGCCAGGTGGCCGACGGACTCGCGCGCCTGCGCCTCAAGCCTTTCCCGGTCGTCTGCGGCCACGCAGGCAGCCTAGAGACCGGCGAGCCGGCCGGCCCTTAGGATGCCGGTCATGGATGCCCAGCCCGACTGCCTCTTCTGCAAGATCGTCGCGGGGGAGCTCCCCGCGCAGATCGTTGCCGAGGACGAGCTGACGGTCAGCTTCATGGACATCAGCCCGGCGACCCGCGGCCACGCACTAGTCGTGCCCCGCCGCCACGCCGAGGACCTCTACTCGATCGACAGGGAGGACCTGGCGGCATGCATGAACAGCGCTCAGGGGCTGGCCGTGCGTGCCCGCGACCTCCTGGGCGCCGACGGCGTGAACCTGTTGAATTCCTGCCGCCCCGATGCGTGGCAGACGGTCTTCCACTTCCACGTCCACGTCATTCCTCGCTATCAGGGCGACCCGCTGAAGCTGCCGTGGTTGCCGCAGGCCGGCGATGCGAGCGAAATCGAAGCGGCGGCCGCCGCATACCGGGGGGAATGATGGGATCGCCGGTCACCATTCGCGACGAAGGGCCCCTGCGGGTCCTTACGATCGACCACCCGCCGCTCAACCTGTTCGACCAGGCGATGTTCGCCGCCCTCGGGGAGGCGCTCGGAGAGTGCGCGGCGGACCCTCCGCGGGCGCTCCTGATCCGGGCCGAGGGGGAGGTGGTGAGCGGCGGCGTGGATGTCCACGAGTTCGACGGCCTCGCATCGCTGGACGCCGCTGATCTCTGGCGTCAGCTGATCGGTACCGTGCGCTCGATCGAGGCGATGCCCTGCCCGACGGTCTTCGCCGCGCACGCCCTTTGCCTGACCGCCGCCTTCGAGGTCTCGCTGGGCTGCGATCTCCTGGTCGCCTCCGAGTCGGCCCGGTTTGGGCTCGTGGAGCGAGTCGTGGGCCTGACACCGTCGATGGGAGGTACCCAGCGGATCGCCGAGCGGGCGGGGCCGGCAAGGGCACGGGAGCTGGTGATGACCGGACGCCTGTACAGCGCCTCGGAGCTGGAGGCCTGGAACGTGGTCAACCGGGTCTGGGCCGACGATCGCTTCGAGGAGAAGGCGATGGCGCTCGCGACCGACCTTGCCAACGGCCCGACAAGGGCCCACCTCGTGACCCGCGAGATAGCGCGGCTGGCCGCGCGCGAGGGTGTCGATGCGGCAGACGAGGCCACGCCGGCCCTCTCCTCGACCCTGTTCGAGACCGAGGACCTGAAAGGGGCGGTCCGCTCATTCCTGGAGGAGGGACCCGGAAAGGCCTCGTTCGAGGGCCGCTAAGGCTTCAGGCCGGGATTATCGCTGCAGGACCGGGGGTCTCAGCGCCCGTAATGGCAACGTTTGGCGGTTCCTTTCGCCCGAACCGCAACAAATTGCCGTGTGGTTGTGTTCAATGTGGGTAATGCGCAAGCTAATTCCGTCGGCTGCGGTCGTATCCGTCGCCGCTCTCCTCACCCTCAGCGCCACCGCGAGCGCCGAATTCATCGAGGTCGGCAAGTTCGACTCCGCCGTCAAGCCGGGCTGCCCGGGCACCCCGTGCTTTGCGATCAGCCGCACGACCGGCTTCCAGGCGCGGGCCGGCAACACGACGACCCCGATGGCGGTCACGAAGGCCGGGCGGATCGTCGCCTGGACCGTCTCGCTGGGTAAGCCGAACAGCAAGCAGATCGACTTCTTCGACTCCAAGCTCGGTGGCGTCTCGCAGGCCCAGATCACCGTCCTGCAGCGCAGCTCAGACAAGAAGAAGAAGACCACCTACACCGTGGTTGCGCAGGGCGAGGCGGTCAAGCTCGAGCCCTACTTCGGAAGGACGGCGACCTTCGCGCTGCGCCGCTCGATTGCGGTCAAGAAAAACCAGGTGATCGCCCTCACCGTCCCTACCTGGGCTCCCGCGCTCGCCACCGGCCAGGCCAGCGAAGTCTCCTGGCGCGCAGCCCGCACCAAGGCCCAGTGCGAAGACACCCAGGTCCAGACAGCTCAGGGCGAGGTCAAGGACTCCGCCGCCTACGACTGCCTCTACAAGACCGCCCGGCTCACCTACAGCGCGACGATAGTCGCCACGCCCGCCCGGCGATAAGGGTCACTCAGGCGTAATTCCGCCGGTGTTGGGAGCGGCTCCGCCGCCCCCGCCTCCGCCGGTCCCTCCACCGGTACCCCCGGTTCCACCACCCGTGGTGCCGCCGGTGTCGGTGCCGTCGGTCCCGCCGGTGTCGGTGCCGGTGTCGGTGCCGTCGTCGGGAGTCGTGGTCGTTGTGGTGGTCGGCGTGGTCACGCCACCGGCAGCGCTGTCGGCGTCCTCGGGCGGCAGGAGCGCCGGGGTAGAGGCGGGAACCTCGTCGTAGGGACGGCTGTCTCCGCCGCAGGCGCTAAGCCCGACGGCAGTGCAGAGAGCCACAGCGGCAACTGCGGCGACGTGAATCTTGGGCATGCGACGAGCCTAGCGGCTGGTCAGCCCAGGGGCGCCATGCGCCGCCCGCAGGTCGGGCAGTCGTTCAGGTCGCGCTGGGCCATCGATTCACACCAGTTGCAGAAGCGCAGGTTTTCCACGGCCCAGGGAAGCTTCGACTCCGAGGGAGCAAGGGGCAGCACCTCACCGACAACCTCCATCGGCTCTCCGGTGCGCTCGTCGAGGTAGACGGTGCCGGGCTTGGCTACGAGGATTACCTCGTCGCCGCTCGAGGGGTCGCGGAGCCGGAATCGCTGGCCTTCAGACATGGTCGAAGCGTACCGCGATCGCCGGGCGGCCGCCTTGCTGGGAGGGCTCGCCGGGAGCGGGCGCGGGAGGCGCCCGCAAGGCTGCTCCAGTCCTGCGATACAGGTAGGATTCGGCACCGATGGCCACGGCCCGGAACACTCACAGGCGCTTCATGGTCGCTGCGGGCGCGGCCGTCGTGGCGGCACTCGCCGTAAGCGGCTGCACCAACGAGTCGGGCGACCCCAAGAGCGCCAACCTGGTCAACGGGAAGAAGCTCTTCGTCCAGAAGTGCGGCGCCTGCCACCAGCTGCGCAGGGCCGGCACGCAGGGCGTTACCGGCCCCAACCTGGATGCCGCCTTTGCCGTCGCCCGGCAGGAGCGCTGGGGTGACAAGGCGGTTGCCGGGGTGGTCTACGGGCAGACGCTCTACCCGGGGATCGGCAACGGGATGCCGGCCAAGCTGGTGACCGGCGACAACGCTCGGGACGTGGCCGCTTACGTGGCGACGGTCGCCTCCAAGCCCGGCAAGGACGTCGGGCTCCTGGCCACCGCCGTCCCCGCTACCGGTCCGGCCAAGACGGCGGTCGCCAAGAACGGTGTGCTTTCCATCTCCGCCGACCCCAACGGTCTTCTCGCCTACGTCGAGACCAAGGCCGAGGCTCCCGCCGGACCGATCGAGCTGGAGATGCCCAACAAGTCGGGCATCGACCACAATGTGGTGATCGAGGGCCTGCCGGTGCGCACCAACATCGTCAAGAACGGCGTCGCCAAGGGATCGGGCACCCTGAAGCCCGGCAGCTTCACCTACTTCTGCTCGGTACCCGGCCACCGCGAGGCGGGCATGGTCGGCAAGCTGACCGTCAAGTAGCCGGCGGAGCCGTTCCGGCACCC
>JBBASZ010000024.1:4333-14453 GCA_040398965.1 Solirubrobacteraceae bacterium | reverse complement strand
CTCGTAATGAAGGGGTCAGGGGTTCGAGTCCCCTCGTCGGCTTGCTCTTCCCACCGGTAACATCGCCGCGGCAGCGATGGCCATGAAGAGCTCCCAGGGGAAAGTCACGACGGCGGTTCTGATCACGCTAACGGCGCTTGCCATCGCAGCGCCGGGCGCCTCAGCCGGCAACCTCTACTGGACCAACATCAACAGCGCCCAGCCGCTAGCGGTGGGGCGCTCAGACCTGGACGGCAACAACAGCAACAACCAGTTCATCTTCGCGCCCGGCAACCCGTACGGGCTCTTCGTGTCCAGCCAGTACGTCTACTTCACGAACTTCGAGTGGCAGAGCTCGGGTTTCGGGACGATCGGCCGCGCCAACCTCGACGGCACCGGCGCCAACCAGACCTTTATCAACGGAGCCTCCGGGCCGGCCGACGTCTACGCGGACGACAACTACATCTACTGGGCCAACAGCGGCTCCAACTCGATCGGCCGGGCCAACCTGGACGGCAGCGGCGTGAACCAGAACTTCATCACCGGCACGGTCAACGCCTCCACGGTCTGGGCCAACGACCAGCACATCTATTGGGGCAACGGCAGCTTCTCCGGCTCGTCGAGTATCGGCCGGGCCAACCTGGACGGCAGCGGCGTAAACCAGAGCTTCATCGCCACGGGAGTGCAGGCTCCGGCAACGCTCGTCGCCGACGAGAACTACCTCTTCTGGACCAACTCCCAGGGTGACGCGACGATCTCCCGCGCCGATCTGGACGGCAGCGACGTGATCCGCTCGTTCATCGTGGCCGGGCTCCCGGGCTCGACCCCGAACGGCCTGGCGGTAAGCGGCCGGCACCTTTACTGGACGACGTTCAGCGCCAACACGATGGGGCGCGCCCGCAAGGACGGAAGTGACCTGCGGCCCTACTTCATAAGCCCGCTGAGCCCGCAGGCCGGGGGGCCCGGAAGCGTCTCGGTCGACCAGTACGTGCTCTCCGTCTCGCTCGCCGGTAACGGCACCGGCACGGTGACCAGCAGCCCGCAGGGAATCAGCTGCCCGGGAATCGGTGGCGACTGCCAGGAGGAGTACCCGCAGGCCACGAGGGTCACTCTGACCCCGACCCCCGCCGACGGCTCGACCTTCGCCGGCTGGGGCGGCGCGTGCTCGGGTACCGGCGCCTGCACCGTGAGGATGGACCAGGCGCGGTCGGTAACCGCCACTTTCAACACGCTCCCGCCGCCGCCGGCGAGCTACGCGCTCTCGGTCGCCGGCTCCGGCACCGGCTCGGGCACCGTCACCTCCTCGCCGGCCGGCATCGACTGCGGCATCGACTGCGTTCAGTCCTTCGCCGCCGGGTCCACCGTGACCCTGTCCGCAACCCCTTCGGATACATCCAGCTTCACCGGCTGGGGCGGGGCCTGCTCGGGCGCCGGCACCTGCACGGTGACCATGAGCCAGGCACAAGCGGTGACCGCGAACTTCTCGTCGCTGCCTCCCGCCAGCTACACGCTCACCATCAACGACCAGGGAACCGGCCTGGGCACGGTTACCTCCTCCCCGGCCGGGATCAGCTGCGGGGCCGACTGCGCCCAGGGCTTCGTCGCGGGCAGTTCGGTGAAGCTCACCGCCACTCCGGCAGCTGAGTCGAGCTTCGCGGGCTGGTCGGGCCCGTGTGACGGAACGGGAAGCTGCACCGTGACGATGAACAAGGCGCAGACGGTCGGCGCCGAGTTCGTGCCCAGCAACCTCTTCACGATCCGGTCGGTGCGCGCAGACACCACTTCGATACGTACGCGCGTCTCTGTCCCCGACGCCGGCCGGCTGGCGCAGGTCGGGACGAGGACGCTTCGCTCGGGACGCAGGGTCACCGCATGCCGGGGCTCCCTGGGCGTGAGGGCTGCGGGCACGAAGACCCTTACCTGCAACCTGAGCGAGAGCGCCCGCCGGGCGGCCCGGAGCGGTTCCTTCCGCGTCAGGCTGATCACTACCTTCGACCCGACCGGCGGAACCCCGCGAACCCTGCTGCGAACTGTCCGCGTGGGGCAGGCCAACCCCCACTACTCGGGCTGAGCCGGGCCTGAGCCGCAAGCCGCAACGCTCCGTAGTGGTTTATGGGGACAGGCCGGCGGGCAACCTTCGTTAGCCTGACCTTTACAAGGCAACAGACCAGGAGATTCGACCCGACATGGAAAGCAACGGCGGCTGTCCGGTAACCGGCACGGCGACCAAGTCCCTCACCAACCGAGACTGGTGGCCCGACCAGCTTGACCTGCGGATGCTCCACCAGAACCCGCCGTCGGCCAGCCCGATGGGGGAGGACTTCGACTACTCCGCCGAGTTCGCCAGGCTCGACCTCGACGAGCTGCGCAGGGACATCTTCGAGCTGATGACCGACTCGCAGGCGTGGTGGCCCGCCGACTACGGCCACTACGGCCCGTTCTTCATCCGCATGGCCTGGCACAGCGCCGGCACCTACCGGATCGGCGACGGCCGGGGCGGCGCCGGCTCCGGCACGCTTCGCTTCGCGCCGCTGAACAGCTGGCCGGACAACGTCAACCTCGACAAGGCCCGCCGGCTGCTCTGGCCGGTCAAGCAGAAGTACGGCGAGAAGATCTCCTGGGCCGACCTGATGGTCTTCACCGGCAACTGCGCGCTGGAGTCGATGGGGCTCAAGACCTACGGCTTCGCCGGCGGCCGCGAGGACGTGTGGGAGCCGGAGGAGGACATCTACTGGGGCTCCGAGGACACCTGGCTCGGCGACGAGCGCTACAGCGGTGACCGCGAGCTCGAGAACCCGCTGGGCGCCGTGCAGATGGGCCTGATCTACGTCAACCCGGAGGGTCCCAACGGCGAGCCCGACCCGGTCGCCTCCGCGCGCGACATCCGCGAGACCTTCGCCCGCATGGCGATGAACGACGAGGAGACCGTCGCGCTGATCGCCGGCGGCCACACCTTCGGCAAGAGCCACGGCGCCGCCAACCCCGAGGAGTACGTGGGGCCGGCGCCGGAGGGCGCGCCGATCCAGCAGCAGGGGATCGGCTGGAAGAACAGCTTCGAGAGCGGCAACGGCGACGCCACCATCGGCAGCGGCCTCGAAGGTGCCTGGACGGCCAACCCCGTCCAGTGGGACAACGGCTACTTCGAGCTCCTCTTCGGAACCGAGTGGGAGAAGACCACCAGCCCGGCCGGAGCAGTGCAGTGGACCCCGGTCGACCCCTCGGCCGTGGCCACGGTGCCCGACGCCCAGGACCCGGGCGTTACCCACCCGCCGATGATGCTCACCACCGACCTGGCCCTCCGCGAAGACCCGGCCTACGCCGAGGTCTCAAGGAGGTTCATGGAGGACCCCGACGAGCTGGCCGACGCGTTTTCCCGCGCGTGGTTCAAGCTCACCCACCGCGACATGGGCCCGCTCAGCCGCTATCTGGGCCCCGAGGTTCCCGCCGAGCCGCTGATCTGGCAGGACCCGGTTCCCCCGGTCGACCATCCGCTCGTCGACGACGGGGACGTCGCCACCCTGAAGGAGAAGCTCCTGGGCTGCGGCCTGAGCGTCCCGGAGCTGGTGCGCACCGCCTGGGCCTCGGCCTCCACCTTCCGCGGCACCGACAAGCGCGGCGGTGCCAACGGTGCGCGCGTGCGGCTCGAGCCCCAGAAGGACTGGCCGGCCAACGACCCCGCCGACCTGGCGAAGGCCCTTGAGGCGATCGGCTCCGTGCAGGAGGAGTTCAACTCCAGCCAGAACGGCAGCGGCAAGCGCGTCTCGCTCGCCGACCTGATCGTCCTCGGCGGCTGCGCCGCGGTCGAGAAGGCGGCCGCCGACGCCGGCCACCCGGTAGAGGTGCCCTTCCAGCCCGGCCGTACCGACGCCACCCAGGAGGAGACCGACATCGAGTCGTTCGCCGTCCTGGAGCCGAAGGCCGACGGCTTCCGCAACTGGCTCACGCCCGCCGACGTGCGGCCGGCCGAGCACCAGCTGGTCGACAAGGCCCAGATGCTCACGCTGAGCGCTCCGGAGATGACGGTTCTGGTTGGCGGAATGCGCGCGCTGGACGCCAACAGCGGCCAGTCGAAGATCGGGGTGCTCACCGACCGGCCCGGCCAGCTCACGAACGACTTCTTCGTGAACCTGCTCGACAACGGGCTCGAGTGGACTCCGACCTCCGGCGAGCAGGAGACCTTCGAGGGCCGCGAGCGCGGCAGCGACTCGCCTAAGTGGATGGCCAGCCGCGTCGACCTGGTCTTCGGCTCCAACTCGCAGCTGCGGGCGGTCGCCGAGGTCTACGCCAGCGCCGGCTCGGAGCAGAAGTTCGCCGAGGACTTCGCCGCGGCGTGGGCCAAGGTCATGGACCTGGACCGCTTCGACCTGCGTCCCGACGCCCGCTAAAGGCCTGAGCCACCGGGGCGGCCCCAGCCGCCCGCATTAGAGTCCCGGGGCGGCCCGAAACCGCCCCGGGAGCCCGTGTTTTCAGGCCTGAACGGCCGATTGCGGCCTCCGTCGGGGGTCCCCCCTACCTTGCCCGGCTCGCAAGGAACACTGCCGAACCCCGGGTGCCACGGCTCCCGGGGGCGGGGGACCCAAATTGGGGGCTAACCGGTCTCAGAGCAGGCCGGCGTGTACGAAAGGCGCGCGAGCCCGTCAGCTAACCCCGCAGGCCCAAGCCGAGGAGTTACGACGTGCTCAGGAAGACCATCTTTGCCGCGCTTGCCTGCATCGCCGTGGCCGCGCCCGCCGGCGCCGCCACGATCACCACCGCGGGAACGGCCCAGGCCGACGAGAGTCCGGCCACCTTCACCATCGACCTCGACGGCAGGGCGATCACCCGTGCCATCGCGGCCGCGCAGCGAGCCGTGTCCGGCCCGGTGTTCCCCCTGGAGGGGAAGTTCTCCTGGGGAACGTTCGAGAACTCCTTCGGCGGCGGGCGCAGCCATGAAGGCCACGACCTCCTGGCCGCATGCGGCCGCCCGGTCGTCGCCGTCATGCCCGGGCGCGTGACCGAGAACGAGTTCGAGGGCGCGGCCGGCAACCTGCTCGTGGTGCGGGTCGCCGGTGGCGAGAACTACGCCTACATGCACCTCGCCGGGCCTGCCACCCCAAAGGTCGGGGAGCGGGTTAGCGCCGGCGAGACCGTTGGGCGCGTCGGACAGACCGGCCGGGCCAGCACCTGCCACCTTCACTTCGAGTGGTGGACCGCCCCCGGCTGGTACAAGGGCGGCCAGGCAGTAGACCCTGAGGCGATGCTCAGGAGCTGGTCGCGGCGGTAGCCGGCTCCGGCGCCCCGTCGCGGGCACCGGCCGAGAAGAAGCGCATCTCCGGGTCGTCCACGCGGCCGTGGCGCAGGTAGCGCGCATCGACCGGGTAGGCCTGCGTCAGGTGCCACGGAGCCCTTGAACCCTGGCGGGGCAGGTCGCTCTCGTAGCGCTTCACGTAACCGGCGCCGAAGTCGAGAAGCGGCCGCTCCTTGATCGGGCTGTTGAGCTCAGGCACCGCCGCCTGGCAGCCCAGCGACTCGGTGAAGTCGATCAGGCGGCAGAAGTGATCGCAGACGAGGTCAACCTTCAGAGTCCACGAGGAGTTCGTGTAACCGACGGCCAGCGCGAAGTTCGGCACGCCGCTGAACATCATCCCCTTGAAGACCCACACGTCCGAGAGATCGACCGGCAGATCGTCGACCTCCACCTCGATCCCTCCCATGAAGAGAAGGTCGAAGCCGGTTGCGGTAACGATGATGTCGGCCTCGAGGCTCTCCCCCGACTCGAGCTCGATCCCGGTCTCCGTGAAGGTCGCGATCCGGTCGGTGACGATCAAGGCTGTGCCCGCGGCGAGGGCCCGGTACAGGTCGCCGTCGGGGACCGCGCAGAGCCGCTGGTCCCACGGGTCGTAGTCGGGATTGAAGTGAACGTCGACCGGGTAGCCCTCAGGCAGGTACTTGACGTTCACGCTGCGGATCCAGCGCCTCATCAGCCTGGGGAAGCGCTGGCAGAGGCGGTAGATGACCTGCTGGCCGACGATGTGGAGCGAGCGGGTGACCCGGTAGGCGAACATCGGGCCGAGGCGGTCGCGCATCCAGTTGGCGAGGCGGTCTTCTGCCGGAACCGGGAGAACGTATGTCGGCGACCGCTGGAGCATCGTCACGTGCCCGGCCTCATGCGCAAGCGCGGGAACGAGCGTCACGGCGGTGGCTCCGCTGCCGATCACCACGACGCGCTTACCTGAGTAGTCAAGGTCCTGCGGCCAGAACTGGGGATGGACGATCGGGCCCTTGAAGCGCTCCTCACCGGGAAAATCGGGCCGGTGACCGCGGTCGTAGCGGAAGTAGCCGGTGGCGCCGAAAAGCCAGCGGGCGGTGAGCGTGGTCCGCTCTCCCGTCTCCACCTCTTCGGACTCGACGGTCCAGAGGGCCGTCTCGCTGGACCAGGACGCGCTGACGGCGCGCCGGCCGAAGCGGATGTGGTCGGTGACCCCGTTCTCATCCGAAGCGTCGACGATGTAGTCGAGGATCAGCTGGCCCTCCGCGATCGCCTTGTCCTCCATCCACGGCTTAAAGGAGTAGCCGAGGGTGTGCAGGTCGGAATCGGAGCGAATGCCCGGGTAACGGAAGAGGTCCCAGGTTCCGCCGATCGCCTCGCGCGCCTCGAGGATCGCGAAGCTCTTGCCTGGAAGGGTGCGGCGCAGGTGGCACCCCATCCCGATCCCGGAAATCCCGGCGCCGACAATCAGGACGTCGAGGTGGCTGTCTGCGGTTGCGGTGGTCATCGACGGTTACGCGAGGGCGCGGCGACCAGTCTGGCAGGCTCGCCGCCGAAAACCGTCCCGCAACGAGGAGCGGCGCCCCGGGGGGCGCCGCTCGGCACTGCGCTATCCGGCAAGGAGAACCGGGGAATCAGTCCTCCGCGGGAGAGCGGAAGCCACGGTCGCCGCGCGGGCCGCGGTCGCCGCGCGGGCCACGGTCGCCGCGCGGGCTGTCGTCGCCCGGCTCGGCCTCACGGCTCGCGCTGTCGTCCGGGGCGCCACCGCGCGGGCCACGGTCACCATGATCGCCACGGCCGCTGCGAATGGCCAGGGCAACGGTGCCGCCGCTGCCGTCATCGACGGTGACCATCCCGATCTGCTGGCCAACCGCCAGGTCGGCGAGCCCGGGGGTGCCGCTGCCGTCGGTATCCGGGACCTTGAACTTCGTGGTCGAGGTCACGGTCGCGGTGACCGAGCCGCCGGTGGCGGTGGTCACGGTTACCGAATCCGAACCGACGGCCGAGACGGTGCCCCAGACCCTGGTGCCCTCCACCTTGATCTCGGTGGCGAGGTTCGGGTCGGTCGCCGAGACGTGAGCCTCGACCTTGTCGCCGGCGACGATGTCGGCGAGGGTCACGGTGCCGCTCCCGTCGCGGTCGGGACCCTTGAACTCGGTCGAGGAGTTGACCGTCAGGGTCTTGGTCGAACCGTCGGCGACAGTCACGGTGATCGAGTCCGAGCCGACAGCGGAGACGCTGCCCTCGACCTCGTCGGCGTGATCGCCCCGGCCGGCGCCCTTGATGCCGATCATCGTGGCGAGGTTCGGGTCGTCGGCCGAGACACGGACTACGACCTCGTCGCCGGCCTGGAGGTCGGCGATGGTGACCGCGCCGCTGCCGTCGCGGTCGGTGATGCCGCGCAGGACGGTGGACGAGTTGACGCTCACCGTCTTGGACGTCCCGTCGGCGAGGGTGAGGATCACCGTGGCCGCGCCGGTGTCGACCGAATCGACGGTGCCGACGGTCGCCGGGCCGCACGGATGGTCACCGCGACGGACCTCGAGCCCGTCGCGCGTGCCGTCACCGTCGGTGTCGGCCTTGAGCGGGTTGCTGCCCAGGCGCACCTCGCGGCCGTCGTTGAGGCGATCGCGGTCGGTGTCGGCCTTGCGGGCCTTGGTGCCGATCCGCTTCTCGGCCTTGGTGGAAAGCCCGTCGCGGTCCGGGTCGACGGCACGCGAGAGCTTCGCTGCCGAGGCGCCGGCCGGAATCGAGGCGATAAGCCCGACGGCGGCGAGGCCTGCGGCGATAGTTCTGATGGACATCTTCCTGGTTCTCCTTGTTGGGGGGAGGGTCTGCATTGTCGGGGCTTAGAACAGGCGGATTGGCGGGATGTGACGCCTCTCCTCTGAGAAAACTCTTAGAGACGGGGAAAGGTGCGCGGTTTCAGGGGGTTTTTGCGGCTACACGCACAAGTGCTTGCCGTAGGATCGGCCGATGGCCGATTACACGCTCAGGAAGATCGACGAGATGGAAGCCACCTTCGGGGGCGGGCTGCGCAAGGCCCGGGCCGAGCTGGGGATCAAGTCCTTCGGGATGGCGATCGAGGACTTCCCACCCGACTTCGCCGGTTACCCCGAGCACACCCACGACCACGACTCGCAGGAGGAGATCTACGTCGTCCTCTCAGGCAGCGGCTGGATGGAGGTCGACGGCGAGGAGTTCGCGATCGACCCCGAGACGATGGTCCGCGTCGGCCCTTCGGCCAAGCGGGCAGTGATGGTCGGCCCGGACGGGATGCGGCTCCTGGTCCTGGGCGGCGTACCCGGCAAGGCCTACGAGCCACCGGAGTGGACCGAGCTCGGCGCGCCGGACCCGATGGCCGGCTAGGAGCGCCGGTCGGCGGGCCGGCTCAAGGCTTCCCGCCGACGGCACCGGCCTCGAAGTCGAGCAGCCGGCGCTTGAGCTGCTCCCCGCCCCCGTACAGCCCGGGGCTGCCGTCGGAGCGGATGACCCGGTGGCAGGGGATGAGGATCGGAACCGGGTTGGCGCCCATGGCCGTCCCGGCGGCCCTCACGGCATCAGGCGAGCCGGCCGCGATCGCCATCTCCCGGTAGCTGGCCGTCTCGCCGAACGGGATCTCGGCGGCCGCCTCGAGCACCCGGTGCTGGAAACTGCTGAGCATTCCGAGGTCTACCGGCACGTTGAACTCGCGAAGCTCACCCGCGAAGTAGGCGGAGACCTGGGCGGCTCCCTCGTCGGCGACCGCCGCCGGGTCGAGCGAGCCGCGGCCACGGCCGGACGGCAGCGTCACCGGCGCATCCCCGGCCGGAAGGCAGACACGGAGGACGCCGAGCGATCCGCCGATGACCGTGACGGTGCCGACTGGCGTGGCGACTTCACGCATGTAAGGATCCGCCGCCGCCATCACGGCGACCCTAGCCGCCGGTCTAGACTCGTAGACCAGGCGCATGGCTGACCCTTCGCAGACAGGAGACGGAACCGGCATCACGGCGGCCGAGGAAGAGGCGCGCCTGGCCGAGCTGCGCGACCTCGCCGTCCTCGATACGCCGGCCGAACCGGAGTTCGACGACCTGGTGGAGACCGCTTCGCTGATCGCCGGCACGCCGATCGCCCTCATGACGCTCATCGACGAGGACCGCCAGTGGTTCAAGGCCCGCAAGGGCCTGGAGGCGACCGAGACACCGCGCGAGGTGGCCTTCTGCAGCCGGGCGATCGAATCTCCCGACGAGCCGCTGATCGTCGAGGACGCCCGCATAGACCCCCGCTTCGCGGATAACCCGCTGGTCACCGGCGACCCGCATGTCGCCTTCTACGCCGGAGTGCCGATCGTCACCTCGGAGGGCCACGCCCTCGGAACGATCTGCGTGGTCGACGACAAGCCGGGGGAGCTGACGCAGGACCAGGTGGACGCGCTCGCCGGGCTGAGCCGGCAGGCGGCCGCGCTGCTGGAGCTGAGGCGGCGCACGCGCAACCTCAACGCGGTGCTCGACCAGGAGCGCTCCGGCCGCGCGGACGCCCCCGACAGGGACCCGCTCACCGGGCTCCCCACCCGCGAGGCGCTGGAGGCGAGGATCGCTGAGCAGGGTCCCGACCTTCCTACGAGCCTGCTGGTGATCGAACTCATCCACTTCAGCGAGGTGAACGCTGCGCTCGGGCGCGAGGGTGGGGATCGCATACTGCAGGCGGTCGCGCGCCAGCTGGCCAGCCGGCTCCCGGCCAGCAGCATGCTGGCCCGTATCGAGAGCACGACCTTCGCCGCGCTGGTGCCGGATGCCGACTCGGCACGGGCGGCCGCCCTCGCCAGGGACTTCACGCGGGAGCTTGCCGCCCCGATCCGCACCACCGGATTCGACCCGATCGCCATCAATACGGTGGTCGGGACGGCAACCA
>JBBASZ010000024.1:0-4233 GCA_040398965.1 Solirubrobacteraceae bacterium | reverse complement strand
GACGGTCGGCGCAGAGTCGCTGGTCCGGTTCCCGGGCCCGGAATTCAAGAACGCCTCGGTCGACGAGCTGATCGCCCTGGCCGAGGCCAACGGCCTTGTCGGAGTGATAGACGCCTTCATGATCGACAAGGCATTGGAGGAGTTCGCAGCAGGCCGGGTAAATGCGCCCTCGGTCGGGGTCAACCTGTCGCCGGTGGCGATCGGGCCTGACCTGCCGGACCAGATCCGGGATGCGCTCGACCGGCACGGTGTCAATCCCGACTGCCTGGTCGTGGAGATAACCGAGCGGGCCGCCCTCAGCGACAACCCGAATCTCGACCAGGCCCTGAACAGCCTGGCGGCGATGGGAGTAAGGATCGCCATCGACGACTTCGGCGCCGGGGCAACCTCGATCGGCGACCTGCGAAAGCTGCCGTTCGACCTCCTGAAGCTCGACCGCAGCCTGATCTCCGACATCGACGGCGCCGACTCACGCCGGGCATTCATGATCGTCCAGGCCCTGACCGGCATGGCCAAGAGCCTCGGCATCGACGTCGTCGCCGAGGGAATCGAGAACGAGCGCCTGCGCGACCGGCTCGTCGACGCCGGGGTGGCTTTCGGTCAGGGGTACCTGTTCGGGCACCCCGCCCCCGCGGGCCAGGAGCCGATCATGCGGGACCCGTCGGAGCTCGGCGCCCCGCGACCCGTCGGGGTTCACATGGAGAGGCTCGCGGGAGCCTTCTTCGAGCAGTCGCCGGACATGGCCTGCGTCGGTACCAACGAGCAGCTCCTGCGGGTCAACGACAACTGGGAGAGGACGGTGGGCTGGACCCGGGAACAGATGCTCGCCCAGCCGCTGGTGGACTTCATCCACCCGGACGACGTTGGCGTAGCCACCGAGAAGCTCGAGACCATTGCCGAAGGCCAACCCACGACCTTCGAGGTGCGTTTCGCGACGCCCGACGGCGGCTGGAAGATCCTCGACTGGAACGCCCGTCGCGACCCGGATACCGGGTTGAACCTGGCCACCGCCCGTGACGTAACCCGTGAGCGCGAGGCCGAGCTGGAACGCGACCGCCTGCGCCTGGTGATGGAGGTCCTCTCCGAGCTCCAGGAGCGCTACATCGAGGAGGGGATCAGCCGGGACTGGTGGAACGAGGCCCTCAGGGGCATCATCGATCTTTCCGGCAGCGAATACGGGTTCATCGGGCGCGTCGAGCACGACGAGGAGAATCTCCCGTACCTCATCTCCTACGCGATCACGAACATCGCCTGGAACGACTGGTCTCGCGGCGTCTACGAGGAGTTTAAGGACGGAGGCCTCGAGTTTCGTAACCTCGAGACCCTGTTCGGGGTCACGCTCGCCACCGGGGAGATGGTGATCGCCAACGACGCTCCCCACGATCCGCGCAAGGGCGGCCTGCCCGAAGGCCACCCGGACCTCGACCGCTACGTCGGGATACCCCTCACCAACGAGAACGGGATCGTGGGCATGGTCGGGCTGGCCAACCGTCCCGGCGGCTACGACAAGGCGCTGATTGCCGACCTGGCGCCGATCTTCGCCTCGCTGAGCCAGATCATCAGCCGGGATATCGAGCGACGGCGGGCGCGCCAGGTCGAATTTGACGCCACCTCCACCAGCGCGGCGGTGGAAGCGATTTTGGAGAGCCAGGACATGCCTCACGTGATCGAGATCGTCGAGCACGCTGTCGGGGCTATCGAGCCGAGAGCCGGCGTCGACCTCTTCGTCATCGGCGACAGCCGGGAGCGGCTCACGCGCTTCGACGGCGCGGAGACCGAGGCCGAGGGGGTCCTTCATCGTGAGGCCTGCCTCGGCCTGACCCGCGGTGAGCTGCACGTGACCAGGCCCGGCGACCCGCCCGACCAGCGCTGCGCCCACGCCGACCCCGACGCCGTGACGATCTGCGTACCGGTCGACAACCCGGAGGAGGAGTTCGGTGTCGTGATAACCGACGCCCATCCCGGCACCGAAGAGGAGGGTGACCTCCCGGCCGAGGCGGTCGGGCGGCTGATCCAGACTCTCGGGATCGTCACCCCGGCCATAGCCGAGGTGGCCAGGCGGGAAGACCTGGCCCACCGGGCCCTGACCGACTCGCTCACCGGGCTGGCCAACCGGCCCTCCTTCGTGCAGTCGGTGAACCGCTCCCTCGATTCATCCGCCGCCGACGGCTCCTGCTTCGGGGTGATGATGCTCGACCTCGACGACTTCAAGGCCGTCAACGACACGCTCGGCCACCAGGCGGGCGACATGCTCCTGGAGGAGGCCGCCCACCGGATCAAGGACGTCCTGCGCGACGAGGACACGGTGGCGCGACTGGGAGGCGACGAGTTCGGCGTGCTCGTCAGCGGGTGCGGGGCGAGCTCCGACCTGCTGGAGCGCACCTGCGAGCGCGTGAGGGAGGCGATCGCCGGGATGCCGGTAGGAGCCGGGCTTCGGGTCACCGCCTCGGTCGGCGCGGTCGAGGTGACAGGTCCCGACACTTCCTGGGACGAGATCTACCGGATCGCCGACCGTGAGCTCTACGCCTCCAAGAAGGGTGGCCGCGACTACGTGCACGTTGCCGCGGACCGCCTCGGCGCCCCCTGAGCTAGCGCCTGACCTTCCACCTGACGTTGGTGCCCTGCCGGCGTCGGCGCAGGAGTGTCGGGATCGTGACGATCACCGAGGGGAGCCCCACGATGAACCAGTAGACCATCGGGTACCAGGGAACGATCGGCAGCGCCGAGGTGGCCGAGCGGTCGTAGTGGCGGTCGAGCAGGATCCCGACGGCCAGCTGTACGATCGCCGCGGTGAGGACGATCGCCACCCAGCCCCACGGGAGCGGCGTGAAGTCAACCGTCGATACGGCGCGCGCCGCCTCGGCGAAGATAAGCACGGCGAAGAGCAGGAGCAGCAGGTGCCACCAGAGGAGCGAGATCGTCGCCTCGATGTAGACCGGCCAGTGGCGGCGGTTGCGCCAGTGACGAAGCACCCCCGCGTGCTTCTTGAGCACCTCCACCAGGCCCCGGCCCCAGCGCATCCGCTGGCGCCATAGCTCGGGGAGGGTCTGGGGTACGACCATCCCCAGTACCGCCCGCGGCTCGTAGCGAACGTCGTAGAAGCGCCGCTGGATCCGCCAGGTGAGCTCGATGTCCTCGGTGGCCATCGACGGGTCGAACGGGCCAACCTCGGCGATCACCGAGCGCCGGAAGGCGCTGATCACTCCGCTCATCGTGAGGATCCGGCCCCAGACGACCTGGGCGCGGCGCATCAGCGAGACATTTGAGGCGTATTCGGCCACCTGGAGCTCGGTGAGGGTGTTCACCCGGTTGATCGGGCGCGGGTTTCCGGTCACTCCCCCGACCCGTGGTACGCGGACGAAGTGGGCAGCCATGAAGCGCAGCGCGAAGGGGTGGATGCGAGCGTCGGCGTCGATCACCACCACCACCTCCCCGGTGGTCACCGCGAGCGCGTCGTTCATCGCCATCGCCTTGCCCTCGTTGACCTTCTTCTCCAGGAACCGCAGGCGCGGATCAAGGGGAAGCATTCCGGTAATGATCTCCGCGGTCCGATCCGGGCTTCCGTCGTCGATGGCGATCACCTCGAGGTCGGGGTAATCGACCTCGCGCAGGGCCTCGAGGCAAGGCCCGATCGTCTTCTCCTCGCTGTAGGCGGGGACCAGGACGGTGATGCTCGGCAGCTCGTCGTCGGGAATCTCGTAGAAGGAGTCGGAGTCGTGGTCTTCGCGGCTGATGGCGTAACGCAGGGCGCTTGCCACCCACGCCGTCGACGAGAGGATCACGTAGAGCCCTACGAGGGCGAAGAGCGCGTAGTAGAGGTCCAGCCACATCTCAGTCGGCCACGATCCCGATGCGCTTGGTGCCGTCGACCACGTCGGCGGTGAGGTGGCGCGCCGTTGGTGCGCCGTCGGAAATCACGACCTGCCGGCCGAGCGCATCGTGGCCGTAAGCGATTTTTCCCTCCGGGGCGCCGGACCGCCCGCCGTAGCGGCGCTCCCGCCGGTGGGCCAGCCCACGGTTCCAGGCAACCCAGGCGATGATCACCACGGCGGTGAGCAGGGCACAGGCGCCCCAGATGATCGCGCCGACGGCGAGCTGGTCGGGCTGCTCGGCGATCGCCCTCCACCAGATCAGGCCGAAAATGACCCAGGCCGGGATGGCGGTCGCCGCGGTGCTCCAGCGCCCGCGACGGGAGGCCCCCGGAGGCAGGATCTGGCCGTGGCGGCGGGTGGG
>JBBASZ010000023.1:0-17061 GCA_040398965.1 Solirubrobacteraceae bacterium | reverse complement strand
CTAGCGGCACTGCTCCACCAGCGCGGCAAAGAGCGCGTCACCGGATGGACGCCCGGGCAGGAGCTCCGGGTGCCACTGCACCCCAACGAACCAGGGTTCGCCCGGGAGCTCGGCAGCTTCGATCGTGCCGTCGGCGCTGCGGGCGCTGACGCGCACCCCGTCCCCGAGCTCATCGAGCGCCTGGTGGTGGATGGTGTTGACCAGGCAGGGGCCGGCGCCGAGGATGCCCGCCAGCAGGGTCCCTCCCTCGACCTCGACCTCCTGAAGCTCGTCGGCGTGACGTTCGGCGGCGTCGTGGCCCTCGACGTTGGTTACCAGCGTGCCGCCCAGGGCGACGTTGGCCAGCTGGAGCCCCCGGCAGACCCCGAGGACGGGCACTCCGCGCGAACGGGCGGCATCCCAGAGGGCGAACTCGTGGCGGTCGCGCGCGGGGTCGATCCAGCGGTCCTCTCCGGTCGCCCCGGGCAGGTCGATGTCCTGCCCTCCCGAGAGTACGAGCCCGTCCACGTGCTCGAGCTGGGAGTCGGCCAGCTCCGGTCCCACCTGCGGGAGCGAGAGCGGGAGACCCCCGGCGGCGACCACGGCGTCCCCGAAGCCCCGGGCGACCGTGTCGGCCCGGTCCTGTCCGTAGCCGGTCTCGACATCCCTCGGTACGGGAGTGATGGCGATTACCGGGCGTCGGGCGTGACTCATCTGTGAGCTGCCCGGTTGACACGGGCGGGGGCGCGAGTGTATTCATTGCGCACGGCGTACGTGAGATTGCGCAAAAGCGCTTTTTCACTTAGCGTCGGATTCGCAGTATGCGTCTGGGAGAGAGACTTCACCATCCGGCTACGACAGGCATCGGCCTGCGCGTTTACGCGGTCTTCCTGTTCGCCTTCCTCTACCTCCCGCTCGCGGTGCTCGCGGTCTTCTCGGTCGTCGACAACGAGATCACTGCCCTTCCCCTCGGGTCGTTCACCTGGGAGTGGTGGAACGCGGCCTTCAGCAACTCCGAGGTCCTCGCGTCGATCCGCGCCTCGGTGATCGTTGCGATCGGCGCAGTGATCATCGCCGAGACGATCGGCATCCCGGGGGCGCTCCTGGTCGACCGTTACAACTTCCCCGGCAAGCGCCTCTTCCAGAAGTTCTGCCTGCTGCCGCTGATCCTCCCCGGCGTGATCACCGGCGTCGCCTTCCAGACCTTCTTCCAGATGATCGACTTCAAGCGGTCGCTGCTGACCGTGACCCTGGCCCATGGCACCGCCCTGGTCTCCACCGTCATCACCACCGTCTACGCCCGCCTGCTGCGCGTGGACCGCTCGCCCGAGCAGGCCTCGCAGGACCTCGGCGTCTCCCCGCTCAAGACCTTCTTCCACGTCACACTGCCGAGCATCCGCACCGCGATCCTCGCCAGCGGGCTGCTCGCCTTCACGCTGTCGTTCGACGAGATCCCGGTGACGATCTTCACGATCGGCTCCCAGACCACGCTGCCGATGTACATCTGGTCGGCCCTGCGGACCGGGAACCAGCTCCCCGAGCTGAACGCGATCGCCACCGCCGTGGTTATCGCCGGCGCCGGGGTCGTAGTCGCCTTCGCAATGCTTCAACGGGAAGACACCCGAGGATGAGTCAGTCAACAACTGGGAGGAGCCAGTAAATGGAAGAGAAGGAAGAGATGCACGGCGGCGAGGATGGCCGCTTCGTAACCACCCGCCGCACGGCAATCAAGCACGGAGCCGTCGGTGCCGCAGGAGTGATGGGCGTCAGCGGCGTCCTGGCAGCCTGCGGAAGCGACGACAATGCAAGCACCGGCTCGGGCGGTGACGCGCCGCCGACGAACGTCTCCGGCACGATCAACGCCCTCTGCTGGGAGGGCTACACCGACCCGGCCTGGACCAAGGACTTCACCAAGGAGACCGGGGTCAAGGTCAAGTCGACCTTCATCGGCTCGAACGACGAGCTGGTCACCAAGCTCCGTGGAGCTCCCGACCAGTACGACCTCGTGAGCCCGTCGTCGGACACCACCAACATCCTCATCGATGCGGGCCAGGTGCAGACGATCAACCTCAACCAGGTGCCGAACGCCAAGACGACGTTCGACTTCTTCCGGACCGCCAAGGCGATGAACGTCGACGGCAAGCTCTACGGGGTACCGGTCGCCTGGGGGTTCATCCCGCTCATCTTCAACACCAGCGAGATCAGCCAGGAGCCGACCTCGTGGGACGACCTCTATGACCCCAAGTACAAGGACAAGGTCTCCGTGTGGCAGGACATCGCCCTGATCTACACGACGGCCATCCAGCTCGGGTTCAAGAACGTCTACACCCTGAGCGACGACCAGCTGTCCCAGATCAAGGCCAAGCTGCTCGAGCTGAAGCCGAACATCCGCAAGTACTGGACCACCGCGGGTGAGCTGGCCAACCTGATGGCCAGCAAGGAGGCGATCATCGGCATGTCGTTCGGCGGCGTCTCGATCACGCAGCTCGAGGCCGAGAATGTGCCCGCGAAGGAGGTCATTCCCACCGAGGGCGCCACCTCGTGGTTCGACGCGTGGATGATCCCGACAAAGGCGCCCAACCCGGACGCTGCACTGGCGTACATCAACTACTTCCACCAGGCGGAGGTACAGAAGGAGTTCGCCAAGATCACCAGTTACGGCATCACCAACGAGAATGCCGTGGACCTGGTGCCCAAGGATTACTACGAGGCCTACAGCCTCGGTGATCCGAACTTCATCGCCGGGCTGGACTACTGGAAGGTCGTCCCGCGCCGGCAGAAGTACCTCGACGTGCTCAACTCGGTCGTCGCCGCGTGAGCAAGGTCCAGGACAGCCCGTCCGCGGCGCCCGATTCGTCGGGCGCCGCGGCGCGGCCTGCCGTCGAGCTGGTCGACGTGGTCAAGCGCTTTGGCGACGTGACCGCGGTAGACGAACTCAGCTTGAGCATCGCCGACGGCGAGTTCCTCACGCTGCTCGGCCCGTCGGGCTGCGGCAAGACGACCACCCTGCGCCTGATCGCGGGATTCGAGGCCCCCAACCGGGGCGAGGTCCGCATCGAGGGGGTCGATATGGCGGGCCGACCGGCCTACAAGCGCCCGGTCAACACCGTCTTCCAGCAGTACGCCCTCTTCCCCCACCTGAGCGTCAGCAGGAATATCGGCTACGGGCTCAAGCACGCCGGAGTCGGCAAGGCGGAGACCGCCGAGCGTGTCGCGGCGATGATGGAGCTGATGCAGATCCCGGACGTCGGGGAGCGGCGCCCGAGCGAGCTCTCCGGCGGCCAGCAGCAGCGGGTGGCCCTCGCCCGGGCCCTGGTCATGAATCCGGAGGTCCTCCTGCTCGACGAGCCGCTCGGCTCACTCGACTACAAGCTGCGCAAGGACATGCAGTTCGAGCTCAAGCGGATCCACCGCGAGGTCGGCGTGACCTTCGTCTACGTCACCCACGACCAGGAAGAGGCGATGACGATGAGCGACCGAATCGTCGTCATGAACGCCGGGAAGATTGAGCAGCAGGCAACCCCGGCCGAGATCTACGACCGTCCACTCACCTCGTTCGTCGCCGACTTCATCGGCGACACCAACATTGTCCACGGCACCGCCACCCGGGTCGAGGACGGCCACGTGACCGTCGACCTCGGGGCCCTCGGCGAGGTCGGCGGGTCCTCCGACGACGAGATCGCCGCCGGCGACCGGGTCAAGGTGAGCATCCGGCCAACCGACGTGAAGGTCGAGGACGGCTCGGGCTCCGACGCTGTCGTCCAGGATTCCGTCTTGGTGGGCGGGCACATCGCCATGAAGATCACCAGCGGCGAGGAGACGGTGATCGCCCACGTCTCCCGTGGGGGCTCGTTCGAGCCCGGCGCGGCGGTCCGGCTCGATGTCGACTCGGAGCGCATCCGCGTCTTCGCCGATGGAGAGACCACTGCCGCTGGAGCCGCGGGCGAGTGACCGACGTCGTCGCACAGCCCGGGATGCCCCCGGTGGTGCCCGAGGCTTCCGAGCCTGATGAGAAGGAGGGCAAGGGGAACGGCCGTTACTTCCTCGGCGTGCCGATCGTCGGCTGGATGTTCCTCTTCTTCGCCATCCCCTACCTGCTGCTCTTCATCCAGAGCTTCTGGAAGCCGACCGCCTTCGGGGTCTCCCAGGACTGGAACCTCGACAACTACAAGACGGTCTTCTTCGGCGACGACCTCGTGGGCAGCATCTACATGCCGACCCTCCTGCGCTCGCTGAAGGTCGGGGCGCTGGTCACCCTCTTCTCGACCGCCCTGGCCTTCCCGCTCGCCTACCTGCTGGCCTTCAAGATCCGCAACCACCGGACGCGGATGATGGTCTACGTGCTGGTGATCGTCCCGCTATGGGCCAGCTACCTCCTGCGGGCCTACGCCTGGAAGGTGATCCTCGGCCAGAACGGCCTCTTCGGCTCGTTCCTGGACCAGATCGGGCTCCAGGACAGCTTCCTGAACAACCTCCTCTACTCGCAGGCGGCGGTCATCATCACGATGACGCAGATCTTCACGCCGTTCATGGTCCTGACGATCTACGCCGTCCTGGAGAGGCTGCCGACGAGCCTGATCGAGGCATCCAAGGACCTGGGGGTCGGCCGCTTCAAGACCTTCACCACCCTCGTAATCCCCCTCTCACTGCCGGGCGTGATCGCCGGGGCGACCTTCACCATGGGACTCTCTTCGGGCGACTTCGTGGCCCCGCAACTGGTCGGCGGCCCCAGCGACATGATGATCGCCAACCAGGTCTACAGCCAGTTCGGCGCGACCAACAACTGGCCACTGGGCTCGGCGATCGCCTTCGTGCTGCTGGGCTGCGTCGCGGTGCTGGTGGCAATTTCGGCCCAGGCCGAGAAGCGGGAGCTCCTGTGAGCCCGGCGGGCCAGGCCACCGACCTCGAGATCACCATCAGCTCTCGCGACGGCCTTGCCGAGAGCGTCTACCGCGAGCTGCGTTCGGCGATCTGCGAGGGCCGGATCCCCGCCGGCGAGCGGCTCGTGCAGAACAGCCTCGCCGACCAGCTGGACATATCGAGGACCCCCGTGCGTGACGCCCTGCTGCGCCTCTCGCAGGAGGGCCTGGTGGAGCCCTCCCCCGTCCGCGGTGGATACCTGGTCAGCGAATTCACCGAGCGCGAGGTCTTCGACATCTACGACATTCGCCTCGCGCTCGAGCCCGCCGCGGCGGAGAGCGCGACCGGGCGCCACTCGCCATCACAGATCGCCGGGCTGCGGGAGATAAACGACCGCCTGCGCGCGATCTCCGACTACAGCAGCCCCGAGGGGTTCGGGCTAAACCGCCGCTTCCACGACCTGGTGGTGGCACCGTGCGAGAACCACATTCGGCGGCGCCTTCTCGACCAGCTGTGGAACATGCCGGTCGCCCTGCGGATGTACCAGCTGCACATGGTCTCCGCCCAGGAGTGGGACGTGATGCTCGGCGAGCACGAGGCGATCATCAAGGCGCTCGAGGAGGGCAACCCCGATGCGGTGCGCGCCACGGTCGCCGAGCACATCAGGATCTCGCGGGCCGACGCCCTCGAGCACATCGAACAGCGCGGGAGCTGAACAGTGGACGCTTCCGAAGACCGCAAATCAACTACAGGAGGCCACTGCATGCAGTGTGTTCAGTGGGTGCCGGATGGCTGTTGAGCCCCGCTCCCCCGAGGTGATCGCCTACGACGCAGGCGGAACGATGACCGACGCGTTCATCGTCGACGGCGAGGGCAGGTTCGTGGTCGGCAAGGCCCAGACCACGCCGGCCAACGAGTCCGAGGGGCTGATGGCCTCGACCGTCGATGCGCTCGCGCAGTGGGAGACCAGCCCCGGGCAGGCTTTCCCCTCGATCGTCTCGGGGGTCTTCTCCGGGACGGCGATGCTCAACCGCCTCCTGGAGCGAAAGGGCGCAACGG
Organism: Solirubrobacteraceae bacterium; assembly: GCA_040398965.1. Classification (GTDB taxonomy): domain Bacteria; phylum Actinomycetota; class Thermoleophilia; order Solirubrobacterales; family Solirubrobacteraceae; genus F1-60-MAGs163. The sequence goes on along the minus strand of JBBASZ010000023.1, from coordinate 11,163 downwards.
TCGGCTGCCTGGTCAGCGGTGGCCTCGAGGACTACTTCCGCCTGGAGCGCGGCGTTCAGACCTGGCTCGGAATGACCTACTCCGACCGCCTCCACGTAACCACCCACTACCACAACGAACCCCTAGTCCCCCGCGACCGAATGCACGGGATCCGTGGCCGTATCGACGTGCAGGGCCGCGAGGCGATCCCGCTCTACGAAGACGACGTGCGGATCGCCGTCGGCCAGCTGCTCAACGACGGGGTCGACGGGATCGTCATCTGCTTCCTGCAGAGCTTCGTCAACCCGTCCCACGAGGCCAGGGCGGCAGAGATCGCGCGCGAGATGGTCTCCGCCTCCGGCCGCGAGGTGCCGGTATTCGTCTCCAGCGAGCTCTACCCGCTGCGCGGCGACTTCCCCCGCCTCAACTCCACGGTCATCGAGGCCTACGCCGCCGAACCCTCTCGCCACCAGTTCGCCAAGCTGCAGGACGCGGTCGGGCAGGCCGGAGCCGGGTTCGACCTGCGGATCATGGCCGCCCACGGCGGCACGATCGCCATCGAGTCCCGCGAGCTGGCCCGTACGCTGGTCTCCGGCCCGATCGGCGGGGTGGTCGGGGCACGCCACCTGGCTGACACCCTCGGAATCGACCGGGTCGTCTGCTCCGACATCGGCGGCACGAGCTTCGACCTCGCGCTGATCAACGAGGGCGAGCTGGCGATTCGCCAGACCCCCGACATTGCCCGGTACCTGCTGAACCTGCCGATGGTCGAGATCGAGTCGATCGGCGCGGGGACCGGCTCCTCCGTGCGGATCGACCCGGCCTCGGGACGCCCGGAGATAGGCCCCGACTCGGCCGGGTCGCGGATCGGTACCGCCTGGCCGGAGGGAGGCTTCGAGACGGTCACCGTCACCGACCTCAACCTGGTTCTCGGCCGGCTCAACAGCGAGTACTTCCTCGGCGGCCAGGTCCAGCTCGACATGGAGCGCGCCCGCGCCGAGGTCGAGCGCCAGGTTGCCGCGCCTCTCGGCCTCGGCCTCGCCGAAGCCGCCGGTGGGGTGGTCGACCTGTTCGAGGAGCAGCTCCGCTACGCCGCGCTGGCGCGGGTCCTGGCCAAGGGCTACTCGCCGGTCGACTTCTCGCTCTTCTGTTACGGGGGAGGCGGGCCGCTCCACGTCGCCGGGTACACCGAAGGTGCCGGCTACGCCGACGTGCTCGTGCCCACGTGGGCGGCCGGCTTCTCGGCCTACGGTTGCGCCTGCGGCGACTTCTCCTACCGCTTCGACCAGACCGCCGGAATCGAGATCGACACCGACGACCCGGAGCCGGCTGCCCGGCGCGCCGGTGAGGCATGGGAGCGCCTGGCGGGACGGGCGGTGGACGCCTTCGCCGTCTCGGGCATTCCCGCCGAAAAGGTGAGCCTGCGCTACCTGGCCCGCATGCAGTACAGCGGCCAGCTCAACGACATCGAGGTCGTCGCCAACCCGAAGGACCCAACCGACATCGAAGCCCTGATCGCCGCCTTCGAGGACCTCTACGGCCGCATCTACGCCGGAGGCGCCCGATCGCCGGAGCTCGGCTACACGATCACCTCCCTGGCGGTGACCGGGTCATCCGAGGTCGCCAAGCCGACCCTCCCGGACGAGGAGGAGGGGGGCGCAGGGGCCGACCCCAAGGACGAGCGCCCGGTCTGGTGGACCCAGACGTCCGACTACGTGCCCACGCCGGTCTACGAGCAGGACGACATCCCGGCTGGACAGGTGATCGTCGGCCCGGCGATAGTTGAGGCTCCCGCGACGACCTTCGCCATCCCGCCGGGCCGCACTGCACGACTGGACCGTCACCGCATCTTCCACCTCTCCGACAGCAAGGACCAGGACCGATGACCACCTCACAGACCCGCACCACAGAGCTGCCCCTCCAGAAGCTCGCCGCCGAGCGCGAGCGCCAGTTCGCCCAGACCGGTGCCTACGCCGGCCTTGCGGGGGATCTCGAGTTCAAGCAGAGCGACCCGATCCTGTTCGAGAAGATCTTCTCCCGCCTTCGCGGGGGCCTGGTCTCGGCCCGCGAGACGGCAATGAACATCTCCGCCTCACCGATCGTCAAGGAGCTTGGCGAGCTCTGCTTCGCCTTCTACACGCCCGAGGGCGATTCGGTGGCCCTATCCACGGGAATCATCGTCCACGTCCACACGATGTCGGACGTCATCAAGCACATGATCCGCGAGGGCTTCGAGGAAAACCCCGGGATCAACCCGGGCGACGTCTTCTGCAACAACGACTCACTGATCGGCGACGTCCACAACGCCGACGTCCAGACCATCGTCCCGGTCTTCTGGGAAGACCGGCTGGTGGGATGGGTGGCCGGCGTGACCCACGTGATCGAGATCGGGGCCAGCACGCCGGGGAGCCTCCCGGTCGGCCCGATCAGCCGCTTCGAGGACGGGATCGACATCCCCTGCCGGAAGGTCGGCGCCAACGACGAGCTCTTCCGCGACCACACGCAGGGGGCCGCCAAGGGAACGAGGATGCCTCGCTACTGGATGCTTGACGAGCGCACGCGGTTGGCCGGGTGCCTGATCGCCCGTGACCAGGTTGAGCGCCTGATCGAAGACATCGGGATCGACACCTTCGAGACCTTCTGCTCCGAGGTGATCGAGGACGGCCGGCGTACCTTCCGAAACCGGCTGGCCACCCTCACCGTCCCGGGCCGCTACCGCGCCCCGGCCTTCGCCGAGATGACCTTCGCCGGCGAGGAGCGCCTGCCGGCCCACGCGCGCGTCGACACGCTCATGCACGCGCCGGTCGAGGTTCGGATCACCCCCGAGGCCCGGCTTGAGCTCGACCTCGAGGGTGCCTCGAGCTGGGGCTACCACTCGGCCAACTGCACGCCGTCGGCGATGCAGGGCGGCATGTGGGTGCTCCTCACCCAGACGGTCCTGGCAAACGACAAGATCAACGACGGCGCCTACTTTGCGCTGGGCACCAACTTCCCGCCCGGCTCGTGGTCCAACCACCAGAACCCGCAGGCCTCCAACGGCTCGCCGTGGCGCTTCCTGATCCCAAGCTTCACCGGGGTCCTGAAGAGCCTGTCGAACAGCCTCTATGCCCGAGGCTTCGTCGAGGAGGTCCTCGCCCCCTACGCGATGTCGGGCAACACCTTCCAGGGAGGCGGCATCGACCAGTACGGCCGGCAGTCCTCGGTCACCAATTTCTCGATGTCCTGCGTCGGCGTCGGGGCCAAGCCGTTTGCCGACGGCCTCGACCATGCCGCCGCGATGTGGAACCCGCAGGGCGACATGGGCGACCTCGAGACCTGGGAGATCAACGAGCCCTTCCTGTTCCTGGGCGCCGGCGTCAAGCCGTCGACGGCGGGGCCCGGCAAGTTCCGCGGCGGCTCGGGGTGGGAGAGCCTGCGCCTCTGCTGGGGAACTCCCTTCTTCGAGGTCCAGAACATGGGCAACGGAAAGGTCACGATGCAGTCGGGGCTGTGGGGCGGCTATCCGGGCGCCGTCGGCTACCGGCACAACATCCGCGACACCGACTTCTTCGCCCTGGTGGAGGCCCGCGCCCCCTACCCGGTCTGCGACGGGGACCCGGAGCACGCCAGGATGCTCGTCGCCGACGGCCGGCGCGACTTCGACCAGCGCACCCTCACGATGCCCGAGGCGATGGCCGAGGGCGACCTGACGCTCTCTCCCTTCCGCGGCGGCGCCGGCCTCGGCGACCCCCTTGAGCGCGACCCGGAGGCGGTGGCCGCCGACGTGGAGGGGGGCTACCTGATCCCGCGCCTGGCCGAGAGCGTCCACGGTGTGGTCCTGGGCAAGGACGGCGAGGTCGACCCGCTGGCGACCGAGCTTAGGCGCAGCGAGATCCGCGACCAGCGCAAGGCGACCTCGGTGCCCGTCTCGGGCTGGCTGGCCACCGAGAGGGTCCGCATCCTCTCGCACGGTGAGGGAGCCCCGGGACCCTTCGCCGTCCCGGTACAGCGCATGTACGCCGAGTCGATGCGGCTCTCGCCGCAGTGGGCGGGGGAGTTCCGCTCCTTCTGGGAGTTGCCCGAAGGCTTCGTCTTCGACATCCCCACGCCGACGGTCGACATCGCCCGCCAGCTGACCGAGGGACGCGACCCCGAGGAGATGCAGCGCCAGCCGCGCACCGAGGTCAGGGAGGCGGCGCCGCGCCTGGAGTCCGCCGGCGAGCCCGCGGTAAACGGCGAGACGCTCGAGGCCCTGGTCGACGGGGTACTGCCCGACCACCAGGTTCGCCAGGTCCAGGCCGGTCGCAAGGACGTCGAGCGATTCGACCTCTGGCTCGAGCTCGCCCAGCGGCGCTGGCCGTTCCCCGAGGACCGGGTTCTCCTCCCCCTCTCCCCTCACCTGGCGATCGTCGAGCAGCCCGACGGGAGCCGGGTGACGAAGTCCGACTCGGGCTTCGTCTTCGGCGACTACCGGGAGAACTGGAAGCTCGCAGCGCACCTCCGGGTGCGCTCGGACGACGAGGCGATGGAGGAGGTCTACCCGGAGAAGATGGCGCCCGACCCGGAATGGAACGAGCTGCGCGAGTACTACGACCCCGTCACCTTCACCCTCCTGGACGTGGAGTCCGTGCCCCCGGGCTACCCGGTCGTCCACGACTTCCTGCCCGACCTGGAGGCCTTCTACTCACAGTGGCTCGGCCGGCCGCTGGGGAGCGACGGCTGACGTGGAAAGCGCCCTGAGCCTGGAGGAGCTGCGGGACGAGGTATCCCGCGGCTCGATCGACACGGTTCGGGTCTGCTTCAGCGACCACTACGGGATGCTCCGCGGCCGGCGCCTGGTGGGCGAGGTGTACGTGGAGGATCCGCAGGCGCCGCAGGCCTACTGCGACGGCGCGCTGGTCTGGGACGTCCACTGCGACATCTTCGAGGAGACCGACTACTCGAACTTCCGCACCGGCTACCCGGACCTGATCGCCCATCCCGACCTTGGCTCGCTGCGCCGTTGTGGCTGGTCGGAACGCTCCGCGATGGTTCTCTCCCGCATCACCGACCCCCACGGTGTCGGCTCGCCGCTCGACCCGCGCGGGCTCCTTTCCCGGGCCGTGGAACGGGCCGGGAGCGGGGAGATGGCCCTCTCGCTCTCCCTCCGCGTCGGCCGCGGGACGCTCGGGCCCGACTGGACGCCAACGCCGGCTCCGGAGTTCGCCCGGCTCTGGGCTGAGGGACTCGAGGCCTCCGCGATTTCGTTCGATGCCCTCGATTACGACGAGGGCGACGGGCGTGTCCTCCTCTCGCTCTGCGCCATGGAACCGGTCGCCGCCGCCGACGCCCTGGTCGCGGCCCGCTCCGCCGCGCGGGAGATCGGCCTGGTGAGCGCAATCACGGTCACCACGTTGGGCCGCATCGGCGGCGGAGACGACGAGCGGATGGCCGTGGAGCCCGCCGGCGGCTTTCCCGGTGACTCCCGGAGCCTCTCGCGCCTGGCCGACCTGGCCCTGCTCTGCCGCCCGCTGCCGCTCGGCTGGCCTGCCCCGGCTCCGGCCGTCGAGGGAGCCGTCCTGGCCCAGGCCTGCGCCAACCCCTACCTGGCAGCCGCCGCCGCGGTAATCGCCGCGGCACCGGGTGATGCCGGGAGCGAGCATCCGCCGCCGGAAACCTACGAAGAGGCCATAGACCGGCTTGCCGGGGCTGCCTGGGCCGTCGACTGGCTCGGCGAGATGTTCGCCCACGACACCGTCGAGCTCGCACGCCGCGAGGAGGGGCTGCGCCGCGAGGCCACGGGAGGGCAGGAGGCGGCGACCGGCTGGGACGTGGAGCGCTACGGGGAGGTCGGGTGACCGCGGCAACCCACCTGGGCTGGGTCGACAGGCACGGGCGCCTGCACGTATCCGAAGCTCCCCGGCCCGGCGGTGAGCCTGAGGCCGTAACCGTGGCGCAGGCGGGCTGGCCCGGCGTCGACGGGCTGCTCCACCCCCGGCCCGACCCTTCGGCGGCCCACGCCCTGCCCGACGGAAGCGGCACGCTGGTGCTCTGCGACCTCGCCGCGCCCGACGGGACGCCCAGCCCGTGGTGCACCCGCTCGCTCCTGGCGGACGTGATCGACCGGGCCGGCCGGCGCAGCCTCATGGTCATCGCCGCCGCGGAGATCGAGTTCTTCCTCCTCGACCCCGAGGAAGACCGGCCTGTCTTCGAGAACATCGAGCAGTACGGGATCGTCGCCGGCGAGCCTTACGAGCCGGTCCTGCGGCGCATCCGCGACCTTCGGTCCAGCGGGGTTCCCGTCGTCGCCAGCAACTGCGAGTACGGCGGCGGCCAGTTCGAGGTCAACCTGCGCCACGGCCACGCGCTGCCGGCCGCCGACGAGATCATCCTCCTGCGCCACTGGGCGAGGGAGATCGCCGAGGACGAGGGCTACCGGATCAGCTTCGACGCAAAGCCGTGGGCCGACAACTCCGGAAGCGGGATGCACTTCCACCAGAGCCTCTGGGACGGCGAGCGCAACCTCTTCTGGGACGAGCCCGAGCATCTCAGCCCCCAGGGAGAGGCCTACCTGGCCGGCCTTCTCGAGGCGATGCCGGAGATGACGATGCTTGGGTCCCCCAGCGGGCGCGCCTACCTGCGACGCGACGACTTCTCCTTTTGCCCGACCTCTGCGTGCTGGGGCGGAGACAATCGCACCGTTGCCGTCCGGGTGATCGCCGAGCGCGAGCCGGTGACGCGGATCGAGCAGCGGGACGCCTCCTCGGACGCCAACCCGTACCTGGCGCTCGCCGCACAGGTTGCCGCAGGGCTCGACGGGCTCGACGCCGGCCTGAGCCCGCCCGCGATGGTCACCGGCAACGCATACGGACGCGACGACCTTCCTCCCCTTCCTTCTTCCCTCACCGAGGCCCTGGCCCGGTTCGCGGTCAGCGACCGCGCCCGCGGGCTGCTCGGCGAGGAGGTCCACTCAAAGCTCGTGGAGTTCGCCGTCGCCGACTGCGCCTCCGACGAGACCAGCGAAAGGTCGTGGTTCTGATGAGCGCATCCGCACCCCTCGAGGGCCTGAAGGTCGTCGACTTCACCCGGCTCTTCGCCGGCCCGCTCTGCACGATGGTCCTCGCCGACCTCGGTGCGGAAGTGATCAAGGTGGAGGCCCCCGGCGGAGACGACGCACGGCACTTCGGCCCACCCTTCCTCGGCGGTGAGGGGATGAACTTCATGGCGCTCAACCGCGGCAAGCAGAGCGTGGTGCTCGACCTCAAGAGCGAGGCCGGCCGCCGGGCCGCCTCGGCTCTCACCTCCGACGCCGACATCGTCGTGGAGAACTTCCGCCCGGGAGTGGCAGAGCGGATCGGGATAGGCGAGGCAGAGCTGCGTCCGGGGAACCCGCGAATGATCTACTGCTCGATCTCCGGCTTCGGCCCGGCCGAGGAGTTCGACCGTAAGCCGGCGCTCGACCTGATCCTCCAGGCCCTGACCGGGGTTCTCTCCCGTCAGGGCCACCTGGACGGCGAGCCCCGGCTGGCCTGCATCACCGTCGCCGACACCTACGCGGCCGCCCAGGCAGTGCAGGGAATCCTCGCCTCCCTCTACGTGCGGGAGAAGACCGGCGAAGGCCAGAGGGTCGACGTCTCGCTCCTGGAGGCGATCCTCACCGCGCAGGCTTACCGCGTGATCGTCGACCCGGAGGTGATGGAGCTTCCCGCATTCGACGACACCATCCCCTACCAGGCCTTTCAGGGCTCCGACGGCACCTGGCTGGCCATCGCCGTGGTCTCGAAGGCCAACTGGACGGCCCTCTGCCAGGTGCTTGGGCTCGACGAGCTGATCGACGACGAGCGATTCCACACCAACCCGGCCCGGGTCGACAACCGCGAAACCCTGCTCCCGCTCCTGTCCGAGCGCTTCGCGACGCGCCCGCGGGACGAGTGGCTTGCGGAGCTGGAAGCCGGAGGGGTGCCCTGCTCCCAGGTCCAGGAGCTGACCGACCTGATGGCCGACCCGGAGATGCTCAGCAGCGGGGTGCTCGCCGAGGTCGAGCACCCGACCGCCGGCACGATCCGGACGCTCGGCCCGGCCATTCACTTCTCGAAGACCCCTTCGCGCACCAGCGCCGCGGCGCCGCGCCTCGGAGAGCACTCCGAGGCGGTCCTGCGCGCCGCCGGCCTGGACGAGGAAACCCTCGTCGAGTGCCTGCGGGAAACCCGCTGAATTAGCTACCCACACCCCTCCTTTGGGGTATTTGGGCGGGCCCACACGCCTAAAAGTTCATAAAGACGCGATCCCCTGCCTCCCGGCGGTCGTAGGAGCGGCAAGTCAACCAACCCCGGAGGCAAGAGATGAAGATGAAGGCAATTGCACTGACCGCAGTGCTCGCAGTTTCAGGGCTGACCCTGGCGGCGTGCGGCAGTGACGACAACAGTGACACCACCACCGCGGCCACTACCGCCCCGGCGGCCACGTCCGGCGAGACGATCGCCGCGGCAGCTGCCGCCACGCCCGACCTGTCGACGCTGGTAGCGGCGCTCAAGGCCGCCGACCTGGTGGAGACGCTCGAGGGCGAAGGGCCGTACACGGTCTTCGCCCCGACCAACGAGGCGTTCGCGGAGATCCAGCCGACCGTCGACAAGCTCCTCGAGCCGGCCAACAAGGACGAGCTGACGAAGGTGCTCACGTACCACGTCGTTCCGGGGACCTACACCTCGGCCGACCTCAAGAACGGCCAGAAGCTCAAGACGGTTGAGGGCCAGGACCTGACCGTCTCGATCAAGGGCGGCACGGTCAAGGTCAACGACGCGACCGTCGAGAAGGCCGACATCGAAACCTCCAACGGTGTCGTCCACATCATCGACGGGGTTCTCGTCCCGCCGGCCAAGTAGCCGGAACCCGAGAGCGGAAACCAGGCCCCGTGTCGCCTCGCGGCACGGGGCCTTTTTCGTGCCTGGGCCCGGGAATCGGGGGCCCGGGAAAAGAATTTGCGAAATCCGCGTAACGAATGGCCTCCTCAACTGTTGTATTTCCCACAACAGTTGTTTTCTACCGCCCTGCGGGGCCAGGAGAGACCATGAGGCACCACAGCACACCCCGGTTCACAAACCCGATCCGCACCGCGCTCGCCGCGGCCGCGGCGCTTGTCGCAGCGCTCGTATTCACTGGCGCCGCGTCGGCCGCAGAACCGCAGCTCCCGCTGAAGACCCAGGGCGCCAAGATCGTCGACTCGGGCGGCCAGGAGGTCGTCCTCCAGGGCGTCAACTGGTTCGGCTTCGAGACCTCCAACCACGCCCCGCACGGACTCTGGACCCGCGACTACAAGGACATGCTCGCCCAGATCAAGGGGCAGGGCTTCAACACGGTCCGCCTCCCGTTCTCGCTGCAGGCGCTCAGGTCACAGACCACCAGCGGAATCGACTACGGCAACGGGCGCAACGCCGCCCTGGCCGGCAAGACGCCGCAGCAGGTAATGGACGAGATCATCGCCGAGGCCGACAGGCAGGGCCTGATGGTCATCCTCGACAACCACTCCACGACCGACGACTCCTTCATGCACCCGCTCTGGTACGGGCTCGGCGGCTTCACCGAGGACGATTGGGTCAATACGTGGAAGGACCTCGCCACGCGCTACGCCTCGAGGAAGAACGTCGTCGGCGCCGACCTCAAGAACGAGCCCCATGGTGAGGCCACCTGGGGCACCGGCCAGGCCAACGACTGGCGCCGTGCCGCCGAGCGCGGCGGCAACACCGTCCTGGCTGCGGCACCCAACTGGCTGGTCATCGTCGAGGGCATCGAAGGCCCCGTCGCCGGCGGCCAGCAGCTCGACCGCCACTGGTGGGGCGGAAACCTCGAGGGCGTGCGCAACCACCCGGTGCGCCTTAACGTCGCCAACCGCCTGGTCTACTCGCCGCACGAGTACGGCCCCGGCGTCTACGCCCAGCCCTGGTTCTCAGACCCGAACGTGCAGTCGATCCTCGCCGACCGCTGGCAGAAGGGCTTCGGATACATCCACGAGTCCGGCACCGCGCCGATCCTCGTCGGTGAGTTCGGCGCCAAGAACGTCGGCACCGACACCGTCGAGGGCCGCTGGATCCGGCAGTTCGCCGACTACATGGGCAGGAAGGGCATCAGCTGGACCTTCTGGGCCTGGAACCCCAACTCCGGTGACACCGGCGGCGTGCTCCAGGACGACTGGAAGACGGTAAACGCCTCCAAGATGGGCCTGCTGTCGCAGCTGATCAGGCGCGAGCCGATCCCGTACGCCGAGCCCGGCGGCGCCACTCAGCAGGGCTTCGCCCCCTACGTCGACATGACCCTCCAGTCGAAGGTCACCAATGCCAACGCAATCCGGCAGTCGGGCGCCAAGGCGGTCTCGCTCGGCTTCATCGTCAGCGGCAAGGCCTGCGAGGCCTCCTGGGGCGGCTACTACGGCCTGAACTCATCCGACGAGTGGTTCGACGCCCGCCAGGTGATCAGCGAGGCCCGGGCCGCCGGCGCCGAGCCGATCGTCTCCTTCGGCGGTGCGGCCGGCCAGGAACTGGCCCGTACCTGCACCAGCGCCTCGGCGCTGGCCGGGCAGTACCAGGCCGTGATCGACGCCTACAACCTGCGCAGCATCGACTTCGACGTCGAAGGCGCAGACCAGGCCGACAACCCCTCGCTCGACCGCCGCTTCGAGGCGGTGGCGCAGGTCCAGAAGGATGCGGCGGCCAAGGGCAGGCCCCTGACGGTCTCGCTGACGCTCCCGGTCCTCCCCACCGGCCTTACCGCAGACGGGATGAACGTGCTGCGCCGGGCCGTGGCCAAGGGCGTCGACGTGAGCGTGGTCAACGTCATGGCGATGGACTATTTCGACCCGTCGCTGGACGTCAACGGGAAGATGGGCGACCTGGCGATCCAGGCGGGCAACAGCCTCAAGGGGCAGCTCGCCTCGGTATACCCGAATCGCAGCGACGCGCAGCTCTGGAAGATGGTCGGGATCACCCCGATGATCGGCATCAACGACAACCCGAAGGAGATCTTCTCGACCTCCGACGCACGGAAGGTGCTCGACTTCGCGAAGTCGAAGTCGATCGGGCGGATCGCGATGTGGTCGCTCAACCGTGACTCGCAGTGCCCGTCGCCGACCACGGTCACCGGCAACTACTGCAGCGGCGTGAGCCAGCAGGCCTTCGAGTTCTCGAGGATCTGGGGCGCCTACGCCGGCGGCACCAACCCGGCGCCGGCACCGAC
>JBBASZ010000022.1:2098-21575 GCA_040398965.1 Solirubrobacteraceae bacterium | reverse complement strand
TTGAGCCGAGGCCGTAGCGGGCGGCGGTGGCCGCGGAGATCCGCAGGCTCAGGCGTGCGGTGCAGGACCGGGTGCAGCGCACGCTCTCCCGTACGCCCCTTTCGAGCGCGCCGGGAAGGTCGCCGGCGGTGGGGCGCCAGAAGGTCGCGGAGGTGTTGATGCCGGGTGGCGTCTCGGCGGTGCGCGACTCGCTGCTCTCGCCGGCGACGTTCTGGGCGCGAACCTCGAAGGCGTATTTCGTCGACAGGTCCAGGTTGCTGAAGGTGTAGCTGCGCTCTCCTGGTGGCACGGTCACAGAGCCGGCCCCGATCGCGGGGGCCGACGTGATCCGGTACCCGGTGATCGCGCTTCCGCCGTCGCTGGAGGGCGCGCTCCACTTGACGGTGAGCTGGCCCTGCCGGGGCCCTCGGGTCACCGAGACCGGCGGGGCCGACGGCGTTCCGACAGCCATCACGCTTGCGATCCAGGAGCGGTAGGCCGAGAGGCGTCCGTAGACACCCCGGTCGGAGGCCCCGGCGCAGTGCTCGTCGCCGAAGCTGACGTCACCGACCAGGACCGGTGTTCCCGTCGAGCCGGTGATGGTGAGCGGGCCGCCGCTGTCACCGAAGCAGGCGTTGGGGGTGCCGAACCCCGCGCAGATCATCTCCGTGCCGTCGAAGGCCGAGCCGTAGGCCGTGGAACAGGAAAGGTTGGACTGGATCGCCACCGCCGCCTGCTGGAGCTGGTCGGGGAAGCCGCCCGGCGGGCACTCGGGCGGGCTGCCAACCGGGAGCGCGGCGCAGCCCCAGCCGGCCACCCTGGCGGCCCGCCCCGAGGCCACCAGCGCGTCGTCCCCCGGGGGGATGATCGCCATGGTCGGCGCGCTGGAGTCGCTCGAGAGCTTGAGCAGCGCGACGTCATTCCCAAACCGGCTCGGTGAGTACCCGGGGTTGGGGTAGACCTCGCTGACCCGGATCCGCTGGGCGGCGGTCACTTCGCTCAGCTTCACTGCGCCGACCGCGACGTCGATGGAATTCGCAGAAACCACCGAGCCGCTGTCGTTGACCACGCAGTGGGCGGCGGTGAGCACCCACCTTGAGCCGACGAGCGTGCCGCCGCAGAACTGGCCGTTGAGCGCGCTGGGCTGGCTGCTGGAGATCAGCGCAGCGATCGAGGGCCACTCGCCTGCCGTGGCGGGCGTGCCACCGATTACGTAGGGCCGCAGCTCGAACTCCGACTGGGCGGTGGCGACGGCCGGCAGCAGGGCCAGGACGCCGGCGGCGCCAACCAGGCCAAGGAGGAGCCGCAGGCGCGTCGAAAGGGCCATCACCGGTAAGACAATGGCAGGGAGCGAAAGTTACGCATCGCCCCCGGGCCGCGGCGCTCTTCGGAATAACCCGTAACGGCGCGCGACCGCAACTTCCTGGCCTAGCCTTAGTTTCTGATCCTGATGCCTTCCATCGCACGCCTCTTCACGTCCATCCTCGTCATCGGTGCCGTCGTTGCCCCGGCGGCCAGCGCCGCGCCACCGAAGGTCGGCCTGGCCGACCAGAACGGGAGCGCCTTCCAGAACCCCCTCTTCAAGGTGATGGGAATCACCTACGGGCGCGTGACGATCCCGTGGAATGCGGCGACGACGACCGGCTTTCGCCGCACCGACGCCGACAACGTCATCAATGCGATGAAGGCCGACGGCGTAGAGCCGATTGCGGTGATCGGCTCCCGCAACAGCGGCCGCCCGAGCGCCTCGGCCTACAAGCGCGCAGTCGCCGCCCTGATCAAGCGCTATCCGACCGTGAAGTACTGGTCGCCCTGGAACGAGGCCAACCTCACCAACTTCACCAAGAACAACCCCAAGCTCGTCGCCGGCTGGACGAAGACGCTCAACGCCGCCTGCAAGAAGGCCGCCCCGAAGTGCACGGTTGCCTCGCCGACCGTCCTCGACGAGACCAGTATTGGCCCCTGGTTCAAGAAGTACCTGAGCTACCTGCCGCGCAGCCAGCGCCCGAAGATCTGGCTGATGCACAACTACATGGACGCCAACCGCTTCCGCGTCAAGAACGGCAAGCCGTTCCTGGTCGCCGCGAAGAAGGCCCGGGCGCAGGTGTGGATCGTCGAGACCGGCGGCCTGATCAGGGGAACCGGCAAGAACTCACGCACCTGGAAGAAGGGCCAGGCCCAGCAGGTGAAGGTCTTCAACTGGCTGACCGGGCCGCTCCCGCGCCAGTACCCGGTCGTCAAGCGCGTCTACATCTACCAGTGGCAGGCGCCGCCGAACGGCAACTGGGACAGCGGCATCATCTCCCCGTCGGGCGTCCCGCGCGAGGTCTACGCGACGATGGTCGACTACCTCAAGCAGAACCCGGAGTGACCTTCGCTTCCTGACCCTTGCGCCACCAGGGGTCCGGGAAGACGAGATAGCCGGCCAGCAGGGCGATAGCGACGCCGACCAGAGTGTCGGCGATCCGCAGCACGGCCCAGTTGGCGAAGCTGCCGTCGGAGGAGCCGAAGATCGCCACCACGGTGAAGCTGAGCCCGGCCGCGAAGACCGTGTAGCTGCGCTGGTACCAGGCGAACCCCACGAGCAGGACCACGATCGCCAGCCCGATGATCACCTCCGAGGGCAGGAACTGGCCGAGGCCGGCGACGATGATCGCGCCCACCATCACCCCGATGGAGCGGCTCAGCGCCTTGTGCCAGCTGCTGGCCCGGTCGGGCTGCAGGACGATGAAGATCGTGAGCATGACCCAGAAGACGTTGTGGTTTTCGGTGGCGGCGTAGATCCCCATCGCGATGCCCAGGGCGATCGCGCGCCTCAGCGCGTAGCGGAAGGTCTGGTTCCTGAGGCTCAACGCGGCCCGAAACTGGGAGGCTGCAGACGGGGCATCGGGGCCTGCCGAAGCCGGGGCGGGGCCTGCTTCGTCCGCGGCCCGACCGCCGCCGCGGCCATCGCCGTCCTGCTCCTCGCGACCCCTGACGGCACGGATCGCGGTGATCACCAGGATCGCCAGGAAGGCGGCCCCGAGGCCGACCAGACCCAGCTCGACCGCCTTGACGAAGGAGAGGTCCCTGGCGATTCCGGTGGCCGCGGGCAGCAGGTAGGCCATGGAGACGAAGATCCCCGCCACCGACAGGGCCTGGCCGGCTCCGCCGATCATCGCCCCGAGGAAGGCCACCGTGAACATCGATAGCCCGGCCAACACCGGGATGGAGATCGTCGCGGTGGCCAGCAGCAGCATCACGAAGGTCGCCCCGCCGATCATCGTCGCCGCCCGCCAGGGAGTCTCTCTCGTGGTGGCCAGGGCGGCGATGACCGTAAGCAGCGCGATCAGGCCCGCGCCGAGGGCGTTCTTGGATTCGCCGATGAGCGCCGCGCCGCCGGCGGCCAGCCCCATGACCGGCACGGCGACGGCGACCATGCCCCACATGAGCGGCGGCTTTTCGCCGTCGGGCGCCTGTGTCGCCGGGGGCTTTGGGCTCGTGGCCGGATGGGCGCTCACGCAGCGGACCCTAGACCAACGCCTCTAAGGACTTTCTCAGAGTGCGGCGCTTACATCGGGTCCGCGAGATCTCGGAGGAGATCGTCAACCCCTTCAGGAAAGGAATCCAATGAGCACTCCCGCAAATCCCCAGGACCCGTCGGGTGCCCCGACCGAGAAGCTCCCCGCCGAGGAGGCGGCGGGCGCCGAGGCCGTGGCCGCCGGAGGCGGGCGCAGTGGGCTCTCCGAGCAGACCCAGAAGGCGCTCCTCGCCGTGACCGCCGGCCTCGCGCTCGTGCTGAGCGTCATCGCGCTGGTCGTGGCGATCGCCGGCGACGGCCATCACGGCAAGGGTCCCCACGGTGGCCACATGGGCGGCGGCCCGCGGATGGAACATCGCGGCGGCCCGGGCATGGACGGCCGCGGAGGCCCGATGGGTGGCCCGCAGGGTGGCTACTACGACCAGGCTCCCGGACAGCCCGGCGGCCAGGAGCAGGACGACACCACCACGACGCCCGAGCGCAACTAGGCGCTCAGGAGCCCGAGTCCGGCCCGGGCGCGTCCCGGGCCGGCGAGGCTCCCTTGCCCGAGCCACCCTCGCCCGAACCACCCTGCCGCCAGGGCAGGCGGCCGGTAATTTCGATGTCGAGCGAGAAGCTCAGGAAGGTGCGGATCAGGACGATCAGGCCGAGGCTCAAAGCGTTGTCGAGAGTGGGGTCGACGGCGACGGTGCGGATCAGGTCGGCGGCGATCAGGACTTCGAGGCCGAGCAGGATGCCGCGCCCCAGGAACGAGCGGGTGCCGACGTAGATCTCCGAGGGAGCCGCCTTCTTCAGGAACGCGGCCCCGGCGCGCAGAAGGGAAAGGACGAGCGAGACGACGAGGATCGCCACGCCGATCCACTCGATCCAGCGGGCGATGTCCTCCATCAGCTGAACGCCGACCTCCACCGTTCAAAAATCGCAGCAGGGGCGGACGGGAGCCGGCGGGCCGGGCCGTGGAAGCTGCCCGCCTAGCGCTCGCTCTCCTCGCTGGCAGCCATCCGCGGCGCCTCGGAGCGCGACCAGAGGGGCATCGGCACGCCGCGCAGGCGCGCCAGCACCAGCGCGACGGCGAGGACCATCACGACCGCGACCATCAGGGCCACCCAGTCCTCGGGCTCGCGAAGCAGGCCGAGGGAGACAAGCAGGGCGGTGGCCACCGAGGGAACGTGAAGGACGCGCAGGGAGGTGAGGGCGGTGAGTACCAGGGCCATGGCGAGGGTCACGGCCATCAGCCGGCTGGTACCCAGGTCGCTGAGGTCCGGCGGGGTGTCGAGGAGTCCGAAGATGACGAGCGCGAGCGCCCCGGCCGTTATGCCCAGAAGGTGTCCGCAGAGTGCGTTTCGGGGCTGGGCCTCCTGGGCGAGCGGGAAGGCGAGGACGATGAAGATCGTCGGGCCGATGGGCGGAACGATGAGTGGCTTGTGGAAGATGGTGGCCAGGGTCCCCAGAAAGAGGACCAGCAGGGTGGCGACGATCACCGTGTAGGGGGCCGGCGAGCGGTACGGGGTGCTCACGTCGGCGATGTTCTGGGGGAGCCGGGGCCGCATCGAGCCCACCCTAACGGTGGATAACGTGGCGGCCGTGACGATCGACCTCGCCGCAGCGCAGCGCCGGCTGCGCTCCGCCTCGTTCCTGGCGAGCTTCGACCGCTTCACCATCCCGCCGCTGCTGGTGCCGATCGGGCTCAGCTTCGGCGTGCCGCTCGGCACCGCCGCGCTGGCGGCCAGCGCTTACTTCGTCACCTACGGGCTGATGCAGCCGTTCTGGGGAGGGATGTCGGACCGCCACGGCCGCGCGCCGATCATCCGCGTGGCGGTCGCCGCCGGCGGACTCTGCGCCGTGCTGGCCGCAGTCGCCCCGAGCTTCGGCGTGCTGGTGGCTGCCCGGTTCCTGGCGGGAGCGTTCTTCGCAGCCGTTGCGCCGACCGCCGTCGTCTATGTCGGTGACGCCGTGAGCGGTCACCAGCCGCGCCAGCACGCCCTGGCCCTGGTGATGGCCTGGGCGACCGGCGGCATCGCCGTCGCGACGATCGCGGCAGGGGTCTGCGCGCAGGTGCTCGACTGGCGCGTGGCGTTCGCCCTGACCGCCGTCCTGGCCGCCTCAGTCTCGGTGTTCCTGCGCGGGATGCCGGAGCCCGCTCACGAGCCCTCCGAGCACTCCTTCGCGCGCCAGGCGGCCAGCGCCCTGCGCCGGCCGTGGGTCCTGACCGTCTGGGCGATCGCCTTTCTCGAAGGGTGCGTGATCTTCGGGGCGCTGACCTTCATCTCCGCCTCCCTTCAGGACCAGGGGGTCGGCGCCGCGATCGCCGGGTCGGCGGCGGCCGGGTTCGGGATAGGGAATGTGGCCTGCACGCCGCTGGTCACGCGCTCGATCACCCGGGTCAGCTCGCCGCTGCTGATCGCCGGAGGCGCCGGGGTGGCCGCGGTCGGGCTGGCGTTGGCCGGGATCAACACCGTCGTCGTGACCGCGGTCATCGCGGCGCTGGCCCTGGGGGCGGGCTTCGGCTTCCTCCACTCGACGATGCAGCTCTGGGCCACCCAGGTCTTCCCGCAGGCGCGGGCGATGACCATCTCCTTCTTCGCCGCCTCGGTCTTCCTCGGCGGCGCGGCGGCCAGCGCCGCCGCGGCCCCGCTGGCCGACACCGGCCACTTCTCGGCGATCTTCCTCGGCGCCGCCGGGCTGGCGGCGCTCGTCGCCGTCGGCGGCTCCCTGCTGCGCTCGCGCTACGTGGCGATCTTCCACCCGCCGCGCCCGAGCGAGCCCCAGGAGGGCACGCCGCTGGCTCCGTGACGCGGGCTAGGGTGTCGGGGTGCCCGATCCCGCCGTCCCGCCGCGTCCCGAATCCAGCGCGGGGCAGGCAACCGGCGACGCGGCGGTCCTCGTAGAGAACCTCGAGCGCACCTACAAGGGTGGACTCAAGGCGGTCGACGGCGTAAACCTGATCGTCGAGCCGGGGGAGATCTACGGCTTCCTCGGGCCCAACGGGGCCGGCAAGTCGACCACGGTGAGGATCCTCACCACGCTGCTGCGGCCCACCGGCGGCCGGGCACTGGTCGCCGGCTACGACGTCGTAAGGCAAGCCCCCGAGGTACGACGGAATATCGGCGTCGCCCTGCAGGAGGCCGCCCTCGACCCGCTGATGACCGGGCGCGAGCTGCTCCAGCTCCAGGGCGCCCTCCACGGGCTGCGCCGGGAGGAGGCGCGCGAGCGGGCCGCCGAGCTGCTCGAGCGGGTCGACCTCGTCGAGGCCGGCGACCGGCGGCTGCAGACCTACTCCGGCGGAATGACCCGGCGCCTGGACCTCGCGATGGCGCTCGTGCACCGCCCGGCCGTCCTCTTCCTCGACGAGCCGACCACCGGGCTCGACCCGGTCAGCCGCAACGCCCTCTGGCGCGAGGTGCGATCGCTCAACGACGACGGCACGACCGTATTCCTGACCACCCAGTACCTGGAGGAGGCCGAGCAGCTCGCCGACCGCGTGGGGATCATCGATCGCGGCCACATCGTCGCCGAGGGAACGCCCGACGAGCTCAAGCGGCTGGTCGGCAACCCGGCGCTGATGGTTAAGCTGATCGACCCGGCCCAGCACGACGAGGCCTGCCGCGTCCTGGCCGCCCACGGCGAGGTGAGCGACCGCAGCGGCGGCGGCCTGAATGTCCGCACTCCCCTCGGGGCCAGGGCGATCGCCCCGATCGTCCGCTCGCTCGACGAGGCCCGCGTGGAGGTCGACGCCGTCGAGCTCGAGGAGGTCAGCCTCGACGACGTCTTCCTCGCCGTGACCGGCCACCCGGCCGAGTCCGAGGAAGACGGCGGAGACGCCCAGCCGTGACCGACGCCGTGCTCGAGCACCGGGCCGTGACGCAGTGGCGGGTGACGCTCGCCCTGGCCGGGCGTGCGCTGCGGATAACGCTGCGGCGGGTCCAGTTCCTGCTGCCCTCGTTCGTCCTGCCGCTGCTTCTCCTCGTGGTCATCGCCAGCGGCACCTCGGCGGCCCAGGAGCTGCCCGGGTTCCCGGTGCAGAGCTCATACGTGGGCTTCGTGGTTTCCGGGACGATCATCCAGGGAGCCCTTCTGGTGGGGCTGATGGCCGGCATCGCCGTCGCCGACGAGATCGAGGGCGGTTTCTTCGACCGCCTGCTCTCCGCCCCGATCAACCGGGCGAGCATCGTCGCCGGCCGGGTGCTGGGGACGATGGGGATCGGGGTCTTCCAGGCGGTCCTCTTCCTCCTCGTCGCGCTGGCCTTCGGCGCCGACTTCACCGGCGGCCTGCCCGGCGCCATGGCGGTGGTTGCCCTGGCGGCACTCAGCGCCGGTGCCGCCGCGGCGCTCGGCGCCTCTATCGCCCTGAAGACCGGCTCGCTCTCCCTCCTGCAGAACCTCTTCCCGATCGTCTTCGTGCTGCTCTTCACC
Organism: Solirubrobacteraceae bacterium; assembly: GCA_040398965.1. Lineage (GTDB taxonomy): Bacteria > Actinomycetota > Thermoleophilia > Solirubrobacterales > Solirubrobacteraceae > F1-60-MAGs163. The sequence continues at coordinate 13,663 of JBBASZ010000022.1, read as the reverse complement.
GCGCCGGCCTTCCTGCCCCACGACTACCTCAACCCCACCCTCCAGGGGATCTCCGATTACAACCCGCTCACCTACGTGGTGGAGGGGATGCGCGGGGCCTTGTTCGACTCGCCGGGGCTGGGCAGCGTGCCGCTCGGCTTCGTCTCGGCGATCGCCCTGCTGGTGGCGATGTTCGCCCTGGCGGTCTGGGCGATGCGGGCGAGGGTTAAGACGTGAGCACGCGGGAGATGGGCACCCGCAACACGCGCGGCCTGGCCTACGCCGGCGGCGTCGGCTACGCGATGTGGCAGCGCTCGCTGCTCGAGCTGGCGCGGGTCAAGGGCGGCCTGCTGCCCACGACCATCGCCCCGATCATCTTCCTGCTGGGGATCACCGGCCAGTTCGGCGACCTCTCAAGCCTGCCGGGCTTCCCGACCGACTCCTATATCAACTGGATCATCCCGCTCTCCTGCCTGCAGGGCGCAGGCTTTGCCGGCGGGGCGACCGGAGCGAACCTGGCACGTGACATCGAGCGCGGCTGGTTCGACCGGCTGCTCAGCTCGCCGGCTCCGCGGCCGCTGCTTCTCCTGGGCCCGGTGATGGCGGCGGTGACCCGCTCGCTGGTGCCCACCACGGTGATCCTTGCCGTTGGCCTCCTGCTCGGGCCCGGCCTTACCGGCGGCGTCTACGGGCTGGCGATGCTCTACCTCGCGGCGATCGCCTTCAGCGTGGTCGCCTCGTTCTGGGGGATCACCCTGGCGCTGCGTGCCCGCACCCAGCAGGTGGGCCCGGCGATCCAGAACGGGGTCTTCATTGCCGTCTTCCTCTCGACCGCCTACACGCCGCTGGTGCTCCTGCAGGGCTGGCTGGGCACCTTTGCCGAATACAACCCCGTCACCTACGTGCTGCAGATGGCCCGGCAGGCAACGGTTTCGGGAATCGAGCCCAGCTGGGCCAATACCTGGCCGGGCCTGCTGGCCCTGGCCGGGATGATCCTCCTGTTCGGCCTGCTGGCGCTGCGCCAGCTGCGCCGGATCGACCTCTGAGTCAGCCGGCGGGCACGGCCGAGCAGGCTGCCCCGGCGCAGCTGTTCAGCTGCTCGAGCTTGGCCGCGAGCCCTGCCTTGATGGCTGCGTAGGCCGGGTCGGCGGCGATGTTGTTTAGCTCGTACGGGTCGTTCTTCAGGTCGTAGAGCTCCTCCTCGCCGGTCTTGTTCCAGACCACGAACTTCCAGTTGGAGGTGCGCACCCCGCGATAGGGCTGGTCCCACTGCTGGGGCATCGACGGGCTTGCGAAGAGCGGCTCCGGCGCCTCGACCAGAAGCGTGCGGTCGGGCAGCTTCGACGGGTCCCTGGCCACCGGCAGCAGCGAAATCCCGTCCTGGGTGCGGCCGGCCCTGGCGCCGGTCGCGTCGAGGATCGTCGCGGCGAAGTCGACGTTGGAGACCTGGCCCTCGACGGTGCGGCCCTTGGGAACGCCCGGGCCGGCGATCACGAAGGGGGTCTTGAGCGACTCCTCGTAGGGGAGGAACTTGTCCCCGGGGATGCGGTGCTCGCCGTTGAGCCAGCCGTTGTCGGAGGTGAAGACGAACATCGTGTTCTTGTACTGGCCGGTCTTCTTGAGGGTCGAGACGATGTTCTTGACCTGGTCGTCGACGGCGAGGAGCGAGCCGATCCGGCCCTGATAGTTGTCCTCGAGGTCGGCGACCTGCGCCTCGGTCATCGGGTTGCGCAGGACCGGGTTGTCACGGATGTTGGTCGGCAGCTTCGAGAAGGAGTCCTGGGCCTGGTTGAAGCTCGGCGGCCTGGGCATCCGGTAGCTCTTGGACCTCGCCACGTAACGCTTCGGCGGCCGCGGGTCGGCGCCGGGGCGGCCCATCAGCGTGGTGGAGACGTCCTCGCGGTGCGGGGCCGCCGGCGACCACCACATGAAGAAGGGCTTCTTCTGGCTCTTCTCGTCGGCGAGCAGGTCGGTGAAGACCTTGCCGGTCACGTCGACGCTGTAGTCGGAGTTCTTCTCGGTCCCCCAGTCACCCGGGCCGTAGGGGCCGGGGCCGAAGAGCTCGGTGAGGCGGGCGAAGACGGTGCGGATGACCGGCTCCTCGCGCGGGATCGTCTGGATCTGGCCGAACTGGACGAGCTTGCGGGCGAAGGTCTTGTCGCCCCAGATCTTCTCCTTCTTGCCGTCGATACTCATCACGAAGTTGTAGTAGTCGTAGGCGGAGACGTCGAGCAGGCCGCGCCAGACGTCGAAGCCCTTCGGCTTCTCGCCCTTGAGGTTCTTCGCCCCGTAGCCGTTGAGCCACTTGCCGACCATGCCGGTGCGGTAGCCGGACCTCTGCAGCCAGGCGGGGAGGATGTTCTCCCGGTTGGGCATCCCGTACCAGCCGTACGGATAGAAGTTGCCGATCACGCCGTTGTTGTGGGCGTACTGGCCGGTGATGAAGGTGGCGCGCCCCGGGCAGCAGAGCGGGAAGGAGGTGATCGCGTTCTTGAAGCTTGTGCCCTGCCTGACCAGGAGCTTCTGCGTGTTGGGCATCTTGTCCAGGTCGTTGAGGCTCTGGTCGTCGGTCATGATCACGACGACGTTGGGCTGCTTGCCGTTGCCGGCCTTGCGGGCATCGGCGGGGGCGACGACCAGGGCGGTAGCGGCCAGGAAGGCGACCAGGGCCAGGGAGGCATTGCGCGCGTGGCTTAGGCTCATCGTCATAGGGAACACAGCCTTTCAGGTTTAGGTGCGGTCATGTCGCAATTCCCGTTGGGGTTTAACCGCTTCAGCCGGTCGGGGTGGAGGCGATCAGGTCGTTGATGGCGGCCACGAGAGCTTCGGGCTCTTCCTCCTGGATGAAGTGGCCGGCCTCGGCGAACTCCTGGTGGGGGAGGCCCTTCGTTCCGGGGACGCTCTCGATGAACACGGCATCGAAGTGGCCGATCATCGGGTCGAGCTTTCCGTAGAGGCACAGGAAAGGCTTCTCCCAGCGGTCGAGGACCTCCCAGGCCGCAGTCCAGATGCCGTAGACGTCATCGTCCTCGCCCTGCGGCCTCATGAGGGCGGGGAAGGCCAGGACACCGCCCTGGTGGGAGGGATCGGGGTAGGGGGCCTGGTAGGCGGCTGCCTCCTCGGGGGTCAGGCCCGGGTCGAAGCCGGGAATCGGATCGGCGCCCTCGGGACCGCCGGCCATGATCATTGCCACGTCGAGCTCGTCGGCCGCCGCGACGAACGCCTGCCACGCGGCGAAGGCCTCGGGCATCGGTGAGTCCTGGAGCACCTGCACCATCCGTTCCATGCGGCGCGGGTCGGCGATCGTCCCGTTGGCCATGACGATCCGGTCGAAGCGGTCCTCCATCCGGGTGGCCACCGCCAGGCCGACGATGCTGCCCCAGTCCTGGCCGAAGAGGGTGATGCCGTGCAGGTCGAGCGCCTCGACGAAGGCCTCAACCCAGTGCACGTGCCTGGTGTACGAGTAGTTCTCCCGCCCGACGACCTTGTCGGACTTCCCGAACCCGACGAGGTCGGGGGCGATCACGCGGTGGCCGGCAGCCGCCAACCCGGGGATCATCTTCCGGTAGAGGTACGACCAGGTGGGCTCGCCGTGGAGCAGGAGGATCACGTCGCCGTCGGCCGGGCCCTCCTCGACGTAGTGCATCCTCAGCGAGCCGCCCTGACCGTCGTCGATCTCCACGTAGTTGGGCTCGAACGGGTAGCCGGGCAGGTCGGCGAAACGTTCGTCGGGCGTTCTTACGGTCTCCACGGCTCTCTCCTCTACAGGGAACGTCGTGTTTACATTCAACCAGTGTTCGCTCGCCGGGTGCGACCTGTGTCCCGGTTACCTTTTGATCATGCGCGCTACGCGAACTTTTCCAGTAATCCTCGCTGTCGCCGCCGTGGCCCTGGCGGTGGCCGGTTGCGGGGGATCTGACGACTCCGGCGGTGAGACGACCACCCCGGCCGCTTCGGTCCCGGTGACGACCGGCGGCGGCAGCACCCAGGCCGAGCCGATGGTCACCACCGGAATGGCGAAGTGCACCGAAAGCGAGATCTCCAAGGCGGTCGAGCAGACCGGAAGCCAGGAGTCCGGCAAGGCCGAACTCGCCCCGGGCGCCGACAGCTACAAGTGCGCCGACGGATGGGCGGTCGCCTTCGCCAATGTCGGCGAGGGGCAGGAGCAGTACACGACGACGCTGGTCTTCGAGGCCGAGGGCCAGTTCTGGGTGCCGCAGGACCGGGCGAAGGTCTGCCCCGAGCCCTCCGACGTGCCCAAGGCGATCTACGACCTGGCCTGTAACAGCAACTGACGCCCGTGGCGGCCGACCAGGAAAGCCCGGGAATCTCCCCCGGGCTTGAACGAGAGGCGGCCGAGACGCAGCGTGAGGTTGCGGTCGCGATTGCGATCGTCGCGGGTATGCAGATCGCCCTCGCCTGGGTGAGCATGCGCAACGGGTGGACGCTCTTCCACGTCCACGGCTGGATCTGGTGGGTGCCGGTGCTCCCCGAGCTGCTGCTCGTTGCGCTCGTTGCCAGGGACCGGGCCGGCAAGCCCGATGTTCTTGAGGACGGTTCCAGGCGCACGACGGTGATCGTGCTCCTTGCGCTGATCGCCGCGTGGAATGCGGTGACGGTGATCCTCCTGATACTCGAGCTCTTCACCGGCGAGGTCCGCACCGGCGCCGAGATGATCGCCGAGGCAACCGTCGTGCTGGCGACGCTGGTCCTGAACTTTGGCCTCCTCTTCTGGGAGCTCGACGGCGGAGGGCCGCGCATGAGGGCGCTCAACCCCGACGGGCCCCGGGACTTTCTCTTCTCCGAGATGGGCGAGGACGGCCGGGCCCGACTTCCCGACGCCGAGAAGCCGGGAGGGCCCGACGCCTGGCATCCCCGCCTCCTCGACTACGTCTACCTGGCCTTCGTGACCGCCATCGCCTGGAGTGCCGCCGACACGCTCCCCTTGTCGCGCCGGGCCAAGGTCCTGATGGCGGCAGAGACCGGCATCGCCGCGCTGACGATCCTGCTGGTGGCGGCGCGGGCGGTGAGCATCTTCGGGTGAGCACGGGCCCGCCCCGGCCCCGATTCCGTAGCATGGCCGCATGTCCGAGAAGCTGACCCGCCGCCACCGCGACACCGTCGAGCAGATCTTCGCCCACCCGACCAGCCACAACATCGAGTGGCGTCACGTCATCTCGCTGCTCCAGCACGTCGGGGATGTCGACGAGGAGCACAACGGGAAGGTGAAGGTCACGCTCGGCCCCGAGACCGAGACCTTCCATCGCCCGCGCCACAAGGAGATCGACACCCAGATGGTCGTCGACCTTCGGCGGATGCTCACCAACGCCGGCTACAACCCCGACGGCTCACCGGCCGTCGAGGACGAGCGCACCCGCGACCACGGTGACGGTCGCTGGGGCGCACCCTGAGCGCAGGTTCGCGCCCCGGCTAGCGGCGGCTGCGCGCGGCCTTCCTGGCCCAGGACGGAACCTTCGGCTCGGCCCTGACCAGCGGCGCTCCGCCGTTGCCGCCCGCATTGCGACCCCCGGTGAGCCCGCTGGCCGCGCCGACGAGGCTCCCGGTCGAGGCCGGGTTCAGGCCCGGCGCAAAGAGGCTGGTGCAGAGGTCGGCCGGGAAGCGGGCCGGGTCGGCCGGCCCGGGGTTCTCGATCGCGTCCCGGATCGCCGCGAAGCTGACCGAGTCGACCGCGGTGCCGATGTGGGTCACCTTCCGGCCGGGGCAGACGTCCTGGATGAGGATGTTGCGCGCGCCCTTGAGCGATGAGGTCGGGTTCGGGCCGGTAGTGGGCTTGACCGTCTCGTCGTCGGCCGAGCGCAGCGTGGTCCACGAGGTCGGGCCCGGGGTCTCGTCGCGGTAGCCGTTGAGGGTCTTCAGCATCTTCGAGCCGGCGCGCTGCTGCCAGCCGGCGGGGATGCAGCCCTTGGTGCGGCAGGTGCTCTCCTGCCCGGCGCCGGCCGTGGTGCCGTGCTGGGTGCCGGCGGCGGCGATCACGTCGGTGACCATCGGGCGCAGGCTCGGCCAGTAGGTCAGGGCCACGCGGGGCAGGAGGCCGCCCTGGCTGATGCCGAAGACCGCGATCTTCCGGCCGGCCATTCGGTACTGCTCGCGGATCCCGTAGGCCAGGTACTGCACCGAGACGTGGATGTCGCCGGTGGTGAAGTAGGGGAAGTCGACGGCGCAGACCGGCGCGCCGTAGGCGTCGAAGGCGCCCTTGCCGATCGCGTAGGCCTCCTGGCCCGAGGCGCCGGTGCCGGTGACCAGCATGATCGGCACCTTGCCCGGGGCCTTCTGGTCGCCGTAGCACTTCAGGGAGGCCTTGAGCTTGGCCTTGGAGACTTCCAGCCGGGGCTCGGCCGATGCGGTGGCCGGGGCGCCGACGGCAAGCGCGGCGGCGCCGGCGGCGAACAGGGTGGCGGTGCGGAGGCGTCGGGTCATGGGGGCTTTCGGGTAGCGGGGGAGTCCGCAGCGTACCCGAGCGGTGGCTACGTAGTGTCCAGTAGGCGGTCCGGGACAGCGGTTGCGCCGACCTTCTCCACCCGTAACCTCGGAGGCGATGTTTGCTGCCGGCCTGTCACGAAACGCGCCATTCGGCGCCGCGGCTCTCCTGGTCGCCGGGCTTCTCCTGCTCGCGGGCGCCGCCCCGGCCGAGGCGAAGACCTGCGCCGACTACCCCAACCAGGCCGCCGCCCAGCGCGCCGCCGACACGCGCGACGCCGACGGTGACGGGATCTACTGCGAGTCGCTTCCCTGCCCGTGCCTGAAGAAGGCCGGCGGCAATTCAGGTGGCGGCTCGGGCGGTGGCAACAGCGGCTCCTCGCCGCAGGGCTGCACCCGGCCGCGCGGGGTCCAGCCGATCGGCTTCAGCTCGACGAAGTACCCGAACATCTTCCGCCACTACGCACGTGCCGTCCGGGCCGGATGGCCCCGCGTGCTGAAGGTCAACCGCGCCGGCTCCGACGCCAGGCGCGACCGGCTCCTGGAGAACGTCTTCACCCGCAGCGGATTCGACCGCGACGAGTACCCCCCGGCGGTCGGCCGAGGGAAGGGGAAGGGGCTGACGCGCGGCACCAATCCCACCGGCTGGATGGCGAGCGTCCAGTACGTGCCCAGCTCCGAGAACCGCTCCCACGGCTCGGTGCTTGGGATCAAGCTGCGCCGGTTCTGCAACGGAACCGCCTTCCGTTACGTCTTCTACTGAGGCCCTCTACATTCAGAGGCCTTATGGCCGACTATCAGGGCATGGCCGTCGAGCGCGACGGCGACACCTACCGCACCCGCCGCGAGAGCCGCGAGGCCCTCGTGGAGGTCGGGCTGGACTTCGGACCGCGCCGCGAGCCGCAGCTGGCCACGACGCTTGCCTTCTTCGACCACATGCTCGAGATGCTCGGCTGGTACGGCGATTTCGTCGTCGACGCCTCCTATGACGTGCGCACCTACCGGCTGACCCACGTCGTCACCGAGGACACCGGGCTGGCCCTCGGGGCCGCCGCCTCCCAGGCGATCCGCGACCGGATCGAGGAGGGGGTCGAGTCCTCCGGCTTCTCCTGGGCCGTCATGGACGAGGCCAGCGCGCTGGCGCAGGTCTCCTTCGAGGGCCGCTCCAACAGCTTCATAACCCGAGAGGGCGCCGGCTCCCTGGAGAACGTGGAGGACATGCTCTCGGCCGACCTGGCCGCCTTCTTCGAGGGCTTTGCCCAGGGCGCCCGCTGCACCGTCCACCTCGAGCTTCGCGACGGCAGCCACGACCCGCACCACGCCTGGGAGGCCGGCTTCCGCGCCTTCGGCCGCGCTCTGCGCGCGGCCCTGACCGCCAACCCCCGCCGCGCCGGCATGACCGCCGGCGTCAAGGGCACGCTCGACTGAGCTCCATGGCCGACGGAACGCCGATGCGCGTTCTCCGCTGGTCCGGGCTCAGCGAAGAGCAGCGCGACCAGCTGCTCGAGCGCGGCATCCGCGCGATCTTCGACCCGCACCTGCGTGAGGCGGTTGCCGAGATCGTGGATGACGTTCGCGAGCACGGCGACGCGGCGGTCTGCCGGGCGCTCGAGAAGTTCGACGGCTGCGAGGTGGCTCCCGGCGGGCTGCGCGTAAGCGAGGAGGAGTTCGAGCAGGCTCGCAGCCACGTCTCCGGCGAGGTGCTCGAGGCGATCGCCGTCGGCATCGCCAACGTCCGCGCCTTCAACGAGGAGCTGGTTAGCGAGCGCGAGTGGCGCACCGAGATCGCTCCCGGCCTGATGGTCGGGGAGAAGATGACGCCGGTCGCCAGCGCCGGGCTCTTCATCCCGAGCGGCAAGGGCTCGTTCCCGTCGGTGCTCGTGCAGGTCGGAACGCCGGCCGTCGTGGCCGGGGTACCCGAGCTGGCCGTGGTGGTGCCGCCGGTTCCCGGCGGTTCGGGAGAGGTCGACCCGGCCGTGCTCTGCGTGGCCGCCGAGCTGGGCATTACCAACCTCTTCCGCGTCAACGGCCCTGCCGGGATCGCCGCCCTTGCCTTCGGCACCGAGTCGATCCCGAAGGTCAGGAAGGTCCTGGGCCCGGGAAGCCCGCCGGTGCAGGCGGCGCAGATCGCCTGCCAGCAGTACGGCTGCCACACCCAGATGCTGCTCGGCCCGTCCGAGTCGCTGATCCTCGCCGACGACAGCGCCGATCCCCGCCTGCTGGCCGCCGACCTGCTCAACGAGGCCGAGCACGGCCCCGACTCCTCGTCGGTGCTGGTGACCGACTCCGAGGCCCTGATCGGCGAGGTCCAGCCGGAGCTGGCCCGGCAGCTGGCCGAGCTGCCCGAACCGCGCCGCTCGTACGCGATCGCCGCGCTGGGCGAGAACGGTGGCGCCGTGCTGACCGACGACCTCGACGAGGCGATCGCCGTGGCCAACATCTACGCGCCCGAGCACATGCAGATCGTCGCCCGCGACGAGGAGGCCGTCCTCGCCGGCATCGATCACGCCGGCGAGGTCCTGCTCGGCCAGTCCACGCCGGTCTCGCTGGCCAACTACGTGCTCGGGGTTCCCGCCGCGCTGCCCACGGGCATGTTTGCCCGGGTCACCGGAGGTGTCACCGCCGAGACCTTCATGAAGAAGACCTCGATCGCCCGTGCCGACGAGCAGGCGCTCGATTCCCTCGGCGACGCGGTCCTCGCGCTGGCCGAGCACGAGGGTTTCCCCGCCCACGCCGCGGCCATCAGGGCGCGCCGCGAGGGCACCGACGCCTCCTAGGGCTCGACGGTCACCTCGGCTATCGGGGTGGCGGTGTTGTGCAGCTCCACCTCGAAGCGGCCGGTGATGGTGGCCGGAACGCTGAACTTCGCCGCCTTTCCGGGCCCGACCGGCTCCTCGATGTCGTAGCCATGCAGGTGGACCTCGTCGTCTGCCTCGCCGGTCACGCGGAAGCGGATCGTGCCGCCCTCCTTGAAGGTCAGCTCGCGCACCCCGCCGACCGGCTGGCCGCCGGAGATGCGGATCGTCGCCACCGCCGACTTGGGCTTCTCCGGTTGCGTCGTGATGGCCTGGGGGGTGGTGGCCTGGTTCGACGTTGTTCCGGTTGCCTGCGTGCCACCGTCGTCACCGGGCCGCAGGATCACGAAGGCGGCCACGACGACTGCCACCGCGGCGACCAGGACCCCGATCTTTGCGTTCTTGGACATGCCGACAGGCTCGCAGGATCCGGACGCCGGCTATGTGAGCCTCGTTACGGCTGCTGGCCGGGCTCGGCCGGTGCCTCGGAGGGCGCCTGCGCCTCGACGGCGACCGTCTCGGCCGCGGCCTCGACCGCCGGGGCGGTGCCGCCAGCGGCCATAGAGCGCCAGGCCTTGTTGAGGTAGTACTGGAAGAAGAAGATCCCGACCGGTGCCACGAAGATCCAGGCGATCAGGCCGATGGCGGCCTCCATCTTCTCGCCGGTGCCGGCCAGCCGGTTGGCGGCGTTCATGCGGTTGAATCCCTTGAAGATCGAGACGAAGGGCGGAACGATGATGAAGGCCCCGAGCGTCACGGCCAGGAGCGAGGTTCCCGGGCTGGTGCCGCACTCGTCGGTGCCGTTGGCCTCGCCGTACTCGGCCATCTCCCGGTTGACGAAGTACCACCAGAACCAGAAGTAGATCCCGAGGGTGATGAAGGAGAGGACGATGACGGCCAGGGGGTTCCTGATCTTCGCCTCTCCGGTCGAACCGCTGATCTGGACAACTTCGGCCATCGTGCACTCCTCAATTGCGTTTACGCGCCAAAGTTACACCACCGGCACGGGCGGCTAGCTTGTCGGCCATGGGCGAATCAGAGGAGATGAGCGCCGACGTTGCGGTGGTAGGAGCCGGCTTTGCCGGGCTCGCCGCGGCCCGGGCGCTGGCCGCCGCCGGGATGGACGTCGTGGTGCTTGAAGCCCGCGACCGCGTCGGCGGCCGGGTCGAGAGGGGGGAGAGCGATGGCGCCCTGCTCGAGCTCGGGGGCACCTGGATCGGCCCGACCCAGACGCGGGCACTGGAGCTCGCCGCTGAGGTTGGGGCGAAGACCTTTCCCCAGTACGCCGAGGGGGAGAACCAGATCGACATCGACGGCGAGGTGCGCCGCTACTCGGGCACCGTCCCGCGGCTGGGCCCCCTGGCCCTGGCCGGCCTGGGCCGGCTGCAGGCCGCGGTGAACCGGCACGCCCGCCGGATCGACACCCAGGCGCCCTGGGATTACCGCCACGCCGCCCGCCTGGACTCCATCAGCTTTGGCGACTGGATCAGGAGCCGGCACTTCGGCCGCACCGCCCTCACGGTGATGGGGATCGTCGGCAAGACCACCTGGGGCGCCGAGCCCTCCGAGCTCTCCGCCCTCTACGCGATGGCCTACGTGGCCGGGGGCGGGGGTACGAGCTCCCTCTTCGATACCGAGGGCGGCGCCCAGGAGCGCCGATTCCTCCTCGGCGCCCAGGACTTCGCTGAGCGGGTGGCGGCACCGCTCGAGGGAAAGACCAGGTTCGGGGCGCCGGTCCGCGCCATCGAGTGGGGCGCCTCGGGCGCCGTGCTCGACGCCGACGGTCTGCGGGTGACCGCCGGACGGGTGATCGTCACGGCGGCCCCGCCGCTCTGCGAGCAGGTTGCCTTCGGCCCGCCGCTGCCGGCCCGCCGCGACGAGATCCAGCGGCGGATGCGGATGGGCGCCCTGACCAAGGCGATCGCGGTCTACGACGAGCCGTTCTGGCGCAGGGACGGGCTGAGCGGCGAGTCGCTCAGCGACGCTTCGCTCGCATCGATCACCTTCGACCTCTCGCCTCCCGACGGCTCGCGCGGCGTGCTTGTCGGCTTCGTCGGCGGGGACGATGCCCGCACCTGCGCGGCGATGGGCGAGGCGGAGCGCCGCTCCAACGTGCTGGCCGGCTTCGCTCGCCTCTACGGCCCGAAGGCCCTCGAGCCGGCCGGATGGGCAGAGAGGCAGTGGGCGGCCCAGGAGTGGAGCGGCGGCGGCCCGGTGGCGATTGCGCCGCCCGGTGCGCTGACCGCCGGCGGCGACGCGCTGCGCAAGCCCTGTGGGCCGCTCCACTGGGCGGGGACGGAGAGCTCGCCCACCTGGGGCGGGTTCATGGACGGCGCCATCCGCTCGGGGGAGC
>JBBASZ010000022.1:0-1998 GCA_040398965.1 Solirubrobacteraceae bacterium | reverse complement strand
GAGAGCTCGCCCACCTGGGGCGGGTTCATGGACGGCGCCATCCGCTCGGGGGAGCGGGCGGCCGCCGAGATCCTCGAAGCTGCCTAGGCGGAGGCGGAGGTCCCGCCGGCGGGTGCGCCGGCGGACTCTTCGGGGTTGTCGAACTTGTCCTCGGCCACCGGCCCCTCGACCTTGCCCCTCGGCACGAAGATGATCGAGAAGAGGAAGATCGCGGCCAGGATGCCGGCCATGATGAAGAAGATGGTTTGGGTCGACTGGGCGTAGGCGTCCTGGATCGCCTTGAAGATCTCTGCCCCACCGGAGCCGCCGCCGGTCCGGGACGAAGAGCCCCCACCGGCCACCTCGGCGGCGATCGAGTCGGCCTGCTCCTTGCCGATCCCGACCTTGCCGAGCGTCTCCTCGAGGTTGATCCGGTTCTGCGTGATCAGGATCGTGCCCATGATCGCCAGGCCGATGCTGGCGCCGTAGTTTCGGATCGTCTGGGTGATGCCGGTGGCCTCCCCGTAGCTGGAGGCGGGGGCGCGGTTGATCGCGTCGGTGTTGGCCGGCCCGAGGATCAGCCCGATGCCGGCGCCGGCCATGACGATCCAGGGCCACTGGGCGCTGATGTTCAGGTCGGTCATCGACCTCGCCCAGAGGAAGAAGCCGACGGCGCCCAGGGCGGCGCCCAGGACGATGGCCGGCCTGGCGCCCTGCTTGTCGAGGATCCGGCCGCCGAACTGGGAGGCGACGGCGAAACCGCCGAAGAAGATCAGCAGGTAGAGGCCGGCGTTGGCGGCGCTCTGCTCCAGCGAGAGCTGGGCGTAGGTGCTGGAGAAGAAGAAGAGGGGGATGAAGACTGCGGAGAGGAGAAGGAGCACGACGTTGTCGGCGGCGAAGGAGCGGTCGGTGAAGATCCGCACGCGGATCAGCGGGTCTTCGGCGCGCAGCTCGTGGACGAAGAAGGCGACGAGCAGCAGCGTCCCGGCCACGATTGAGCCGATCACCTGCCAGCTGCCCCAGCCCCAGTCGCTGGCCTGCTGGAGTCCGAGCACGGAGAGCGCCATGCCGCCGGTGACCAGCACGGCTCCGCGGTAGTCGATCGGCTGCGGGTTGCGCTCGTCCCTGGGGTGCGCGAACCAGATAAGGCCAAGGGCGATGAGGGCGATCGGGATGTTGACCCAGAAGATCGCGCGCCAGTCGACCTCGGTCAGGTAGCCGCCGGCGATCGGGCCGATCGAGGTCAGGCCGCCGGTGATGGCGAAGAAGATGGCCAGCGCCTTGCCGCGCTTGTCGATCGGGTAGGCGGAGATGATCAGGGCCAGGGCGGCCGGGAGCATCAGCGCCGCGCCGATGCCCTGGATGGCGCGGAAGATGATGATCCACGCCTCGTCGAAGGAGCCGGCCGGCGTGAGTCCGCAAAGCGCGGAGGCGGTGGCGAACATGACGACGCCGATCACCACCATGCGCACCTTCCCGAGCGTGTCTCCGAGCCGGCCGCCGAGGGCGAAGGTGGCCGAGAGGGCGAGCAGGTAGGCGTTGATCAGCCACTGGATCCCCGTCTCGCTCAGCTTGAGGTCCTGCTGGATGTCGGGGATGGCGATCGAGACGATCGTCATGTCGATGAAGGTCATGCCGACGGCGAAGACCATCGCCGCCAGGACCCAGTTTGCCCCCTTGCTGCTTGCGCCGCTCACGGCGCTGACGCTACTTCACCTTGCAGGCAGAAGGCGACTTGTTCTTCTTGAGGAATCTCTCGAGCGCCCTGGACCTGGAGGTCATGATCCCGTCCACGCAGCGCTGCACGAGCTTCGTCCAGCCCTCCGGGCCGTCCACGTCGGGCCCGTCGAACCAGCTGTGCCAGGCCAGCCCGGCGTCGTGGGTCTTGCCGACCCACTCGGGCGTCAGCACGTCGATCCGCGCGCCGCCGAACAGATAGGTCATCGGCACCTGGAGGGCGACTGTGCCGGAGAGCGGAGCCTTGTTTTCGAGCAGGAAGTCGATGATGCCGCTGCTGCC
>JBBASZ010000021.1:0-21878 GCA_040398965.1 Solirubrobacteraceae bacterium | reverse complement strand
GAGGGCGTCGGCTCGGGCTGACGCGGCGGCAGGCTGCGGGGAACCCCCCGGACGGCCGGTCTGCGGCCGGTTACGCTGGTCCGGTGAAGATCAAGAAGCAGCGCCGGGGCGTTTCCACCGGCGAGAAGATCCGCCAGCTGATGATCGGCGACCAGGGTTCGCCGGTCTCCGGGCGCAGCAAGCTGGCCCAGCGCGTCGAGAAGGCGCGCGAAGCCAAGCGCCACCTCTCGCGCAGCCGTCGCGGCCGCTAGTCCGACCGGCGGGCCTGCCGGGTTCTCGCGCGCCGGCCTACGAGGCGCGCTGCCGGTTCTCGAGTTCCTTGTCCTTACGGCGGTTGGCGATCCGCAGCCACACGGTCAGTACCGGGAGGATCAGGATCACCCCGATGATCGCCGCGAAGAAGCCGCCGAAGCCGAAGATCTTGCTGCTCCCGATTCCCAGCCAGACGGTGAAGATCAGGTAGCCGACGAGGGCCCCGGCCAGGCCGAGCAGGAGCGATACGCCCCACGACTTAGGCCCGCTCATGTGGCGGAAGGCGTCCCTCGGCATAAGCCAGCGACCGATCGCGCCGGCCAGGAAGCCGATGATCAGCGCGCCGATCACGCAGCGACTCCCGTGACCGTCCGCAGGCAGGAGGCGACTGCCCCGCGGGACAGGTCGTGCCGGAAGATCCGGGTGCCTCTCACAGCCACCAACGGAGCCTATAGGGCACCGCCCGAAGGAACGCCGCGGACCGGCTTCCGGCATTCGGCCGTGATAGCCTGAGAAAAGTCAACGGAATAGTTGAGGAGCGAGTTGGTGATCGGTGCAATCTGCCTCGGCCTTGTAGCCGGAATCGTCGGGAGGATGCTCACCCCGGGCGACGTCTTTCGTCACTTGAGCGGCCCCAGGTCCTGGGCCGTCTCGCTCGTCCTCGGCCTCGCCGGCGCGCTTCTGGGCTACCTGGTCTTTACCGTCGGCCTGGGGATCGGCGACGACCAGGTCTTCGACTTCGGTGGCGTGCTCGGGGCGATCATCGGCGTGGTCATCCTGCTGCCGTTCCTGACCGTCTTCATGCGCGTGCGCAACCGCAGGCGGGACGAGCAGGCGATGGCCGGCCAGCCCCCGTTTACGAGCGCCTGATGGGCGGCAACAAGCTTCCGGGGTAGCCCCGGAGGGTCATGAGCCGGCGGCCGCGTTCCCCCTGACACGCGGTTTGCCGGCTCACCTTCCGCCCGGGCCCATTCCCGGACCCTGCTGGCGGCTGCCGCCGCTCAGGCGGCCGGGTCGGGTACGACCCGGATGTACGGGCGGGGTTCCTCCCAGCCGTCCGGGTAGCGCTCCTGGGCCTGCTCATTGGTGACCGAGCCGGCGATGATCACGTCCTCGCCGGGCTGCCACTGGGCCGGGGTGGCGACCTGGAACTCGGAGGTGCGCTGGAGCGAGTCGATCACGCGCAGGACCTCGTCGAAGTTGCGGCCGGTGGTCATCGGGTAGACGAGGACGAGCTTGATCTGCTTGTCGGGGCCGATCACGAAGACGTTCCGCAGGGTGGCGTTGTCGGCCGGAGTGCGCTCGGTCGGGTCGCCCGCGACGTCGGCGGGCAGCATCCCGTAGAGCTTGGCGACGTTGAAGTCGGTGTCGGCGATGATCGGGTAGTTCGGGGCGGTGCCCTGGGTCTCCTCGATGTCGGCGACCCACTTCTCGTGGTTGTCGAGCGGGTCGGTCGAGAGTCCGATGATCTTCACGCCGCGGCTGTCGAAGTCGGGCTTGATCTTGGCCATGTAGCCGAGCTCGGTGGTGCAGATGGGGGTGAAGTCGCGCGGGTGGGAGAAGAGGACGGCCCACGAGTCGCCGATCCAGTCGTGGAAGCTGATCTCGCCCTCGGTGGTCTGGGCGGTGAAGTCGGGTGCGGTGTCGCCGATCGTCGGCACGTTGATGCTCCTTGGGTGTTGGGTCGATTCGGGCCGCTGATTCGGGCCTCCGGCAAAACTATATAAAACAGACCGGGTTTTGTGCTTATCGCCAGGCTCCCTTCCGGGGCTAGCGTGGAAGTCGTGGATCCGATGTCGAGAAGGCTGGAAGGGCGGGTGGCGCTGGTGACCGGTGCGGCCAGTGGCATCGGCGCCGCCACCGCGCGCCGGCTGGCCGCCGAGGGCGCGAAGGTGGCGCTCACCGACATCCAGGACGCCGCCGGCGAGCAGCTGGCCGGTGAGATCTGCTCCGGCGGAGCCGAGGCGATCTTCGTTCACCACGATGTATCCGAAGAGGACTCATGGGCGGCGGCGCTGGCCGCCGTGAAGGAGCAGTGGGGAGCGCTCGACGTACTCGTAAACAACGCCGGCAAGGGCGACACGCTCCCGATCGAGGAATCGACGCTCGAGGACTGGGAGTCCACGATCGCCGTCGACCAGCGCAGCGTCTTCCTGGGCATGAAGCTCGCCGCGCCGATGCTCCTGGAATCCGGCCACGGTTCGATCGTCAACATCAGCTCGATCTTCGGCACCAGCGGCGGCTTCGGCACCTCCCCGGCCTACCACGCCGCCAAGGGGGCGGTTCGCACCCTCACCAAGAACGCGGCCGTGCACTGGGCCCAGCAGGGGATCCGCGTCAACTCGATCCACCCCGGCTTCATCGACACGCCGATGCTCGCCCAGGCCAAGGGGACCGAGCTCGAGGGGCTGCTGACCGCAACCACCCCGATGGGGCGGCTCGGCCGGCCCGAGGAGATCGCGGCCGCCGTGGCCTGGCTGGCGAGCGACGACGCCTCCTTCGTCACCGGCGCCGAGATCTACGTCGACGGCGGCTTCAGCGCGGTCTGAGAGCCGGTCGCCTGCGGGCGAGGCGGGCCGGCACGCGTAAGCTGGCCGCGTGGCCGGCGACCCGAAGGAGATCAAGACCGACTCGGAGATCAACCCCGATCGCGAGCTCTTTGGGGCCCAGGCGCCCGGCGCGCCACGCGAGCGCTCAGATGCCGACCGGGTCGCCCTCACGGCCAGCGAGCTGGCCATGGGCTTCTCGGCCCTGGAGCCGATCGGCCCGGCGATCTCCATCTTCGGCTCCGCGCGCGTCAGGGAGGAAGATCCGCTTTACGGGCAGACACGGGCGATCGCCCGGAGGCTCGGCGAGGCCGGCTTCGCGATCATCACCGGCGGTGGGCCGGGGCTGATGGAGGCGGCAAACCGCGGCGCCCAGGAAGCGGGAGCGCTGTCGGTCGGGCTGAACATCGACCTTCCCTACGAGCAGCACCTGAACCCCTACGTCGACCTGCCGCTCAACTTCCACTACTTCTACACGCGCAAGCTCATGTTCGTACGTTTTGCCTGCGGCTTCGTGGTGATGCCGGGCGGCTTCGGCACGATCGACGAGGCCTTCGAGGCCTTCACCCTGATCCAGACCGGCAAGGTCGAGGATTTCCCGGTCGTCCTGTTCGGTGAGTCGTTCTGGGGCGGGCTGCGCGCCTGGGTTCGGGAGAACCTTCTCGGGCGGGGGATGATCGAAGAGAACGACCTGCGCGCGATGCTCATCACCGACGACGTGGAGGACGTGGTCGGCCAGTGCCTGGACGGCGCGCTGCTGCAGGGCTTCGCCTTCGACCATCCCGGCAGTTGAGCGGGCTGCGCCCTGCCACTCAGGTGGCGCCTGCCGCCCGGCGCGACGCTAACTTCGCAGCGATGCCCACCGTTCGCAGCCGGAACATGGCGACGGTCGCCTGCGTCCTGGCCCTGGCCGCCGTCGCGGCTCCGGCCGCCCACGGCGCGAAGGACCTCTACGTCTCCCTCGGGGACTCGTACGCCCGCGGCTCGCAGCCCGACCGCGCGAGCGGGGAGGAGGGCTTCGCCTACCAGGTGCCGGGCCTGGCCATGAAGAAGGGCTACGACCTCGACGTCGCCAACTTCGGCTGCGGCGGCGCCACCTCCTCCTCGCTCCTGGCCACGGTGGGCTGCGACAACCGGAAGGTCGAGGCGCCCGGCGAGCGCACCTACCCGGACGCCACGCAGCTCGATGCCGCAGGCGCCTTCATCCGCGCCAACCGGGAGCGCGTCGGGCTGGTGACCGTGGTCATCGGCCTCAACGACCTTCGCCCCTGCGTGCGCTCAGCCAACCTGCGGGCCTGCGTGGCGAGGCAGGCCGGAGCCACCGGGCGCAACGTGGGGGAGATCGCCCGCTCGCTGCGCGGGGCCGCCGGCCCCGGCGTTCCCATCGTGGGCCTGGCCTACCCGAACGTCTACCTCGGGGCGTGGGTGCGGCCCGGGCGCAAGGCCGGCCACCGGCGGGCCCGCGAGATGGCGTTGGCCTTCCGCCGCTCGCTCAATCCGGCACTGCGCGCGGGCTACGCCGAAGGCCAGGTCCTGTTTGCCGACGCAACCCGCGCCAGCGGCGGCTACGGGACGATGGCCGGGGAGCGAAAGGCGGGCCGCTTCGGCCGCGTCCCGGTGCCGGTGGCGGAGATCTGCCGGATCAGCTGGGCCTGCGACAGGGCCGATATTCACCTCAAGCGCTCCGGGTATCGCCTGATGGCGCGGCTGGTGGCCGCCGAGCTGCCGGCCGCCCCGGCAGGCGAAAGGCGCTGAACGGCTACCGCGCTTCGCCGCCAACTGCCTCCGCCGGGCGCTGAAGCCGGTAGCCTTCCGGCCCATGAAGATCTCCCGCAGGGCATCCCTCACCGCCTGCGTCGCCGTCCTCGGCGCGCTGGCCATCGTCCCGGCCGCGCAGGCCAAGACCCAGTACTACGTTTCGCTCGGAGACTCGTACGCGTCGGGCTACCAGCCCGGCAAGGGCAACACCAAGGAGGGCTTCGTCTACCAGGTGCCGGCCCTGGCCAAGAAGCGCGGTTACAACCTTAAGGTGGTCAACTTCGGCTGCGCCGGGGCGACGACGAAGTCGATGATGGAGCAGGTCGGCTGCGCCAAGGCCGCCCTCGGCCCCGGAGCCAAGCCGTTCAACAAGACCCAGATCGCCGCTGCCACCGACTTCATCAAGGCCAACCGCAAGAAGGTTGCCCTGATCACCGTCTCCATCAGCGGCAACGACGTCACCAAGTGCGTCAGTGCCGCCGACCCGATCACCTGCGTGGCCGAGGCCCAGGCCGCGATCAAGGCCAATATCGGCACCGCGGCAAAGCAGCTGCGCGCGGCGGCAGGCAGCAAGCCGGTGATGGTCGGCACGACCTACCCGGACGTCGTCCTCGGCGCATGGGTGAACCCGGGCGGAGCGGGTGCGCAGAACATCGCCAACCTCTCGGTGGTCGCCTTCAAGAGCCTCATCAACCCGACGCTCGAGGCCTCGTACGCCGAAGGCAAGGGCAAGTTCGTCGACGTGACCGCGAAGACCGGCGCCTACGGGGACATGAACGTCACGGAGACCCTTGCTCCGTACGGCTCCATTCCCAAGCCGGTGGCCGACGTCTGCAGGATCACCTGGTACTGCGAGAAGCGCGACATCCACGCAAACAAGGCGGGCTACGCGATCATCGCGAAGATGGTCGCCGCCGAGCTGCCCAAGCGCTGAGGCCGGCTGCCGGGGTTCGGTCGGGCGCTGCCCGGCCGAACGGAGGCTCTCAGGCGATCTGCTCGCCGGCCAGGTAGACGACCAGGTAGGCGATACCGCCGGCGCCGATCAGGCGCCGGAACCAGTTGACGCCCTGGAAGAGCTCGAGCCAGGCGAAGACGGCGAACCCGATCACGAACAGCGCCCTGGCGACCGAGTGGGCGGTGCCGGTGGTCAGCCAGCCGGCCACGATCGCCACCAGCGCGAGGATCAGCGGCGGGTTGGGGAACTGCCAGATGATGAAGCCGGGCGGGCCCTCGAGGCGGCTCAGCCTCTCCCAGCGCCCACGCAGGGACGAAAACGCACCCCGGGCCGGTGGGCCGGCGCCAGGGGAGGCCTCGTTCACCGGCTTGCCGGTGCGGCTACTCGACGCCGGATTCGCGTGCCGACTCGGTCGGCGGCATCACGGCACCGATGATCCAGAAGAGCGGGAAGAAGATCCCGATGATGAACAACACCCAGTGGCCCTTGCGCAGGCAGGTGATGCCCAGCACGATCAGCAGGGCGATGTAGATGACGACGAAGAGCCCGTACCAGAAGCCGGAGAGGGCGAGAGGAGTAATCATTGGGCAGGACCCTATACCGATTTGCGGCGGAATGAGCTCCGGGGGCGGGCTGCGCCTGCGGCGCCTGTACGCTGACCGCACCAAGATTCCCGCTGCACCCCGAACCCAGGAGCAATCAAGTGAACCGCACAGTCGCCCGTCCAGTTGCCCTCACCCTCTGCCTGGCTGCCGTAGGCGCCGGCGTGCTCTCCGGCTGCGGCAAGCCCGAGTACTGCTCCAAGAGGACCGACTTCGGCAACGCGGTGAAGAAGCTCGGCCAGGATGCCACGCAGCTTCCGCCCAGCGGCCAGCAGCTGAACACCGACATCCAGAACGTCCAGAGCTCCTGGCAGGCGCTCAACAACGCGGCAGCCAAGGACTTCCCGACGGAGACCAAGAACCTCCAGAGCGCGGTCGACTCTCTCGCCCAGAGCGCGCAGAAGATCCAGAGCGGCACCGGCACGGCCAACAAGGAGCAGGTGGCGGCCACGGCGCTGACCATCGTCGGGCAGCTCGGCGATCTCAACAACTCCTGGAACGCCTTCCAGAAGGCCACCGACTCCAAGTGCAACTGAGCCTCCGGCCCGGCCGGCGGTAGCTCCGAGCGGGTAGGCTCGGGCCATGGAATCCGAGTCGATTCGCTGGGTAACGAGCGAGGCCGACATGGCAGTGCTGCCGCGCGGGCGCCACTCGCTCGAGCCCGCGGAGGTGATGGACTCCCAGCGTGGCCGGATGCTTCGCGCCGTGGCCCTGGCCGTGGCCGAGAAGGGCTACGGCGAGACCGTCGTCACCGACGTGATCGAGCGTGCCCACGTCTCGCGCAAGACCTTCTACGAGCACTTCGCCGACCTTCAGGACTGCTTCCGCCAGGCGCACGTGACCGCCTGCGACACGCTCCTGGCCACGGTAGTCGAGGCCTCGCGAACCGGCCCCCAGGACGGGTTTGAGGCGATTCGCAGCGGGATCCGCGGCTACTTCGACCTGATCGCCGGCGAGCCGGAGATGACCCAGGCCTTCTTCGCCGACGCGGTAGCCGCCGGGCCGGCGGTGGCGCAGAAGCGCAAGGAGACGATGAGCAGCCTTGCCGGGCTGATCCTCGCCGGCTATCGCATAGCCCAGGAGGGTGATCCCTCGCTGCCGGGACCGCCGCCGCTGGCCGGCACCGCCGCGACCGGCGCGATCAACGAGATCTGCCTCTCGGCACTCGCCGACGAGACCCTCGACGAGCTTCCCGCCAGGACCGACGAGACGGTCGCCCTCATCCGCGGCATCCTCACCGCGGGCGCGGCCTGAGAGCCGGGCCGATGGACGGGCCGCGCGAGGTCCCCATCCGCGGGGAGATGATCCGCCTCGGCCAGCTCTGCAAGCTCGCGGATGTCACCGAGGGCCTGCCGGTCAAGGAGCTGATCGCGGGGGGTGCCGTCTACGTCAACGGCGAGCCCGAGAGCCGCCGTGGGCGGCAGCTCCACCCGGGGGACCTCGTCCGGGTCGGGGATGCCGAGCTGCTCGTAGTGGCCGGCAGCTAGCCCCAGGTCAGGTCGCGGCGTGGCCGCGGCGCCCGTGGCGAGGGGCGAAGGCGTCGGCCATCGCCTCCTCGCTGAAGCCGCCGATCACCTTGCCCTCGGTTGCGTAGCGGTAGAGCGCCACGCGGAAGACCGTGGTGATCGTGAAGTTGAAGAGGGAGCCGACGGCGATCCCCAGGCACGCGATCGCGATCAGCGCCAGGCCCAGGGCCTCCGCGCTCCCGAGGAGAAGGACGCCGCCGACGCCAACGAGGATCGCCGGCAGGAAGATCAGGACGAAGACCGCCAGGCCGATCGCCGCGTTGCCGATCACGCCCTCGCCCCAGCGCTCCTTGACCACCGAGACCGACTCCTTGAGCGCATCCTTGGGGCCCACGCCCTTGAGGGCGATGATCGGGATCACGAAGAAGCTCGCCACCGCCCAGGCGAAGCCGGCAATCGCGCTGGCGATGGTGCCGGCGATCGCCGCGCCGGCGTTGTCGCTGCCGCTGGCCAGGGACTGGACGGCCGAGAGGATCGCGCCGACGGTGAAGGTCACCAGCGACCACTTGAAGATCACCCCGGTGTGGGCCCGGGCGGCGGAGAAGCCCTGACCGAAGGTGGTGTCGTGGCCCTCGAGAGCGTCGGTGGCGCAAGCGGCCAGCGCCACGGCGAAGAACTGGGCGATGAAGCAGATGATGAAGCCCCCAACCAGCAGGAAGGGGATCAGCCACCAGCCGGAATTGGTGACCGCGGCCACGGCGATGCCGGGGCCGAAGAAGAGAACGGCGACCACCAGCCCGAGCCCGACCGAGACGACCGGGAAGACCAGGAGCGACTTGTCGCCCTTGACCACTCTCCAACTCTGCTTGGCGAGCTCCCACCCCCGGCGGATCCTTCCGCCGCGCTTCCCGGGCTTGCCCTGGCTGCTCTCGTCGACCATGGGGGAAAGGTACCGGCCGTTCCCCCCGGCACCGGGGAGCGAGGCTGGAGGCGCCGGCGATACCTTTGGCCGCGTGAGCGAGCCCAGCCTTCCCGACTGGCCCGCCGGCACCGTCTGCCTGCTGGCTACCGCCGGCGAGGAGCCGCATGCCGTTCCGGTCTCCACCGCGCTGCGGGCCGGTGAGCGCGAGATCCTTCTCGCCCTGGGAGCGCGGCGCGGCGCCCTCGAGCGCCTGCGGGCGGAGCCTCGCGTCGCCCTGGCCGTGCTGGCCGCGGGAGACCTCGCGTTCACCGCCCACGGATCGGCCGCCGTGGCCGCCGATCCGCTGGAAGGGGTAGGGGGCGTAGTCGCGGTGCGGATCGAGGTCGACCGCGTGAGTCACCACGGCCGCCCGACCTTCGAGGTGGAGCGGGGCGTGGCCTGGAGCTGGACCGACGAGCAGGCCCGCGAGCGTGACGAGCTGGTGCGGGCGGCGCTGCTCGCGCTCAGTGCGAGCTGACGACCTTGTCGATCAGCCCGTACTCGACGGCCTGCTCGGGGGTGAAGAAGCGGTCGCGCTCCATCGCCTGGTGAACCTCCTCGACGCTCTGGCCGGTGTGCAGGGCGTAGAGCTCGTCGATCATCTCGCGGGTCTTGAGGATCTCGTTCATGTGGATCTCGATATCGGTCGACTGGCCCTCGAAGCCGGCCGACGGCTGGTGGATGAGGATCCGGCTGTTCGGGAGC
The DNA here is from genome assembly GCA_040398965.1 of Solirubrobacteraceae bacterium. Classification (GTDB taxonomy): domain Bacteria; phylum Actinomycetota; class Thermoleophilia; order Solirubrobacterales; family Solirubrobacteraceae; genus F1-60-MAGs163. The sequence continues at coordinate 12,633 of JBBASZ010000021.1, read as the reverse complement.
GAGAGCCGCTTGCCCTTGGCGCCGGCGGTAAGCAGCAGCGAGCCCATCGACATCGCCACGCCGCAGCAGATCGTCTGCACGTCGGGCTTGATGAACTGCATCGTGTCGTAGATCGCCATGCCGGCGTAGATCGAGCCGCCGGGGGAGTTGATGTAGATCGAGATGTCCTTCTCCGGGTCGTCGGACTCCAGGTGCAGGAGCTGGGCGACGATCAGGTTGGCGACCATGTCGTCCACGGGGGTGCCGAGGAAGATGATTCTCTCGTTGAGCAGCCGCGAGTAGATGTCGAACTCGCGCTCGCCCCGTGAGGTCGACTCGACGACGGTGGGAATCATCGGCATGGCCTGCACCCTAGAGGCTCGGCGGCCCGCAACCGCGCGCCCGCGCGCGGCCGGCGCGGCCCCGGGCGGCCATACTCACCGCAGGTGTTCAGCCTCAACCTGCCCAACTTCCTGACCGTCCTGCGGATCCTGCTGGTTCCGGTGCTCGTGGTCGCGCTGCTGGCCGAGGGTGGGCGGACCGTGGACATCATCGCCGCGGTGGTCTTCGCGCTGGCCTCGGTGACCGACGCCCTCGACGGTTACCTGGCGCGCTCGCGCAGCCAGGAGACCTCGTTCGGCAAGCTGATGGACCCGGTCGCCGACAAGCTGCTGATCATCGCGGCGATCCTCGCGCTGGTTTCGCTGGGCCGGGTGGCCGCCTGGGTGGCGATGGTGATCGTCGCCCGCGAGTTTGCCGTCACCGTTGCCCGGATGGCCGCGCGCTCGGAGGGAGTGGTGATCGCCGCGAACTGGTGGGGCAAGGTCAAGACCGCCGTGCAGGTGGTGACGATCCTGCTGCTGATCCTGATCGTGCCCTCTCCGCTCTGGGTGGACGTACTGGTTTACGTAATGGTTGCGGTGACCGTGATCAGCGGGATCGACTACTTCTTCGGCATGCGTCGCCTGCTGCGCGAGGCAGAGTCCCGCAGCGCCCAGGCGCGGGAGCGCAGCCGGCCGTGAAGTGGCTGATCGCCCTCGTCGTGCTCTGCGCCGGGCTGGCCGTCAGCGCGGCGGTCTACGTCGTCCTGTGGAACCGGGACCCGGTGCCCAACGAAGTCGGGGCGTGCCTGCGCAAGGCCAAGCTGCCCCTGGTCCGCTCGGCCGACGGGCTATCGGCCTTCCGCGCCGAGATTCGCGCCGAGCCTGAGCTCCAGCCCACGCAGCGCTGGAACTGGGGGCGCACCCGCGGGGTGCTCTACGAGGTCTCGGGCAACCGCTTCGCGCTGCTCGCGCTCTGGAACGACCGCGGCCCCTCGCTCGCGGGCCCCGACGCCGCCGAGAAGATTTACCGGACCCCGGCGCGTTTCTCGATCATCAGCGTCGAATCCCCCAACGAGGGGCGCCTCAAGCTCTGCGCCGAGCAGGTTTCGGACTGAGCCTCAGCGCCCGGCGGCGTCGAGCCACTCGCGCATCGAGGTGTGATGGGCGAGGTGGTCGCCGCTGGCCAGCTCGTGGCGCAGCTCGCCGAGCAGGCCGAAGCGCTCGGCGACCACGTTGTGCTGGTGGATCGTCTCGAGGTTCTCCTGGCGGGCCGAGACGAAGGTGCCGTCGTCGAGGTTGCCGTAGCGGTCGACGACCCCCTGGATCATCTCGCGCACGCAGTCCTCGACGAAGCGGGGGCGGCGGTGAGCCTTCTCCACGACCGCGCCCTCGTCGGAGCGCTTCATGAGCTCGTAGATCTCGCTCGACATCGAGTCCTCGACGATCGCCAGCAGGTCGGCGGCCTCCACGTCGACCGGGTTGTTCTCGGTCGAGCCGATGTGGAGGGTGCCCAGGCCGCGCTGGTTGTGCGTGGCCACCGGCACCGCCTCGATGATCTCCTCGATCTGTGACTCGTCGTAACCGGCGGCTTCGAGGTTCTTGCGGGCGCTGGCGGCGACCAGCTCCTGGGCGCACGGGCAGGCGGTCATGCCCTGGGCGGCGACGCCGACCAGGCGGCGGGTTCCCTTCTCGGTCGCGGCGGCCGCGCCGAAGAGGGTGTAGATCTCCTGCGTCATCACCCCGGAGACCGGAGCCGGCTTGTGCTCGGGGTAGCGGGCGGCGATCGTCACGTCGGCGCGCCTGGCTCCCTGGCGGTCGCGCACCGTCTCGGCGATCTTCTCGGCGAGCTGTTCGGCCCGCAGCGCGCTGCCGCCGACGACGGCCTCGCCGATCGCCTCGTTGACGACCTCCTCGAAGCGCGACATGTGGGCGCCCTTCTGGTGGGGGCCAAGGTCGACGAAGCACTCGAGCTTGGCGTGGTAGGGCTGCTCCTGGCCGGCCGGGCCGATCCGGATTACCTTCTCAACCCCGGTCACCCCGACCCGCGAGAGCGAGACGTTGATGGTGGGCTTTCTGTTCTGGACGTCCGGCGATTCGGTGAGCGCTGAAGGCTCCATGGGCTACCTGCCTGATTGGGAGCGCCAAAGGGTATCCGGGGCCGCTTTCATCGGCGAATGCCTTCCCGCCAGCTTGTGCTATCACTCACAAAGTGGGAGGAGTCGCTGGAGGGCGATTCCGGGAGAGAAAACAAGTCCAGGAGCTTTGGTCCTATGGCAACGACGGTCAAGACAGGGGGGCTTCTCGCCGACGAGGCACCGGTCTGGGAGCGCAAGGAGCTGCGGAAGCTGATCTCGGACGGGCAGGAGAAGGGCTTCCTGACCGTCGCACAGGTCGCCGGGGCCCTCGAAGAGGTGGAGGTCAGCCGCGAGCAGGTCAGCGAGCTCCACGGACGCTTCGAGGAGCTGGGAATCGACCTGGTCGCCGCCGAGGGGGAGGGCGCCGACGGCCAGGCCCCGCCGATGACCGAGGGCGCCCCGCGGCGCCGCGGGTCCAGGGAGAAGGCCAAGCGGGAGCAGATCGACCTCACCGTCGAGCCGAGCCTCGATTCGCTGCGGCTCTACCTGCGCTCGATCGGGCGTGTCCCGCTGCTGACCGCCAGCCAGGAGGTCGAGCTCGCCAAGCGGATCGAGCGCGGCGACATGGACGCCAAGCAGCACATGGTCGAAGCCAACCTGCGCCTGGTCGTCTCGATCGCCAAGGGCTACCTCGGCCGCGGCCTGACCTTCCTCGACCTGATCCAGGAAGGCTCGCTCGGGCTGATCCGCGCGGTCGAGAAGTTCGACTACCGCCGCGGCTACAAGTTCTCCACTTACGCCACGTGGTGGATCCGCCAGGCGGTCACCCGCGCTATCGCCGACAAGGGCCGCACGATCCGCATCCCCGTCCACATGGTGGAGAAGCTCAACAAGGTGACCCACATCGAGCGCCAGCTCGTGCAGGTCCTCGGCCGCGAGCCCACCCCCGACGAGATCGCCTACGAGCTCGACATCACCGCCGACGAGGTGCGCGAGATCCTCAAGCTCAGCCAGCAGCCGGTCTCCCTTGAGAAGCCGGTCGGCGACGAGGAGGACTCCGAGCTGGGCGACTTCGTCGAGGACGACGGCGCCATCTCGCCCTTCGAGACCGCCTCGGAGAACCTGCGCCGCCAGAACATCTACCGCGCGCTGGAGACCCTTCCGCGTCGAGAGCGCGAGGTAATCGCGCTGCGGTTCGGGATCGGCGGGGGCAAGCCGCTGACCCTCGAGGAGGTCGGGCGCGCCTTCAACGTCACCCGCGAGCGGATCCGCCAGATCGAGAACCACACGCTCAAGAAGCTCGAGTCGATGCCCGAGGCCCAGAAGCTTCGGGACGGCGCCTGAGCCGCCGCTTCGGCGTCCCTGGCCCGCGGGCGCCCGCCGGGAGCGGCCGCGCGGTGCGTACAATCCCCCTCCGCCGGGGGGATGCCCGAGTGGTTAAAGGGGACGGGCTGTAAACCCGTTGGCTCTGCCTACGCAGGTTCGAATCCTGCTCCCCCCATCGGCCGGCGTCAGCCGGTGAACGGCTCGACGCCGGCCAGGTAGAGCCACCAGCCGCCGAGCAGGACGGTCAGCGTGGCCGCGACAGGCAGAAGGACGCGCCCCGCGCGGATCCGCCCGAGCGCCACGGCGGCCAGGACGGCGAAGCCGGGCATGGCGGGATAGAGGTACCTCGGGACGAAGAAGTCCCAGTTCGACAGCTGAAGGGCCACCGCCATCCAGGCGATGCTGACCAGAATCGGCAGCGCCAGGAGCCCCAGCAGCCGGTTGCGGCGCGCTGCCGGCTTGAGGGTCAGCACCCCGGCCGGCACCCCGAGCACGATCGCCAGGCCCACGATCCCGGCCACCACGCGGCGTGACGCCGGCAGGAACCAGGACCACCACTCCTCGGCCAGGGGGGCACGGGTCAGGACCACCAGTCGCGATGGGATGTCGGCCACGCTCCACCTCCTTCCCTCGGGGTTCAGGTAGGGCTCCTGCATCTCCCGGAAGATCGAAGAGGCGGTAAGCGCCCCGTAGCGATCGAGGTTGGAGGCCAGCCAGGGGGCGATCATGAGCGCCGGTATCGCCACGACCCCGAGCGCGGTGAGCGCCCGCGTACGCCCGGGGATCGAAGGGTCGCGCAGCAGGATCCACAGCACGAGGGCGAGCCCGGGCAGGAAGGTGACGATGCTCAGGCGGGTAAGCAGCCCGAACCCGAAGACAGCGGCGGCCAGCAGGAGGAGCCTCGGGCTCCGGTCGCGCCATGCGAGCCAGAGGACGAGGGTCAGGCCGATTCCCACCACGAACTCGAGGCCGGCGTTCGAAAAGGTCACCGTGCGAAGCACCACCCCCGTCCACAGGAAGACGGTCAGCGCCAGCGCGTAGCGCGGCTCAGGCTCCTCGTCTGGGTCGCAGACCGCCCGCACCAGCCGCCAGAGCAGCCAGGCGGCAAGGAAGAGCAGCCCGAGGCCAAAGATCCTCAGCAGCCGCAGCTTCAGGACGTAGTCCGAGCCCCCGGCCAGGAAGACCGGGGCGGCGAGGACGTAGGTGAGAGGCGGCTGGAAGGCCTCGTAGCTGTAGCCCCCCAGGCCCCGCTCGCGCCGGTCCAGCTTGCCGGGCGCCGGGTAGACCCCCTCGTAGATCGACTCGGCCTGGGGGCTGATCAGGTCGGTGCCCAGGAACGGCAGCCTGCCGTCCTCGGCGATGCTCTGCACGTAGCTGTAGTGGGCCGCCTCGTCGCCGGTGAAGCGGGGCAGCGAGAAGACCGTCGCCAGGCCGGCGACGGCGATGATTGCGAGCTGAACGGCGATCAGCACGCGGACCGGACTTATCCGCTGGCGCATGGCCGACTCCACGCGGCGACCCTAATGGGCGCCACGGAGGCCCTGCAGGGTCTATCCGCAGCCTCTGGTTCGCTGGCTGTGTGGCAGGGAAGACCGCCGGGGAGGAGCTGCCCCCAGACAACCAGGGCGACCACCGCACCGCCTGGCTCGCCCTCGAGTACCCGGCGATGGGCGACTTCGACGACCCGAAGCTGGAGTGGCGCCGGCTCTTCTCCGAGATCCTCGGGACCTTCTTCCTGGTGCTGGTGGCCGCGGGGGCGGGGCTGCTCCACATCTCCAACGGCGACCAGGTCTCGCTGGCCGCGGCCGTGGTTGCCCCGGGGCTGATGGTGATGGCGATCATCCTGTTCATGGGGTCGGTCTCCGGCGCCCACCTCAACCCCGGGGTCTCGATCGCCTTCGCCCTGCGAAGGGACTTCCCCTGGCGCAGGGTTCCGGGGTACATCGCCGCCCAGCTCTTCGGGGCGGTCCTCGCGGCCCTCTTCCTTTATGCGGTCTTCGGAGATGCCGGCAACCTCGGGACGACGACCCCCGGCGAAGGCTTCGAGGCCTGGCAGGCGCTGCTTATCGAGGCGGTCCTCACCTTCGGCCTGGTCAGCGTCATCCTCGGAACCGCCTCAGGCGCCCAGAACGTCGGCGCGCTCGGCGCGATCGCCGTTGGCGGCTACATCGCGCTCGCCGGCCTGTGGGGAGCGCCGGTCAGCGGTGCCTCGATGAACACCGCCCGCTCCTTCGGGCCGGCCGTCATCTCCGGGGACTTCACCTCCTTCTGGGTTTACGTGGCCGGGCCGCTGGCCGGGATGCTGCTGGCGGTCGGCTGCGCCTTCATCCTGCGCGGAGCCGGCGGCAGCAATATCTCCCTGATGGCCGGTTCCGGCAGGCTCGGTCGCGAGCTTCGCCTAAAGGAACGCGACGAGTCGGACGTCGATTCCGAGGTCGGCTCCTGAACGCGCTCCCGGCCGGGATGCGTCCTGCGAGGCGGCGCGTTCCGCGGGGGCGTCCGGAAGAATGGCCGGCATGCCCAGAGTCGTCACCTCCCTGACAGTTCTCCTGGCGCTTGCGCTGCCCGCCGGCGCCGGGGCGGCCGACCCCGTTCCGGCCCGGGCCCCGGGCGCCGCGGCCAACGGTTCGCTGGTGCCGCAGGGCTCGATCCGGGGCGTGAAGGTGGGGATGACGCTGACCCAGGTCCGCGAGCGCCTCGGCAACCCGACCAGCAACCGCGCTACCCGCCACCCGATCCTCGGGCTCACCCGCACCCTTCGCTACGGCCAGCTGACCGTGAGCCTGGACGGGCGCGCCTCCACCGCGCCGGTCACCGCGGTGGTGACCGAGAGCCGGGCCGACCGAACCGCTGCCGGGCTGGGCGTCGGGTCGACCGAGCGCCAGCTGCGCTCGGGGCTCAAGGGCCTGAAGTGCGAGACCGACCTCGGCTACCGCACTTGCGTGCTCGGCGTGCTTCGCCCGGGACGCCTGGTGACCGACTTCTCGCTCTCAACCTCGGGCCGGGTCAAGCGCGTAACTCTCGGCCGGGTGATCGACTGACGGCGCGCAGCTTGCGCCCCGGCCGGAAGTGGCTGCTATCAACTCCGTCATGCGTAATCGACTCCTCGTCCTGATCGTTCCCGCACTGGCCGCCGGCCTCGTGCTCTCCGGCTGCGGCTCCTCCCAGAGCGCGGCCGACAAGGCTGCCGAGCAGGCCGCCGAGCAGGAGAAGAACCCGCCGACCATCTCCGACCCGGAAGTCCCCGTTCCCGAGGCCGAGAAGGTCGAGCCCGGGCCCGGTGAGGGCGACATCAACACCAAGCCGAAGATCCCGGCCCAGGAGGGCCCGGCCCCGAGCGAGCTGGTCGCCCAGGACGTCATCGTCGGCACCGGCAAGGAGGCAGGGAGCGGCGACAAGGTCAGTGTCCAGTACGTCGGCGTCCTCTTCAATGGCGGCGAGGAGTTCGACACCTCGTGGACCAGCGACACCAAGGCCGGCGAGCCGTTCGAGTTCACCCTCGGCTCCGGCCAGGTCATCGCCGGCTGGGACCAGGGTGTCGTCGGAATGAAGGAAGGCGGGCGGCGCCGGCTGCTGATCCCCGCCGACCTCGCCTACGGTGCCGCGGGCAGCCCGCCCAAGATCCCGGCCGACGCCGCGCTGGTCTTCGACGTCGACCTCAAGAAGGTCTCCGGCGGCTAGGCGCGAAGCGCTGTTCCGGTGCGCCGCCTCGTTCTCATAACCGCCGGGCTCGCCCTGCTCGTCGCGGTGCCCGGCGCCTCGGCGGCCACGCGGGCCGGCGGCAGCTGGCAGGCGGTCGCCCCCGAGGGCGGCGCGCTCGACCTCTCCGCGGTCTCGCTGGGCCAGGACGAGCGTGAGCTCGTCTTCCGCGCCAAGTCCAGGCAGCCGATCACCCACTCGCTCCTCTCCGGCAGCGGGGGTGGCGAGATCTGCCTCGCCATCGATCCCCGCTCCGGGGCGACGAGGCGGCTCTGCCTGAGCCGCGAGTCGAACCGCTGGCAGGTGAAGATGTCCGGCCGGGCGATCGACGCGAAGGTGCGCCAGCCGCGGGCGACCGAGCTCGACGTGCGCTTCCGGCCCGGCGAGGCCGGGCTGCGGAACGGGGCGGTCGCCTGGAGCGTCTTCGCCCGCGCCGCGGGCTGCGTGAGCATCATGGGCCTGGGCGGCACGGTCGACGGCCCGAAGGTCCGACTGGCCGCCGAGCCCGAGCTCCCCTGCGCCCATGAGCTTCCCCGCACCGGCAGCTACGACGGGCGGGTATATGACCTGAAGGTGAGTGGCTGCGTCGCCACCGGCCCGGCCCAGGTGAGCCGCGGGCCGAAGGTGAGGCGTGTCGCCCTGACCTACGACGACGGCCCTGCAGTGCTGACCCCGTCCTTCATGTCGAAGCTCAAGTCGCTCGGCGTGCCGGCGACCTTCTTCGTGATCGGCCAGCAGGTCGGCGGCCGGGCGCCCCTGATGCGCCAGATGCTCGCCGACGGCCACATGGTCGCCAACCACTCCTGGAGCCACCCGAACATGGCCGGCGGCGGGCCTGCCGCCAGCGCGCAGCTGAGCAAGACGAATGCGGCAATCCGCAAGGCGACCGGCTTCACCCCGTGCCTCTTCCGCCCTCCTTACGGCGGCACCGGGGCCGACCTCGTCCGCCGCACCCGGGCGCAGGGAATGACCTCGATCCTGTGGAGCGTCGACCCGCTCGACTGGCGCAGCCCGGGCACCGGCTCGATCGTCTCCCGCGTGGTTTCCGGAACCGGGCCTGGGGCGATCATCCTCTCCCACGACGGCGGCGGCCCGCGCGGCCAGACCCTCGCGGCCCTGCCGGGCATCGTGAAGGGCCTCAAGCGCAAGGGCTACGAGTTCGTCACGGTCAACGAGCTGCTCGGCTACCGCGAAAAGCTCTCGCTCGTTCGCTGAACGCCCCGCGGCGGCTAACGTCCGGGCCGTGATCCGCGGCGCCGCAGACTCGCTTCTTGACTTCGCCGTCCTGCCCGGCTACTCGCGCCTTGGCTGGGGCGCCCGCCGCGCGCTCGGCCTGCTTGACCCGGTCGAGCGCGACCTGAGCGGCCGGGTATGCGTGGTTACCGGCGCCACCGGGGGGCTGGGCCTCGAGGCGGCCGGCCAGCTGGCGGGGCTGGGTGCGAGCGTTGTGCTGGTGGGGCGCAGCGAGGAGCGGCTCTCCGTGGCCCACGACGCCGTCGCCGCCCGCGCGGCCGGGGAGGCCCAGGTGGAGACCGCGGTGATCGACCTCTCCTCGCTGGAGTCGGTCCGCCACGGGGCAGGCGTGATCCTCGAGTTCCACCCGGAGATCCACGCGCTGGTCAACAACGCCGGCGTGCTGCTGGATTCGAGACAGGAGTCGGTCGACGGCTTCGAGCTGACCTTCGCCACCAACGTTCTCGGCCCGTTCCTGCTCACCGAGCTGCTGCTGGGGGCCCTGGAGGCCGGCGCGCAGTCTTCGGGTGAGCCGTCGCGGATCGTGAGCGTCTCCTCCGGCGGCATGTACACGACCGGCGTAAGCCTCGGCGACCTCCAGTCCGAGCGGGACGGAAGCTGGTCGGGGAGCACCGTCTACGCACGAACCAAGCGGATGCAGCTCATGGTCACCGAGGTCTGGGCCCGCCGGCTTGCGGCCAGCGGCGTCACCGCCAACTCGATGCATCCCGGCTGGGCCGACACCCCGGGGGTCCAGGACTCCCTGCCGGCCTTCCACCGCGTGATGGGCCCGGCGCTGCGAACCCCGGCCGAAGGTGCCGACACGATCACCTGGCTGGTCGCCGACCCCGAGGCGGGCCGGACCAGCGGCGCCTTCTGGCACGACCGTCGCCGGCGCGCCACGTCAAGGCTTCCCGGCACCGAGCCGGACCCCGGCGATGCCGAGCGGCTCGTGGTGGAGCTGCGCAGGCTCAGCGGGCCGGCGGGGTAGCGGCCGCGCTCAGCAGGTGCGGCCGGCGTACTCCTTGACCAGCCGCTGAGGTACGACGCGGATCGTCGCGCCGTTCCTCGTCGTGCCGACCCGGTTGGAGGGCGGCGGGCGGAAGATGTCGATGTGGCGCCCCTTGATCGCGCCGCCGGTGTCGTCGGCGCAGAACCAGCCGGTGCCGTTGCGGCTCTTGAGCGCGGCGATGTAGACGAGGCTGCCGTACGGGATCAGCGACGGGTCGACCGCGACGCTGCCCCAGTAGGTAAGGGCGCGCCCGGAGGCTCCGCGCGGGGCGCCGCGGGCGAAGCGGACCTTCCTCGGCGGGATCCAGCGCTTGCCGGTCCCGTTGGACCACGAGCGCCCGTCGATCGGCACCTGGTAGGGGAAGGTGAACTGGCCCTTGCTGTTCTTCCAGTAGCCCTCCGCCCGCCACAGGTAGCTCGAGCCCTGGCCGCTCAGCCAGCCGACGTCGAAGCCGGAGACCATCTGGACCTGGCGGCCCTTGAGGTCGATTCCCGAGCCCTCCATGACGACGCCGCGCCCGGAGAAGAGCCAGTCGACGCGGTGCTGGCTGGAGAGGCCCGGTGCGTCGACCTTGCGCCCCACAAACCAGACCTCGGGCACCGGGTAGTACTCGGTGAGCTTCACGCCCTTGAGCGTCGTGATCTTCTTCAGCGGTGCTGCGCCGGCCCCGGCGGGGGCGGCGAGCAGGGCCACCGAGGCGAGGGCGCAGGCGGCAAGGGCCGCCGCCGACCCCCGGGTGGTTGTCGGGGAAAGCTTCATCGCGACTCCCTTTGACGCTAGCGAACCGGGTTCCTGCGGGCGCCGGGTAGATGCACGAAGCGGTTCAGGACGGCCCGGGAGCGACGGGGTCGCCGACCGCGATGGTGCCGCCCTCGAGAATCTCGGCGTTCAGGCCGCCCCGGTGCACCAGCGCCCGCATAATCCCGGCGCGCCCGGTGAGCTGCTCCAGGTGGCTGCACGGCTCGCAGAGCTCGATTCCCCGGCAGCGGGCCTGGCCGACGGTGAACTCCTCGCCGACCAGTGCGTTGAGGTCTATTCCCGAGGTCGTCAGCTGCCGGCGTGATTCTCCGGGCTTGAGGGCCAGCGTCGGGTCGGCTTCGGCGACCTCGTCGAGAACGGCGGCGTCGACCAGCGTCAGCTGACGGGCCGGGTCCAGGCCCTCCTCGAAGTAGCGATCCCCCTCCAGGCCGCAGCCGGCCACGGCGAGCACCTCGCCCCGGGCCTCGGGTGCCCCGCCGCGCTCGGGAAAGAGGTGGATTACTTCGACTCGACCGTTCACGTGGTGAAGGCTACCCGCGGCTGAGGCCCAGGTCGCCCAGCGCCACCTCGGTCGACCAGAAGGCCATCTCGTCCCAGGGGATCTCGTCGCGCCCGAAGGCGCGCACCTCGACCGCCTCGTCGGTCAGCGAGGGCTCGCCGAGCAGCCGGCCCGTGTAGACGACGAGCAGTATCCGGTCGTCGGGGCGCGAGTAGACCCCGTGAAGCGGGCCGAGCTCGACCTCGACCTCCAGCTCCTCCATCACCTCGCGGCGAGCTGCCTCCTCGGCCGACTCGCCGAGGTCGACGAAGCCGCCAGGGAAGGTCCAAAGCCCGGCGCCCGGGTCGAAGCCGCGGCGCAGCAGCCAGACCGAGCCGTCCTCCTCGAGCGGGATCACGCAGGCGACCGGCTTGGGGTTGGAGTAGGAGACGAACCCGCAGGCCTCACAGCTCAGCGAGCGCGGATGGTCGATCGTCGCCTCGGCGCCGCAGGCCGGGCAGAAGCGCGAGCGGGCGAGCTGCGGGTTGAGGTCCGGTTGCGGGGCCACGGCGGCAGGCTATCCGGCGCCGCCCGGCTGGTAGCGTCGCGCGCCATGAAAGCGATCCAGATCACCGAGCTGAGCGGGCCGCAGGAGGCCCTGACCGAGGTCGAGCTGCCCGACCCGACGCTTGAGGGCGGCGCCCTGATGACGCCGGGTGAGGGCGTGCTCATCGACGTGGAGGCCGCCGGCGTCTCGTTCCCCGAGGTCCTCCAGACCCGTGGCGAGTACCAGGTGAAGCCGGAGCTGCCGTTCGTTCCCGGCAGCGAGGTCGCCGGCACCGTGGTGGAGGCCAGCTCGGGCTTCGAGCCCGGCCAGCGGGTGATGGGCTTCTGCATGCTCGGCGGCTTTGCCGAGAAGGCGATCGCCCCGGTCCACTTCACCTTCCCGCTCTCCGACGAGCTCGACTTCGCCCAGGGCGCCGCGGTGATCCTCAACTACCACACCGCCTGGTTCTCGCTGGTCACACGAGGAAAGCTGGAGGCGGGAGAGACGGTGCTCGTCCACGGCGCCGCCGGCGGCGTGGGCACGGCCTCGATCCAGGTGGCGAAGGGGATGGGCGCGCGGACGATCGCCGTGGTCTCCAGCGGCGAGAAGGAGCAGGTCGCCCGCGAGGCCGGCGCGGACGAGGTGGTCCGCTCCGACGGCGACTGGAAGGACGTGGTTCTCGAGCTGGGTGGCGCCGACCTGGTGCTCGACCCGGTCGGCGGCGACCGCTTCACCGACAGCCTGCGAACGCTCAACCGGGCCGGGCGGCTCGTAGTCGTCGGGTTCACCGGCGGCTCCATCCCCGAGGTCAAGGTCAACCGGCTGCTGCTGAGGAACACCTCCGTCGTCGGCGCCGGCTGGGGCGAGTGGGCGCTCAGCAACCCGGCCTACGTGACCGAGGTCGGCGAGGCGATCGGCGGCCTGATCGACAAGGGCTTTGTGCGGCCGATCGTGGGTGCGCGATTCCCGTTCTCCGGAGCCTCCGCGGCACTCGAGCTGATCGACGGCCGCGGCGCCACCGGGAAGGTCGTACTCGAGACCTCCTGAACGGCGCTCCCGCAGCACCGGCCACGGTCGCCGCGGGTTCGTACCGCGGCGGGCTATGCTCGCCTGCGCCCGCCCTCCTAGCTCAGTTGGTAGAGCACTTCCATGGTAAGGAAGGGGTCACCGGTTCGAGTCCGGTGGAGGGCTCTCGCGGCGCG
>JBBASZ010000020.1:18741-26190 GCA_040398965.1 Solirubrobacteraceae bacterium | reverse complement strand
TCCGCGCCTCCGCCTGCGCCTCGGCGCTGAGCGGCACGTGGACGGCCATCTGGTCGCCGTCGAAGTCGGCGTTGAAGGCCGAGCAGACCAGCGGGTGGACCTGGATCGCCTTGCCCTCGACCAGCACCGGCTCGAAGGCCTGGATGCCCAGGCGGTGGAGCGTGGGGGCGCGGTTCAGGAGCACCGGGTGCTCGCTGATCACGTCGTCGAGCACGTCCCAGACCTCGGGGATCATCGAGTCGACCATCTTCTTGGCCGCCTTGATGTTGGTGGCGTCCTTGCCCTCGACGAGGCGGGCCATGATGAACGGCTTGAAGAGCTCGAGCGCCATCAGCTTCGGCAGCCCGCACTGGTGGAGCTTGAGGCTCGGGCCGGCAACGATCACCGAGCGGCCGGAGTAGTCGACGCGCTTGCCGAGCAGGTTCTGGCGGAAGCGCCCCTGCTTGCCCTTGAGCATGTCGGAGAGCGACTTGAGCGGGCGGTTGCCCGGGCCGGTGACCGGGCGGCCGCGGCGACCGTTGTCGAACAGGGCGTCGACGGCCTCCTGGAGCATCCGGCGCTCGTTGTTGACGATGATCTCCGGCGCACCGAGGTCGAGCAGCCGCTTGAGGCGGTTGTTGCGGTTGATGACGCGGCGGTAGAGGTCGTTGAGGTCCGAGGTGGCGAAGCGGCCACCGTCGAGCTGGACCATCGGGCGCAGCTCGGGCGGGATGACCGGGATCGCGTCCAGGATCATCATCTCCGGCTTGTTGTCGGACTCCAGGAAGGCCGAGAGCACCTTGAGGCGCTTGACGGCGCGGGCCTGCTTCTGCCCCTTGCCGTTCTTGACCTCGTCCTCCAGGTCCTCCTGCAGGTGCGAAAGCACGATGCCCGGCTGGTCGGCCGGGGCCAGGTCGGTGCCGGCCGGGCGGTCCGGGTCGACCTTGCGCTTGCGGCCGGTGCGGTTGAACTCATCCTTTTCGAGCAGGAGCTCCCGGATGAACTCGGCACCCATGCCGCCGCCGAAGTACTCGCCGAAGCCGTAGGGGGAGCCGAAGCGGTTCTTCAGCTCACGGAAGAAGGTCTCGTCGGCGATGATCTTGTGGGGCGCGAACTCGTCCTTGTCTTCCGGCCGCTCGACGTATGAGCTGAGGGGCCACTCCTCCCCCTCGGCCGGCGGATCCTCGGAGGGCTCCTCCTTGTTGGCGAAGAGCTTCCAGACCTCGCGCATGCGGTCGCGCATGTCGTCGTAATAGGTCTCGGTGTCGTCGATGTCGGTGTTGATCGCCTTGCGCATCTCCGTGAGCTGCTTCTTGCGCTCATCCTCGGAGAGCTTCTTGACGTTGATGTCCAGGCCCTCGGCCCAGGCGAAGTCCTCTTCGGTGAAGTCGGCCTGCGAACCCTCTTCGAGGTACCTGGTGCGGGCGTCGATCTGCTTCTTGAGCATGCCGACGTACTCCTTCTCGTCGGCGTCGAGCTGGTCGAGCTCCTCCTGCATCTGCTTCTCGAGCTCGGGCAGGTCGCGCCAGCGAGCCTCCTGGTCGACCCAGGTGACGATCGAGGCGGCGAAGTAGAGGACCTTCTCGAGCTCCTTGGGAGCCATGTCGAGCAGGTAGCCGATACGGCTGGGTACGCCCTTGAAGAACCAGATGTGGCTGACCGGCGCGGCCAGGTCGACGTGACCCATCCGCTCGCGGCGCACCTTGGAGCGGGTGACCTCGACGCCGCAGCGCTCACAGACGATGCCCTTGTAGCGGACGCGCTTGTACTTGCCGCAGTAGCACTCCCAGTCCTTGGTCGGACCGAAGATGCGCTCGCAGAAGAGGCCGTCCTTTTCAGGCTTGAGGGTTCGGTAGTTGATCGTCTCGGGCTTGGTTACCTCGCCCGAGCTCCAGCCGCGGATCTGCTTCGAGGAAGCGAGCCCGATTTCGATTGCGTCGAAGTTGTTGATGTCGATCATGCCTTTTCCTCTGCCTTGGCTTCCTCTTCGGCCTTCTCTTCGGAGGCCTCGTCGGCAGCCTCCCCTTCCTCGCCCTCGCCTGCCGCTGCCTCGCCGGCGCGGACGCCGGTCAGGTCGATGCCGAGCTCTTCGGCGGCACGCAGCAGGTCGTCCTCCTCCTCGCCGATCTCGGCGCGGACGCCCTCGTCGGAGACGACGTTGACGTCGAGGGAGAGCGACTGCATCTCCTTGAGCAGGACCTTGAACGACTCGGGGATCGAGGGCTCGGGGATGTTCTCGCCCTTGACGATCGCCTCGTAGGCCTTGACGCGCCCGACGGTGTCGTCGGACTTGACGGTGAGCATCTCCTGGAGGGTGTAGGCGGCGCCGTAGGCCTCCAGTGCCCAGACCTCCATCTCGCCGAAGCGCTGGCCACCGAACTGCGCCTTGCCGCCCAGCGGCTGCTGGGTGACCAGCGAGTACGGGCCGGTCGAGCGGGCGTGGATCTTGTCGTCCACGAGGTGCAGGAGCTTGAGGATGTACATGTAACCGACGGTCACCTGCTGCTCGAACGGCTCGCCGGTGCGGCCGTTGAAGAGGGTGAACTTGCCCGAGGCCTGGCGGCCGGGCGGGCGCTTCTTGTCGATGTCCATCCGGATCGCGCCCTTGTGCTCGTCCTGCCACTTGACCAGCGCGGTGTCGACGTCCTCGACGGTGGCTCCGTCGAAGACCGGCGTGGAGACGTAGACGCGGCCCCCGTTGCCCTGGGCCTCCCTGTAGGCCTCCGAGCCGTCGTCGTACCAGCCCTGGGCTGCTGCCCAGCCGAGGTGGGTCTCGAGGATCTGGCCGACATTCATTCGGCTCGGGACGCCGAGCGGGTTGAGGATCACGTCGACCGGGGTGCCGTCCTCCAGGAACGGCATGTCCTCCTCGGCGACGATGCGCGAGATGACGCCCTTGTTGCCGTGACGGCCGGCGAGCTTGTCGCCCTCGGAGATCTTGCGCTTCTTGGCCACGAAGACGCGGACGAGGTCGTTGACCCCCGCCGGCAGGTCGTCGCCGTCCTCGCGCGAGAAGGTGAGCACGTCGATGACGACGCCGCCCTCGCCGTGCGGGACCTTGAGCGAGGTGTCGCGAACCTCGCGCGCCTTCTCCTTGAAGATCGCGCGGATCAGCTTCTCCTCGGCGGTGAGCTCGGTCTCGCCCTTCGGCGTGACCTTGCCGACCAGCAGGTCGCCGGAGGCAACCTCGGCGCCGACGCGGACGATCCCGCGGTCGTCGAGGTTGCGCAGCGACTCCTCCGAGCGGTTGGGGATGTCGCGCGTGATCTCCTCGTCGCCCAGCTTGGTGGTGCGGGCGTCGATCTCGTACTCCTCGATGTGGATCGAGGTGAGCTCGTCGTCCTTGACCAGGCGGCTGCTCAGGATGATCGCGTCCTCGAAGTTGTAGCCCTCCCAGCTCATGAAGGCCACGAGCAGGTTCTTGCCGAGGGCCATCTCGCCGTGGTCGGTCGAGGCGCCGTCGGTGAGCATCTGGCCGGCCTTGACCTTCTCGCCGGTGCTGACCGTCGGGCGCTGGTGGATCAGCGTCCCCTGGTTGGAGCGGTCGAACTTGCTGAGGAAGTAGTCCTTCTTGCCCTTGGAGCCCTTGATCTCGATCCGCTGGGAGTCGACGTAGGTGACCTCGCCGTCGTTCTCGGCGATCAGGATGTCGCCGGTGTCCATGGCGGCGCGGTGCTCCATGCCGGTGCCGACCAGCGGAGCGTCGGCGGTGAGCAGCGGCACGGCCTGCCTCTGCATGTTGGAACCCATCAGCGCGCGGTTGGCGTCGTCGTGCTCGAGGAACGGGATCATCGCGGTCGCGACCGACCAGATCTGCTGCGGCGAGACGTCGACCAGGTCGACGTCCTTGGGCTGGACGGTTACGTACTGGCCGGCGTGGGTGCGGCAGATCACGTCCGGGCCCTTGAGCTTGCCGGTCTTCTCGTCGACCGGGTGGTTGGCCTGGGCGATCAGGAGGTCTTCCTCCTGGGTGGCGTCCAGGTGGAGGATCTCGTTGGTGACCTTGCCGTCCTTGACGACCCGGTAGGGCGTCGTGATGAAGCCGAAGTCGGAGACCTCGGCGAAGCTCGAAAGCGAGCCGATCAGGCCGATGTTCGGGCCCTCCGGCGTCTCGATCGGGCACATGCGGCCGTAGTGGGTCGGGTGAACGTCGCGGACCTCGATCGGTGCGCGCTCACGCGTCAGGCCCCCGGCGCCAAGCGCCGAAAGGCGGCGGCGGTGGGTGAGCCCGGCCAGAGAGTTGGTCTGGTCCATGAACTGGCTGAGCTGCGAGGAGCCGAAGAACTCCTTGAGCGCGGCGACGACCGGGCGGATATTGACGATCGTCTGAGGGGTGATCGTGTCCTCGTCCTCGGTAGTGAGGCGCTCGCGAACGACGCGCTCCATCCGGTAGAGGCCGACGCGGAAGGCGTCCTGGATCAGCTCTCCGACGGTGCGCAGGCGGCGGTTGCCGAAGTGCTCGTACTCGTCGAGGTGCTCGGCGATCGGCTCGCGCGGGAGGCTCTGGGCCTCGGCGGCGTAGTCCTTGATCTCGACCTCGGAGTCCTCGGGGATGCCGAGGATCTTCGGCAGCGAGACCAGCTCGCGGATGAGGGCGATGATGTCCTCGTTGGTGAGGGTCCTGGTGTTCAGGTCGACGTCGAGGCCCAGGCGGGCGTTGAGCTTGTAGCGGCCGACCCGCGTGAGGTCGTAGCGCTTGGGGTCGAAGAACATCTGGTTGAGCAGGGCCTCGGCGGCGTCGACGCTGGGCGGCTCACCCGGACGCTGCTTCTTGAAGAGCTCGATCAGCCCGGCCTCGCGGTTCATCTGGAAGCGCTGGACCTCCTCGGTGAGGAGATTGGTCAGCTCGGTGACATCGGGCTGCTGGTCTTCCTTCCACTTGCGCTTCTCGTCGGTGACCCAGGCGAGCATCTCCTCGACGGCGGGAAGCTCGAACTCGGCGTCGTTCCTGGGCGCCTTGGCCTTGAGCTTCTTGGCCAGTGCCTGGATCTGCTTGAAGGCCTCTTCGCTGCGGGGCTCGGCGTGAGGCGGGTCGGCGTCGATCGTGTTGCGGATGTAGCGCGAGTCGTCGAAGAGCTCGAGGATCTCGTCGTCGGTGTATCCCATCGCGCGGAGCAGGACGGTGACCGGGAGCTTGCGCTTGCGATCGATCCGGACGAAGACCTTGCCCTTCTTGTCGATCTCGAACTCCAGCCAGGAGCCGCGGGAGGGCATGAGGTTGGCGGTGAAGACCTGCTTGTCGCGGTCCTTGGGCTCCATCACGTAGGCGCCCGGCGAGCGGACGAGCTGCGTGACCACGACACGCTCGGTGCCGTTGATGATGAAGGTGCCGCGGTCGGTCATCCACGGGAAGTCGCCCATGAAGACCTGCTGCTCGCGGATCTCGCCGGTCTCATGGTTGATGAAGGCGACGGTTACCGAGAGCGGACGTGCGTAGGTGAGGTCCTTCTCGCGGCACTCCTCGATCGAGGCGACCGGGGCCTCGAAGGCGATCTCGCCAAACTGGATGGCGAGGTTTCCGGTGTAGTCCTCGATCGGCGAGATGTCGTCGATCGTCTCGCGAAGGCCGCCGGAGACGGGGTCCACGAGCTGCTCGAACGAGCGCTTCTGGATGTCGATGAGGTTGGGTACGTCAACTACGGGTGAAAGGCGCGCAAAACTGCGGCGCGTGCGAGAAACGTCTGCGCGGGACAAGCGGCGGCTCCTGCGGTGCTCGAGGGACGGGACGACGAGGCGCGCCCGGACTGCGACGCGGCCATCGAAGATAGCACAGCGGTATCCATACCCGCCTGTGGGGCGCATCGGCACTCACGGACCCCACCCGGACCTGCCCCGTATGTGGCGGGGCGGCCACCGAAGGATGGCTGCGACTATCGACCGACTCCGGTCAGGGTACCGGACCGCCGGACGGCTGTCACGCGGAAGGGGCCTCCGGCGCGCCGGGCCTCAGTCTCCCCCGTCCCCCTTCTTCGCCGGCTTCGACTCGTCCTGGTCGACCTCGAGGTTCTGGACCTCCCCCTGGAGCGCCTTGAGCTTCTGCTGCTGCATCTGGCGCTGGCGATCGGTGCCCCGGCCGAAATTGCCGACGACGACGGCCACGACGCTGACCAGGTAGAGCTGGCCGACCAGGGCCTGGGCCGATGCGAAGGCGCGGCCGAGCCCGGTGGCCGGAACGAAGTCGCCGTACCCGACCGTGCTCTGCGTGATCACCGAGAAGTACATGAAGTCGGGGAAGAAGCCGAACTTCATGGGCTCCATCCCCGAGAAGAAGGGGTCGGACTGGAGGTCGCTGATGATCGCGTAGGCAACCGCGAAGGCGATGGCGATCAGCAGGTAGATGGACACCGCCGCAAAGACGACGCCGAGGGTGACGCCGTCCTCCTTCATCGCGCGCAGTGCGCCACCCCCGATCACAAAGGGCAGGACCACCACGACCGAGAGGATGACCAGGCGGGTGGCCAGACCAACCTCGTCCTTCACGCCCGGCAGCAGCCAGGTGAATACGGCGGCAGCCGCGGCGAAGACGGCCAGGCAGACGACGATCCTTGGCGTCCAGGCGGTCGTCCCCGAGACCCACACGGCAGCGAACAGGGTGAGCGCGGTGAGCGCGACCATCAGCACGCCGCGGCCCGAATCGTCGGGCGGCAGGGCGATGGCCACCATGATGATCGCCAGGACGAGGACGAAGACGACCAGGTAGCTGTGGCTCCCCCGAAGCGCCTGGATCTCCTCGACCACCTTCACGCGCCCATTCGACCATTGGCTCCGGACGGTCTGAGAACGACGAAGGGCGCCCCGCGGGGCGCCCTTCGGACCTGCGTGAGACGGGCTGCGCCTACTTGATCTCGACGGTGCCTCCGGCCTCCTCGAGCTCGGCCTTGAGCTTGTCGGCCTCCTCGCGCTCGATGCCTTCCTTGACGGGCTTGGGAGCCTCGTCGACGACGGCCTTGGCCTCCTTCAGGCCCAGGCCGGTCGCCGCGCGGACGACCTTGATGACCTGGATCTTCTTGTCGCCGCCGGCGGTGAGGATGACGTCTACGGTGCCGCCCTCCTCTTCCGCGCCGCCCTCGCCGCCTCCGCCGCCGCCGGCGGCCGGGGCTGCAGCGGCGACCGCGGTCGCCGAGACGCCGAACTCCTCTTCGAGCGCCTTGACACGCTCGGAGAGCTCGAGCACCGAAATGCCCTTGAGCTCCTCAATCCATTCCTCTGTGGTGACTGCCATGTGATTTCCCTCCTGGGATCGCTTCGGCGTGCTCGGCTAGGCCGAAGCGTCCGCCTCGTTCTCTTCGTTTGACGTTTCCTCGCCGTCGCCGTCACCGGCACCGGCCTCATCCGCTTCGGCCTCTGGGGCCTCGTCGGCGCTTTCCTCTCCACCGGCCTCGTCCTCGCCGGCTTCATTCTCCGCGGGAGCTTCCGCGGCCGCGGCCTCGTCGCCGGAGTCCTCAGCCGGGGCCTCCCCCTCGGCCGAAG
>JBBASZ010000020.1:0-18641 GCA_040398965.1 Solirubrobacteraceae bacterium | reverse complement strand
GCGGCCGCGGCCTCGTCGCCGGAGTCCTCAGCCGGGGCCTCCCCCTCGGCCGAAGATTCCTCCGCGGGAGCCTCTTCCGCCGCGGGAGCCTCCTCGGCCTCCGGCTCGGGCTGGGGCTGGGGCTCGGAGGCCTTCTGCTCCTGGAGCTGCCCGAGGGCAATGGCCAGGCCGCCGACCATGCTGCCCAGGCCGCGGACGAGGCCGCCAACCGGGGCGGCCACGAGGCCGACGAGCTGGCCGTAGAGGACTTCGCGCGACGGGAGCTTGGCGATCGCCTTGATCTGGTCGATCTCCAGCGCCTCGCCGTCCATCATGCCGCCCTTGAACTCGAGCAGCTCGGTCTCCTTGTTGAAGGTGGAGATCGCCTTGGCGGCAGCGGCCGCGTCGCCGCGGACGAAGGTGAGGGCGGTTGGGCCGGTGAGCAGGCCCTTCAGGTACTCGGCCCCCGCGTTGTCGGCCGCGCGCTCGGTGAGCGTGTTCTTGACGACGCGCAGGGTGGCGTCGGCGTCACGGAGCTTGGAGCGCACGTCGGCGACCTGGGCGACGGTGATGCCGCGGTAGTCGACGGCGAATACCGCCTGCGACTCCTTGATCTCGTCGGCGATCTCGGCGACCGCCTGCTCTTTCTGTTCCCGGTTCATGTGCCTCCTGGTCCGGACTTAAGGCGCTGGGCCTGCCGGAGGTCTTCGGTGGCGCGAATCTCTGAGGTCAGGCCGCTGCCGGCGTGGCCTCCGAAGAGTCGCGGGTTTTCGTGGGGTCGACCTTGATGCCCGGCCCCATGGTGGACGTGAGGGTAACCGACTTCAGGTAGCGGCCCTTGGCCGCCGACGGCTTGGCCCGGTTGAGCTCGTCGATCACCGCGTTGAAGTTGGCGAGGAGCGCCGCCTCGTCGAAGCTGAGCTTGCCGATCACCATGTGGACGATGGCGCCGCGGTCGGTGCGGTACTCGACCTTGCCGGCCTTGGCCTCGCCGACCGCCTTGGAGATGTCCATGGTGACGGTGCCGACCTTCGGGTTGGGCATCTTGCCCGACGGCCCGAGGACGCGGCCGAGCTTGCCGACCACCGGCATCATGTCCGGCGTAGAGATCGCCACGTCGAAGTCGCTGAAGCCTTCCTCGACCTTCTTGGCCAGGTCCTCGCCCCCGACGAAGTCTGCTCCGGCCTCCTCGGCTTCGCGGGCCTTGTCGCCCTGGGCGAAGACGGCGACGGTCACGTCCTTGCCGAGGCCGTTGGGCAGCGCGATGGTCCCGCGCAGCTGCTCCTCGGCGTGGCGGACGTTCAGGCTGGTGCGAACGTGGAGCTCGACCGACTCGTCGAACTTCGCGCGGCCGAGCGACTTGAGCAGGGCCACGGCGTCGGCCGGGTCGTACTCGCGGTCGCGGTCGACCTGGGCGAGCGCCTCTTCGTATCCGCGGCTGTGACCCATGGTCAGACGACCTCCACGCCCATGGAGCGGGCGGTGCCGGCGATGATCTTTGAGGCGGCGTCGATGTCGTTGGCGTTTAGGTCCTTCATCTTGGTCTCTGCGATCTCGCGCAGCTGGGCCTCGGTGATCTTGCCGACCTTGTCGCGGTTGGGCTCGCCGGAGCCCTTGTTGAGGTTGATCGCCTTCTTGATCAGTACGGCCGCAGGCGGCGACTTGGTGACGAAGTCGAAGGAGCGGTCCTCGTAGACGGTGATTACGACCGGCGTGATGACGCCGTTGTTCTCCTGCGTCTCGGCGTTGAACGCCTTGCAGAACTCCATGATGTTGATGCCGTGCTGGCCCAGCGCGGGGCCGACCGGCGGCGCCGGGCTTGCCTGGCCCGCGGGGGCCTGCAGCTTGATCTCGGTAAGGACCTTTTTCGCCATCTCAGATCTTCTTCACCTGGTCGAAGCCAACTTCGACCGGCGTCTCGCGACCGAAGATTGACACAAGCACCTTGAGCTTGGCGGCGTCCTGGTTGATCTCGGAGATCTCGCCGGAGAAGTCCGAGAGCGGCCCGGAGACGACCTTGACCGACTCGCCGATCGTGAACTGGGCCTTCGAGGCGACCTTCTGGGCCACCTCGCGATGGAGAAGGCGGTCGACCTCGTCCTGGGTCAGGGGGACCGGGTCGGTCGAGGCGCCTACGAAGCCGGTGAGGTTCGGGGTCTCCTTGACCACGGACCAGACCTTGGGGCTGAAGTCCATGTTGATCAGGACGTAGCCGGGCATGGTCCGCTCCTCCTTGACCACCTTTTCGCCGTCCTTCATCTCGACCTTGTTCTCGGTCGGGATGACGATCTGGCGCACCCGTGCCTGCTGGCCGTGGGCCGAAAGGCGGCGTTCGAGATCCTGCTTGACGCGCTTTTCGAGATTGGAGCGGGTGTTTACGACGTACCAGCGATACATGGGCTCAGTTTCCGGTTCAGATGATCAGGTTGACTAGTTCCTGGGCGGCCGCGTCGGCGATCCCCAGGTAGACGCCGGCGATTACGACGAAGCCGAGGACCACCGCGGTGGCCTGCCCGACCTGCCGACGGTCGGGCCACTGTACGCGCTGCAGCTCCGACCACGATGCACGCAGGAATGCAGCGAGGCGCCCGAACATGCCCTTCCTGGCGGCAGGGGCGGCCGCCGAGCCGGCCGCAGCGGCCTTGCGCTCGGCGATCTCGTGGTCGAGTGCCTCCTCCTCTTCGACGGCCTTGTCGCGGTCGCCGGACTCCATCGTCTTCTCGATTTCGTCGACCCGGTCCTCGAGCTCGGCGAAGTCTTCCTGGGAGAGCTCTTCGGGATGCTCGAGGCCCTCGCGCTCGTTGGTGACCGAGATGTCCTCCTCGGGAGCCGGGCCTTCGTCGGCGGTCTTGCCGTCGGCGCCGGCGACGAGGGCGGCGTCGAACTCCTCGACCTCGCCGGAGGCGTGCTCGAGCGCCCCGGGGACGTCCTCGTGGTGGGTGCCGCCTCCGTCAGCGCCCTGGCCGCCGCCCTGCTGGCGCTTGGCCTTGCGCTGCTTGGCTCTCTTGCGGTTGCGGGCCACCGCGACCTCAGCGGGTCTCTTTGTGGCTGGTGTGCGTGCGACACCAGCGGCAGTACTTGCGCAGCGTGATCCTGTCGGGGCTGTTGCGCTTGCTCTTGTTGGTCTGGTAGTTGCGGCGCTTGCAGTCCTCGCATTCGAGGGTGATCGCGACGCGTACGTCTCCGCGGGCCACGGCCTGACTCCGATCGGATGGTGAACGAAAAAACCGTCCGGGGCAGAAAAACGACCCGCCCCGGGCGAGTCGAAAAGCAAGTGTAGCGGGGTCCGGGCGCCCGTGCGCGAGCGATACGCTGGCCGCCGATGGACGATCAAGGGGTCAGTGGGGCGGCGGCGACCACTACCGGCTCCGGCGAGCCACCGGCGGGCATTCTTGCGATCGCCTCGATCCCCCTCGCCGTCCTCTTCAGCTTCATGGCCATCGGGTCGGTGCTCCCCGTGCTGCCCCTCTACGTAAAGGGGCCGATTGGCGCCGGCGACGTTGCCGTCGGCGTGGTCGTCGGAGCCTTCGCGATCACCGCGGCCATCGGGCGCCCCCTCGGCGGCCGGCTCGCCGACGCCACCTCGCGACGGCGCGTACTGATCATCGGGCTGCTGACGGCCTCGGCCGGGGGCGCGATGCTCTTTCTTCCGCTCGGCGTTCCGGGCCTGGTTTTCGCCCGGCTGGTGGTCGGCTTCGGCGACGGCTGGATCTTCACCGCCGGTGTCTCCTGGATCGTCGACCTCACCCCCGAGGAGCGCCGCGGCCAGGTGATCGGGATCTTCGGTATCTCCGTCTGGGGCGGGATCGCCATCGGCACGGTTGTCGGCCAGGCGCTCTACAGCGTCGCCGGGTACGACTGGGTCTGGGCGTTCGCCACCGCCGCCCCGCTGGCCGGCCTGCTGATCGCCTCGAGGATTCCCTCCATCGTCCACCGCTCCAGCTCCCCGTCCGTGCCTGAGGAGGTCGCGAGCGCCGAGATGGGCGTCCCCCTCCCCGAAGGGAGCGCCGGCGAACCGGTCACCTCGCCGGCCGGCCGGCGCCGGAGCTGGCTCCCCACCTCCGCGGTTCGCCCGGGAATCGCCCTCCTGTTTGCCAACGTGGGCTTCGGAACGCTGGCCGGCTTCATCGTCCTGCTTCTCGACGGCGAGGGGATCGGGCACGGGGCCGCGGCGTTCACCGTCTTCACCGCGACCGTCGTCGCCTCGCGGCTGCTCTTCGGCTGGCTCCCGGACCGCTGGGGAGCCCGGCGCTCGGCCCTCGCCGGAGGGATCGCGCAGGCGGCCGGGATCGCGACGATCGGACTTGCCGGAAGCCTCCCGGTGGTGATGGCCGGGGCGGTACTCGCAGGGATGGGAATCGCCCTGATCTTCCCCTCGCTGGCGCTGCTCGTCGTCAACGCGACCGACCCGGCGTCCCGGGCCACCGCGATGGGCTGGTTCACCTCGTTCTTCGACATCGGCGTAGCGGTCGGGGCACCCTTCGCCGGGCTGATCGCCTCGACCGGCGGCGGGGGCAACTACCAGGCGGCCTTCTTCGCGGCGGCCGTCGTCTGCCTGGCGGGGGCTTTCATCGGCTTCCTCGGCACCCGCAACCAGCCCCGGAGCGTGGCCGTTGCCTGAGGTCATCGCGATCTGCCATCCCGAGGGCGGGAACGCCGGGGTGTTCGAGGAGGCGGCCCGCGAGCGCGGCGCCTCGATCAGGGAGTGGCACCCGGCGCAGGAGCCGGAGCCGCCCCTGCCCCCCGAGGAGGCCTCCGGCCTGCTGGTCATGGGCGGCGACCAGAACGTCGACGAGCAGCACCTCTACCCGTACCTCACCCGCGAGATCGAGTTCCTGAAGGAGTGGACGGCCGCCGGCAGGCCGGCCTTCGGCGTCTGCCTCGGCGCCCAGCTGCTGGCCGAGGCGATGGGCGGCGCCGTGGCCAGGGCCCCGGAGCGCGAGTTCGGCTGGCTCGGGGTCGAGGTGCTGCCGGCCGGTATGGAAGACCCGGTCACCGGGTTCGGAGACCCCCGGCTCACCGCGCTGCAGTGGCACGACTACGCGATCGACCCACCGCCGGGGGCGACCGTCCTGGCCTCCAGCGAGGTCTGCCTGCAGGCCTTCCGGCTCGGCGAGGCGTGGGGCGTCCAATTCCACCCCGAGGTGACCGCGGCGATCCTCGACGAGTGGCTCGAGCCGGTCCTGGCCGGCGAGCAGGGGCCCGAGCGCCGGGAGGAGGCGGAGGAGATGCTGGCCGGCGTGCCCGCGCACATCGCCGACTGGAACGCATACGGCCGCGGGCTCTTCAGCCGCTTCCTCGAGCGCTGCCGCTGACGTTCGCGCCCCACAGGCCGGTCCGCCGGCTCCAGGCGATCGCCGGCGCCTCCACGAAGCGGAAGCTGAGCCAGCCGGCGAGCAGCGAAACCGGGAGCCCCACCAGCGTCGCCCCGAGGACGTCCAGGGGCAGCAGCCCGGCGGCGCGCAGCACCAGCAGCACGGGCACGTGCCAGAGGTAGAGGCCGTAGGAGATAAGCCCGCACCAGGCCAGCGGCTTCCAGGCGAGCGAGCGGGGCGCCCTCGTCGTGGCCAGGCAGATCAGCATCGCGAAGCCCAGGGCGGCCGGCAGGTCGCGGATAACCCGCAGGAAGTCGACGATGTCGGCGCCGCGTCCGGCCGACACCTGCAGCGCGACGTTGACCGCCACCAGTACGAGCGCTCCGGAGGCGAGCGCCCGCGCCTGGCCGGCCGAGGGCCGGCGCCCCGTCACGAGCACCGCCGCTCCCATGCCGACGGCGAAGTAGGGGAGCATCGCCGGCAGCGACTTCGACCAGCGCAGGTCGTCGGGGTCGAAGGCGACGAGGCCGGCGTTGAAGGCGACGCCAACCAGGAGCAGGGCGGCGGGCACGACGAGCTGCGCCCGGCTTGTCGCCCGGCCGCGCAGCGCCAGCCAGCCGAAGAGCGGGAGCAGGACGTAGAAGGCGGCCTCGACGGCGAGCGTCCACATCGGGGGGTCGAGCTTGAGCAGCGTCTGCGGACTCAGGTTCTGGGCGAAGACGAAGAAGAGCGGCAGCAGCTCGGGCGGGGGCAGCCTCACCCCGGGCGAGCCGGCGATCGGGTAGAGCAGGGCGATGCTGCCGACGATCGCCAGCCAGTAGGCGGGGATGATCCGCCCGATGCGGTGGATGGCGTAGGTGGCGCGGTCCGGGGCGGGCCGGCGGCCCAGCCCGGCCGATGCCCAGGCCCGGTAGAGGAGGAACCCGGAGAGGACGAAGAAGAGCACGAGCCCCAGGCGCAGCTCGCGGATCAGGTCGGTGACCGGGGTGCGATCGGCGCCGGCCGCGCTTACCACCGGCAGCGTGTAGAGCCAGGCGTGGAAGACGAAGACGCTCAGCGCCGCGATCCCGCGCAGCCCGTCGATCGCGTGGTTGCGGGCCCGGCGCTCGCGCTCGGCCTCCTCGGCCCCTTCCCTCACGGGGGCGAGGCTACCCGCCGGCGGCCGTGAGGCGGCGGTCGGAGCCCGCGATCTCCAGCCCGCTCTCTTCCATCCAGGCCTTGAGCTGGTGGTGCATCGAGGCCGCGCCCACGATCGGCCCGGCCGGATCGCTCCACTGGCTCGGGACCAGGGCGAACGGGCTCATCTGGGTTCCCCCCAGGCCGCCGTGGGAGCCCATGAACTCCTCAAAGGGGGCGACCTCGCCCGTCTGCGGGTCGTAGGCGCCGTTGACGAGGATGTCCGGGCAGTGCTCGAAGCCGTCGGTGCGCCGCAGGTGGTCGGCGGCGTTCTCGCCGTAACCGTCGAGCGGGTCGACTCCCTCGACGTGGTCGTCGCTGAGCCGGTGGCTGCCCTGCCCCCCGAGGACGACCGCCCCGTCGGCCTCCGTCCTGACCATCACCCAGCCGATGCCGGGGTGGCCGGCGAGGGTGGCCAGCAGCCCCGGGTGGAGCTCCTCGACCTGCTCGGCGCTCATCCGCCCGGGCACTCGGGGGAACGAGATCAGGCCAAGGCAGCCGGAGGCCAGGACGATCGTCTCCGGGCGCTCTTCGTCCTTCTCTCCTGAGAGGTCGGCCTTCTGCTCGAGCAGCTCGCGGTTGGGGCCAAGCGCGACGGTGTCGTCGGCCATCCGGTCCCGGGTGGCGCGCTTTACGAAGCGGCCCGCGGGCCCCTCGTCGGAGCCCAGGTCGGCCAGCCAGGCCCCGAGCACGCCCCAGGACTCCTCGACCGCCACCGGCGCCGAGACGTTGCCGCTGCAGGCCGCCTCGACGACCTCCTCGAGCGTCTGGCCGCAGCGCTGGCGGAAGGGCCGGCCCTGGGTCTGGCCGTGGTCGGAGAGGACGACGATGTTGTACGGGCGCGGGGCCTGGGCGCAGGCACGCTCGAGGCGCAGCAGCTGGTGGTCGAGCCGCTTGAGCGCCGCGAAGGCGTCCGGCTCGCGGATCCCCGAGTGGTGCGCGACCTCGTCGTAGCCGACGTAGGTTGCGTAGGAGACCGGCACCCCCTCGACGATGTCGGCCAGGAGGATCGCCGAGTTGAGGTCACGCATGATCACGGTGATCGTGCAGCGCAGCAGCGGGTAGATGCCCCCGCGGTTGACGTGCTCGGCGCCGGAGCGCTTCTGCCTCCAGTAGGCGACCTTCTCCAGGAAGATGTCGTGGAAGCAGAGGGTGAGCGTGCGGATGAGGCCGGCCCAGTCGGCGAAGTAGGCGTAGAACTCGGCCGAGCGCGAGCGGCTGCGGTCCTTGACCACGCTCATCGTCGCCGAGGCGCGGGGGGCGTCTCCGGAGACCAGGTTGCCCCTGCTCGTGCCATCGACGGCCAGCAGGCCGGTGCCGGTGGCGTGGCGGCGCTCAATCTCGGCGGCGTCGCCGATGCTGTTGGAGACCATCAGCCTCCCGGTGTCCTTCTCGTACCAGCGGAATGCCGGCATGTTCTCGTTGCTGCCCAGCAGCAGGCCCGACTGGCTGGCGCCGGTCTGGGAGGAGAGGTCGCACTCCCAGCCGACTAGGCGGTGGCTTCCGTCTGAGAGCCAGCGCTCGATCGTCGGCACGTGGCCGGCGGCGATCGCCTCGCGCAGCAGCGGCTCGGCCAGCCCGTCGATCTCGAAGAAGATGGTGCCGGGCACCTCGCTGCTGTTCCGGTGGCGCTCCTTGCCCAGGCGGCGCCGGACGACTCTCAGGTGGTAGGCGTCGCCGTCGACGTCCAGGAGTGTCCCGCCGATCGTGGTTACAAGGCTCATCACGATCGCCGCCAGGAATGCGCCGAACAGCGTGGGCTGGGACTGGTCGACGATGTCGAGGATCAGCCAGATTGCCAGCGTGGTGGCGATCAGGCCGACGATGCCGAAGGTGAGGACAGTGAGCGGCAGGATCAGCCTGGTGATGAAGGGCCAGAGCAGCGCATTGAAGAGCGCCAGCAGGACCACGACGGCGATCCCGGCCCGGAACGAGGGCACGTCGACCCCGGGAATGATCGCCGACATCCCCCAGAGGGCGGCGGCCTGGATGATGCCCAGTACGGCAACGCGGATGGCAAATCCGGCGTAGCGCCTCAGGCCGGGGCCGCCCTCGCGCGGGTAGAAGGTCATCGGTGCTCCATCGGCTTCACGGCGAGGAAGTAAACACCACGGCCCCCGGTTCCGCGGCCGTTTGTGAAAGGTTGTACGAATGCCTGACAAGAGCGCCAGCGGCGACGAAGAGACCAAGAAGCTTCCGGAGACCGGAAAGGCGGACGCTCCGGGCGCCGCTCACGGCGAGGAGAAGACGACAAAGATGGAAGCCGCAGCCGCCGCCCAGGGCGACAGCCCCTGGGAGCGCTCCAAGGGCCGCCGGATCGGCGTGCGCATCCTGGTCGTCCTCGGGACGCTGCTGGCGATCGTCTCGATGATCTCGGTCTGGGCGCGCGAGCAGGCGCTCGACAACGCGACCTGGAACAAGACCAGCGCCGAGCTCCTGGCCAACCCGCAGGTCCAGACCGCGCTTGGCACCTACCTCGTCGACCAGCTCTACGACAACGTCGACGTTCCCGCCGAGATCGAGAAGGTCCTGCCGACGAACTTCAAGCCCCTGGCCCCCGTGGCCGCGGCCGGAGCCCGCGACCTGATCGACAAGGCGGCGATCGCCGCCCTCGGCCAGCCCGCGATCGAGAGCATCCTCTCCGACGCCACCAACCTCGCCCACTCGGAGATCGTGACCATCCTCGACGGCGGCGGGCAGACCATCAGCACCCAGAACGGGCAGGTAACGCTCGACCTCGGTGCCGCCCTGCAGCGGATCAGCCAGAGGGTCGGGCTGCCGGCGAGCATCTCCGAGAAGCTCCCGCCCGACTCGGCGGTCGTGCCGATCGTCAAGTCCCAGGAGCTCGAGAAGCTCCAGAACCTCGCCAAGGCGCTCAAGGCGGTCGCGCTGATCTCCACGGTCCTGGCGATCCTCTTCTTCGTGCTGGCCGTCTGGCTTGCCTCCGGGCGGCGCGGGCGCGTCCTCATGGAGGTAGGCGGCGGCCTGGTGATAGCGGGCCTCGCCGTGATCGTCATCCGAGACTCGGCCGGGTCCCAGATCGTGAACTCGCTGGTCAACGACCCGTCGATCAAGCCCGCGGCGACGAGCGCCTGGAACATCACCAGCTCGCTCCTGGGCGACCTGGCGGTTCAGTCGATCGTGCTCGGCGTGATCTTCGCGATCGCCGGCTTCATCGGCAGCCATGTCAAGGCCGCGGTCTCGTTCCGGCGCCGGCTGGCCCCGATGTTCAATGAACGCCCCGAGGTCGCATTCCTGAGCACCGGCATCCTGCTCCTGCTCTTCCTGCTCTGGGGCCCGATCCCGGCTACCCGCAACTGGTGGGCGATCCTCATCTTCATCGCCCTGACCGTGCTCGGCACCTGGGGGCTGTGGAAGCAGTCTTCGGGCGAGTTCCCCGAGGCCCGGTTCGAAGGGGACGGAATCAAGGCGAAGTTCAGTGGCGCCGGTGCCGCGATCGCCGGTGCCGGCCGTTCGGTGAAGGAGAAGGCCTCGAGCGCCGCTTCCGACGTCAAGGCCAGGGCCGAGGCCGACAAGACCGTCCGTACCGAGGACAAGAAGATGGACAAGCTCGAGCGCCTGGTGGCCCTGCGGGAAGGCGGCGCGCTGAGCGAGGCCGAGTTCGAGGCCGAGAAGAAGAAGCTCCTGGACGAAGGCTGAGGCGGTGGGCGCCGACCCGCGCCGGCCACTGATCTGCGGGGTCGCCGAGGCGACCTGGCACGAGGACGCGCCCGACCCGATCTCGATGTGCGTGCAGGTGGCGCGCACCGCCGCCGCAGACACCGGCGCCGAAGGAGCCGTCCTGGACGGCATCGACGCCATCGGCGTAGTCGACATCGCCTCCCGGCGCTGGTCGAACCCGGCCGCCCTCGTGGCCGCCGGGCTCGGCGTCGAGCCGAAGCTGACGCTTCGCACCGAGCTCGGCGGCGACGGCCCCATGCGCCTGGCCGCCGAGCTCGGGCGGCGCATCCAGGCCGGCGAGCTCGAGTGTGCGCTGATCTGTGGGGCCGAGGCGCTGGCCACCGCAGCGAAGGCGATGGCCGCCGGCGAGGAACCCGCCGGCTGGCCGGCGCTCGACGAGGGAGCGGAGCCCGACGTAGTCATCGGCGACGCCCGGCTCCCCCACACCGACGCCGAGTTCGCGGCCAACATGATCGCCCCGGTAGTCATCTACCCGCTCTTCGAGTACGGGCTCTGGAACGAGCAGGGCGGGACGATCGAGGAGCACCGCGGGCGCCTGGGCCGGCTCTGGGAGCGCTTTGCCTCGGTGGCCCGCGCCAACCCGCTCTCCTGGGCACCCGACGCGCCCGGCGCCGGGGAGATCGCCGCCCCCTCCCCCGGCAACCGGCTGGTGACCCTCCCCTACACCAAGCTCCTCAACTCCAACATCACGACCGACCAGGCAGCGGCCCTCATCCTCTGCTCGCAGGAGTTCGCCGACCGGGCCGGGATCGCCGCAGGTCGCCGCGTCTACCCGCTGGCCTTCGGCCACGCCACCGACCA
The DNA here is from genome assembly GCA_040398965.1 of Solirubrobacteraceae bacterium. Lineage (GTDB taxonomy): Bacteria > Actinomycetota > Thermoleophilia > Solirubrobacterales > Solirubrobacteraceae > F1-60-MAGs163. The sequence continues at coordinate 7,668 of JBBASZ010000020.1, read as the reverse complement.
CTGGTTCGTGACCTCTCGCGAGCGGCTCGACCGCTCGGCGGCGGCCGGGATCACCTCGCGGGGGACGCTGGAGGCGGCCGGCACCTCGATCGACCAGGTGGAGCACCTCGACATCTACTCCTGCTTTCCCAGCGCCGTCCAGATGGCCTGCCGTGAGCTCGGCATCGACCCGTGGACCGACCCGCGCGAGCTGACGGTCACCGGCGGGCTGACCTTCTTCGGGGGGCCCGGCAACAACTACGTCACGCACTCGCTGGCCTCGATGGTCGAGCGGCTGCGGGAGAACCCGGGCGAGACCGGGCTCTGCACCGCGGTCGGCTGGTACATGACCAAGCACGGCGCCGCCGTTCTGCGCTCGGCCGAGCCGGACGAGCCTCTTGCCTTCTTCGACGGGGCCGATGCGGTCTCGCAGCTGCCGGTGCGGGAGATGGCCGACGGCCGGGAGGGTGTGGCCACCGCCGAGGCGGCCTCGATCGTCTACGACCGCGAGGGCGCGCCGACGGTGGCGACGGTGACCGCGATCTTCGACGACGGCGCCCGCGGGGTAGGCAAGAGCACCGACCTCGCCTTCATGGAGCTGCTGGCCCGCGAGCCGGTAACCGGCACCCCGGTCCGCCTTGGCGCCGACGGCTCGGTCGGGCCGGCGTGAGCCGCCGCCCCCGGCGGGCTGCCGCCGGCGCTGGTAGAAGGAACCGATGACCGCGCCGCTCTACCACCTGGGTCGCCTCTGTGCCCGCTTCCGGTGGCCGGTGATCGCCCTCTGGCTCGCCGCGGTCATCGGGCTCGGAGCCTGGGCCGGGGCCGCCGGCTCCCAGGAGGCCGACTCCCTCTCGCTGCCGGGCACCGGCAGCCAGAAGGCCACCGACCTGCTCAACGAGCGCTTCCCTTCCCAGAGCAACGGGTCGAGCCCGGTAGTCGTCCACGCCGCCGGCGGCAAGAGCCTCACGACCCCGGCCAGCCAGGACGCGATCGCCAAGGGCATCGCCGCCGGCAAGGCCGATCCCGAGGTGGCCGCCGTGGCCGGGCCGACCGACGTGGCCGGCGGCGGCGCCCTGAGCAAGGACGGGAAGACCGCGATCATCGCGGTGACCCTCAAGCAGTCGATCACCAACTACACGGCCGAGGAGGCCGAGCGGATAGTCGACCGGATCGAGAAGCCGATCGAGGCGGCCGGCCTCGAGGTGGCCGCCGGCGGCCAGCTGGGCCAGAAGGCGACGCCGCCGGCCACCGACACGAGTGAGGCGATCGGGATTGCGGTCGCGCTGGTGATCCTGCTGCTGACCTTCGGCTCGGCGGTCTCGATGGTGCTGCCGATCGTCACGGCGATCCTCGGCGTCGGCTCGGCGATCAGCATCATCACGCTGCTCTCACACGTCACCAGCGTGCCGACCGCGGTACCGGCGCTCGCGTCGATGATCGGCCTCGGGGTGGGGATCGACTACTCGCTCTTCATCCTCTCCCGCCACCGGGAACAGCTCGAGCAGGGAATGGAGATACGCGAGTCGATCGCCCGCTCTGTGGCCACCTCCGGGGCGGCGGTTCTCTTTGCCGGCAGCACCGTCGTGCTCGCCCTCTGCTCCCTGGCCATCGCCGGCATCCCGATCGTCGCCCAGATGGGCGTCCTCTCCTCGATCGCGGTGATCGTGGCGATACTCGCCGCCACGACGCTGCTGCCGGCGCTTCTCGCCGTCCTCGGCCCGAAGGTCGACGCCCTGAGGCTCCCCTGGCTTCACCGCCGCACCAGCCAGAAGGTCGATCACGACAACTCCGGCTGGGCGCGTTGGGCGCGCGGCGTGGCGAGGCGCCCGTGGCCGCCGATGATCGCAGCCGTCGCGATCCTGGTCGCCTTCGCCATCCCGGTCTTCTCACTCGAGCTCGGCCAGCCCGACACCGCCGCCGGCCCGCCGAAGGCCGACACCACCCGCGCCTACAACCTGGTGGCCGACGGCTTCGGCGAGGGGGTCAACGGGCCGATCATCGTCGCCGCCGAACTGCCCGGGAAAGGCAGCGACCAGGCCGACCTGGCGAAGCTCTCGAAGGAGATCGAGGCTGATCCGGACGTGGCCTCGGTGGCCCCGCCGGTGGTCAACGCCAACGGGACGGCGGCAACGCTCTCGGTGATCCCGAAGTCGGCGCCGCCGGCCGACGCGACGGTCGCGCTCGTCGACCGGATCCGAAACGAGGAGATACCCAGAGCCCTGGGCAGCTCCGACGTGAAGGCCTACGTCGGCGGGGCGACGGCGGCGTACATCGACATCGCCGACGAGATCCAGCGAAAACTCCCCCAGTCGATCCTGATCGTGGTCGCCCTGAGCTTCGTGCTGCTCCTTATCGCTTTCCGCTCGGTCCTGGTTCCCGTGCAGGCGGCGGCGATGAACCTGCTCGGCGTGGCTGCTTCCTACGGGATGCTCGTGGCCGTCTTCCAGTGGGGCTGGGGCACCGAGCTGATCGGGCTCAGCGGGGACGTGCCGATCGTCTCGTTCGTGCCGCTGATGATGTTCGCGATCCTCTTCGGCCTGTCGATGGATTACGAGGTCTTCCTCGTGACCCACATCCAGGAGGAGTACCAGCAGGGAGCCGACAACGAGACGGCCGTTGTCCGCGGCCTGTCGCGCAGCGCCCGCGTCATCACCTCGGCGGCGCTGATCATGGTCTCGGTCTTCGCCGCCTTCGTGCTCTCCAGCGACCCGACGACCAAGCAGTTCGGCCTTGGCCTGGCCTTTGCGGTGGCGATAGACGCGACGATCGTGCGCTGCCTGCTGGTTCCCGCCCTGATGGTGGTGTGCGGGAAGGCGAACTGGTGGCTGCCCGGGTGGCTGGGCCGGGCCCTGCCCAAGGACAGCATCGAGGGCACCGAGTACTTCCGCAAGCTGGACGCGAAGGCGCCCGGCCCCGACGCCGGCTGAAGCCGCTGCGGGCTTCGCCGGCGAGCAGGCGTCTCCCCGGGCGACCGCACGGGCCGCCCGGGGTTTGCGCCTAGAGGGCCTGCTCGAGCTGCTTCTCGGCCGACCTCAGCTGGAAACCGAAGACGATCATCAGCAGCCCTCGGACGATCAGCACGATGCCGATGATCACGGCGATCGCGGTGAGCGTCAGGTCGGGCCAGGCGAGGATGATCACGCCGGCGGCGAGGTCGATCAGGCAGATGAGGAGGTTCCCGCCCCTGCCCTCACTCGAGGAAACCGCGTCGACGAGGCGCGCGATCGCGGCCACCACGAAGACGATCCCGAGGATGAGGATCAGGACGGTCAGCGTCTCGAACGGCTTCTTGACGAGCAGGAGGCCGGCGATGGCGGTGACTACGCCGATCAGCGCGAGCACGCCGCGCCCCTCCCCCTTGCCGAAGATCGCCACGAGGATCTCGACGACCGCCTGGATCAGCAGGAAGATCCCGAGGATCACGGTGACCGTCTTCAGGGTCGAGTCGTTGTTGACGACGAAAAAGACGCCGACGCCCAGGGCGATCAGCCCCATCACGACCGGTATCCACCAGATCGATGCCGGCTTGACGCTTTGTTGGCTGACTGTGGTGTTCATGTGCGGTCCTCCCGCGATTGGCTGGGTCAGGTGGCCGTTCCACGCCACGGCCGCGATTCCTGCCCACCTGTAGCCTCCCGCCGGCAATGGCCGAAGGCGAATACGACCTCGAGGGACAGGTTGCGATGGTCACAGGCGGCGCCAGCGGCCTGGGCTTCGCTACCTCCCACGCCCTGGCCGCTGCCGGGGCAAAGGTGCTCGTCGTGGACGTGGACGAGGGCGGCGCAGCGGCGGTGGCGAAGGAGATAGGCGGCGAGGCCTTTGCCGCCGACGTCGCGCGGCTCGAGGAGAACCTCGCCGCCGTGGCGCGGGCCGAGGAGCTCTTCGGGCGGCTCGACCTGGCCTACCTGAACGCCGGGGTCTCCTCCGGGATAGGGCTCGACGAGAGCTTCGACGTCGAGCAGTACAGGAAGGTGATGGGCGTGAACCTGGACGGCGTCGTCTTCGGCACCCATGCCGTCCTGCCGGCAATGGAGCGCAGCGGTGGCGGAGCCATCGTCGCCACCGCTTCGCTGGCCGGGCTTACCGCCGTCCCCTTCGACCCGCTCTACGCCGCCAACAAGCACGCCGTCGTCGGCCTCGCCCGCTCGCTCGGGCCCGGCCTGGCCGAGCAGGGGATCCGCTTCAACGCGGTCTGCCCGGGCTTCGCCGAGTCGAAGATCATCGAGCCGATCCGCGAGGGCCTTCAGCAGTCGGGCACTCCGATCATCCCCGCAGAGCAGGTCGCCGAAGCGGTGATGGAGCTCTTCACCGGCGATATGACCGGCGAGTGCTGGTTCGTACAGGCCGGCCGGCCGGCCGCGAACTTCGAGTTCCGCGGGATCCCCGGCCCACGGGCCTGAAGCGGGCGCCCGGCTCGCCCGACCCGTCTGTGGACCGGCCCGCGGCCGGCCCGCTCAGCGTCCGCGCAGCCGGTTGTTGCGCAGGATCGTGTCGACGATCGCGCTCGGGTCGAGCTTGCGCTTTCCGGCGGCCACCGCCGACATGTCCAGGCCCGCGGGAGCCGTGAACAGGCACATGGTCCGTCGCGGGGCCATCTTCAGGGTCAGCAGGTACTCGCTGATCGGGTCATCGACGCAGTCGGACTCGGTCCCCAGGAAGTTGACGTGGTTGCCTGTCCTCTGGGTGACCTCGAAGGCGCTCGGGAACGCGCGGGCCATCGCCCGGCCCCAGACCAGGGGCGTGGCGGCGTCGGCGGTCGAGTCGGAAATCGCCAGCTTCAGGTTCCTGACCCGGGCCAGCGACGCCCTCGAGGCGATCCTCGGGACCGGGTCGGGCCGGAAGGTGTAACCCACGCAATCGGGCGCCAGGGTCGAGACGGTGAGACCACCGAAGACCGGGGCCTGGGAGACGACGTTGCGCACGATCCGGGCGCGCCCGCGGCGGGACGGACGGTCGGCGTAGTCGGCGCAGTTGATCGCCGAGTTGGCTCCGCCGTCGGGAGCCAGGCCGCGAGAGCCTTCCGCTTCGGCCGCTCCGGCGATCTCGCGAAGCGCGGCACGGGCCTCATCCCCGCCGGGCCCGACGATCCGGGCCAGCGAGACCACCTCGGCCAGCTGGGTGATCTGCGGCCAGTTGGACTGCTGGAGCAGGAGCTGCCCGGAGACGATCCCCAGCCAGTCGTACCCGCCCAGCGGCATGCTCTTCCCGGCCGTTCCGATGTCGAGCTGGGAAGCGAAGAGGCTGTTTCGGGTGGAGATGATCGCCGCGTAGGTGGCGGGGCTGACCGAGCGGATGAACCGCAGCGCCTCGTCGTTGCTCTTGGAGCGCACGTCGGCGAAATCGGCAAAGCTCCCGTCGGGCGTGACCGGGCCGTCGAGGAGGATCGCCCGCACGCGCTGCGGGTAGCGGTAGGCGTAGGTGTAGCCGATCCTCGTGCCGTAACTTGCACCCCAGTAGGTCAGCTTCGAATCGCCGACCGCGGCGCGCATGGCGTCGAGGTCCCGCACCACGTTGTTGGTGCCCACGTGGGCGATGAAGTCGGCACTCTTTCTCTGGCAGGCCCGGCGCGCCCTCGCGATCAGGGGTGTCGCCTGCTGCGAGTACTGGACCCAGTCGATGTTGGGAGTGTTCGCCGGACCGACGGCGGGTTCGTCGCAATCGAAGGCCGGCTTGGTCTCGCCGATCCCGCGCGGGTCGAAACCAACCAGGTCGAAGGACTGCCGCAGCGATTCCGACTGGGCTGGCAGCGTCCAGATATTCCGTCCCGGAGCGCCAGGACCGCCAGGATTGGCAAAGAGCGTGCCAGTCTTCGTGCCCGAGGCCGGAAGCTTTTGCAGCGCGAGCGTGAACTTCTTGCCGTCGGGCCGGCTGTAGTCGTACGGGACCTCGAAGGTGCCGCACTGGAGCCCGGGATACTCCTCGGCCAGCTCCGGCGAGGGGTATGCGTCCGCCGGACAGTCCGTCCAGCTGATCTGCGGAGCCTGGGCCCCCGCCACGGTTGCGGGGCCGAAGACGGCCGCAAGGACCACGATCGGGAGGAGCGTGAGAGAACGGCGGGCCTTGGGCATCGCCGGACCATACACGTCACCGCCCCGCCGGGCGCAGGCCGTCACCTGGCCCGGCACCGGTGGCTGCCCGCCCGCGGTCCCGGCCCTACGGCCCGGCCAATGGAGCCGCGCGCCCGGTGCCGCCGGTGCCCGACGGGGAGAGGCCGGCCTGCTCCTCGTGGTATTCGGCCTCGACGTTCACCGCCCACGGATCGCCGCCATGGCCGGTGGCAATCCGGTCGGCGGTAACCATCGCGGTCATCATCGAGTGGTCCTGGTTGTTGTAGCGGTGCATACCGTTACGCCCGACAGGATGGATCTCCGGCCAGTGGGCAGCCAGGTATTCCCGCAGCCCGTCGACCGCTCGGTCGTAACCGGGGCGATAGACCGGGTAGGCCCTGGGCATCCGCACCACGTAGCCGCGCTCGACATGCTCGCGCGGCACCAGGCCGAGGCGGTCGAGCTCGTCGGCAGCCAGTTCGACCAGCTGCTCGTCGGGGGTCTCCCAGAGCTCTCCGCCCTCGTTCACGAAATACTCGAGGCCCAGGCAGGTCTGCTTGCCCTTGACCATGAAGGGCGACCACGACCCGTAGTTCTGGACCCGGCCCACGAGCACGTCCGGGTCGTGCACGTAGATCCAGTTGTCCGGGAACGCCTCGGCCTCCGGGACGACTAGGGCGACCGTGAGGAAGTCGCGGTGGGTGAGGCTCCGGGCCATGGCCAGGACATCTTCGGGGGGCGCCGGATCGAGCGCCTCGACCAGGGCGCCGAGGGGCATGCTGGAGATCAGCTCGTCGCAGGCGTAAGCGGAGCCGTCGTCGCAGCGGACGACCAGCCCCGGCCCGCCGCGGGAGATCGACTCGACCCGCCGCCCCAGGAGAACCTCGGAGCCGCCGCCACTCACCTGCGCGGCGCAGGCCTCCCACATCATTCCCGGGCCCAGTCGCGGGTACTCGAACTCCTCGATCAGGCTCGTCACGTCGGTCGAGCCGCGGCCGGCCGGCAGCAGGGAGTTGACCACCGCCCGCCCCATCGAGAGGTTCTTGATCCGCTGCGCCGCCCAGTCGGCCGGCATCTCGGTCGCCGGCACTCCCCAGACCTTCTCGGTGTAGGTCTTGAAGAAGCTCCGGTAGAGCCGCCAGCCAAAGCGGGCGGCGACCCACCCCTCGAAGGTCTCCTGGTCGGCCGGCGGGCGGACCTTCACGTAGCCGTAGGAGCCGATACAGCGCGCCGCCTCCAGCGGCCCCAGGTTGCGCAGGGCGTTGGCCGCCCGCAGGGGATAGTCGAAGAAACGGCCCTCGTAGTAGATGCGGCTCATCCGGGGTCGCAGGAGGAAGTCCTCCGGTGGCAGGACCGAGTGCCAGAACTCCCTCACCCGGGCGACCTTGGTGAAGAAGCGGTGGCCGCCGATGTCAAAACGCCAGCCGTCACGCTCCACGGTGCGGCTGATCCCGCCGACCTGGCCGTCGGCCTCGATCACCGTCGAGCGGATCCCGTGGTCGAGCAGCTCGCGCGCCGCGGTCAGCCCGGCCGGCCCGGCCCCAATTACGACGACCTGCTTCTCGGGAGGGGGAGTCTGATCCATGGCGCGCCGCGAGAGCCCTCCACCGGACTCGAACCGGTGACCCCTTCCTTACCATGG
>JBBASZ010000019.1:0-31065 GCA_040398965.1 Solirubrobacteraceae bacterium | reverse complement strand
TAGCTCGTCGGGCTCATAACCCGAAGGTCGCGGGTTCGAATCCCGCCCCCGCTATCGATTGAGGCCCTCCGACCGGAGGGCCTCTTTTCGTTTCCCGGCGCCTGCCCGGGGTCGGGGCCTCTACCCGCGCCCGGTGGCGGTCCGCCAGAGTGAGATTGGGATGCCGGTGAAGTGGTCGGGCAGGCGGGCGGCGGGCGAGGCACCCGGGTGGGCACGGGCGATCCGCACCCTGAGCGCTCCCGGCCTGATCGTGAAGCGGACCGGTGACGCGAGCTCGGTCGCCTCGCCGTCGATTCCGGCAGGCACCGGCCCGTCAGGGTTGAGCGTCAGCTCCGGGGTCTCCCACTGGCGCCAGGGCGTGCGGGTCAGTCCGCCGGCAGATATTGGCGCGATCTCCTCGAAGACGGTCACGCCGAGCAGGCCGTCGTCGATCCTCGGGCGCATTCCCGAGCCGAGGGCCTGGCCGACCCGGTACTGGTTGTTGGAGACCAGGATCGCCAGGGTCTCGCCGCCCTGGTCCCCGCCGGGCGAGGGCAGGTCGAGCCCGCCGTCTTCCGCGATCTCGGCCGCCGTTCCCATGAGGGTGCGGATCTTGGACCCGCGGTAGTCGTCGCTCTGGACCGCTTCGGCATAGAGGCCGAGCGAGACGTTGTTCACGAAGACCCGGCCGTTGACCTCGGCGAGGTCGACGCGCTTCTCGCCACCGTCGACGAATGCCTCCAGCGCGCCGACCACGTCGTCCCGGTCGACGCCGAGGTCGAGGGCGAAGTGGTTGCGCGTGCCGGCGGGAATGCAGGCGAAGGGCAGCCCGGCCTCCGAGGCCAGCGCCGCAACGGTGGCCTGGGTTCCGTCGCCCCCGGCGGCGGCGAGGGCATCGGCACCCTCGGCGATCGCCTGGCGAACGAGGGCCTCCAGGTCGTCGCCGGGCTTCAGCTCGATCGGGGTGATTCCGCGGGCGCGCGCCTCGTCGTCGAGCCGGGCCTCGGCCGCCTTCCCGCCCCCGGACTTGGGGTTCCAGAACACCACGGGGCGCTCCGGGGCCTCTTCGGCCGGCAGGTCGAGCCGGTAGCGCAGGGCCTTGCGGGTGAGGGCAAGCCCCAGCACCAGCGAGCCGATGGTGAGCACATCGGCCACCGGCTTGAGCGTGGTCAGCAGGACCAGGAAGGCGCCTGCAGCCAGGAGGGCCGAGGCGAAGAGTCCGAAGGCCCTGGCCACGCCCGCCTGGAGGATGGCCCGCAGGCCGACCACCACCGAGCCCGCCACCAGCAGTACGGCGACCAGGTCTAGCGGGAAGCGGTCGATCGCCGCGTAGATGGCGGCGGCAAGGGCTGCGGTGAGAAAGATGAGGGCCAGGAGCGCGAGGAGCTGCGCCTGACGGGGCGGCTTCAGTTTCGCTTTGGCCACGCGGCCAGAGTAATCGCTGGCCGGTGGCGGCGCCGCTGCCGGCCGTACCCCGGTAGCTTTCGCGTCCATGGCGAAGAAGAGCAAGAAGAAGGGCGCGAAGAAGGACAAGGCCGGCAAGCGGGAGGAGATCGTCCTCGACGAGCGCCTCCTCCCCGACCTGCCGGAGGAGATCCCGCCCCGCATGGCCGAGCGGTTCGCCGCCGGCAAGGCGGTTCGTGCGGTCGTGCCGATCGCCGACCACGCCGGCTGGACCGCGCCTGCCGACCGGCCCGACCCGGTCGCGATCCTCCAGCAGCAGGCCGAGTCGCGGGTGCCGGAGCTCGTTCCGATCCGCTACGGCCGGATGCTCGTCTCGCCCTTCACCTTCTACCGCGGCGGCGCGGCGATCATGGCGTGGGACCTCTCCCGCACGGCGACCTCGGATATTCGGGCCCAGGTGTGCGGTGACGCCCACCTGCTCAACTTCGGGATGTACGCGGCGCCGGACCGCCGGATGGTCTTCGACATCAACGACTTCGACGAGACGCTTCCCGCCTCGTTCGAGTGGGATCTCAAGCGCCTGGTGGCGAGCGTGATCATCGCCGGCCGTGACAACGGCTTCTCTCCGAAGAAGGCCAGGGCCGCCGGCTTCGCCACGGCGGCCGGTTACCAGGCCAACATCAACCTCCTGGCCCAGATGAAGTTCCTCGACGTCTGGTACTCCCGCCTCAACGTCGACGACCTTCTCACGATCATCGAGCAGAACGACGACGACAAGGTCGTTGCCAGGGCGCAGAAGACGGTCGAGAAGGCCCACACCAAGACGAACCTCGGGGCGCTGGAGCGCTACGCGCAGAAGACCGAAGACGGGTGGCAGATCGTTCCCGACCCGCCGGTGGTCGAGCGGCTCCCGCTCGAACAGCTTCCGATGGCCCAGGCGGTCATCGACCAGGGCTGGCACGATTACCTGTCGACCCTCGGGGCCGCGCAGAGGGTTCTGGTCGACCGTTACCGGATGGTGGACTTCGCCCGCAAGGTGGTCGGTGTGGGGTCGGTCGGCACGCGGGCCTTCATGCTCCTGACCATGGGCGACCGCGAGGACGACCCGCTCTTCCTGCAGATGAAGCAGGCGCAGGCCTCGGTCCTTGAGCCCTACGCGGGTGCGAGCACCTATCCCCAGCACGGTGAGAGGGTGGTCGAAGGACAGCGGCTGATGCAGAGCGCCAGCGACTCGTTCCTCGGCTGGATCACCAGCTCCGGCGGAGGTCGCAACCAGTTCTACATCCGCCAGCTTCGCGACATGAAGGGGTCGATGAAGGTGGAGAAGATGAATCCGGACCGGCTGGCCGGCTACGGGGTGCTCTGCGCTGCAGCGCTGGCCCGCGGACACGCCCGCACCGGCGACCCGGCGAAGATCGCCGGTTACGTGGGAACGGACAGCGACTTTGCCGAGGCGCTGGCCCAGTTCGGCGACGACTACGCCGACCAGAACGAGCTCGACTACCAGCAGCTTGTCGAGGCGGCCAACGACGGAAGGGTCGAGGTCGAGCGAGGCGTCTGATTAGCGCCCCGCCCGCAGTTCGTTACTGCTCGTCCGCTTCCTTGATCGCCTCGTCGACGATCTCGGCGGCCAGCTCCTCTTCGGCCGCCTCGACGATCTCGGCCTCGGCTTCGACGATCTCGATTCCCTCGGCGACGGCCTCGGCGTCCTCTGCCAGCTGCTCCTCGGCCGCGGCGACGACGATGGCGTCTTCGACGAGCTGCTCCTCGGCGGCGGCAACCACCTCGGCCTCCGCGAGCAGGGCCTCCTCGGCGGCGGCGACGGCCTTGGGGTCGGCTCCCGGATCGGAGGCCAGCTCGGCCACGGCGGCGGCGTCGGCACCGAGCTGCTCCTCGGCGGCGATGACGATCTCGGCCTCGGCGGCGAGCTCCTCTTCGGCGGCGGCCACTATCTCGGCCTCGACCTCCAGGCCGGCGGCGGCCTCGGCGACCAGCTCGGCGTCGGCCTCCAGCTGGTCCTCGGCGGCAGCCACCACCTCGATGTCCTCGTTGAGCTGCTCTTCGTCCATCGTCGTCCTCGATTCGTTCGGTTGGAGCGGGCGTAGCCCGGAAACTACGCGATCCCCGCTGCGCGCGTAACGGGACCGATCCGTACCTTCAAATGATGGGACTCTCGAGCCTGCCGCTTCTCGGGCGCTACCGGTCGACCGGGGCCGACCTGCCGTGGGGTGACCCGAGGCCCTACCACGGGGTTTCGATGGAGGGCTACTACTGGCGCCTGACCGACGTCTCGCGGGGCCGCTCGCTCATTGCCCTGATCGGAGTCAATCGCTCCGCCGAAGGGCGGTGGGCGACCCTCGGGCTGGCCGGGTACCCAAACCGCTTCCTGCGGACCGTCGAGTGGCCCGAAGCCGACGCCGACCCCGCCCGCCTCGGGGCTTCGGCCGGCGAGGCCTTCATCGCAGGGCCCGACCGCGTGAAGGTCGACCTGGGCCCGGACGCCCGGCTCGACCTGGTCATCGAGGACCCGGTCGTCTGGCCGAGAAGGGTGCTGGGAGGGTCAAGCGTCTTCCAGGCCGTGCCGGCGCTCAACCAGTACTGGCACCCGTGGCTCCTCGGCGGCCGCGCCACCGGCACCGCCGTCCTGGGCGACGAGGAGTGGACGCTCGACGGAGCCAGCGTCTACGGCGAGAAGAACTGGGGCCAGGGCGGCTTCCCGCCCGCCTGGTGGTGGGGGCAGGCCCAGGGCTTCGCCGAGCCGGAGGCGTGCGTGGCCTTTGCCGGCGGGGTGATCGAGCCGGGTCCCTTCACGACCGAGGTGACCGGGCTCGTCGCCTGGATGCCCGGCGGGCGCCTGATCCGCCTTGGCGACCCGGCCTTCTCGCCGGTGAGCGCGGAGATCGGCGACGAGCGCTGGGTGCTGCGCGGCCGCAGCGCCCGCTGGCAGGTCGACGTCGAGGGGACCGCACCGCTGGGGGCGGCGCACGTACTGCCGGTTCCGCTTCCGGCCGAGAGGCGCAACATCGCCGGGGCGATCGAGCAGATCGGTGGCCGGATGAGCGTCGAGGTGAGGCGCCACGGGCGCCTGGCCTGGGCCGGCGAGTCGCCGGTCGCCGCTCTCGAGCACGGGGGTATCGAGCGTGCGAAGGCCGAGATCGCCCGCCGCGGCGGCGACCCGCAGGCATCAGACGCCGCTCCTGTGGAGAGCTAGTTGTTCACCTGCGAGGCGAGGTCGGAAGCGAGCGCGGCCGAGGCTTGGGCATTACTGGCCCGTCCGGACCGCTGGCACGAGTGGGCACCTCACGTTCGCGGCGCCTGGGGGCTCGGTGAGCCGGAGGTCGAGGAGGGGCGCCGCGGCTACGCGAGGCTGGTGGGCGTCCTGCCGGTGCCGGCCCGGATCACCGAGGTGAGCGATGGCAGGTCATGGACCTGGCAGGTCGGCCCCGCCCGGATGGTCCACCGGGTCGAGGGCCGGGACGATGGCTGCCTGGTCGCAGTGGACATCGAGGCCCCGACGCCGCTCGAGGCGGCGCTGCGCGCCTTCTACGGGCCGCTGGTGGAGCTGCTGCTGGCCCGGCTCGCGACGAAGGCCGCGAACCGGGCGTAGTAGCGGGGCTAGCTGCCGAAGCTCGAGCGCAGGAACTCGAGCACGGCGGCCTGCGGTGCCTGGTCGGTGACGATCGACGAGTGGGTCAGCCCCTCGAACTCACGGAAGGTCAGGCTGTTCCCCTTCGCCTCGAGCTCGCCCTTGAGCGCGGAGGTGAAGCTCGGGAAGACCGTCGTGTCGGCGCTGCCCTGGAGGACCAGCACCGGAACCGGGACGGAGACCGCAGGGTTCATTGCCTTGAGGATCGCGTCGATCTTGTCGCTCTTGACGCCCTTCCTGAGGATGTCCTTGGGCGCGATCTTCGCGTAGGCCTTGCCGATCTCCGGCGAGCAGCCCTTCTCGAGGACCGGAAGCAGCCTGGCCACCTTCGGGTTGACCAGGCTCTTCGTCTTGATTCCCGCCTCGCGGGCGGCGCTGTCGAGGATCGTCACGGCCAGGCCGGTGAGTCCGCCGAAGTCGGGCCCAAGGCCGTCGATCGCCACGCGCTGCTCGTAGATGTGCGAGGCCGGCGCGTAGGCAAAGACGCCGCGGAGGTTGAGTCCGGGGGCATCCTTCGCCGCCTCGGCGGCGGCGAAGAGGGCCGACTGGCCGCCCTGCGAGTGGCCGCCGATGACGTACTCGTCGCTGAGTGCTCCCGGCCCCGTGAGGTTCCGGGCGGCGAGGGCCATATCGACGATGCTGCGGCCCTCGGAGCGGCCGACCAGGTAGCGGTGGGCGCCGTCGGTGCCCAGGCCCTCGTAGTCGGTGCGAAGAACCGCGTAGCCGGCCTTCAGCCAGCCGTCGGCGGTGGCCGAGGCGTACTGGATGTAGCCGTCGGCGGGGCCGCCGGCCTTGGTGCGCGACGGGGCGCACTTGTCGGCGACGCCGGTGGTCCCGTGGCCCCAGGAGATAATCCTCCAGCCGCCCTCGGGCGCGGGCGTCTTCGGCAGGTCGACGGTGCCCGAGACCGCGACGGGACGGCCCTTCGGGTCACGCGAGCGGTAAAGGACGAGCAGCGTCTTCGAAGCGGCCGGCAGGGCCACCCGGCCGTTCGGCGTGTACTTGATCTCGCGCTGCCAGATGACCGTGCCGGGGGTTCCCTTGATCAGCTTGGCCGACGGGTAGTAGAAGGCGGTGCCGCCGGGGCCCTTCTTGCCCTGGATGGCGCCCTGGGCGCCGGCGCCGGCCGGCAGGGCGAGCGCGGCCAGGGCGGCTGCGGCCACGGCCAGGCGCATGAAGCGGTTGCGGGTGCTGGAAGCCATTCGTCTCTCTCCTCGGTAGGCCGGCCGGTAGCCGGTAACCGGGGCAACTTACCGTCCTCCGCCCGGCCGTGCGCAGGTTCCTGTTCGCGGGCCCGGTTTCGCGGTCGCGCCCGCCGGCGCCCGGCCGGGCGCTGCGGCCCGGCGCGCCCGGCGCTGCGGCCGGTAGCTTCAGGGCCGATGGCCGCCACTGCCCTCACGCGCGCGAAGGCCGTGCTTTCCAGCAAGGCCACGCTCAGGGTCGCCTGGCTCCTCTTCATCGGGGTCGTGGTCTACGCGCTCCTGCCGACCCTCACCAAGATGCCCGAGCAGGCCCGCCAGGCGCTCCAGATCAAGTGGTACGCGCTGGGAATCGGCCTCGGCCTGGAGATCGCCTCCCAGGTCGCGGGCATGGTCGCCTTCCGCAGGGTGCTGCATTCGATGGGCGTCGACCCGTGCCCCCGCGGCGTTGGGCTGGCCCGGCTCTGGTTTGCCCAGTCGACGATGGCGGCGATCCTGCCCGGGGGCTCGGTGACCGCAACGGTCATGGTCACCGAGGTGCTCAGGCGCTCGGGGGCCAACGTTTCAAAGGCCGCTACCGCCACCGGGCTGGCCAAGGCGATAAGCGTCGTCGCGCTGCTCGTCTTCTTCGTGGTCGGGCTGGCACTCTCGATCGACCGGCTCAGCGACACCCGCAGCCCCTACCTGACGGCGACAATCATCGCGGTGCCGGTCCTCGCCGTCGGGCTGGCCATCATCGGCGCGGGCGTAGCCCGACCGCAGCTGGCTGGCCGACTTACTGCCGTGCTGGTCCGTCCCTTCGCCCGCCTCCACAGGAGCATCGACCCGGCGGCCTCCGGGCGTCGGGCCGAGCAGCTCGCCTGGATGGCACGCACCCTGATGGCCAGCCGGTATGGAGCAGTCACCGCGGGAATCTCGCTGGCCAACTGGGTCCTGGACTGCGCCGTGCTCGTCACGATGCTCTGGGGCCTGGGCTACCTGGATGGCATAGGGCCGGTGATCGTCGCCTACACGGTGGCCCTTATCTCGGCGATGCTGCCGATCACGCCGGGAGGGATCGGGATCGTCGAGGTGATCATGACCGCGGTCCTCGCTGCTTTCGGTATCCCGGCCCAGATCGCCGCGATCGCCGTGATCGCCTACCGGCTGATCTCCTTCTGGCTGGTGAACTTCGTCGGGGCATTCGCTGCAGCGACGCTGCGCCGGAGCCTGGGAGAGCCTCCGGCGCCCGCGCCCGCATAGGCGCCAGGAAGAGCCCGCCACCCTTGCGCATCGGCCTTCCTTGGGCAAGGATGGGCTCATGTCTTCCCCCGGATCGACAGCAAGCGACTACGTAATCGTCGGCGCCGGCTCGGCCGGCTGCGTCATCGCGGCCCGGCTCTCCGAGGATCCCTCGGTGACCGTGACGCTGGTCGAGGCCGGCGGCTCGAACAAGCACCCGAGCGTCGTCATTCCCGCCGCCTTCGCGCAGCAGTTCGAGACCGGGCGCGACTGGGCCTTCCACACCGAGCCCGAGCCTCACTGCGACGGCCGGGAGCTCTTCATCCCGCGCGGCAAGGGGCTCGGCGGCTCCAGCGCGATGAACGCGATGCTCTACGTGCGTGGCCGCCCGCTCGACTACGACCTTTGGGAGAAGGCCGGGTGCCCGGGCTGGGGTTGGGACGACGTTCGGCCCTACTTCCTGCGCTCGGAGGACAACGCCCGCGGTGTCTCCGAGCACCATTCGACCGGCGGCCCGCTGCGCGTCGAGGACGCGCGGTCGCCCCGCGCCATGACCCGCGACTTCATCGCCAGCGCCCAGGCGGCGGGCATTCCCTACGTGGACGACTACAACGGTCCCGAGCAGGACGGGGTGAGCCCGGTCCAGGTGACCCAGAGGGGCGGCCGGCGCTGGTCGGCAGCCGACGCCTTCCTCAAGCCGGCCATGAAGCGGCCGAACCTGAACGTCCTGCGCGGCAAGACGGTCCTCGGGATCGAGTTCGAGGGGGACCGGGCCGTCGGGGTGCGCTGCGCCGGGCGCCGCGGCGCGGTCGAGGTGGTGCGCGCCGGGCGTGAGGTGGTCGTGAGCGCCGGGGCGATCGGGTCGCCGCAGCTGCTGATGTGCTCGGGAATCGGCCCGGCCGACGACCTGCGCGCGCTCGGGATCGACGTCCTCCACGACTCTCCCGAGGTCGGGGAGAACCTCCAGGACCATCCGATGCTCGTCTGCACCTGGGACGTGCCGGGCGGGGGCTCGCTGGCCGATGCCGAGAAGCCGAAGGCGATGCTCGAGTGGATCGCCCGCAAGACCGGCCCGCTGGCCTCGAGCGTCGCCGAGGCCTTCGCCTTCGTCCGTTCGCGCCCGGGCCTGCCGGCCCCCGACCTGCAGTTCCACTTCGCCCCGGCCTACTTCGTCGACCATGGCCGCGTTACCTATGACGGCCATGCGCTGACCACCGGTCCCGTGCTGGTCTCGCCGAAGTCCCGGGGGCGCCTGTGGATCACCTCGGCCGACGCCGGCCAGCGGCCCCGGTTCATCACCAACATGCTTGCCGAGCCCGAGGACATGGCCTCGATGGTGGCCGGCGTCAAGATCGCCCGTGACATCGTCTCCCGCGAGCCCCTCGCCGGGATCGTCGGCGAGGAGCTCTTCCCGGGGCCGGGCGTCGTCGACGACGCCGACATCGAGGCCGACGTTCGGCGCCGCGTCGAGACCCTCTACCACCCCGTCGGCACCTGCCGGATGGGCAGCGACGGGGACGCCGTCGTCGACCCCGAGCTGCGGGTCAACGGCGTGGAGGGGCTGCGGGTGGCCGACGCCTCGGTCATGCCGGTCATCCCCGGCGGCAACACCAATGCGCCGGCGATCATGGTCGGTGAGAAGGCGGCCGACCTGATCGCCGACCGCGCCGCCGTCCCCGCCTGAGCCAGGCGTCCCCGGTAGCCTCGCGACGTGGACTTCTCGCTCACTCCGCGCGCCCAGGACCTCAAGGAGAGGCTGCTCGCCTTCATGGACGAGCGCATCTATCCCGCCGAGCAGGTCTACGAAGAGCAGATGAAGGAGGCCGGCGACCCCGAGTTCAACCCGCCGGTCATCGAGGAGCTCAAGGCCGAGGCGCGCAGCCGCGGCCTGTGGAACCTCTTCCTTCCCCACGCCACCGAGTGGACCGACGGACTCTCCAACTCCGAGTACGCGCCGCTGGCCGAGATCACCGGTCGGAGCCCCCACCTTGCCCCCGAGGCGCTCAACTGCTCTGCCCCGGACACCGGCAACATGGAGCTGCTGACGATGTTCGGCACGCCCGAGCAGCAGGAGCAGTGGCTTGTACCGCTGCTCGAGGGGGAGATCCGATCCTGCTTTGCGATGACCGAGCCGGACGTCGCCTCCTCCGACGCCACCAACATCCAGACCTCGATCGTCCGCGACGGTGACGAGTACGTCATCAACGGCCGCAAGTGGTGGACCTCCGGAGCCGGCCGCGAGGACTGCAAGGTCGCGATCCTGATGGGCAAGACCGACCCGGAGGCCCACGTCTACGCCCAGCAGTCGATGGTTCTCGTGCCGCTCGACGCTCCAGGCATCACCGAAGTGGACCACCTGACCGTCTTTGGCTACCTCGACCGCGAGACTCACCTCGAGCTGCTCTTCGAGGACGTGCGGGTGCCCGTGGACAACCTCCTCGGGCCGGAGGGCGGCGGCTTCATGATGGCCCAGGCCCGGCTGGGTCCCGGACGCATCCACCACTGCATGCGGCTGGTCGGGATGGCCGAACGGGCGCTGGAGATGATGTGCCGGCGCGCCCTCGAGCGAGAGGCGTTCGGAAAGCCGATCGCCGCTCAGGGAGTCGTTCGCGAGCAGATCGCCGACAGCCGGATCGAGATCGACCAGGCCCGGCTCCTGACGGAGTACGCCGCCTGGCTGATGGACACCGCCGGCAACAAGGCGGCCCGCAACGAGGTCGCGGAGATCAAGGTCGCCGTCCCCAACATGGCCTGCCGGGTGATCGACCGGGCGATCCAGGTGCACGGCGGCGGCGGCGTCTCCGACCGCTTCCCGCTTGCTGCGATGTACGCCGGCGCGCGGACGCTGAGGATCGCCGACGGTCCCGACGAGGTTCACCGGCGTTCGGTGGCCCGGGCCGAGCTGGCCCGCTACTCGGGCTGAGCGGAGTCAGGCGCCGAGGCGGCGCAGCGCCGCAGCGGTGGCGCGCGCCAGCACGAAGCCGGTCAGTGACCCGGCGAGAACATCGCCGGGATAGTGGACCCCGGTGTGGACCCGCGAGTAGGCGACTGTCGCAGCCGGGATTGCCAGCAGCGCGCCGGCAGCCGGCATCACCGCGCCGACCCCGGTGGCGAAGGCGACCGCCGACGCCGAATGGCCGGAAGGAAACGAGGTGGACGAAGGCATCGGCACGTGGCGGCCGGGGTGCACCGCCGAGCGGTCGGGCCGCGTGCGCGGCCAGAGCGGCTTGAGGCCGAGGTTGACCACCGCCGAGGCCACGGCGACCGAGCCGATTCCGTAGAGCGCCGCCCTCCTCCCGCGCCGGCCGCCGGCGACGGCCAGCAGGGCCGCCGTGGCTACCCACGGCTTCGAGTGGTTGGCGGCCTCGGAGATCGCCGCGATGGCCCGGTCAAGGCCGGGAGAGGTACTGGCTGTCAGGGCCTCGTAGGCGGCTACGTCGAGCCGGTGAAGGCCGGCCAGCAGCCCTTCGCCGTGCAGATCCCCTTCCGTGGTCGCCATCGCGCGGGGATCCTAGGGCCATTAGGGTTCCCCGCCATGTCCAACCCTCCCCGGTACCTAGTTCTGCTGCGCCACGGAGAGACCGAATGGACCATCTCCGGCCGCCATACCGGCCGCAGCGACATACCCCTGACCGATGCCGGCCGCGAGGAGGCGCGTGCCGCCGGCGAGCGCATCGCCGGCATGCGCTTCGACCGGGTGATCACCAGCCCGATGGAGCGGGCGGTCGAGACCTGCCGCCTGGCCGGGTTTGGCGACGGGGCGACCACCGACGACGCGCTCCTGGAGTGGGACTACGGTGACTACGAGGGGGTCACCACCGCCGAGATCCAGGAGACGGTGCCCGACTGGTCGCTCTTCGTCCAGGGCTGCCCGGGGGGCGAGAGCGCCGCAGACGTGGGCGCGAGAGTCGATCCGCTGGTCGACGCGGCGCGAAGCGGGAAGGGGAACTGGCTCTTCGCCGCCCACGGCCACGTCCTCAGGGTGGTCGGCGCCCGGTGGGTGGGCCTGCCGCCGGAGGACGGAGTGCTCCTGAACCTCGGCACCGCCGCCGTCTGCGTGCTCGGCTTCGAGCACGACCGGCCGGTTATCACCCACTGGAACGAGACCGGGCGGATTCCCTGAGCGGGGACGCCGGACGGCGTTCCGCCCGCATCCAGTGCGCGGCTAGCATTCCGGGCCGATGCCCGCCCGAACCGAGAGGCCGCCGAACCTCGTGCTGGTCATCACCGACCAGCAGCGACCGCCGATGCACTGGGGCGACGTCGATCAGGAGTGGCTCGACCGGCTGACACCGGCCGATGCCGAGCTTCGTCGGACCGGCGTGACATTCGACCGGGCCTACACCGCCACGGCGATGTGCTCCCCGAGCCGCGCCTCGTTCCTGACCGGCACCTACCCGTCGCGTCATGGCGTGACGCTCACCCTCACCGAGGGGCCGCACGTCTGGAGCAACCCGAAGGCCCTCCCGTGGGTCCTGCCCAAGGCGCGCCGGGCGGTCCGCGACGGCGCGGTCACGGCGGCACGGGTGCGGCGCAGCATCCTGCGCAACATCTTCCGTCTGGGCCCAAAGAGCGGCGACGAGCCCGAGCTGCCGGCCGGGATCGACACGCTGGCCACGATGCTGCGCGAGGGCGGCTACCACGTCGCCATGCGGGGGAAGTGGCACCTGACCAAGCCGCTGAACGGCGAGAGCTGGACCATGGCCGACGGAGAGAGGATCGAGCGCGACTTCGGCTTCAGCGGCTGGGAGCCGGCCGACGCCGGCGGCGACATTCTCCCCGAGAATTTTGGCGGTGGCAACGGCGGCCCCGGAGAGGGCTGGGACGAGGTCTACACCCGCCAGGTCGAGGCCTTCCTCGCCCGCGAGGACCTGCCCGAGCCGTTCTGCCTGATCGTTTCCTTCATCAATCCCCATGACGTTCTCGCCTACCCGGAGACCTACCGCGAGGGCGGCTACGGGCGCGAGGAGTTCGCCGACCTCAACCTGCCGCTGCCTCCCTCCGTGGACGAAGACCTCAGGGAAAAGCCCGGTGTTCACTCGATGGTCCGGTTGGGGCTCGATGGAGTGCTCGGGCCCCTGAAGAACCGGGGCCAGCAGCGCGACTACGTCAACTTCTATGCGCACCTCCAGCGGGTGGTCGATGGCCACATCGGCCGTGTTCTCGAGGCCCTGGGCGATCCGGGAGACCCCGAGTCCCTGCGCGCGCGCACGGTGATCGCCCGTACCTCCGACCACGGCGACATGGGCATGTCCCACGGGGGCCTGCGCCAGAAGGTCTTCAACGCCTACGAGGAGACGATCCGCGTGCCGCTGGTTGTCTCCAACCCGGCCTGCTTCACCGAGCCGGCGCGGACCGACGCCCTCGCCTCGCTCGTCGACATCGTCCCCACATTCCTGCACCTGGCCGGAACGCAGACCGACGCCACGCTCGATGGCTGTGACCTGACGCCGGTACTGGCCGCCACTGCCACCCCGGACCCCGATGCGGTGAGGGAGACCGGGGTGGACCTCTCGCCGATCGCCGGCGGGGGTGGCAGCGAGCGCGTCCGGGATCACGTGCTCTTCACCTACGACGACCACCAGTCCGGCACCGCACTTAAGGAGGCCCCGGGGCAGCCCAACCGGGTTCGCTGCGTCTTCGACGGCCGCTGGAAGTACGCGGTCTACCTCGACCCGGAGCAGGTAGTCGCTCCCGAGTACGAGTGCTACGACCTCGAGGAGGACCCCGACGAGGTGGTCAACCTCGTCGACCGCTCCACCGGCCGCGGGCGCACGCCTGAGGCGGAGCGTGAGCGGGCACGGCTCAACTCGCTTCTCCGGCAGGCCTGCGAGGAGAGCGGCATGACGTCGCCCCCGGTGCCTTCGGCTTCCTGACGGCGGGTCGCGCGAATACCCTCCGCGGCGTGGCGCAGGCGAGAGAGCAGGTTCCGCTGGGCCCCCTGACGACCCTGAGGATCGGGGGTAACGCACGCAGGCTGGTTTCGGCCGGGACCGAGGATGAGCTGGTCGAGGCCGTTGCCGCGGCCGACGTGGCCGGCGATCGCCTCCTCGTGCTGGCCGGTGGCAGCAATGTGGTGATCGCCGACGAGGGATTCGACGGGACCGTCGTGCACGTGGGGCACCTGGGGCAGGGCGATGCCGGGGAGAGCGACGGCCGCGTGCTCCTCGAGGCGGCGGCCGGTGAGCCCTGGGACGGCTTCGTGGCTGCGACCGTCGACGCCGGCCTGGCCGGCGTGGAGGCGCTTTCCGGAATCCCGGGAACGGTCGGCGCCACCCCGATCCAGAACGTAGGCGCCTACGGACAGGAGGTCTCGTCGACGATCGAGGCGGTCCGGGTCTTCGACCGCGGTACGGGAGCGGTGCGGACGCTGACACCCGAGGAGTGCCGCTTCGGTTACCGGACGAGCGCCCTGCGCGGGGACGACTCGCTGGTCGTGCTCGCCGTCACCTTCGCCCTCGACCCCGCCGGAAGCTCTCCGGCCGCCTACGAAGAGCTCGCCGGAGCCCTTGGCGTGGAGACCGGGGAGGAGGCAGACCCGGCGGCGGTCCGGGAGGCCGTGCTCGGCCTGCGCCGGGCCAAGGGAATGGTCCTCGACGCCGGCGACCACGACACCTGGAGCGCGGGCTCCTTCTTCACCAATCCGGTCATGGGGGTGCGGCAGTTCGAAGAGTTCGCCGCTCGAGCCGCGGCCCTCGGGCTGCCCGCGCCGCCCAGGTTCCCTGCCGGCGGGGACGAGGTCAAGAGCTCGGCCGCCTGGTGCATCGAGCAGGCAGGCTTCCATCGCGGCGAGTCCCGGGGCGCTGTGGCCCTTTCGGGAAAGCACGCGCTCGCCCTGACCAACCGTGGCGGCGCCACCGCCGCGGAGCTGGTCGCCTTCGCCCGCGAGATAGCCGGGCGGGTGGAGGAGCTCTTCGGGCTTTCGCTCAGGCCCGAGCCGGTGCTCGTCGGCCTGGAGTGGTGAGGCTCAGCCCTTCTCCTCGCGGGGAGTGATCAGCTCGGTGGGAACCTCGGCTCCCTGCTCGGTATCCGGGAATACGACATAGGCCTGGGGCACGCCGCCGAACCAGGTCGCCGTCTCGGCTTCGCCCACGTAGACGCCGGCGCGCTGGCTGCCGTCCGGCATCTGGACCCAGACCTTCTCGCCCTCCTTGAAGAAACCCATTCCGCCATCGTGACGCAACCGGGGCGATCGCGCGCTGCCGCCCGGCAGATCGCGATCGCCCGGGCTACGCACCGCCGCCCGGTTACCGGAAGGACACAGCCGCCGGCGGCTGTCCGTTAGGTTCCCGAACCATGATCATCGCCGTGGGAGTCGATCACGCCGGGGCCATCCTCCACGAGGCGGTCACCGAGACCCTGGTCGCGCACGGACACGTCGTTCTCGACCTCGGCCAGTGTGACGACTACCCGGACATGGCCCTGGCGGTCGGCAAGGCGATCGACTCCGGGGAGGCCGAGAGGGGAGTCCTGATCTGCGGGTCCGGAGCCGGGATCGGCGTTGCCGCCTCCAAGATCCCCGGCATCTACGCCCAGACCGTTCACGACACCTACACCGCCCACCAGGCGGTCGAGCACGACGGCCTCAACGTCCTGTGCATGGGCGGCCGCGTGATCGGCTCCGAGGTGGCAAAGGAGATCGTCACCGCCTTCGCGGCAGCGCAGGTGAGCGAGGAGGAGCGCCACGTCCGCCGGCGCGCCAAGGTGGAGCTGATCGCCGCCGAAGGCCTGGCGGCAGACCTGGAAGGAGTGAGCTGATGCAGCTCGGAATGATCGGCCTCGGCCGTATGGGCGCCAACATGGTCGAGCGCCTCATGAACGATGGCCACGAGTGCGTGGTCTTCGACCCCAACGCCGACGCGGTCAAGGAGCTGGAGGCCAAGGGAGCCACCGGCGCCGACTCGGTGGCCGACCTCGTCTCGAAGCTGGACGGCCCGCGGGCGGTCTGGATGATGGTGCCCGCCGGCGTGGTCGACGGCCTGCTCGACGAGGTGGCCGGCGCCGTCGAGAAGGGCGATGTCGTCATCGACGGCGGCAACAGCTACTACATCGACGACCTGCGGCGGTCGAAAGAGATGGCCGAAAAGGGGATCGACTACGTCGACTGCGGAGTCAGCGGCGGCGTCTGGGGACTCACCGAGGGCTACGGCATCATGGCCGGCGGCAGCGACGCGGCGATCGAGCGGATCGCCCCGGTGCTCCAGTCGCTCGCCCCCGGGGTCGACGCGGCCCCGCGTACGCCCGGGCGCACCGGCGAACCCGGCCCGGCCGAGAACGGCTGGCTCCACTGCGGCCCTTCCGGTGCCGGCCACTTCGTGAAGATGGTCCACAACGGGATCGAATACGGGATCATGGCCTCCTACGCCGAGGGGCTGAACATCCTCAAGCACGCCGACGTCGGCGACCGTGACCAGGAGGTCGACGCCGAGACCACGCCGCTGCGCAACCCCGACCACTACCGCTACCACCTCGACCTTCCCGAAATCGCCGAGGTCTGGCGGCGCGGGACGGTCATCCGCAGCTGGCTGCTCGACCTCACCGCCTCGGCCCTGTTCAAGGACCCGGACCTCAGCGGCTTCGCCGGCCGTGTCTCCGATTCCGGCGAGGGACGCTGGACGGCGCTGGCGGCGATCGAGACCGGCACACCGGCGTCGGTCCTGACCGAGGCGCTCTACGAGCGCTTCACCAGCCGGGGAGAGGCCGAGTTTGCCAACCGGATCCTCTCCGCCCAGCGCAACGAGTTCGGCGGCCACGACGAGAAGCCGGCGGAGGCTTCCTGATGGCCCGTCCGGCAAAGGGCGACGCCCTCGTCTTCTTCGGGGCCACCGGAGACCTCGCCTACAAGCAGATCTTCCCCGCGCTCCAGCGGATGATCCAGGACGATCAGCTCCACGTGCCGGTGGTCGGCGTCGCGCGGGAGGACTGGGGCATCAAGGCGCTCGAGAAGCGGGCGCTCGAGAGCCTGAAGGCCAGCCCCGAGGGGGTCGACAAGGCCGCCTTCACCAAGCTCTGCTCGCTGCTTCGATACGCCCACGGCGACTACGACGACCCGCAGACCTACGTCCGGCTCAAGGAGCAGCTGAAGGGCAAGAAGCGCCCGGTCTTCTACCTGGCCATTCCGCCGTCGCTCTTCGCCGACGTCGTCGACCACCTGGGCAACGCCGGCCTGGCCGACCAGGGGCGCGTGGTGGTGGAGAAGCCCTTCGGCCGCGACCTCGCCTCGGCCAGGGCGCTCAACTTTGCCCTCCACAAGGTCTTCCCGGAGGACAGGGTCTTCCGAATCGACCACTTCCTGGGCAAGGGGCCGGTCGACAACATCCTCTTCTTCCGCTTCGCCAACGCATTCCTCGAGCCGATCTGGAACCGCGACTACGTTCGCCAGGTCCAGATCACGATGGCCGAGGACTTCGACGTCTCCACCCGCGGCTCGTTCTACGACGGCGTAGGCGCGATCCGCGACGTGATCGAGAACCACCTCTTCCAGGTGCTGACCCTGATCATGATGGACCCGTTCGCCGCCCACCGCGAGGACGCCGTCCGCCAGGAGAAGGCCCGGTTCCTGGAGGGAGTGCGCACCCTGACCAAGGCCAACGTCGTTCGCGGCCAGTACCAGGGCTACCGCAAGACGAAGGGGGTCAACCCCAAGTCGACGGTCGAGACCTACGCCGCGGTCAAGCTCCACGTCGACACCTGGCGCTGGGCCGACGTGCCGGTGGTCATCCGAGCCGGCAAGTGCCTGCCGGTGACGGCGACCGAGTTCAACATCCAGCTCAAGAGACCGCCGGAGAAGCTCTTCCCGGTCGAGCTGCCATACGGAAACCGGATGCGCTTCCAGATCAACCCGGAGGTGGTGATTGCGCTCGAGCTCCAGAGCCGGGCACCCTCGCTGAACGAGTTCGCCGTCACCGATATCGAGCTGAACGCCGTGCGCACCCCGGTCCACCAGATCCCGCCTTACGAGCGCCTGCTGAGCGCCGCGCTCCAGGGCGAGCACGACCTCTTCGCCAGCCAGGCGACGATCGAGGAGTCCTGGCGGATCGTCGACCCGATCCTCGACGACGCGACTCCCGTTTACCCCTACCGGCGGGGAACCTGGGGCCCGAAGCAGGCCGACCGCCTCGTACCGGCCGGCGGCTGGATCGACCCGGAGGTCCGTTCCGAGGAGGAGCGGCTGAAGGCACAGGCCGCGGCCCGCGAGCAGGCGGCGGCCGGGATCGCCAGTGGCCTCGGGGCGCCGGCAAGGAAGAAGCCGCGGGCCAAGGCCAAGCCGAAGCCCAAGCCGAAGCCCAAGGCCAGGGCCAAGCCGAAGCCCAAGGCCAAGCCCCGGGCCAAGACGAAGCCCAAGGCCAAGCCCAAGTCCAGGCCGCGCGCCAAGGCGCCGGCCGGGAAAGGAAAGCGATGAACCCGACGCAGTCCCTGCACGCCGCCGGCCAGAGCCTCTGGCTCGACAACATCACCCGGACTCTCCTCGACGACGGCACCCTCGCGGGCTACATCGCCGACCTGGGTATCACCGGCCTCACCTCCAACCCCACCATCTTCGAGAAGGCGATTGGGGGTGGCGGTGCTTACGAGGCGCAGGTCCACGAGTGCCAGGAGAAGGGCCTCAGCGACGAGGCGACCTTCTTCGAGCTCGCGATCGCCGACCTCCAGCGCGCCGCCGACCTCTTCCTTCCGGCGCACGAGGCCAGCGCCGGTGTTGACGGCTTCGTATCGCTTGAGGTTTCGCCGGAGCTGGCCTACGACACCGCGAGCACGATCGAGCAGGCCGTCGAGCTCCACGGCGAGGCGGGCCGCCCGAACCTCTTCATCAAGATTCCCGGGACGCCGGAGGGGCTGCCCGCGATCGAGGAGGCGATCTACCGGGGGGTGCCGGTGAACGTCACCCTCCTCTTCTCGGCCGACCAGTACCTCGCCGCCGCCGACGCTTACCACAAGGGCCTCGACCGCCGGGTGGCCGAGGGGCTATCGCCGGACGTGCGCTCGGTCGCCTCGCTGTTCATCAGCCGCTGGGACGTCGCCGCCAACGAGGAGGTCCCGGAGGACCTCCACAACCGCCTCGGCCTTGCTGTCGGCGCCGACTCCTACCGCGCCTACCGTGAGCTGCTGGACTCCGACCGCTTCCAGAAGCTCTCCAACGACGGGGCCCGCGCCCAGCGCCTGCTCTTCGCGAGTACCGGCACCAAGGATCCGAACGCCTCCGACATCCTCTATATCGATGGCCTGGCCGCGCCCGACACGGTCAACACGATGCCCGAGAACACCCTCCTGGCCTACGCGGACCACGGGCCCGAGAACCCGCCGCTGCTCTCGCCTGGCGGCGGCGACTCGGCGGCGGTGCTGCAGGAGTTCACCGACGCCGGCGTCGACCTCGACGCACTGGCGGCCCGGCTCCAGTCCGAGGGCGCCGAGGCCTTCGTAAAGAGCTGGAAGTCGCTGATCGCGACGATCGCCTCCGAGCGGTCTTAGGCGCACGATGGCCTTCGAGGCGCCGGCCAAGCCTCTCGACCAGCTGCCGGCCTGGAAGGATCTCCAGGCCCACGCCGCGCAACTGCGCGAGCGCTCGCTGGCCGAGCTCTTCGCCGACGACCCTGGCCGCGAGCAGGCGATGCATATCGAGGCCGAAGGGATGTACTTCGACTTCGCCAAGCAGCGGGCAACGCCGGAGACGATCGGCCTGCTCGTGGAGCTCGCCCGCCAGGCGGGCCTGCCCGAGCGGATCGAGGCGATGTTCGCGGGGGAGAAGATCAACGTCTCCGAGGGCCGCTCGGTTCTTCACGTCGCCCTCCGGGCCCCGACGGGCGAAACGATCGACGACGCGCAGGGCCACGACGTGGTGCCCGACGTTCACGAGGTCCTCGGCCGGATGGCCGCATTCTCGGACCAGGTGCGATCCGGTGAATGGCTGGGGGCCACCGGGAAGCGAATCCGGAACGTGGTCAACATCGGCATCGGCGGCTCGGACCTTGGCCCGGCGATGGCGACGATCGCCCTGACCGACTACACCGACCCGGAGATGAGGTTTGCCTTCGTCTCAAACATCGACGGCAGCGACTTCGCCGACAAGACCCGCCACTTCGACCCCGCCGAGACCCTCTTCATCGTCGTCTCCAAGACCTTCACCACCCTTGAGACGCTGACCAACGCCCGCACCGCCCGGGAGTGGATCGTCTCCGCCCTGGGAGAGGAGGCGGTCGAGCGCCACTTCGTCGCCGTCTCCACCAACGAGAAGGGAGTTGAGGAGTTCGGCATCGACCCGGCCAACATGTTCGGCTTCTGGGAGTGGGTGGGCGGCCGGTACTCGATGGATTCGTCGGTCGGCCTCTCGCTGATGGTGGCCATCGGTCCCGAGCGGTTCCACGAGATGCTCGCCGGCTTCCACGCCATGGACGAGCACCTGCGCAGCGCTCCGCTCGAGGAGAACCTGCCGGTGATCTTCGGCCTGCTCAGCGTCTGGAACACCTCGATCCTGGGCTGCCCGACCGTCGCGGTGCTGCCCTACGCGCAGGAGCTCTCGCGCTTTCCCGCTTATCTCCAGCAGCTGGAGATGGAGTCCAACGGCAAGCACGTGATGCTTGACGGCGAGCCGGTCCGGTGGGCCACCGCCCCGGTCCTGTGGGGTGAGCCCGGGACCAACGGCCAGCACGCCTTCTACCAGATGATTCATCAGGGAACGGAGATCGTGCCTTCGGAGTTCATCGGCTTCAGCGAGCCGCTCCACCCGCTTGGCGAGCACCACGACATGCTGATCGCCAACATGTTCGCCCAGGCCGAGGCGCTTGCCTTCGGGCGCAGTGCGAAGGAGCTCGAGGAGGCCGGGAGTCCGCCGGAGCAGGTTCCCCACCGGGTCTGTGAGGGCGGCAGGCCATCCACGACCATCCTCGTCGACGGGCCGCTCACGCCGCGGGCGCTCGGCTCGCTGGTCGCCCTCTACGAGCACCGCGTCCTGACCGAAGGTGTCTGCTGGGGGATCGACTCCTTCGACCAGTGGGGGGTGGAGCTGGGGAAGGTGCTCGCCACGAAGCTGATCTCCGAGCTGACCTCCGAGCAGGCGCCGCCGCCAGACCACGACGCCTCGACCGTCGCGCTGGTGCACCGCTACCGCGAGCTTCGCGGCCGGGCGACCTGAGCGCGCCCTCGCGCCTGCCGGCGCCGGGGGCTAGAGCTCGCTGCCGGGGATCCGGTGCTCTTCGAGGTACCGCTGGTTCTCGCGGCGCTCGGCCATGGCCTGCACCGCGGCGAATACGACCAGCCCGGTGACCAGCGCCGGGAAGGCGACGAAGAAGACGCCGATCAGGCCGACATCGACCCAGAACGCGTAGCTGGCGGCGGTGACCATGGCTGCGAAGATACCGAACCGGTCCGGCGTCTGGGCGCCCGGTAGGCTCGCTCCGTGAACCGGCTGGCCGCCCTCGCCTACGACCGTTTCCTGATGGGCGCTCCGCAGGAGGCCGGCCTCCGCGAGCTGCGGGCCCGGGCCCTCGCGCCGGCCCGCGGCGAGACCCTGGAGATCGGGGCGGGGACCGGCCTCAACCTCGTCGAGTACCCGCGCGAGGGCGTAACGCGTCTCGTCTGCACCGAGCCGAGCCACGCGATGGCCCGCCAGATCGGTGCCAAGGCCGGCCAGGCGCCGGCGATTCCGGAGGTGGTGGAGGCGCCGGCGGCGAAGCTCCCGTTCCCGGATGACAGCTTTGACACCGTCGTCGGGACGCTGGTCTTCTGCGAGGTGCCCGACCAGTCCGCGGCTCTGGCGGAGATCGCCCGCGTGTTGCGGCCCGGAGGCAGCTTCTGCTTCCTCGAGCACGTGCGCAGCGACGACCCTGAGCTGGCCCGCCGGCAGGACCGCTGGGCCCCGGCGTGGAGGCTTGTCTCGGGCGGGTGCAACTGCAATCGCGACACCCTGGGGGCAATAGAGGATTCCGAGCTGGAGGTCGCCGAGGTCGAGCACGAGCGCTTCCCCAAGGCCCCGGCGCTGGTGCGCCCGGTGATCCTCGGGCGGGCCGTCCTCGGACCCCCGGCCTGAGCGCCAGGAGCCTCTGAATACGCGGTTTTTTCTCCTACCTCGTTGGTAGGATTAACCTCGATGATCTTCACCACGAAGGCCGAGTACGGGGTAAGGCTGCTGGTCGAGCTCGGGCGCCAGGAGGGTGACCGCCCGGTGGCGCTCAAGTCGATCGCGGAGAACGAGCGGCTGCCGCTCGCCTACCTCGAGAGGATCGTCGCGCTCCTGAAGCGTGCCGGGCTGGTCGAGAGCACCCGCGGGGCCCACGGCGGCTACCGCCTCGCCCGCGACCCGTCGGAGATTTCGATGGACGAGGCGATCCTCGCCCTCGAGGGTGAGGTGGCGCCGATGTCCTGCTTCTATGACGACAGCTCCGGCGAGAGGGTCCTCTGCTCGCACGAGGACGAGACCCAGGGCTGCGCCACGCGCGTCCTGTGGCTCAGGGTGCAGGGTGGCGTAACGCAGGCGCTGAGCCGCACCACGCTCGCCGAGCTGGTGGCCTTCGCCCAGCGCGAGCCCGTAGAGACAAAGCCGGCCGCCGGAGCCGAACTGCCGCTCCACGACGCGGCCTGAACCGAGAGAAAGAGAAGAGATGGCCGAACTGGAAATCATCAACCTTCACGTCAGCGCCGCCGACAAGGAGATCCTGCGCGGGGTCAACCTGGGTGTCGAGGCCGGCGAGATCCACGCCCTCATGGGCCCCAACGGCTCGGGCAAGAGCACGCTCGCCAACGCGATCATGGGCAATCCCGCCCTCGACATCACCGAGGGGAAGATCATCTTCAAGGGCGAGGACATCACCGAAGCCAGCCCCGACGAGCGCTCACGGCTGGGACTCTTCATGGCCTTCCAGTACCCGGTCGCCATCCCGGGGGTGACGGTCACCAAGTACCTGCGAATGGTCATGAACGCCCACCGCGAGGCCCGCGGCGAGGACGAGATCTCCCTCAAGGAGTTCCGCCAGACCGTCGAGCAGGCCATGGAGCTCACCAACGTGCCGAAGGAGTTCTCTTCCCGCTACCTCAACGACGGCTTCTCCGGCGGGGAGAAGAAGCGCCTGGAGATCCTCCAGCTCGCGCTGCAGAAGCCGGGCGTGGCGGTCCTCGACGAGACCGACTCCGGCCTCGACATCGACGCGCTCAACGTCGTCTCCAACGGCGTAAACACCGTGCGCGACGAGACCGGGATGGGCGTCCTCATCATCACCCACTACAAGCGGATCCTCGACCACGTCCGCCCCGACCGCGTCTCGATCATCGCCGACGGGAAGATCGTCAAGGAGGGTGGGCCGGAGCTGGTCGACCAGCTCGAGAGCGAGGGCTACGGCTGGATCCTGGACGAGGAGGAGGCCGCGCCGGCTTCAGCCTGATGGCCCTGCTCGAGGAGACAGCCGTCGCCCAGGAGTTCCCGATCTTCGACCGGGAGGGCCTCGTCTACCTCGACAGCGCCGCGACCTCGCAGAAGCCCCGCCAGGTGATCGACGCCGTCGACGCCTTCTACGCCGAGCACAACGCGAACGTCCATCGAGCCGTCTACCCGCTGGCCATCGAGGCCGACGAGCTCTACGACGGCGCCCGCGCCAGTGTGGCGGCCTTCTGCGGAGCTCAGCCGGAGGAGACGATCTTTACCTCCAACGCGACCTCGGCGATCAACCTGGTGAGCCACGCCTGGGGCCCGGGCAACGTCGGCGAGGGGGACGAGATCGTCCTCTCGGTCGCCGAGCACCACGCCAACATCGTGCCCTGGCAGCTTCTCTGCGAGCGGACCGGGGCGCAGCTGCGCTGGCTCGAGGTCGACTCCGAGGGGCGGCTCTCACTCGACCAGCTCGACGGCTTCCTGGCCTCCGGCCGCGTGAAGCTCGTGACCGTGACCCATCTCTCAAACGTGCTGGGAACGATCAACCCCGTTGCCGAGATCGTCGAGCGGGCGCACGCTGCCGGTGCGGTGGCCCTCATCGACGGCGCACAGGCGGTGCCGCAGATCTCCGTCGACTTCGCCTCCCTCGGCGCCGACTTCTACGCATGGACCGGCCACAAGGCGTACGGGCCCACCGGAGTCGGCGTCCTGCACGGCCGGCGCGAGCTCCTTGAGCAGATGCCCCCGTTCATGGGCGGCGGCGGGATGATCTCCACGGTCACGCGGGACGGCGCGACCTGGGCCCCGATCCCGGCCAAGTTCGAGGCCGGCACCCCACCGATCGCCGAGGCGGTCGGCCTCGGCGTGGCGATGGACTTCCTCTCCGGGCTCGGGATGGAGTCGGTGCGCAGCCACGAACGCGACCTGACCGCGTACATGCTCGAGCGGCTTGGCTCGGTGCCCGGGCTGAAGGTCAGCGGCCCGCCCGACCCGGCCGAGCGCGGTGCGCTGGCGTCCTTCACCCTCGATTGCGCCCACCCGCACGACGTGGCGGAGATCCTGGCCCGCGACCAGGTCTCGGTACGCGCCGGGCACCACTGCACCCAGCCGCTGATGGACCTGATGGGCGAGCCGGCCACCACCCGTGCCTCGCTGGGCGTCTACAACTCCCGCGAGGACATCGACGCCCTCGTCGACTCACTCGGACGGGTCATCGAGATCTTCGGAGACGACTGAGATGGACGACGCCCTCTACCGCGAGGAGATTCTCGAGCACTACAAGCGTCCCCATCACTGGGGCGTGATGGAGGGGCCGGACCGCGAGTTCTCCGACACCAACCCGCTCTGCGGCGACGAGCTAAAGGTGATGCTTCGCGTCGGCGACGAAGGGAAGATCGAGGACGTGCGCTTCGACGGCCACGGCTGCGCGATCAGCCAGGCGGCCGCGTCGATGGTCTCCGACGAGATCGTCGGAATGAGCCTCGACGACGTCGCCAGGATGGACCGCGACGCGATCCTCGACCTGCTGGGCATCGAGATCTCGGCTACGAGGATGAAGTGCGCCCTGCTCTCGCTGAAGGTGCTCAAGAGCGCCGCCGTCGGCTCCCCGGCCGACTGGGAGCCCGAGACGCCCGACGGCGTGCGCCCCACCGGAGGGGTGGAGCTGTGAGCGAGCTGCTCGATGTCTGCACCGTTGACGAGCTCCCGGCCGGCCAGCGCCGGACGGTCGAATGGGAGGGGACCGAGATAGGGGTCTTCAACTGCGACGGCGAGTTCCTCGCCATCGAGGACGTCTGCACCCACGACGGAGGTACCCTTGGCGACGGGCCGCTTGACACGACGGCCTGCACGGTCGAGTGCCCGCGCCACGGAGCCCTCTTTGACCTGCGGACGGGAGCCGCACTGACCCTTCCCGCGTACATGCCTGTAGAGACATTCCCCGTCCTCGTCGAGGACGGGCATATCAAGATCGAGGTGGAATAGAGATGGCAGCCCCCGAGAACAGCGGACCGGTCCTCACCGAGGAAGAGGAGGGCCTGCGAGACCTCAACGCCGACTACACCGAGCGCTACGGCTTCCATGACGCCGAGAACTACCTCTTCAAGGCGCCCAAGGGCCTCACGCGCGAGCTCGTGGAGAAGATCTCCGAGTTCAAGGACGAGCCCGAGTGGATGCGTGAGTTCCGCCTCAAGGCGCTCGACCACTTCGAGGCGCGCCCGATGCCGACCTGGGGCTCGCCGATGCTCGCCGAGGTCGACTTCGATGACATCCACTACTTCGTCCGCGCCTCCGAGAAGGCCGAGCGCTCCTGGGACGACGTTCCCGAGGACGTCAAGAAGACCTTCGACCGGCTCGGGATCCCCGAGGCCGAGCGCAAGTTCCTGGCCGGCGTAGGGGCGCAGTACGAGTCGGAGGTCGTCTACCACCAGGTCAACAAGGACCTGGAGGACCAGGGCGTGATCTTCCTGGACATGGACACCGGCCTGCGCGAGCACGGCGACCTGGTGCGCGAGTACTTCGCCACCGTGATCCCGGCCAACGACAACAAGCTTGCCGCCCTCAACAGCGCCGTCTGGTCGGGCGGCTCCTTCGTCTACGTGCCGCCGGGCGTGCACGTCGAGATGCCGCTGCAGGCCTACTTCCGCATCAACACGGAGAACATGGGCCAGTTCGAGCGGACGCTGATCATCGCCGACGAAGGTTCCTACGTTCACTACGTCGAGGGCTGCACCGCACCGACCTACTCGAGCGACTCGCTGCACTCCGCGGTCGTTGAGCTGATCGCCAAGCCGGGAGCGCGAATTCGCTACACGACGGTTCAGAACTGGTCGCAGAACGTCTTCAACCTCGTCACCAAGCGCGCGATCGCCGAGCGCGAGGCGACGGTGGAGTGGGTCGACTGCAACCTCGGCTCGAAGCTGACGATGAAGTACCCGTCGGTCTACCTGACCGGCGAGCGGGCCCACGGCGAGATCCTCTCGATCGCCTTCGCGGGCAACGGCCAGCACCAGGACGCCGGCGGAAAGATCGTCCACGCCGCGCCGAACACCAGCTCCAACATCTTTGCCAAGTCGATCAGCAAGGACGGCGGTCGCTCCAGCTACCGCGGGCTGCTCGAAGTGGCCAAGGGAGCCGGCGGCTCGAAGTCGAAGGTCGTCTGCGACGCCCTGCTGCTCGACGAGAAGAGCCGCTCGGACACCTACCCGACGATCCGCATCGGTGAAGACGATGTCGACGTAGGCCACGAGGCCACGGTCTCCAAGGTCGGGGACGAGCAGCTCTTCTATCTGATGGCTCACGGCATCGACGAGGAAGAGGCCGGCAAGCTGATCGTCAACGGGTTCATCGAGCCGATCGTCAAGGAGCTCCCGATGGAGTACGCGGTCGAGATGAACCGGCTGATCGAGCTCCAGATGGAGGGCTCGATCGGATGACCCAGGCCGTATCGGAGCCCTCGTTCCTGGCCGAGCGCCGGGCCGCCGCCCAGGATGCCCTCGGCGGGCTCGAGCTGCCCAGCTTCCGTGGCGTCGCCGGCTGGGAGTTCACCCCGGTCGACGACCTCGCTCTCGAGGACTGGGAGCCTGCCGCCGGCGCCCAGCCGGGCACCGTCGAGGGCCCGCTAGCCACACCCGAGGGTGCGGCGAGGCCGTCTGCCGAGGCGGCAACCTCCGAGGGGCCGATCGTGATGACGCTCGCGCAGGCCGCAGAGCAGCACCCCGAGCTCGTCGAGCGCCACCTGGGGAGCGTCGTGCCGACCGGCTCCACCGCGCTGGTCGCCCGGAACGATGCCCAGTGGAGTGACGGAACCTTCGTCTACGTGCCGCGCGGCGTGGCGCTCGATGCGCCGGTCTGGCTCGAGACGATCCACGAGGCGGCCGGCACGTCACTGTCCTGGCGGCTGCTCGTGGTGCTCGAGGAAGGAGCGCAGGCCGAGGTCTGGCACCAGAGCCTCTCGGCCGACGCCGAGACCGAGGGCCTGCTGAACGGGGTAGTCGAGCTCGTGGTCGGGGAGGGGGCGAGGCTGCGCTTCGTCGACGCTCAGGCCCTCAACGAGAAGAGCTGGCTCTTCGGCAGCCAGCGCGCGGTGGTCGCCCGGGACGGCGCCGTCGACTGGGTGACGCTCGGGTTCGGCTCGGCCAACGGGAAGGTCTTCCTCGAGACGAAGCTGGACGGCCCGGGAGCCGATGCCCGCGTTACCGGCGCCTACGCGATCGACGGCCGCCAGCACGTCGACTACGACACCCTCCAGGAGCACGCCGCGCCGGATACCACCTCCGACCTGGCCTTCCGCGGAATCCTCGACGGCCGTTCGACCGCGGTCTGGCGCGGGATGATCCAGGTCGACGAGGGAGCACAGTCGACCGACGCCTTCCAGGAGTCGCGCAACCTGCTGCTCAGCCGCAAGGCCCACGCCGACGCAATCCCGGGCCTGGAGATCCTCGCCAACGACGTGCGCTGCACGCACGCCGCGGCGATCGCCCAGGTCGACCCCGACCAGCTCTTCTACCTGCGCTCGCACGGGCTGCCCGAGGGCGATGCCCGGCGCCTGGTTATCGAGGGCTTCCTCCACGAGCTGGTCGAGCGCTTCGAGGAGGGAGCGCTCCGCGACGCCGTCACCGCTGCCATTGAGGAGCGGATGCGGCTGATCCTCAGCGCCTGAGTCGATGGCCGGCGATCGCCTGGTCGTCCTCTATGACGAGGACTGCCGCTGGTGCCGCTGGTCAGTGGCGCGGCTGGTGGCCTTCGACCGCGACCGGCGCCTGAGGCTCGTCCCGATCCAGGGGGAGGAGGGAGCGAGTCTGCTGGCCGGCGTTCCCGAGTCCGAGCGCCTGGCGAGCGCGCATGCCGTCAACCACGAGGGTCACGTCTATTCCGGGGGAGACGCGGCCGCACCAATCGCCTCCGTCCTTCCGGCC
Source organism: Solirubrobacteraceae bacterium (assembly GCA_040398965.1). GTDB lineage: Bacteria > Actinomycetota > Thermoleophilia > Solirubrobacterales > Solirubrobacteraceae > F1-60-MAGs163. Next base: position 3,342 of record JBBASZ010000019.1, on the reverse strand, counting down.
CTCTCGTTCGGGGCCCCGCTGCTCAGGGCGATACCTGCGCCGACCCGCGCGGCCTACCGCCTGGTTGCCGACAACCGGTCGCGGCTCGGAAGCCGCCTGGACGACGGCGCTATGGAGAAGGCCGACCGGCTGATCGCTTCGCGGCGCGACTAGTCAGTAGCCGAGCTCGTCGAGGACGCTGGAGCCGCCCTTGGGCTTGCGCTCCTTGGCCGCCTTGCGCTCCTCGCGGCGGTCTTCCTCGGTCACGAAGCGGATCGTCGCGCCGACGCTCCCGTCCTGGGCGGCCTTGAGCTGCTCCTTGCTGACGCGGTCGCTGCCGCTCCTGCGTTCCTTGGCCCGCTCGCTGCGCTGGCGGTCGCGCTGCTTGGCCGCGCGCACCTTGCCCAGCCGCTGGGCGGCCTGCTCGCGGTCGAGGGTGACGGTCCAGAGGGCCTGCTGTGGCGCCATCGAGATGATCGTCGCGGCCATCGCCTTGTCGATCCGGCCGGCTCCCAGCGAGCCGTTGGCGATGTTGCGCGCCCGGGGCCGCGCGTCCTCGTCTGCGGCCACCAGCGCCGAGATGTCGCTGCGTTCGCGCGGGGCGAGGATCGAGAAGGACTCCCGGACCGCGCGCTCGGGCCCAAAGAGGTCCATCGTCGCGCGCGAGGCGTCGCGCAGGTCGTCGATCGGCAGGTCGGCGCGGCTTCGGGGCAGGGAGGGCGGCTTGCGGCGCCCCTTGCCCTTGCCCTTCTTCTTCCCCTTGGGCTTTGCCTGTCCTTCGGGCGGGGCGGGCTCTGCCGCCGCCGACGCCGTGGCTTCCGTGGCCGTCGGCTCGGCGACCGGTTCCGTGGCCGCCGGCGCCGAGGTCTCCGGCTCGGCAGATTCCACCGGTTCCGGGGCCTCCGGCTCGGGGACCGTGGGCTCAGCCCCGGCCTCCGGCGCCGGTGCCTCTTCCGGCTCGTCGCTCACGCCGCCGACCCGATGCTCTCGAGCGCCTCGCGAAGCTGGCCGGCGCTCTGGTGGCTGATCCCGACCAGGTGGACGTGGCGGTAGCGGACAATCCCTTCCTCGTCGACGATGATCACGGCCCGCCGGGTACCGATCACCGGCGCGGTGAGCCCATACTCGCCGGCCACCTTGCGGCCGACGTCGGCGAGCAGCGGGACGGTGAGCCCGTGCTTGGAGATGAACTTCTCGTGGGATTCGAGGTCCTGCCCTGAGATGCCGACGACGGTGGCCCCGAGCGATGCCATCCCCTCGCTGTCGTCCCGGTAGGAGCAGAACTGCTTGGTGCAGCCGGGCGTGTCGTCGCCCGGGTAGAAGAGGAGGATCACCCGCTCTCCACGGTGGTCGGACAGGCGGAAGCTGCCGTCCGTGCCGGGCAGCTCGAAGTCGGGAGCGGCTTCTCCTGGCTGGGGTCCCTTCGCCATCGGTGAGAGAGTATGCCAGTGGCGCAATCCTGGATAGAGAAGAACGCCCCGCCGATGGCGCAGGCGGCAGAGCGGGACCTGGAGGCGCTGATGGCGATCTCCTCGCCCTCGTCGGACCTCGAGGCCGCCGAGCGGGCCGTCGCCGTGGCCTGCGCGATGGCGCCTTCCGGGGCGCAGTGCCACCGGATTCCCTCCTCTACGCCCGGCCATGCACCGGACCTCCTCATCACGCTGGGCGGCCCAGGCACCCGGCGCATCCTGCTGGTCGGGCACCTCGACACCGTCGTTTCCCATGACGACTTCATCTCCGCTCGCCGTTCCGGCAACCGGCTGATCGGCTCGGGGAGCTTCGACATGAAAGGCGGGGACGCGATCGCCCTCGGCCTGATGGGAGCGCTCGCCGGTCGCGAGGAGCTGGCGGAGGCCTCGCTCCTGCTCGTCAACGACGAGGAGTGGCGAACCGGAGCATTCGCCCACGTGGCCCGGTTCGCCGGATTCGACGCCTGCCTCTGCTTCGAGGGGGGCCAGCTCTCGGGCGGGGGAGAGGACGCGGTGGTCGTGAAGCGCAAGGCGGCCGTCGCGCTTCGCGTCACCGCGAGGGGGCGCGCCGCCCACAGCGGGTCGGCACCCGAGCGAGGGGCCAACGCCCTGCTCGCCCTCGCCGAGGTGGCGCAGGTCGTCGACGGCTGCTCGGACCCGGACGGGCCGGAGCACCTCACCGCCGTACCCACCCAGATGGAGGCCGGCGTGGCGCTCAACGTCGTTCCACCATCCGGGGAGCTGGTCTGCGACCTTCGCGCCGACCGGATCGAGGCCTTCGGCCCGGTGGAGGCGGCGATTCCCGGGCGCGTCGGCGAGGTGGAGATCGAGGTGGTTCGTGACCGGGAGTGGCCGGGGATGGACAGCGGCGATGCGTGCGCCCCAGTGCTCGAGCGGGCGTCGGCGGTGCTTGGCCGGCCGATCGTCGCCGCCGCCCGGGGAGGGGCCAGCGACGCCAGCCACTTCGCCTCCTCCATCCCGGTGACCATCGACGGCCTGGGCCCCTGCGGCGGCCATGCTCACCACCCCGACGAGTACGTCGAAATGCCGCTGCTTGGGCGCTGCGAGGTTGCCCTCGCGATTGTCGACGCCATCCTCGAAACGCCGTAACCGCGGGCCCTGGGGCCTGTTTCGGGGCGGTTGACGTAATCCCGCAGGCATCTTCGCTAACATGCCGCAGACGTTGTGACCAAAGCCGAGTTCCCGATGTCACCGACACCGGGAAGCGGGGGAACCAATTGGCCCTAGTGGCCGGGGGCGAATCGTCGCCAGTGAGTGACGTAGCGCGGCCCTTTTTCGCGCGAGCCCGACAGCTAACCCCGCAGGCGCTCCAAAAGAGGGGGTCCCCCCGATGTTCGCCGTACGAACCAGAACGCTGTTGACCATTACCGCCGCGGCCGTGGCCGTCTCCGTGCCGGCCGCCCAGGCCGGTGCCGAGACCCAGGCCCCGGTTCCGAAGATCTCTGCCAAGCAGCTCAAGAAGGGGAGCAAGGGCGCCGACGTCAGCACCCTCCAGGAGCTCCTCGGGCGCGTTGGCCTTCCGGTGGCCGTGAGCGGCGAGTACGCCGACAAGACCGTCGCGGCGGTCAAGCGCTTCCAGTTTGCCGCCCGGCTGCCGGTTACCGGTACCGCCGACCGCACCACGATCTCCTCGATCCGATCGGCCGCACGCGGCCCCCGGAACGTCGAGGCCAGCGGCGGGCTGGACTACGGCAACAAGGGCAAGCGCGCCACCCGGCTCGGCCAGCGGATTCCGCTGGTGCCCGGGATGAGCGGCCGAGACATTCGCGAGCTCCAGGACTACCTGCGCCGCGCCCACATCGACGGTGCGCCGAAGCCGGACGGCGCCTACGGCGACCCGACCCGGATCGCGGTGAAGCGGTTCGAGGCCAAG
>JBBASZ010000018.1:6282-34066 GCA_040398965.1 Solirubrobacteraceae bacterium | reverse complement strand
GGGTCGGCGCCGCGGACGCCCACTCGGCCGGACAGCCGGAGGCGCGCCGCGGCGGATCCCCGGTCGAGGCGCTCGGCATGCTCGACCCGGAAGCTCTTCGTGAGCTCTTCGCCGCCGCCGACGCCCTGATGATCCCCTCCGAGCCGACAGCCGCCTTCCGTGAGCCGTGGGGCCTGGTGGCCAACGAGGCGATGCTCCAGGGCGTGCCGGTGATCGCCACCGACGCCGTCGGCGCCGCCGCCGGCGGCCTGGTCCGCGACGGGGAGACCGGGCTGGTCGCCCCGGCCGGGGATGCAGGGGCGCTGGCCTCCGCGATCTCCCGGCTGGCGGGAAGCCCGGAGCTCCGGGACCGGCTCTCGGAAAGGGGTCGCGCGGAGGCCCTCACTTACGATTTCGGCGCCTGGGCCCGCGCCTTTTCGCGTGCCCTGGAACCGGCAGGGACCAGCTAGGCCTCCTGCTAGCTTTCAGGCGGGTCGGAGGGGCTCCCCGGGGCCGCCACGCCCGCCCGCCAATGGCCTTCCCGACGCGTCCAGCAAAGCTCGCCACCCTGCTCGCCGCCGCGGCCGCCTGCGCAGCCCTCGCCCTGCCCGCGGCCGCCACCGCCAACTACCAGGACCTCCTGCTCGACGCCTGCGGCCGTGACGGGAAGGTGAACGGCACCTACTCGCAGGAGGACTACCGCAAGGCCCTGGCCAACATCCCCGCCGACGCCGACCAGTACTCCGACTGCCGGGCGATCATCCGGGCCGCCCAGCTCGCCGCCGCCTCCGGCGAGGAGACCCTCACCCCGTCGACCGCCGGTGACGTCCTGGCAACCGCCACCCCCGAGGAGCAGGCGGCGATCGAAGAGGCGATCCAGAGCTCCGACGGCAACCCCGTCAACCTCGGGGGCGACGTCGTCAGCCCCGCCTCCTACGGAGCGGGCCGCGAGGTGGCCGCCGGCATCTCCGAGCTTCCCACGCCGCTCAAGGCGGCCCTGGGCCTGCTGGCCGTGGGGGCGCTTGCCGCCCTGCTGACCGCAATCGTCCCGCGTGTCCGCGATCGCCTCAGTCGCTGAGCCGGCTTCCCCCGCGCTCCCTTCCGGTGGCGCTAGCCCCCGGGTGCTTCGTGCCCGCGGCGCACTGCTGACGCTCGCCCTCACCGCGCTCTTCCTCGCCACCGCCCTTCACGCCTCCGGGGGCCTCCAGCTCCAGACCCTCACCCGGGTAGAGGTAGGCCTCGACGCGCTGGCCGGCATCCTGGGGATCCTCGCCCTGCTGACCGGCCGCCGCGGCCAGAAGCCCTGGGGTGTCGTATCCCTCGGCCTCTTCGCGGCGCTCGTGGTGCTGACCGGCCTTTCGATCCTGTGGGCGATCGACCCGAGCGCGGCCTGGATCGAGACCAACCGCACCTTCGCCCTGATGGGCGCCTTCGTGATCGGCTTTGCGCTCGTGCGGCTGGCCCCCGACCGCTGGCGCTGCCTGCTCGGAGCGATCCTGCTCTCATGCCTGGCGGTCAGCCTCTACGCGCTGCTGACCAAGGTCTTCCCCGGCTCCTTCGCCGAGGACGAGATCTACGGGCGACTGCGCGAGCCCTACGGCTACTGGAACGCCGTCGGCCTGACGGCGGCGATCGGTATTCCCGTCGCCGCCTGGCTCGGCGCGCGGCGTGACGGCCACGGGGCCCTTGCCGCCCTGGCCTACCCGTCGGCCGGCGTCTTGACCGTGGCGGCGATGCTCGCCTTCTCCAGGGGCTCGCTGCTGGCCGCCCTGCTCGGGCTGGTCGTCTGGTTTGCCTTCGTGCCGCTGCGGCTGCGCTCGGCGACGGTGCTGATTCCGAGCATCGGCCTTGGCGCGGTGGTGGGCATCTGGGCCTTCAGCCAGAACGGCCTGACCGACGACCGGGTGCCGCTCAACCTGCGAGGCAACGCGGGCACCGAGCTGGGCGTGGCGCTGCTGGTCCTCGTGGTGGTGCTGCTGCTTACCGGCGTCCTGGTCGCCTGGCTTCGGGACCGCAAGCCGTGGAAGTCATCCACCCGCCGCGGCTGGGGCATCGTCCTCCTTGCCTGCCTGGCGCTGATGCCGATCGCCGCCGCCGCTGTGCTGGCCACCTCCGAGCGCGGCTTCGGGGGCTCGGTCTCCAAGGCGTGGACCGACCTCACCGACCCCAACGCCAAGGCCCCGAAGAACGACCCCGGGCGCCTGACCTCGGCCGGCAGTGTCCGTTCGCGCTACTGGCGTGACGCGATCGCCATCTTCAAGGCCCGGCCGGCCGTCGGGGTCGGCGCCGGCGGCTACGTGCACGCGCGGCTGCGGGTCCGCAAGGACGACCTCGACGTCCTCCACGCCCACGGCTTCCTGGTGCAGACCGCCGCCGACCTCGGCGCAGTGGGGCTGGCGGTCGCGCTCGCGCTCCTGGCCGCATGGCTCGCCGCCGCGATACGAGCCACCGGCCGCTGGCGCGGGCCCAAGCCGCGTGAGTGGAGCGACGAGCGCCTAGGCCTGATGGCACTGCTCTGCGTGGTGGTCGTCTTCGGCGTCCACTCCTTTATCGACTGGACCTGGTTCATCCCCGGCACCGCGGTCCCGGCCCTGCTGGCCGCCGGGTGGCTTGCCTCGCGCGGCCCCGCGGCCGGGCTGCTGCCGGCAGAGGGTCGCTGGCGTGACCGGCTGCGGGCCGGCCTGCGCTCACCGTGGCGGGCAGCGGCGGCGGTGCTCGTCCTGGCGATCGCCCTCAGCGTGATCTGGGCGACCGTCCAGCCGCAGCGCGCGGTCAACAAGGACGAAGCCGCGATCGAGTACCTCTCCGAGAAGCAGCTGGTCAAGGCCCAGGAGGAGGCCCAGTCGGCCGTCGACACCAACCCGCTTGCCCTCGAGCCGCTCTTCACCCTCGCCACCGTCCAGGTGGCCAGCGGCAACCCGCCGGCTGCCCGGGCGACCCTCCAGCAGGCGGTAAAGCTCCAGCCCGCCGTCGCGGCTGCCTGGATCCGGCTCGCGCAGTTCGAGCTCGACACCGCCAAGGATCCGGCCGCCGCTACCGCCGCCCTGCAGCCGGCCCTCTTCCTCGACCCGAGGTCGGTAGAAGCGAAGGCGGCCTTCCTCCTCGCGCTCCGGGCCGAAGAGAAGGCGAAGAAGAAAAAGAAGAAGAACTGACCGCGGCGGCAGCCGGCGGGCGGGTCAGCGCGCGGCTGCGCGAAGGCGGCGCCTGAAGCCCGGCAGCCCGTCCCAGGCCTGCACCTCGACCTCGGCAAAGCCGGCTCCGTGAAGCAGCGCACCGAGGGTCCGCGCCGTGAAGAAGCGAAGGTGATCGGCCCGCGGGTCGAGCCGCTGCTCGAGCGGGCGCCCGCGCAGTGCCTCCAGCGCCACGGCCGGCCGCGGCTGGTTGGGCGTGGTCACGAGCAGCGCACCGCCCGGCCGCACCACGCGCCGCAGCTCGGCGGCCAGCCCGGCCACGTCGGCTGCGTGCTCGAGCGTCTCCCCGCACCAGGCCAGGTCGAACGAGCCGTCTCCAAACGGCAGAGATGCGTCCTCCTCAATCAGCACGGGCTCGGCTTCGGGCGCGACGAGCCGGGCGCGCTCCAGGGCGCCCTGGGCAACGTCGGCCATCGTCACCTGCGCCCCTGCACCGCTCAGGGCCGCCGCAAAGGAACCCTCGCCGCAGCCCAGGTCCAGCACCCGGTCGCCGGGCGAAACGAAGCCCAACAGCCAGCCACGGCGTTCGGAAAACCGCTCGGGCACCGCCCCCTCGGGCACGGCAGCCCAGACCGCCTCGCGCCACTCCGACACGCGCTAGTAGGCGCCGCGGCGGCGGATGACGGCGGGGAAGGTCTGGAGGATGATCGAGAGGTCGAGCGAGAGCGACCAGCGCTCGATGTAGACGAAGTCCAGCCGCACCAGGTCGTCGAAGTCCAGGTTCGAGCGCCCGGAGACCTGCCAGAGCCCGGTCATGCCGGGCAGCACCAGGTAACGCTTGCGGTGCCAGTCCTCGAGCTGGTCGAAATCGCGCTGGGGCAGCGGCCTCGGCCCGACGATCGACATCTCCCCGCGCAGCACGTTCCACAGCTGCGGCAGCTCGTCGAGCGAGAAGCGGCGCAGCAGCCGCCCGACCGGAGTGACGCGCGGGTCATGACGAATCTTGAAGAGCGCACCGTCGGCCTCGTTGACCGCCTCGAGCTCGTGCTGGACCCGGTCTGCCCCCTGGTACATCGTGCGGAACTTCAGGCAGGCGAACGGAATACCGCCGATCCCCGGGCGCATCGACCGGTAGAAGACCGGGCCTCGCGAGGTGAACTTCACCAGCGCGGCGATCAGGAGCATCAGCGGGCTGAGCACTACAAGCCCGAGGAACGCCCCGACGATGTCGAACGCCCGCTTTACCGCGTAGTCGAAGCCGTCGAAGACCGGCGCCTTTAGCTCGAAGAGGGGCACCGCCTGGCCCGCAACGAACTCGGCGCGGTGGACGAGGATCTCCATGGTGGAGGGAGCGACGCGGACGCGGACGCCGCGCTCGTGGCACTCGTCGACGATCGCCAGCACCCGCTCCTCCGAGTAGTCGGGCTCGGCGATGATCAGCTCGTCGATCTCCGCGTCGTCGAGACGCATGGCCAGGAACTCCGGCTCGACGATCCCGACCACCTCCATCGAGGAGCGCCCCGGCGCCGCCAGCGCCGCGGCCACGTCGGCAGCGTGCTGGCCGGCGCCGACCAGCAGGGCCCTGCGCCGGTATCCGGCGGCCTTGAGGAGCTCCCCGGTTATGCGGTCGTAGGCCCAGCGGGCCGACCCCACCAGCACGACCGAGAACAGGAAGGTCGCCCAGAAGATGTAGTAGCTGGAGAACTCCTGCCCGGCGAGCTGGGCATAGATGAACGCCACCACGACCACGGCGAAGAGCGAGGAGACGATCGCCCGCAGCCCGGGGCGCGAGCCACGGTCGGCGTAGAGGCCGGCCTGGGCGAAGAGCAGGACGGTCAGCAGGACGGCGAAGGTCGCGTAGGTGTAAGCCTGGTCGAGGTTCTGCGTGACGGAGGCACCGCCCCTGACCAGGGACTTGAGCTCCAGGGCCCCGAAGATCGCCAGGTAGACCGCCAGCGCGTCGGTGACGATCAGCGAGACGATCCGCCCGACGGTGCGGACGGAGTCCATCGTCAGCAGGAAGCCGAGCGGGCGCCGGGAGCGGCGCAGGTCCAGGCCGTCCTCGACCTCTTCGAGGTCCGGCTCGGGAACCGGCACGTCGAGCGCCTCGGGCTCGACGGTGCTGGGTGTCTCGGTCATCCTGGCCATCGTTGCGTTACCTACAACAGATTCGCGGGCCTGAAGTTACGGGGCAACTACGTATAGCCGTCCCGGTTATGCAGGTCAGCGCGGAAGCCCGAGCAGCGCCTCGGCGCCGGCCTGCTCGATTGTCATCTCGAGCCCCTGGCGAAGTTCCACCTTCGGCGTCCAGCCCAGTATCTCCTTCGCACGGGCGATATCGGGGCGGCGCTGCTGCGGGTCGTCCACCGGCAGCGACTCGTAGACGATCTCCGAACGCGAGCCGGTCACCTCGATCACCGTCTCCGCCAGCTGCAGGAGCGTGAACTCGTCCGGGTTGCCCACGTTCACCGGCTCGTGCTCGCCGGACTCCTGGAGGGCGATCATCCCGGCGATCAGGTCGCTCACGTAACAGAAGGAGCGGGTCTGGCTGCCGTCGCCGAAGACGGTGATCGGTCGGTCGGCGAGGGCCTGGCGAAGGAAGGTGGGGATGGCGCGGCCGTCGTGGGCACGCATCCGGGGGCCATAGGTGTTGAAGATCCGGATGATCGCCGTGTCGACGCCCTGCTGGCGGTGGTAGGCCATGGTCAGGGCCTCGGCGTATCGCTTGGCCTCGTCGTAGACGCCGCGCGGGCCGATCGGGTTGACGTGGCCCCAGTACTCCTCGGACTGGGGATGAACCTGCGGGTCGCCGTAGACCTCGCTGGTCGAGGCGAGCAGGAACCGGGCACGGTGGGCCTTGGCCAGCCCGAGGGAGTGGTGGGTGCCGTGCGAGCCGACCTTGAGCGTGTGGAGGGGAAGGCGCAGGTAGTCGATAGGTGAAGCCGGGGAGGCCAGGTGGTAGACGAAGTCGATCTCCTCCTCGACGAAGAAAGGCTCGGTGATGTCGAGGTTGAGCGCCGTGAACTCCGGCACCCGGATGTGCTCGATGTTGGCGAGGGTTCCGGTCTCGAGGTTGTCGACGCAGATGACGCGGTGGCCGCGCGAGAGCAGCTCGTCACAGAGGTGGGAGCCGAGGAACCCCGCGCCACCGGTGACCAGGGAGGTGGGCATGGGTCCATCGTACGCGACGGGGCCCGGATTACCCGGGCCTTTCCGTGCGGGCCATCTAGACTCGGACCATGACCTCAGAAGCCTTCCGCGAAGTGGTAAACGAGCAGATCGGCCACGAGTTCGGCGCCCACCAGCAGTACGTGGCCATCGCCGTCTGGTACGACGGCCAGACCCTTCCCGAGCTGGCCTCCTTCTTCTACCGCCAGGCCCTCGAGGAGCGCGGCCACGCGATGATGATGGTCCAGTACCTGCTCGACCAGGACGCCGGCCCGGTCATCCCGGGTATCGAGGCGCCGAAGAACGACTTCGCCGACATCGCCGAGCCGGTCCGCCTGGCCCTCGACCAGGAGAAGCGCGTCACCGAGCAGATCAACCACATGGCCGCCGTCGCCCGCGAGGAGGGCGACTACGCCGGCGAGCAGTTCGTCCAGTGGTTCGTAAAGGAGCAGGTCGAGGAGGTCTCCTCGATGAGCGACCTGCTCACGACCGTCGAGCGCTCGATCGACACCCCGCTGGAGATCGAGGAGTACCTCGCCCGCCAGCCGGCCGGCGAGGGCGCCGACCCGACCGCCCCGAGCCCTGCCGGAGGCCCCGTCGCCTGATCAGCCCGGGGGCAGCTCGCCCTCGACCCAGCGGCGCTCGCCCCCTTCGACCTCGGCCTTCCAGATCGTCGCCCGCTCCTTGAGCCGGTCGATGATCTCGCGGGCGCCGGCGAAGGCCTCCGGGCGGTGCGGGGCGCTGGCGGCGACGATCACGCTCGCCTCCCCCAGGGCGACGGTGCCGGTGCGGTGGGCCGCCGCCGCGGCGCAGAGTCCATGCGACTCGATCGCCGCGCTCACGATCTCCTCCATCTCCCGCAGCGCCATCTCCTCGTAGGCCTCGTAATCGAGCGCCTCGACCTCGCGGGTAACGCCCGAGAAGGTGACGATCGCCCCGGCGCGCGGGTCGGCGACGCGGGAGAGGAGGTCGTCGAAGGAGAGCGGGTCGGGGCCGAGAGCGACGAACGGCGCGCCGCCGGAGACCGGCGGCACCAGCGCCACCTCGTCACCGGCCGCAAGCGCGGAGTCGTCGGCCGCGTACTCGCGATTGACGGCGACCAGGCACTCCACCGGGCCGGTCACCTCCGCCAGCTCCCGGCGCAGGTCGGCGACGGTGGCGCCCTCGGGCAGCTCGACGGTGATCTCGCCGGCGCCGGCGCGCTCGCGAACCACGGCAAAGAGGCGAACCCTCAGCTCCACGGCGCGCAGGCTACGGCACCACCCCGGCCGGCGGGCGGCGGTACGGTTTGGCCCATGGCGACATCAGGACAGGACGAGCGGCTCACCATCGCCCCCGTGGTCGGGCCCGACGACCCGCGGCGCTTCACCGACTCGGGGATCGAGGTCAAGGCTCTCTACGAGGAGAGCGATGTTCCAGAAGACCTCGACCTCGGCGAGCCCGGTGAGTTCCCCTACACGCGCGGGGTGCACCCGGAGATGTACCGCTCGCGCCAGTGGACGATGCGCCAGTACGCCGGCTACGCCAGCGCGAAGGAGTCAAACGAGCGCTACCGCTACCTGCTCTCCCGCGGCGGCACCGGCCTTTCGATGGCCTTCGACCTGCCCACCCAGCTTGGCCTGGACTCCGACGACCCGCTCTGCGAGGGCGAGGTCGGCCGCACCGGCGTGGCGATCGACACGATCGACGACATGCGAACCGCCTTCGACGGGATCCCGCTCGACGAGGTCTCCACCTCGATGACGATCAATGCCCCCGCCGCGGTGCTGCTGATGCTCTACGACCTGGTCGCCGAGGAGCAGGGCGTCCCCAGCGAGAAGCTGCGCGGCACGGTCCAGAACGACGTGCTCAAGGAGTACATCGCCCGCGGCAACTACATCTACCCGCCCGAGCCGACCATGCGGCTCACCACCGACATCTTCGCCTACTGCGCCGCCCACATCCCGAAGTGGAACACGATCTCGATCTCCGGCTACCACTTCCGCGAGAAAGGCTGCTCGGCCGTCCAGGAGGTCGCCTTCACGCTCTCGACCGGGATCGCCTACGTGCAGGCCGCCGTCGACCGCGGCCTGGACGTCGACGACTTCGCCCCGCGGCTGGCCTTCTTCTTCAACGGCCACAACAACGTCTTCCAGGAGGTCGCCAAGTTCCGCGCCGCCCGGCGGATGTGGGCCCACATCATGCGCGACCGCTTCGGCGCCAAGGACCCGAAGTCGATGATGCTGCGCTTCCACACGCAGACCGGCGGCGTCACCCTCACCGCCCAGCAGCCTGAGAACAACATCGTCCGCGTGGCGCTCCAGGGCTTCGCCGCGGTGGCCGGGGGCACGCAGTCGCTCCACACCAACGGCTTCGACGAGGCGCTCGCCCTCCCGACAGAGCAGGCGGCCAAGACCGCACTGCGCACCCAGCAGATCATCGCCGCCGAGTCCGGCGCGGCCGACACAGTCGACCCGTTCGCCGGCTCCTACTTCGTGGAAGCGCTGACCGACGAGATCGAGTCGCGCGCCGGGGAGCTGATCGAGAAGGTCGACGAGCTCGGCGGGGCGGTCAACGCGATCGAGTTCATCACCGCCGAGATCGACGAGTCGGCCTGGGGCTACCAGGAGCGCTACCGCACCGGGCAGGACATCGTGGTCGGGGTGAACGAGTTCGTGGAGGAGGAGCTCGAGGTGCCGGACCTGCTCAGGGTCGACCCCGAGTCCGAGCGCGAGCAGCTCGAGCGGCTGAAGCAGTTCAAGGCCGACCGCGACCAGGCGCTGGTCGACACCCGTCTCGAGGAGCTGCGCGAGGTGGCACGGGGCGACGGAAACCTGCTGCCCCCGATCCGCGCCGCGCTCAAGGACCGTGCCTCCATGGGTGAGGTCTGCGGCGCCATGAAGGACGTCTTCGGCAGCTACCGCCCCACCTTCTAGCCCCAGTCGCCGGCGGGCGAGCCGTTGCAGGCGCGCCGGCCTCGAAGGAGCACGGGCACGCCGGGCGAATCGGTAGGGGCGATGTCCGAACACCAGGTACAGCGCACGCTCGTCAAGTCACCGCCCGAGCTTTGGGCGGAGGTCAGCGACCCCGAGTCGCTCGGCCGCCGGCTGGACGCCCTGGGGGAGATCGAGATCACCCGCACCGAGCCCGAGACCACCGTCGCCTGGGAGGGCGAGAACGTAAGCGGCACGGTGGTGCTCGAGGCTTCGGGCTGGGGGACGAAGGTCACGATCGAGGCCACGCTCGCCGAGCCCGAGGTCGAGCCTGAACCGGAACCCGAGCCCGACCCGGATCCGGAGCCCACGCCGGCTCCTGCGGCCGAATCGAAGCCCGCACAGGGCGGCGGATTCTTCGCCCGCCTCTTCGGCGCCGCACCGACGCCTGCCCCGGAGCCGGAGCCCACGCCGGAACCGGTCCGCCCCCCGGAGGTCGAGCCGGCCGTCTCCGCCGAAGAGCCAGAGGCTGAAGAGCCTGCCGAAACGCCCGCTCTCGACGGCGTATCCCTTGAGGCGGCGCTCGAAGCGGCGCTCGACAACCTCGGCGCCGCGCACCACCGCCCCTTCTCGCGCTCCTGACCGGCGCACGGGCGCGCGCGGCTTGCGGCGGCGGCTCATCTAGACTGCCGCTGCGATGAGCCGGCAGCAGAACCCCGAGACCTTCGACGAGAAGCTCGCCCAACTGGCCGAGCTGCGCGAGCAGGCGATGCACTCCTCGCCCGAGGCCGAGGAGAAGCAGCACTCCAAGGGCAAGTACACCGCCCGCGAACGGATCGAGAAGCTCCTCGACCCCGGCTCCTTCCAGGAGCTCGACACCTTCGTACGCCATCGCACCTACGACTTCGACATGCAGAAGAACCGCCCCTGGGGCGACGCGGTGGTCACCGGCCACGGCACGATCGACGGGCGCCCGGTCTGCGTCTTCAGCCAGGACTTCACCGTCTTCGGTGGCTCGCTCGGCGAGGTGATGGCGGAGAAGATGTGCAAGATCATGGACCTGGCCGCCAAGATCGGCTGCCCGGTCATCGGCATCAACGACTCCGGAGGTGCGCGGATCCAGGAGGGCGTCGTCTCGCTCGGCGCCTACGGCGACGTCTTCGTGCGCAACGTGCAGAGCTCGGGGGTGATCCCCCAGGTGAGCCTGATCATGGGCCCCTGTGCCGGCGGCGCCGTCTACTCCCCCGCGATCACCGACTTCATCCTGATGGTGAAGGAGACCTCGCACATGTTCATCACCGGCCCCGACGTGATCAAGACGGTCACCGGCGAGGAGGTCGGCTTCGAGGAGCTCGGCGGCGCGATGACCCACAACTCCAAGTCCGGCGTAGCCCACCTGGCCGCCGAGGACGAGGACCAGCTGCTCGAGGACACCCGCTTCCTCATGGGCTTCCTGCCCCAGAACAACCTCGAGACGCCGCCGCGCGTAGCGCCCACCGACGACCCGGACCGGATGGACCCGGCGCTCGACACCCTCGTCCCCGACAACCCCAACAAGCCCTACGACATGCGCACGGTGATCGAGGCGATCGTCGACGACGGCGAGTTCTTCGAGATCCACGAGCACTGGGCCAAGAACATCACCTGCGGCTTTGCCCGCCTCGACGGCTACGCCGTCGGCGTGGTCGGCAACCAGCCGGCGCAGCTGGCCGGCGTGCTCGACATCGACGCCAGCGCCAAGGGAGCGCGCTTCGTGCGCACCTGCGACGCCTTCAACATCCCGCTGATCACCTTCACCGATGTGCCCGGATTCCTCCCCGGCACCTCGCAGGAGTGGGGCGGCATCATCCGCCACGGCGCCAAGCTCCTCTACGCCTTCACCGAGGCGACGGTGCCGAAGATCACCGTGGTCACCCGCAAGGCCTACGGCGGCGCTTACGACGTGATGGCCTCAAAGCACCTGCTCGCCGACTTCAACTTCGCCTGGCCCCAGGCCGAGGTCGCGGTCATGGGCCCCGAGGGCGCGGTCAACATCATCTACCGCCGCGACCTGGCCGACTCCCCCACGCCCGACTCGCGCCGCGAGACCCTCATGGCCGACTACAAGGCCCGCTTCGCCAACCCATACTCGGCGGCCGAACGCGGCTACATCGACGACGTGATCATCCCCCACGAGACGCGCCCCAAGGTGATCAACGCCCTGAAGACGCTCCTGACCAAGCGCGTCGACCAGCCGCGACGCAAGCACGGGAACATCCCGCTCTGATGGCCGAAGCCTCCGTCACCCGCGTCAGCCCGGCCCCCGACGAGAAGGAGGCGGCCGCGATCGCCGCCGCCCTGGAGGCCTTCCGGCGCTCGTTCGCCGCGCCGGCGGCCGACGCCGGGCCCGCAATGAACCCGTGGCTCCAGGCCGCCCTGCTGGACGGCGTAAACCATGCCCCGCAGCCGACCGCTCCCTGGGGCTCCTGAGGGATAACCTCCAGCGCCGATGTTCCAGAAGATCCTGATCGCCAACCGCGGGGAGATCGCCATCCGGGTGATCCGCGCCTGCAAGGAGATGGGGATCTCCACCGTCGCCGTCTACTCGGAGATCGACCGCGACGCCCTCCACGTGAAGGCCGCCGACGAGGCCTACCTGCTCGGCCCCGGCCCGGCCGCCGAGAGCTACCTGAACGTCGACCGGATCATCGAGGTGATCCGCGAGAGCGGCGCCGAGGCGGTCCACCCCGGCTACGGCTTCCTGGCCGAGAACGCCGACTTCGCCCGCCGGCTCGAGGAGGAGGGAATCGTCTTCATCGGACCGCCCGCCTCGGCGATCGAGGCCATGGGCAGCAAGACCTCGGCCCGCGACCTGATGGAGAAGGCCGGCGTGCCGATCGTCCCCGGCACCACCGAGACCGTCGAGACTCTCGAGGAGGCGGCGAAGATCGCCGAGAAGGAGATCGGCTACCCGGTCGCCGTGAAGGCCACGGGCGGAGGCGGAGGGAAGGGCTTCCGCGTCGCGCTCACCCCCGAGGAGCTGCCCGACGCCTTCGAGGGCGCCTCCCGCGAGGGGGAGAAGTTCTTCAGCGACGGGCGCGTCTACCTCGAGCGCTACCTGCCCGACCCGCGCCACGTCGAGGTCCAGATCCTTGCCGACCAGCACGGCAACACGATCCACCTCGGCGAGCGCGACTGCTCGATCCAGCGCCGCCACCAGAAGCTGATCGAGGAGTCGCCGGCCCCCGAGTGGATCGTCGACCCCGAGCTGCGGGCGAAGATCGGCGAGATCGGCGTCAACGCCGCCAAGGCGGTCGACTACGTCGGCGCCGGCACGATCGAGGGGCTGCTCCAGGACGGCGAGTACTTCTTCCTGGAGATGAACACCCGCGTCCAGGTCGAGCACTGCGTCACCGAGATGACTACCGGCGTGGACATCGTCAAGGAGGGGATCCGCGCCGCCGCCGGCGAGCCGCTCTCCTTCACCCAGGACGACATCGAGCTGAGCGGCCACGCGATCGAGTGCCGGATCAACGCCGAGAACGCCGCCGCGAACTTCGCCCCCGCCCCCGGCCCCATCGGCCGCTACGTCGAGCCCGCCGGCCCGGGCGTGCGCGTCGACTCCGGGGTCGGCGAGAACGGCGAGGTCTCCCCGATGTACGACCCGATGGTCGCCAAGCTGATCGTCTGGGACGTCGACCGCGAGGCCGCCACGCGCCGCATGATCCGCGCCCTGGGCGAGTACGAGATCGAGGGCCTGACCACCCTGATTCCCTTCCACACCGCCCTCCTGCAGACCGAGGACTGGGAGAAGGGCACGACCTGCCGCGAGCTGGTCACCGACGAGGAGTGGCTTAAGTCGACCGCCGCCGAGACCGCGCCGGTCGACTCCGGCGAGGAGGAGAAGGTCGAGCAGCAGTACACAGTCGAGGTCTCCGGCCGGCGCTTCGACGTAAACGTCGTCGGCCCGCCCCCGGTGGCCGGAGCCGCGCCCGCAGCGGCCGCCGGCGCTGCTCCCCGGGCCAGGCGCGGCGAGCGCAAGGGAGGGGGCGCCGGCGGGCCCGACCTGCTCGAGTCGCCCCTGCAGGGGAACATGTGGAAGGTCCTGGTGGCCGAGGGCGACACGGTCGACGAGGGCCAGCTGATCTGCATCATCGAGGCGATGAAGATGGAGAACGAGATCACCGCCCACAAGGCCGGCGTGATCGCCGACCTGGCCATCACCGAGGGTGCACCGATCTCCGCGGGCGACCCGATCGCCCGCATCGCCGCCGCAAACGGCGACGCCGGTGAGTGAGCTCTCCGTCTGGGTCGCCGAGCCGGCCGAGGCGGCCACGGTCGCGCGGCTGCTGATCGCCTTCCGCAACGACCTCGGTTACGACTGGCCCAGCGACAACGCCTTCCTCGCCGGCGTCGAGAAGCTGGTCGAGGACCGCAAGAGCACGGCCTACCTCCTGGGCTCCCCCGACCCGGACAGCCCCCCGGCCGCAGTGGCCCAGCTGCGCTTCCGCCACGGCCTCTGGCGCGCCGGGCCCGACTGCCTGCTCGAGGACCTGTTCGTCGAGGAACCCGCACGCCGAACGGGCCTGGGCCGGGCGATGGTGGAGTTCGCGATGGCCTACGCCCGCGACGAGCGCGGCGCCAAGCGGATCGACCTCGACGTCAACGAGGCCAACGAGCCGGCCGTGAAGCTCTACGACTCGCTCGGCTTCGGGGTGAAGAACCGGCACGGCGGCCGCGACCTCTACCTCTGCCGGGTCCTCGACGACTGATCAGCTCTCCAGCGCCTCCAGGTTGCGCTCGTGGTTGCGCATCTGGGTCTCGCCGCTGCGCCCGGCCGGCGGGACGAGGTCACCGAGGTAGCGCAGGTCCTCATCGAGGAGCTCGAGCGCCCGCTCGCGCCCCAGCACCGGGCCGTGGCCCGGCACGACGTGCTCGGCGCGCTCGACCAGCGGCCGCAGCCGCTCCAGCGTGGCGCGGTAGGCCGAGAGCGAGCCGCCGGCCTCGAAGAAGGTGGGGATCTCCACCTCCGAGAGGTAGTCGCCACAGGCCAGCACTCCCGCCCAGGGAGCCAGAAGCGCCATCCCGTCCTTCGTGTGGCCGTCGGCGGGATGGAGCTCGATCTCGTGCTCGCCGAGCTCCAGCGAGCCGGGGACCGGGAGCGCCTGGACCTGCCCGAGCGAGAGCGGGGCCGGGCGGTCCAGGTACTGCTGGTCGTCGAAGGCGCGCAGCGAGCGGGCCGCCGCTCCCGGCTCGGCGGTCAGCCGCGCGGCCGTGGTCTCCGCGCAGCCCAGCGCGGCGCCGGGGAAGGCCAGCCGCCCGAGGAGGTGGTCCCAGTCGCCGTGGGTGGCCAGCAGGCCGCTGACCGGCCAGCCGACATGCTCGGCCACTCCGGGAAGGGCCTCGAGCTCCTCGGGCAGGAGCGGCGAGTCGACCAGGAAGGTCTCCTCACCGCCGCGGATGAGGCAGCAGTTGGTCTGCCAGATCGCCGACGTGCCGACGAGCACGTCCTCGTGAACGGCGACGACCCTCACGGCGCGGCCGCGCTCAGGCGGCGCCGAGAAGCTTGGCCGCCTCGAGAAGCGACTTGACCTCGGCCGTCGGCTTCTTGGCGCTGGGCTCGAGCTTGACCTTGTTTCGGTTGACCCAGATGACCGGGATCTTCGCCTTCAGGCAGGGCTCGATGTCGGCGTGCATTCCGCACGCGATGTGGACCCAGTTCTTCTTGCCCCCCACGCGGCGGGCAAACTCGGTGAAGTGGGCCCGCTCGGGCTTGTAGGAGCGAACCTGCTGGGCGGTGACCACGAGGTCGAAGTTGAGCGGGAGGTAGCGGCGCGTCTCGCCCAGGAGGCGGTCGTCGATGTTTGAGATCAGGCCGGTCTCGAACTTCTTGCCGAACCGCCCCAGCTGGAGGTTGGTCTCCTTGAACGGCTTCCAGTAGGGGATCGAATCGGGGAGGAAGCCGGCCCGCGAAGGCTCGAGCGGCCAGTCGATCTCCTCGGCGATCTGGACGGCAACGCGGCGCAGGACCTCGGCGTAGAGCTCGTAGGAGCCGGCCTCGATCTCATGCTGGAGCTCGAGGAAGCGCGGGAAGATCACGCTGGTGTCCTCGATCTCGAAGCCCTGGGCGGCGGCCTCCTTCTCGAAGGCCTCGATCACCCCGGTCTCCCAGTCGATCAGGGTTCCGTAAACGTCGAAGGTGACCCAGTTGACTTTCTTTGGAAGAGGCATTCGGCTCAGCATTCTAGGAAGGAGCGCCCGGCCGGGCCTCTTCGCTACGGTTCCGCGAGCCTCATGGACCTCCTCGAATACCAGGGCAAGCAGCTCTTCGCCCGCCACGAGATTCCCGTTCCCTCCGGCATCCCGGCGCGCAGCGTCGACGAGGCGGTGGCCGCCGCCGAAGAGATCGGCTTCCCCGCGGTGATCAAGGCCCAGGTCAAGATCGGCGGCCGCGGCAAGGCCGGGGGGATCAAGATCGCCAAGGACGCAGCGGAGGCCCGCGAACACGCCGAGGCGATCCTCGGGATGGATATCCGCGGCTTCACCGTCCACGAGCTCTGGATCGAAGAGGCTTCACAGATCGCCTCCGAGTACTACGCCTCGATCATCTTCGACCGTTCGGCCAAGGCGCCGCTCGTGATGCTCTCCACGAAGGGCGGCATGGACATTGAAGCCGTGGCCGAGGAGGACCCGGACGCCATCGCCACCCTCCACGTCGACCCGCTTCTCGGCTTCCAGCCCTACGAGGGTCGCCGCCTGGCCTACGGGGCCGGCGTCGACGCCGACGTGGTGCGCCCGGTCGGTGAGTTCCTCGCCCGCCTCTACGACACCTTCGTCGCCGAGGAGGCGATGCTCGTCGAGGTCAACCCGCTGATCGTCACGGCCGACCGTGAGGTTAAGGCGCTCGACGCGAAGGTCACCCTCGACGACAACGCGCTCTTCCGGCACAAGGAAAACGCCGAGCTGCGCGACCCGAGCGCCGAGGACCCCCAGGAGCAGATGGCCCACGAGGCCGGCCTGGCCTACGTCAAGCTCGACGGCGACATCGGCATCTTCGGCAACGGGGCCGGGCTCGTGATGAGCACGCTCGACGTGGTGGCCCAGTACGGCGGCGAGCCGGCCAACTTCCTCGACGCCGGCGGCGGCGCCAAGCCCGAGGCGATCACCAAGGCCGTGGAGATCATCTGCTCCAACGAGAAGGTCGAGGCGGTCCTCTTCAACATCTTCGGCGGGATCACCCGCTGCGACGACGTAGCCAACGGGCTGATCGAGGCCTTCAAGACAGCCCCGCCCAGCGTCCCGATCGTCGTCAGGCTCGACGGCACCAACGACGAGGCCGGGCGCAAGCTGCTGGCCGACGCCGACCTGCCCGGCGTCCACGCCGCCGCGACGATGAACGAGGCCGCCGAGATGGTCGTCGCGCTCGCGAAGGACCCGGGCGCATGAGCATCATCGTCGGCACCGACACGAAGCTCTGCGTCTCCGGCATCACCGGCAGCGAGGGCCGCTTCCACACCCTCAACAACCGCGCCTACGGCACCGACGTAGTCTCCGGCGTCACGCCGGGCAAGGGCGGCCAGGACGTGGAGGGGATCCCGGTCTTCGACACCTTCGCCGCCGCCGTGGAAGAGACCGGCGCCAACACGGCGATGGTCTTCGTGCCGCCGCCGTTCGCCGCCGACTCGATCCTCGAGGCCGCCGACGCGGGGATCGCGACGATCATCTGCATCACCGAGGGCATTCCCGCCCACGACGAGCTGCGCGCCTACACCCAGCTGAAGCGCATGGACGGCGTTCGCCTGATCGGCCCCAACTGCCCGGGTGTCCTCTCCCCCGGCAAGGCCAATGTCGGGATCATCCCCGCCTCCTTCTTCAGCGAGGGCAACGTCGGTGTTGTCTCCCGCTCCGGAACGCTCACCTACCAGATCGGCTACGAGCTGGCCCAGCGCGGCTTCGGCAATTCGTCGATCGTGGGGATCGGCGGCGACCCGGTGCCAGGCACCAGCTTCGTCGACACGCTCGAGCTCTTCGAGGCCGACCCGGAGACCGAGCTGATCGTCATGAGCGGCGAGATCGGCGGCGACGCCGAGGAGGTTGCCGCCGAGTACATCGCCGGGAACGTCACCAAGCCGGTCGTCGCTTACATCGCCGGCTTCACCGCCCCGCCGGGGAAGACGATGGGCCACGCCGGCGCGATCGTCTCCGGCAGCAAGGGGACCGCTGCGGCCAAGGCCGAGGCGCTCGAGGCCAAGGGTGTGAGGGTCGGCCGCACGCCGACCGAGGTCGCCGAGATCGCCGCCGGGATCCTCGGCGGCTGAGCGTCGCGCCGGGCGGTAGCTTCCCCGGCGATGGGTGAAGAGAAGCCACGCGACGTCCGCGAGACGCTGGGCGAGCTCGAGGGGAAGCTGCGCGACCTCGAGGGCGAGCTGCGCGACTCGGCCGCCGGGGCAGGCGAGTCCTTGGGTGGCACCACCGGCGCGTCCAGATCCACCGGCGCGGGCGCCACGCCGCCGGGCTCCGCCGCAGGGCCGGGCCTGGGCGGCGGGCCGAGGGGACGGCGCCCGTGGATCGTCGCCGCCGTCGCCGGGGCCGCAGTGCTCGCCGCGGTCGTGGCGATCGTCCTGGTCTCCGGCGGCTCCGGCGAGGAAGAGCCCGCGCCGGCCGAGATCGCCCTCGACCGCTTCGCCGACGGAAGCGACATAGCGCTGGCCTACGGCGGCCTGCCGGGCGTGCGGGCCGCCCGCGGCGACGCCGGCGCCGAGGTCTGCGTCGGCAGCGCGCAGGCCGCGCTGGTGGTCGAACGCGACGACCCCGACCGGATCGGCTGCCGCGGACTCCAGCGCGTGCTGACCGTCACCGCATCGGCCCGCGGTGCCGCCGACCCCTCCCGCAAGCGCCGCTGCCTGAGTCCCTCCGGGGTCGCCGCCGGGGCCTCGCAGGCGAGCGCAGGCCTGACCCGTGCCCGCCGCCAGGCCCAGGAGTCGGCCGCCCGCAAGGCCACGGGGGGCGTCGATACGCCGTCCCCGGCCGCGATCCGCGCCGGCCGCGTGGCCGCCGCCGGTGCGGGGGCACAGTTCGATCGCCGCCGCGGCCTGAAGCTCGCCGCCGTCCGCAGCGGCGGGCGCTGCGTGGCGCCCAACCGCCGCACGCTCGCCTCCGGCAGCTACCCCCTGGCCACCCGGGTGACCCTGCTCGCCCAGCCCGACGCCGTCGAGTCGAGGGAGGTCCGGGCCCTGGCCGCCTCCCTGCGCAGCTCGCTGGCCGGGCCGGTTCCGGTCGACGCATGGGTCTCTGGCCGCTGACCCGATGGTCGCCGCGGCCGCCGGTCGCGTAGATTGGGGTGGATGGCCGATTCGATCTCCTTTGCCCGCGGTGCGCCCTCCCTCGACATCATCGACGTCGAGGGACTGAAGTCCTCCGCCGTCGAGGCGCTCGACAAGGACCCGGGTGGCGTCACCGCCTACGGCACCGCCGTCGGCTACGTGCCGCTTCGCGAGCTGATCGCCGCCCAGCACGGGGTCGAACCCGAGCAGGTCCTCGTCACCAACGGCTCGATGCAGGCCGACGCCTTCCTCTTCGACGCCGTGGTGGGGCCCGGCGAGCCGGTCGTCGTGGAACGCCCTACCTACGACCGCACCCTCCTCGGCCTCCAGGCTCGTGGCGCCGACATTCACATGATCGAGCTGGAGACCGACGGCATCGACACCGCCGAGCTGCGCCGCCGGCTGGAGGGCGGCCTGCGGCCCTCCTTCGCCCACATCATCCCCAACTTCCAGAACCCCGCCGGCTACACGCTCAGCCTCGACAAGCGCAGGGAGCTCCTCGAGCTGGCCGCCGAGTACGAGTTCCTCATCTTCGAGGACGACCCGTACCGGCTGATCCGCTTCACCGGGGAGCCGCTGCCGACGATGCTCGAGATGGACGAGGGCGCCGGCAACGTCGTCTACGCCTCCTCCTTCTCCAAGACCGTCTGCCCCGGGGTGCGCGTCGGCTACCTGATCGGGCCGAAGGAGCTGATCGCCCGGATCGTCGACGCCGCCACCAACACCTACATCGCCCCGAACATGCTCGCCGAGGCGACCGTCTACCGCTTCTGCGAGTCAGGGCGCGTCGATGAATCGGTCAAGACGGTCAGCGCCGCCCTGGCCGAGCGCGTTGAGGCGCTGACCGGCGCGCTGGCCGAGCACCTGCCCGAGGCGAAGTTCACCGCCCCGGAGGGCGGATACTTCATGTGGGTCGAGCTGCCGGAGGGCACCGACGTGGCGGCGATGATGAAGGCCGCGGCCGAGAAGGGCGTCGTCTTCGTCAACGGCGACGACTTCCTGATCGACGGCCCGGGCAACATGCTCCGCCTGGCCTACTCCGGCGTGACCGCCGACGAGATCCCCGAAGGGGTCCGCCGGCTCGCCGAGGCCTACCGCGAAGTCGCCTGAGGACGGAAGGTAGGCTCGCCCGGTGAAGATCGAGCCGGGAATGCGCGCCTTCGTCACCGGCGCCTCGCGCGGGATCGGCGCCGCGCTGGCGCGGGCGCTGGCCGAGCGCGGGGTGACCGTCGGCCTGGCCGCACGCTCCACCGGGGAGCTCGAGCAGCTCGCAGCCACCCTCCCCGGGGAGCACGTGGTGATCGCCTGCGACGTGACCTCCAGCGAGTCGGTCCGTGACGGCCTGGCGCAGTTCGTCGAGCAGGCCGGCGGCCTGGAGCTGCTGGTCGCCAACGCGGGGATCACCCACTACGGGCCATTCCGCGAGCAGTCGCTCGAGCAGATGCTCGAGATGAGCGAGATCAACTGGCAGGGCACCCTGCGGACCGTCCACTACGGCCTCCCCTACATGCTCGACCGCGCCCGCGGCCAGGTCGTGATCATCAGCTCCGGGGCGGCGCTGCGCTCGTTCCCCTGGGCGGCCGTCTACGGCGGCACCAAGGCCGCCCAGCGGATGTTCGCCGAGGCGCTGCGCCACGAGCTGAGCGGGACCGGCGTCTCGCTGACCACTGTCTACCCGGGGGAGATCACCACCTCGCTCCACGACCACGAGCGCGACCGGATGCCCGACTGGTACCGGCCCGGCCAGGCAAAGGACCCCGCGATCCTCGCCGGCAAGATCATCGAGGCCGTCGAGGAGGACCGCAGGTCGCTCTGGTACCCGCCGATCGTGCGGCTGCTCCAGCACCTTCACAACCTCGACCCCCGCATCTCCGACGCTATCCTGCGCCGCCTGCGCGGGGGAACCGTCGCCCCCCGAAGGGACTGAACCGCGGGCCAGCCGGCGCATAGCGGCCCGCAAGCCGCTCTCATGTACCGGGTGCGAACCGCCATAACCACGACCCTGGCCCTCGGGCTGGTCCTCGCCGTGTCCTCGCCGGCACTTGGCCAGGCAGCACCCCGGCAGGCCGACCCGGTCCTGGGCGGCTACCGCGCCACCGTGGTCGCCGTGGGTGACATCGCCTGCAACGCGCGCGTGAAGGTCACGCCGACCGAGTGCCAGCACGCCGCCACCGCGCGCCTGGCCGAGAGCCTCAACCCGGACAAGGTCCTCGTCCTCGGCGACACCCAGTACTTCGACGGCACCGCGGAGGAGTTTGCGGGCGGCTACGAGCCCACCTGGGGCCGGCTCAAGGACAGGACCCTCGCCGCCGTCGGCAACCACGAGTACCACGTGGAGGGCGCCGCCGACTACTACGCATACTTCGGGGCCGCCGCCGGCCGGCCCGACCGCGGATTCCACGGCAACTCGCTGCGCGGCTGGCGGCTGATCGCGCTCAACTCGATGTGCTCGCAGGTCGGCGGCTGCGAGCAGGAGTCGATCCAGGAGCGCTGGCTCCGGTACGACCTCAAGCGCTACCCGACCCGCTGCACCATCGCCTACTGGCACCACCCCCGCTACTCCTCGACCCGGACCCGCTCCCAGCGGATGAGCGCGCTCTGGCGCACCCTGATGAAGGGTGGCACCGAGATGGTCCTGGCCGGCCACGACCACAAGTACGAGCGCTTTGCGCCGATGAACGCCGGCGGCCGGCTCAACTACCTGACGGGAATCCGCAGCTTCGTGGTCGGCACCGGCGGGCAGAACCTCTTCGACATCTCCGGCGCGGCATGGACCCCAGGCAGCGAGCGGCTGCTGGCCGAATTCGGCGTCCTGGAGCTGACGCTCTACAGCCGCGGCTATCGCTGGGCCTTCCACACCATCGGCGGCGAGGTGGCCGACAGCGGCTTCGACCTCTGCCGCGGCCGCCCGGCCCCGCCGGCCGTACCCGCCGCCTGAGGGCGCCAATAGGCTGGCGGCGATGGCCGCCGAACGCCGGCCGGTGCTGGTGGCGCCGGACTCCTTCAAGGGAACCCTCTCCTCGACCGAAGTGGCCGAGGCGATCGGCCGGGGCCTGGACGACGAGGGCGTCGAGACCGACCTGATGCCGCTGGCCGACGGCGGCGAGGGCACCCTCGACGTGCTGCTGGGTGCCCTCGACGGGACGACGATGGAGGTCGAGGCCCACGATGCGCTCGGGCGCCCGCTGAGCGCCCGGATCGGCATCACCGGGGACGGCACGGCGATCGTCGAGACGGCCCAGGCGATCGGCCTGCCGCTGATCGCCGAGGAGGAGCGCGACGCCGAGGCGGCCAGCTCGTACGGGGCCGGGGAGCTCGTCGCCGCGGCGGCGGCCACCGGCGCGGGGCGGATAATCGTCGCCGTCGGCGGCAGCGCCACCACCGACGGCGGCGCCGGCGCGCTCGAGGCGATCGAGGCGGCAGGCGGCATCGCGGGAGCGCAGCTCGTGGTCTGCTGCGACGCGCAGACCGCCTTCGAGGATGCGGCCGTCGTCTTCGGGCCCCAGAAGGGCGCCGATCCCGCGACCGTGGAGCGGCTCACCGCGCGCCTCGAAGCGCAGGCCCGGTCGCTCCCCCGCGACCCGACCGGAATCGCGATGACCGGGGCGGCCGGCGGCCTCGCCGGCGCCCTTTGGGCAACGTACGACGCACAGCTGGTCGGGGGAGCGGCGTTCGTCCTCGACGCGCTCGACGCCGACACCAGGATGCGTGCGGCCCGGGCGGTCATCGTCGGCGAAGGCAGGCTCGACCCGACCACGCTCGAGGGCAAGGCCGTGGGCGAGCTGGCCGTCCGCGCCCGCCAGGCCGGCGTTCCGGCGCACGCAGTGGTCGGCGAGGACGCGCTCGACCTGCTCGACCGCCGGATCCTCGACCTCCACGCGGTGATCGAGGCCGGAACCAAGCGCCGGCTCCGGGCGGCCGGGCGCAGGCTCGCCGAGTACCTCTAAGCACGCAAAGGTGTAAGGGAAACCGTGCCCGCCCCCGATAAAGCGAGAAAGCCCCGCCGCGCCGTGGTGATCGGCGCCGGCTCGTTCGGCACCGCGATCGCCCTGCTGATCACCCGCGCCGGCCTGCGGACAACGCTCCAGGCCCGCACCCCCGAGCAGGCCCGGGAGATCGACGAGGCCCGCGAGAACCGCGGGTACCTGCCCGGCGTCTCGCTGCCACCGGAGCTGAAGGTCGAGGTCGCCGGCGCCGGCCTGGAGCGGGCCGACATCGTCTTCCTGGCGGTCCCTGCCCACTCCCTGGGCGAGGCCGCGGCCGCCCTGCCCGCCGCCGGCCTGTCGCCGAAGGCCTCGGTGGTGACGCTGGCCAAGGGGCTGGTCCCGCCCCTGGGCCGGACGCCCTCCACCGTCCTCGGCGACGCCTGCGGGCCGGGGCACGTGGCGGTGATCGGCGGGCCGGCCCACGCCAGCGAGCTGGTCCGTGAGGGCGGGGCGCTGGTCGCCGCCTCGCAGAACGCCGCGCTGGCCGGCACGCTCGCCTCGATCTTTACCCGTGGCGGCGTCATCTGCGAGCTCTCCGACGACCCGGCCGGGGTCGAGCTGGCCGGCGCGGCCAAGAACGCCGCGGCGCTGGCCTCCGGGGCGACCGTCGGGCAGGGCCTCAACGCCGCGGGCGCGGCGGCCGGGCACATCTTCCAGGAGGTCTGGCGACTGGCCGAGGCACACGGCGCCCGGCCCGAGGCGATGATCGGGCTGGCCGGCACCGGCGACCTGGTGGCCACCGCCCTGGCGCCGAGCAGCCGCAACCGGATGGCCGGCGAGCTGCTGGCCCAGGGCGTGCCGGCAGCGGAGATCCCGGCGCGGATCGGGCAGGCCGTCGAGGCGCTCGACTCGGTTCCCCTCCTGGCGCGTGCCCTGGCCGACGCCGGAATCGAGGCTCCGGTCACCGGTGGCCTGGCCGCCCTGGTCTCAGGCGAGCTGGAGCTCGACGGCTGGGTTGCGCTGGTGCGCACCACCGTGCCGCCGAGCGGGCCGGCGCGCTTCGGGGTGCGCCCGGGCTTCTGGGCCCGGCTGCGGGCGCGCCTGGCGCGCCCGTTCAGGCGCCCTTGAGCGTGGTGACGATCGCCTCGTAGACGCCGGCGCCGTGGGGCTCGTCGGCGACGCGCACGTGCTCGAGGCCGTCGATGGCGCCAAGCAGGTCCGGGTCGCGCTCGAGCGCGTTGGCCACCAGCCAGAACTGGCCGACGACCCCGGCCACGCGCAGGTCCTCGCGCGAGTCACCGACCGCGATGCAGTCCTCGGGCTCGTAGCCGCGCATCCTCTGGTGGGCGGCGACCGCCGCGGCCTTGGAAACCCCTCGCGGGCGCAGGTGGTAGGCGTGCACCTCGTCGAGCTCGGCCAGCGCCGGCGAGCGGCGGCGGACGGCGCCGTTGTCGCTCAGCTCGAGGTCGCCGTGTCCGTGGCTGGCGAGGAACTCCTCGGCCTCTCCGGTGTCGACCATCCCCCTGAGCAGGTGGGAGACCTCGCGCCCGGTGTGCCACGGCGCATGAACCTCCAGGCAGCCGGAGTACTCCTCGAGCAGGAGCGCCGGCGCGCCGCTCTCGTCGATCTGCTGGTGGATCGTGCGTTGATCGTCGGGCTGCCAGTCCCCGGTCAGCCAGTAGGTCTCGCCCTCCATGACCACCCCGGCGCCGATCTCGAAGATGCAGCAGTCCTGGCCGAAGAGCCGTGCGTCCTCGACCGCCACCGCCCGCCGCCGGCCCGACATCACGACCACCTCGACATCCGAGCGCAGGCAGACCTCGATCGCACGGGCACCGAGCGGCGTGAACTCGCCGTCGGCTCCGGCGAAGAGGCAGCCCCCGGGACCCAGGAGCGTGCCGTCCATGTCCACGTAGGCACAACGCACCGGGACGAGGTTAGCCGCGCCGCGTAGCATCCCCGCGGTGTCAGTTACCCGATCGACCGAGCCCTGGAGCGCGATGCTCGACGCGGGCCGGCAGGACGGGCGACTTGTCCGCGAGGCCTTCGAGGGCAGCCGCGAGCCCGAGCTCGTCGCGCTTCCCGACGGGCTTGCACCCGCGGTAACCGAAGGGCTCCGGGCCGCCGGCGTCGAGGCGCTCTACAGCCACCAGGCCGAGGCCCTGGAGAGCGCCTGGGAGCAGACGACGATCGTCACGACGGGCACCGCGTCGGGCAAGTCCCTCTGCTTCCAGCTGCCGACGCTCGAGGTGCTCTGCCGTGACCCGCACGCCCGGGCGATCTACCTCTACCCGACCAAGGCGCTCGCCCAGGACCAGGCCCGCTCGCTGGCCCGCTTCGGCCTGACCGACCGGGTGCGTCCCGCCATCTACGACGGCGACACCCGCCGCGAGGAGCGCTCGGCGATCCGGCGGCGGTCGAACCTGATCCTCACCAACCCGGACATGCTCCACGTCGGGATCCTGCCCAACCACCAGGCCTGGGGCGACCTTTTCGCCAACCTGGCCCTGGTCGTGGTGGACGAGGCCCACGTCTACCGGGGGGTCTTCGGCTCGCACGTGGCCAACGTCCTGCGGCGGCTGCGGCGGATCGCCGCGGCCTACGGGACATCGCCGCGATTCCTGCTCGCCTCGGCCACCATCGCCAACCCGGTGGAGCTGGCCGAGAGGCTCACCGGGCTCGATCCGGTGCGGGCGGTCGGCGAGGACGGCTCGCCCGGCTCCAGCCGCGAGATCGCGATCTGGAACCCCCCGGTGGAGGACGAGGCTCTCCAGCTGCGCCGCAGCCCGCTGGCCGAAGCGGCGGAGATGGTGGCGACGCTGACCGCCCAGGGCGCCCGCTCGATCTGCTTCATGAAGTCACGCAAGGGGGTCGAGCTGGTCGCGCGGATGGCCGCCGACGAGCTCTCCCGGCGCGGCCACCGCGAGCTCGCCGGGCGGGTGGCCGCCTACCGGGCCGGCTATACGCCCCAGCAGCGTCGCGAGCTCGAGCAGGCGCTGGTCGAGGGGGAGATCCTCTCCGTCGTCACCACCGACGCGCTGGAGCTGGGTATCGACATCGGTGAGCTCGACGCCGCGATATGCATCACCTTCCCGGGCACCGTCGCCTCCCTGCGCCAGATGTGGGGGCGGGCCGGGCGACGCGGGCGCGGACTGGCCGTCTACGTAGCCGGCGACGACGCGCTCGACCAGTTCTTCTGCCGCCACCCGGACGAGTTCCTGGAGCGGCCGGTCGAGTCGGCGATCCTCGAGTACGAGAGCGAGGAGATCCACGCCGCCCACCTGGAGTGCGCCGCCCACGAGGGGCCGATCGACCCGGACGCCGACGTCGAGTTCCTCGGGCCGCGGGTGCGCGCCCACTGCGAGGCGCTCGTCTCGCGCGGGACGCTGGTCGAGCGCCGGGGCCGCTTCACCCTGCGCTCGCCGGAGGACTACCCCGCCGCCCGGGTCTCGCTGCGCTCGGCCTCGCCGGACTCGGTGCGGATCATCGACGCCGAGCAGGGCGAGCTGATCGGGACGGTCGAGACGGCACGAGCCTGCTCCACCGTCCACGAGGGAGCCGTCTACCTGCACATGGGGCGCAGCTGGGAGGTCGACTCGCTCGACGTCGAGCGACGCGAGGCCCTCGTTCGGCCCTTCAAGGGCGACTGGTTCACCCAGCCCCGCAAGGAGACCGACACCTTCGTCGAGAAGCTGCTCGACCGCCGCGAGACGCTCGGGGTGACGCTCAGCTACGGCCAGGTGACGGTGACCGAGCAGGTGCTGGCCTACCAGCGCAAGCGCCTGGCCGACCAGGAGGTGATCGACCTGCAGGGCCTCGACCTGCCGGCCACCGACTTCACCACCACGGCGCTCTGGTACGAGCTCGAGGAGCCCGCCGCCGGCCTGCCACCCGATGCCCTGCTCGGCGCGCTGCACGCCGCCGAGCACGCCCAGATCGCCGTGCTGCCGCTTCTGGCCATGTGCGACCGCTGGGACATCGGCGGCCTCTCCACCGGCGCCCACCCGCAGACCGGCGGCCCGACGATCTTCATCTACGACGGCCACCCCGGTGGCGTGGGGATCACGCGGCAGGGCTTCGCCGCCTTCGAGAGCCTGGTCGCCGACGCGCGGCGGCTCATCGCCGAGTGCCCGTGCGAGTCGGGGTGCCCGTCGTGCGTGCAGTCGCCCAAGTGCGGGAACCTCAATGAGCCTCTCCACAAGCAGGGCGCCCTCGAGCTCATGGAGCGCATGCTCGCCGCCGGGGGCTGACCGGGGCTCCCCGCAGGACCGGGTCCCGCGCTCGTCCGGCCTGCGAGACCGGCCCTGCAAGCCGACGTTCACGAAACGGCGATCCGCGTCGAAGGGTGAAGCGAAAGGTTTACGCCTACAGATGCCCCTGTCCCTGAAACCGACCCTCGCCATCGCCGCAGCGGCGCTGCTGGCCCTGCCCTCGGCCGCCCTCGCCGAGGGCTCGGGCGGCACTTCGCCCGACTCGGGAGGCTCGAGCGGGGGGTCGAGCGAGGGCTCGAGCGGCGGATCCGGTTACGGCTCCAAGCTGAAGACCCTCCCCGGGCGCCCGCGGCTGGTCTCGCAGAAGCTCGTCGACTCCTCCATCACCAGCGGGTCGCGCGCGTCGCTCCGCCTGAAGATCAAGCGTTCGAACGCAAAGACGGCCCGGGTCCAGGTGCGGATCACCGGCACCAGGAAGCGGACCTTCAACGCCGGGTCGGTCAAGGCAAACAGCACCCAGACCGTCCGGCTGCCGGCGCTCGGCACCGGCCGCTACGCGCTGCGGGTCACCGTGCTCGGATCGACCGGGCAGAGCGCGGCGCGCGGCAAGACCCTGCGCCTGACCGTCAAGGCCAGGCCGAAGCCGGCACCCACGCCCAAGCCTCCAACGAACGGATCGGGAGTCTTCCCCGTGCAGGGCGGCCCGTGGACCTTCGGGGGGGACGGCGCCCGGTTCGGGGCCGGGCGCCCCGGCCACTCGCACGAGGGCCAGGACGTGATCGGCGCCTCGGGATTGACGATCGTTGCCCCGCTGGCCGGCGTGATCCGCTTCGTC
This sequence comes from Solirubrobacteraceae bacterium, assembly GCA_040398965.1. Classification (GTDB taxonomy): domain Bacteria; phylum Actinomycetota; class Thermoleophilia; order Solirubrobacterales; family Solirubrobacteraceae; genus F1-60-MAGs163. The sequence continues at coordinate 6,602 of JBBASZ010000018.1, read as the reverse complement.
GCCTACCAGGATGGCGGCGCCGGCCGCTACGTGGTGATGAGGGCCGACAACGGCTGGGACATGTTCTTCGCCCACATGCAGATGCGCTCGGTCGTCGTGAAGGAAGGCGAGCGGGTGAAGGCCGGCCAGAAGATCGGCCTGCTGGGCTCGACCGGCTACTCGAGCGGCCCGCACCTGCACTTCGAGATCTGGCCCGACGGCTGGAAGGACAAGGCGGGAGTGCAGCCGATCGACCCGCTGCCCCAGCTCAAGCGCTGGGCCGGGTGAGCGGCTAAACCCCGCTGTTCAGTGGGGCGCTGTGCGCTAGCTTCGCGGCCGTG
>JBBASZ010000018.1:2277-6182 GCA_040398965.1 Solirubrobacteraceae bacterium | reverse complement strand
CGCGTCGACCGCAAGAGCCTCTTCTGGTGGGCAATCGGGCTGGTGCTGACAACGGTCCTGTTCCTGGTCTTCTACCCGTCGATCGCCGACAACGCAGCCGCCTACCGCCAGGCGATCGAGGGGCTGCCGGACGCGCTGAAGGCGTTCGCCGGAGGCGAGGGCGACCCGGTCTCTCCCGGCGGCTACATGCAGGGCCAGTTCTTCGCCTCGCTGGGGGCATGGCTCTTCTTCGCCTTCGGCGTGGCCCGGGGCGGGCGGGCGATCGCCGGGGACGAGGACGACGGGACACTCGAGCTGGTCGTCGCCGCGCCGGTCGGCCGGGCACGGATCGTCGCCGAGCGGGCGCTGGCCATGGCGATCGAGCTGGCCGTCGTCTCGCTGGTCACGTGGGTGACGCTGGTGGTGCTCGGGCCCCCGTTCGAGCTCGACCTTCCCGCCTCCGACTACGCCGCCGGCGTCGTCGGCCTGGGGATGGGCGCCTGGGTCTTCGGCGCGCTGGCCCTCGCCGTCGGGGCGGCGACCGGGCGCCCCGCCGTCGCCTACGGGGTCGGTGGCGCCGCGGCGGCCCTGGCCTTCCTGTGCACGGTCCTCGCCCCCCTCACCGACATCCTCAACGACCGCCGGGAGCTCTCACCGGGCTGGCAGTCGTTCGGCACCCGCCCGATAGAGACCGGCTTCCACGCCGGCGACATGGCGATCCTCGCCGTCGAGGGGCTGGTATTCATCGCCGTGGGCACATGGCTGTTCCTGCGGCGCGACATTCACTGAGCACCCCGGCGCTGCCGATGCGCTTCGACCGTCACGAGGCGGCCGGGGCGGTGGCCGACGTCGGCGTCCTGGTGCCGATCGCCGCCGCGCTGATCATCAAGAACGGCCTGGCGGCAACGGCGGTGCTGCTTCCCGCCGCGCTTCTCTACATCGCCGTGGCCTTCGCGTTCAGGCTGCCGATCCCGGTCCAGCCGCTGAAGGCGTTCGGGGCGATCGCCATCGCCATGGGGCTTGGGGCCTCGGAGATCGCAGCCGGCTCGCTGATGATGGGAGCGATCTTCCTGGCGCTCGGCGCCACCGGGCTGATCGACGTTGCCGGCCGCGCCTTCCCCAGGCCGCTGATCCGCGGCGTCCAGCTGACCGTCGGCCTCCTCTTCCTGAAGATCGCCTGGGGGCTGGCCTGGGACGCCCCCTCCAGCTTCGCCGACGCGACCGCCGACCCGGTCGTTCTCGTCGCGCTCACCCTCGTGGTGCTCGGCGCCGCCTTCGCCCTGCGGCGGCACCTGATTGCGCTGGTCCTGGTGCTGCTGGGGCTGGCCATCGCCCTGGCCCGGGCCGGGAGCGACCTCAAGCTCGGCCCGTCGGCGATTCCCCTCCCCGAGTTCGACGCGGCGGTATTCGCCTCGGCCCTGGTCGCCCTGGTCATCCCCCAGCTGCCCCTGACCTTCGCCAACTCCTGCCTGGCCACCGCCGACGCGGCCCGCGGCTACTTCGGCGATAGGGCCGAGCGCGTGAGGCCGGGGCGCCTGGCTATGAGCCTCGGAGCCGCCAACCTCTTCGCCGGGGGGATCGCCGGGATGCCGGTCTGCCACGGGGCCGGCGGCCTGACCGCCCACGAGCGCTTCGGGGCCCGCACCGGCGGCGCGCCGCTGATGATGGGGATCGCCCTGCTCGTCCTGGCCCTGGGCGTCGGCGCGGGGCTGGCGGCGCTCCTGACCGGTTTTCCGCTCCCTATCCTCGCCGGCCTGCTCGCCGCGGCCGGCCTGCTGCACATCGGCCTCCTGCGCGACCTTCAGGGGTGGAAGGCGTGGACGATCGCCCTGGTCGTCGGAGGGATCGGCTTCGGCTTCAACCTGGCTGTCGGCCTGGCGGTCGGCCTGGCGCTCTGGTGGGTCCCGGTGGCCGTGCAGCGGCTCCGCAGCCGCTGAGCGCTCATCGGTACCCTGCCCTCCTGCGGCGAGGTAGCTCAGCTGGTAGAGCACACGACTGAAAATCGTGGTGTCGCGGGTTCAAGTCCCGCCCTCGCCATCCCGATGGCCCGCATCCCCTTCGCCAGCCGCGACGAGCTCTCGCCGCGTACGCTCAAGACGCTCGAGGCACTGCCCGACATCGGCATCTTCCGGCTGCTCGCCCAGGCCGACGGCAGCTTCACGTCGTTCGCGGCCTTCACGGGGAGCCTGTGGAACGACGCCGAGCTCTCGCCCCGGCGCCGCGAGCTGGTGATCCTGCTCGTCGCCCGCCTGACCGGCTGCGAGTACGAATGGTTCCAGCACGAGCCGGTGGCGAAGATGTGCGGGATCACGGACGGGGAGATCGCCGCCCTGCGCGAGCTGGACTTTTCAGGCTTCGACGAGGGCGAGCAGGCGATGCTCGCGCTGGCCCGCATAACGCTCGACCGCGGGCGCCCCTCCGACGAGGAGCTCGCCGCGGCACGCCAGGCGCTGACCGACCGCGAGGTCGTTGAGCTGCAGCTCGTAGTGGCCGTCTACGCAGGCCTGGCGGCGATCATGCTCGGTCTCGACCTCGAGCTAGACGAGCAGAGCGGTGCCGACCAGCTCGTACAGGACGAGCAGCGCGGCCCGCGGCTGGGCGACTGAGCGCTACCGGCCGAGCCCGATGCTCTGGAGCGGCGCGAAGCCTGCGTAGTAGGCGGTCACGTCGTTCTCGAGCGGCTTGCTGCGAACCGCGCAGTCGACGGTGCCGAACGGGTCGTAGTCGTAGAAGCTGGTCGCGGTCTTCTTCACCTTCACCGTGCCGCGGACCTTGCCCTTGCTGCACGAGGGGATGTTCAGGTTCCAGACCGTCCCCTTCTTCAGCTTCGAGCGGTTCTCGCGAAACCAGGCGATCGTCTGCTTGACCCCGGCCGGCCAGCTCATCGGGGCGGCCAGGCCCTGGCTGGAGGCGAGGGCGGGAATTCCCTGGGCGGCCCCGGCCCTGGCGGCGCCAACGGTGCCGGAAAGGCCGACGAAGGGGCCCAGGTTGGCGCCCTCGTTAATCCCCGACATGAGCAGGTCGGGCCTCTTTGCGCCGGTGGTCACGTTGGCCAGCGCGTAGTTGACCGCGTCGGCCGGGTACCCGGCGACGGCCGTGGCCGGAAAGCCGTTGGGCAGGGTCGCGGGCGAAGCTTCAAGCGGGCCGTCGGTGGTCTTGCCTCCGGTGCCCGACTGGTTCCTCAGGGGCGCCACCACGGTGATCGTCACCTTCGGCTCCTTGCGCAGGGCGCTGACCATGGCGTTCATGCCGCCGCCGGCGATGCCGTCGTCGTTGGTGACGAGCACCTTTATCGCCTTGACCTTTGCCTTGGCGGGAGCGGCGGCGGGCAGGGCCGCAAGCGCGGCGCAGGCGGCAAGGACGGGGACCAGGGAGATGCGCAATTTCCTCATGGCCGGGAAGATACGCCGGACCCGCGCGAAATGCGACGCCTCCCGGGCTCAGCCGCGCCGCATCATTCGCCCTACCGCCCCCATCAGCTCCTCGGTCCGCTCGGCGCGGTCGTCCTCACCGGCGCCCATCACGCAGTGCTGGGCGTGGCCGTCGAGCAGCCCCAGGGCGACCTTGTCGAGCGCGGCCTGGATCGCCGAGATCTGGGTGATGACGTCGATGCAGTAGCGGTCCTCCTCGACCATCTTCTCCACGCCGCGCACCTGCCCCTCGATCCGCCGCAGGCGTGTGAGCAGCTGCTCCCGGCTGGCGCTGTAGCCGCGTGTCGCAGGTGTGGTTGCCATCGGTTCCGGTTCCTTTCGTAGATACCCCTGGGGGGTATGCTAGCCTAAGCACAGGATGGCCGCAACCACCGAAAAGCCCACCGGGCACGCCGACCTCCCGATCGAGGGAATGAGCTGCGCCTCCTGCGCCATGAAGGTCGAGAAGAGCCTGGGCGCCGTCGAGGGCGTCAGCGAGGCGACGGTCAACTTCGC
>JBBASZ010000018.1:0-2177 GCA_040398965.1 Solirubrobacteraceae bacterium | reverse complement strand
TCTCGGTCGGCACCCTGGCCGCGCTGGCCTGGTCGGTCGTCGCCGTGCTGACCGGGGGCGAGGACCTCTACTTCGAGACCGCTGCGGTGGTCACCACCTTCATCCTCGCCGGCCGCTTCCTCGAAGAGCGGGCCAAGGGCCGCGCCGGTGCGGCCCTCAAGGCGCTGCTCGAGCTCGGCGCCCGCGAGGCCACCGTTGTCGGCCCCGACGGCCGCGAGCGGCTGGTGGCGATCGACGAGCTCCAGGCCGGAGACCTCTTCGTCGTGCGCCCGGGCGAGAAGATCGCCACCGACGGCGTGGTCGAGGAGGGGCGCGCGAGCGTCGACGAGAGCATGCTCACCGGGGAGTCGCTCCCTATCGCCGCGGAGCCAGGTGACTCGGTCACCGGCGCCACCGTAAACCTCTCGGGACGCCTGGTCGTACGGGCCACGCGCGTGGGCGCCGACACCGAGGTCGCCCAGATCGCCCGGCTCGTCGAGCAGGCGCAGACCGGCAAGGCCCCGGTCCAGCGCCTGGCCGACAGGATCTCCGCCGTCTTCGTGCCGGTGGTGATCGTGATTGCCCTGCTCACCCTCGCCGCCTGGCTCATCTCCGGGGCCGGGGCCGCCGCGGCCTTCACCGCCGCGGTCGCCGTGCTGATCATCGCCTGCCCCTGCGCCCTGGGCCTCGCCACGCCGACCGCCCTGATGGTCGGCACCGGCCGCGGCGCCCAGCTCGGCCTGCTGATCCGCGGGCCGGAGGTGCTCGAGTCCACCCGCCGGGCCGACACGATCGTCCTCGACAAGACCGGCACGGTCACCACCGGGAAGCTCGAGCCGGCCGGGATCGTCACCGCCGGCGGGATAAGCGAAGAGGAGGCCTGGCGGCTGGTCGGCGCGATCGAGGCGGCATCCGAGCATCCGATCGCCCGTTCGATCGCCGCGCGGGCGGCCGAGCTGACCGGCGAGCCGCTGCCCGCAGCCGGCGACTTCGCCAACCACGAGGGCCTCGGGGTCACCGGCGAGGTCGAAGGGCGCCGGCTCGTCGTCGGCCGCCCCGCCCTGCTCGCCGACTACGGGATCGAACTGCCGCCGAAGCTCGAAGCCGCGATGGAGGAGGCCCAGGCGCTCGGCCGCACCGCGGTCGCCGCCGCCATCGACGGCGAGGCGGTCGCCGTGATCGCCGTCACCGACACCGTCAAGCCCGGGGCCGCCGAGGCGGTCTCACGGCTGCGTGCGCTGGGCCTCTCGCCGGTTCTGCTCACCGGCGACAACGAACGCGCAGCGCGAGCGGTCGCCGCCGAGGTCGGGATCGACGAAGTCGTCGCCGAGGTCCTCCCCGCCGGGAAGGTTAAGGAGGTCGAGAGGCTGCAGGCCGCAGGTTCGGTCGTCGCGATGGCCGGCGACGGGGTCAACGACGCCCCCGCCCTGGCGCTCTCCGACCTGGGCATCTCGATGGGAACCGGTACCGACGTGGCGATCGAGGCCTCCGATCTCACCGTCGTCAGCGGCGACCTGCGCCGCGTTCCCGACGCGATCGCCCTCAGCCGCGCGACCCTGCGCACGATCAAGCAGAACCTCGCCTGGGCCTTCGGCTACAACGTCGCCGCCATCCCGCTGGCCGCCGCCGGGCTGCTCGACCCGATGATCGCCGGGGCGGCGATGGCCCTCTCCAGCGTCAGCGTCGTGCTCAACGCGCTGCGCCTGCGCCGCTTTCACCCGGGCCGCTAGCGTCGCCCCCATGGAGGCGATGGTCTTCACCGCCCCGGGCCGGCCACTCGAACGCATGGACCTGCCGGTGCCCGAACCGGGGCCCGGGCAGGTGCTGGTGAAGGTCCACGCCTGCGGGATCTGCCGCACCGACCTCCACATCCTCGACGGCGAGGTGCAGGTGCCCGACCCGCCGAGGATTCCCGGCCACCAGGTCGTCGGCGAGGTCGTCGGCGGCGAGGGCCACGAGCCGGGCACGCGGGTGGGCATCCCCTGGCTGGGCTGGACCTGCGGCGAGTGCCGCTGGTGTACCAGCGGCCGCGAGAACCTTTGCGAGAGCGCGCTCTTCACCGGGCGCGATATCGACGGCGGCTTCGCCGAGTATGCGGTCGCCGACCACCGCTACTCCTTTCCCCTGCCGGAGGGCTACGGCGACACCGAGGTCGCGCCGCTGCTCTGCGGCGGCCTGATCGGCTACCGCGCCTACGG
>JBBASZ010000017.1:8214-41997 GCA_040398965.1 Solirubrobacteraceae bacterium | reverse complement strand
GTGTTAAGCACGCCGCCAGCGTTCGTCCTGAGCCAGGATCAAACTCTCCGTGAAAAACGGCTCCGACGCGAACGTCGGGGCCGGTACTGAGAGTTTGCCATGACCATTGTTGCGGCACCCATACACCGGGCACCGCGGTCTTGACTAGGTATTGCTCAGACCGTCCCTGCGCCGCAGAACGGCAGAAGGACGGTTCGAACCTGGACGCACATCTCAAGTTCGGCTATGCCGAGCCTGAGGTGCGCATGCTGTTGAGTTTTCAAAGACCGACGCGCCCTGGCGGAGGTGCACCCTTCCGCCGAGCGCCTCCGTAGCACGGAGACGGGGTCGCGACCCGTGCCATCAGGCACAAAGAGCCAGCGACCTCACGGGATGATAGCAGGGCCGGCGCACTGCCTCAAGCCACTTCATCGAACCTTAACGCGGACCCGGCGAAACTGCCGGCGCCCCAGCTGGACGACCTTCCCGTCGATGGTAGCGGGGGCGACGTCGAGCTCACCGGCTTCCAGCACGACGCCCTCTACCCGCACTCCTCCCTGACCCAGGAGGCGCCTCGCCTCGGAGCGCGAGATGCCGAAAGCCTCGGACAGGACGGCCGGCAGGTGGACGTCTCCGGGGTCGACCGCAACCTCGGCGTCCTCAACCTCCTCGGGCGCCTCGTGGTCGACGAACTGCCGGTCGAAGGCTGCTTCTGACCCCTCCGCGGCATCTTCCCCGTGGAAACGGGCCACTATGGCGCGGCCCAGCGCTCGCTTGCGCTCGCGTGGCTCGCCGCCGGGGTCCTCGATGGCGAGGAGCTCGAACCAGGAGTCCATCGCCTCGTCGGGCAGGCGCATCGTCCGGCCGAACATCTCCTCCGGGGCGTCGTTGACGGCGATGGCATTGCCCTTGGTCTTCGCCATCTTCTCGACCCCATCGATTCCCGGCAGGATCGGGAGGGTGAGCACCGCCTGCTCGGGCTTGCCGTACGCACGCTGGATCTCGCGTCCGAGCAGGAGGTTGAAGGTCTGGTCGGTTCCCCCTATCTCGACGTCGGCGTCGACCGCAACCGAGTCGTATCCCTGCATCAGCGGGTAGAGGAGCTCAAGGATCGAGATCGGCGCCCCGGCGGCGTAGCGGCCGGCGAAGTCCTCCCGGTCGAGCATCTGGGCGACCGTGGTTGTCCGGGCAAGGCGGAAGAGGTCGGCCATCGGCATGTCCAGCCACTCCCCGTTGAACCGCAACTCATAACGTTCGCTGTCGTCCTCGAGCACGTGAAAGGCCTGGCTCTCGTAGCTGCGCGCATTGGCTTCGATCTCCGCGTCGTCGAGCGACGGCCTCGTCTCCGAGCGCCCGCTGGGGTCCCCCACCCTCGCCGTGTAGTCGCCGACGATCAGCACGACCTTGTTCCCGAGGTCCTGGAACTCCCGGAGCTTCTGGAGGACCACCGTATGGCCGAGGTGGATGTCCGGTGCCGTCGGGTCGAGACCGAGCTTGACTCGCAGGGGCCTCCCCTCTGCGGCGGCCTCCTCCAGCTTCTTCTCCAGCCCGCCGGCAGGCAGGGATTCGGCGGCGTTTCGCTCGAGAAACGCCGCCTTTGAACCGGCGGTTTCCATAAGGGCCAATGCTAGTCTGAAGCAACGCCGCGGTGCTCGCCGCAGGGCAGCCCCGTAAGGATGCGCACCCCGCCCCGAAAGCAGGAGACTCGGGCCGGAACGGCGCTCCCGGTCCCTTATGACCACAGGCCCAGCCGACAACATCCCAGAGGAAGGCCAGACCGAGGCCCTGCCTCCGTCCCCGGCCGCCGAGGGATCCGAGCCGCCGGAGCCCCCCAGGCCGAGGCTCAGGCGCCGCCGGCTTCTACTGCTGCTGGTGCCGGTGGGCGCCCTTGCGGTCATCTCGGTCGCCTTCGGGATGATGATGGCGATGGCTGCCGAGCTGCCGAACCTGGAGAACGCAAAGGGCTTCCAGAAGGCCCGTAACTCAGCGATGTACGACCGGCTCGGGCGCCCGCTGGGAATCCTGACGAGCTCGCGCAACCGCGTACTTGTCCCCCACAGCTCGATCTCGCCCTACATGCGCGCGGCAATCATCTCGATCGAGGACCGCCGCTTCTTCGAGAACAGTGGCGTAGACGTCCGCGGCATCGGGCGCGCCTTCGTGGCCGACTTCATCCAGGGAACCCCGAGGCAGGGTGGCTCGACGATTACGCAGCAGTTCGTAAAGAACGCACTCGAGGCCCAGGACCAGAGAACGGTCTTCCAGAAGCTCCGCGAGTCGGCGCTCGCCTACCACCTGACCCGCAACTGGTCGAAGGAAAAGATCCTCACCGAGTACCTGAACTCGATCTACTACGGCAACGGCGCGTACGGGATCGAGTCGGCGGCGCGGGTCTACTTCGGCCAGGATCCCAACCACCTTGGCTGTGGCACCCGTGCCCGCCCCTGCGCCAAGGAGCTGACCGCCGCCGAGTCGGCGCTGATCGCCGGGATCGTCGCCAACCCTTCCGCCTTCGACCCCGTAGCCCGTCCCCAGGCGGCCCTGAAGCGGCGCGACCTCGTCCTCGACCGGATGCTCAAGGAGGACAAAATCACCCAGGCCGAGCACGACGCCGCCCTCACCGAGGCCCTGCCCGGCGCCGTCAGCCCACCCTCGGTCGACACCAAGTCCCCCTACTTCACGACCTGGGTCAGCCAGCAGCTCGTCGAGCAGTTCGGGCCCCGCCGGGCATTCGAGGGCGGGCTCGAGGTCAAGACCACCCTCGACATGGACCTTCAGAACGCGGCCCAGTCGGCAGTCGACAGCTGGCTGCCCAACCCCGACGGGCCGTCGGCCGCCCTCGTCGCCATCGACAACAAGACCGGCGAGGTCCGCGCGCTGGTTGGGGGCCGTGACTTTCGCACGCAGCCCTTCAACCTCGCCACCCAGGGCCAGCGCCAGCCCGGCTCGACGGTGAAGCCCTTCATCCTGGCCGCGGCGATCAAGAAGGGGCTGGGGATCGGCTCGGTATGGGAGTCTCGCAAGCGCGTATTCGACGTACCCGAGGCCACCGACGGCGAGAAGTTCACCGTCAACAATTTTGAGGACCAGTACAACGGCTCGATGGATCTGGGGTCGGCGCTGACCGTCTCCGACAACGCGGTCTACGCGGCGGCCGGGCTCGAGACCGGCACCGACCGGATCTCGAAACTCATCCGCAAGATGGGCGTGCGCTCACCTGTCTCGACCAACCCGGCGATGACCCTCGGCGCCTTCAAGGAGGGCGTCTCGGCGCTGGACTGGGCCCACGCCTTTCAAACCTTTGCCGCCGGAGGCAACCTCACCTACGGAACGCTCGGCGCGCCCAACGAAGGTCCGGTAGGCATCCGCCAGGTGCGGCGTATTGCGGACCGGAAGCTGGTTGCCCGGAACCAGGTTCGGCGCGACAGGGTCCTGCCCAAGGCGATCAGCGACCAGGTCACCGGGCAGATGCAGTCCGTGGTGAGCGGCGGCACAGGCAAGAACGCGGCCTACGGGGGGTTCGCCGCCGGCAAGACCGGCACGACCGAGAACTACGGCGATGCCTGGTTCGTCGGCTTCACCGAGGAGCTCACCGTCGCCGTCTGGGTCGGTTACGCCGACCGCACGCAGCCGATGAAGACCGAGTACGACGGGAGCCCGGTGGCCGGGGGAACCTTCCCCGCGGAGATCTGGCGCTCCTTCATCGTTGCGGCGATAGAGATCGAGAAGCGCCGCGCGGCCGAACGGGCGGCCGGGCGGAAGGGCAAGGAGGTCCTCACGGATTCGGGCGCGCTAGACACCGGTGATGCCGGCGGCGGCTCTTCCACCTCGGGCGACGGCACGACCGGGGGCGGAGATACCGGGGGCGGCGGTGGTGGCGGAGACACCGGCGGTGGCGGTGGTGGTGGCGGCGGCGGCAATACCCCGGCGCCGGCACCTGCGCCGGCTCCAGCGCCACCTTCAGGTGGCGGCGGAAGCGGCGGCGGGACTGCCGCGCCTTCCGGGTAGGGCGGTCAGGGAAGCAGCCGCTGGGCTGCTTCGAGCTGTTCGGCAACGCGCGCCGAAGCGGTCCCGCCCTCGCTCACCTTTGACTCTGTCCAGGACTCGCGACGCAGGACCTCTCGCACCTCGTCGTCAAGCAGTTCACTCTGGGCGAGCATCTCCTCGTCGCTGAGCTCTGAGAGAGTGCGGCCGGATCCGGCTGCCACGCGCACCAGGGCGCCAACGACCGCGTGAGCTTCGCGGAACGCCATTCCCCGCCGCACCAGCATGTCGGCAATGTCGGTGGCGGCGATCATCTCGTCGCCCGATGCCTCAGCCATCCGCTCGGCGTCAAAGACGGCCCCCGAGACCATTCCCTCGGCGGCGACGAGCGCGAGCGCTAGCGAGTCGGCCGCGTCGAACAGGTACTCCTTGTCTTCCTGGAGATCCTTGTTATAGGCCAGCGGAAGGGCATGAATCACGCCGTGGAGCGAGGCGAGGTCGCCCACGATCCGCGGGGCCTTTGCCCTGAGCAGCTCGGCCGCATCGGGATTCTTCTTCTGCGGCATCAGCGACGAGCCGCTCGTCCAGCCGTCGGGCAGCTCGACGAAGCCAAACTCGGTCGATGACCAGATGACCAGCTCGGAGCCCAACCTCGAAAGGTGGGTTGCGCAGGTGGCGGCGGCCGCGAGGTAGTCCAGGACGAAGTCCCGGCTACTGACTGCGTCGAGAGAGTTCGGCGTTACCGAGGCAAAGCCGAGCTCTTCGGCGACCATCTTCCGGTCGGTCTCGAAGTTCACGCCGGCAAGGGCTCCGGAGCCGAGCGGCAGCGAGGAACACTGCTCTTCCACGAACCGCATCCGCTGGCGGTCCCTGTCAAGCATCCAGAAGTAGGCCAGCAAGTGATGGGCCAGGTAGACCGGCTGGGCGCGCTGCAGGTGCGTGTAGCCGGGCAGCGTGACCGTCGTCCCGTCCCTGGCGGCCACGACGAGCGCCCTCATCAGGGCCTCGATCCGCAGCACGGTCTCGGCCGCCGCGTCGCGGGTGAACATCACGAGGTCGGTGGCGACCTGGTCGTTGCGCGAACGGCCTGTATGCATTCTGCCCCCGGCCGGGCCCGCAATCTCGGTAACGCGACGCTCGATCGCCATGTGGATGTCCTCGTCGGAATCCTCGAACGGGAAGCGGTTCTCGACCATCTCCGAGTGGACCTCGTCGAGTGCCGCGAGAATCGCGTCGGCATCGTCGGCGGGGATTATCTCCCGGGCGGCCAGCATCCGGACGTGCGCGCGGGACTGCTGGACGTCGTACGGCCACAGCCGCCGGTCGACCTCCAGGGACCGGTTGATCGCATCGAAGCCCGGCTCGGGCGGCTCGCTGAAGCGCGACATCTGGCGGCAGTCTAGGCGCGGCCGACGGCCGGCAGAAGCTCTGCAGCGACGCGTTCCACCTGCGCCTCGGTCATCTGCGGGAAGAACGGCAGCGCGATCGAGCGCTCGGCGACCTCTTCGCAGACCGGGAACTGCCCCTCCCGGTAACCGAACTTCTCGCGGTAGAGCGGCATGAGGTGGATCGCGGGCAGGTAGGGCTTGGACTGGATGCCCCGCTCGGCAAGCCTGCGGATGGCCTCGTCGCGGTCGCCGCCTGCCGGGATCTGCACCACGTAGACAAACCAGCCCCGGCGCTCCTCCCCCCGGTCCGGACACGGGAGCTGAAGGCCTTCGACGCCGGAGAGACGCTCGGCGTACCACCCGGCGACCCTCTCCCGCGCGGCGAGCATCTCGTCCAGGTGGCCGAGCTGGGCGATGCCCAGGGCACAGGCGATGTCGCTGAGGCGGAAGTTGAAGCCCAGCCGCTCATGAGCCAGCCAGCCCATGTCGGGGGAACGGCCCTGGTTGCGCTCGGAGTCGATCAGCTCTTTCGCCGCCGCGGAACCGAGCGTGATCATCCCCCCCTCCCCGGTGGTCATCTGCTTGTTGGCATAGAAGCCGAAGACGGCCGGGTTCTCGCGGCTTCCCACCTTGCTGCCGTCGGCGTAGCGCGCGCCGAGCGCCTCGCAGGCGTCCTCGACCATCGGCAGGCCCAGCCCGTCGAGCTCAGCCATTGCGGCGGGATAGCCGAATATGTGGACCGGCAGCACCGCGGTCGTGCGCCCGGTGACGGCTGCGGCCGCCGCCTGCGGGTCGAGCGTGAGGGTCACGGGGTCGACGTCGGCGAATACCGGCGTAGCGCCCTCGATCACGCAGACGTTTGCACTGGCCACGAACGAGAGTGGGCTGGTCACGACCTCATCGCCCGCCTTCACGCCGGCCGCGCGCAGTGAGAGCTCGAGGCCGGCGGTTCCGCTGGAGACCGCGCTGGCCAGGGACGCATCCACGAAATCGGCGAAGCGGCGCTCGAACTCCTCGAGCTTCGGGCCGAGCGAGAGCTGTCCCGAGCGAAGTACCTCGAGGACGGCCCGCTCCTCGGCCTCACCGATTACCGGCCGGGCCAGGGGGATCGGCTCGTCCATCAGCCCTCCCCTCTGCCCCGCCTGCCCGGCTGCTCGGCGTACTCCAGCGAGTCGACGAGCGCCTGCCACGACGCGGCGATCACGTTCTCGCCGACGCCGATCGAGCCCCAGGAAGACTCACCGTCGGAGGCGTCGATCAGGACGCGGGTGACCGCGCCGGTCCCGTGGCTCTCGTCAAGGATGCGGACCTTGTAATTGACGAGCTCGACGTCGCCCAGGTGGGGATGGATCTCGACGATCGCGCTGCGCAGCGCGTTGTCCAGTGCGTTGACCGGGCCGTTGCCCTCCGCGGTGCGCAGGTAACGCTCCCCGTCGATCTCGATCTTGATCGTGGCCTCCGTCTCGACCTCGCCGCCGGCACGCTGCTCGACTACGACCCTCCAGCTCTCCAGCGTGAAGAGCGGCTCGTACTCGCCGGTCTCCCGGCGCATCAACAGCTCGAACGAGCCATCGGCCGCTTCGAACTGGTAGCCGTCGTGCTCAAGCTCCTTAACCCGCTCAACGATCCGGGCGCTGACTTCGCCGTCGAGGGTCAGGCCGGCCTGCTCGCCCTTCTCGGCAACGGTCGCGCGCCCGGCAAGCTCGGAGACGATGACGTCGCTGCGGTTGCCGACCATGCCCGGGTCGACATGCTCGAAGGTGGCGCTGTCGGCGCTGACCCCGGCCGCGTGCATCCCTGCCTTGTGGGCGAAGGCGTGCCGCCCGACGTAGGGCTGGGCGGGGTCGGCGGCCCGGTTGAGGAGCTCGTCGATGAAGTGGGCCGTCGGCGTGAGACGGGCCAGCTGCTCGGGGGTGAGCAGCTCGAGACCGAGCTTGAGCTGGAGGTCGGCGATAACCGTCACCAGGTTGGCGTTTCCGGTGCGCTCGCCGATCCCGTTCATCGTTCCCTGAACCTGGGTGGCTCCGGCCTCCACCGCGACGATCGAGTTGGCCACGGCACAGCCGGTGTCATTGTGGGTGTGGATACCGAGAGCGGCCTGCGGGAAGGCCTGGCGGACCGCCGCGACCGCCTCGATCACCTGCGAGGGAAGAGAGCCTCCGTTGGTGTCGCAGAGCACGAGGCGCTCGGCGCCGCCCTCAACCGCCGCGCCCAGGCACGCCAGCGAGTACTCGGGGTTCTCGCGCCACCCGTCGAAGAAATGCTCGGCGTCGAAGAGGACACGCTTGCCCCTCTCCTTCAGGAAGGTGACCGACTCGGTGATCATCTCGAGGTTCTCTTCCAGCCCGGCGCGAACCACGGTCTCCACCTGCATGGCCGAGGCCTTCCCGACCAGCGTCACCACCGGGGCAAACGACTCGGCGAGCACGGCGAGCCCTTCGTCCTCTGCGGCGTCGACACCGCGGCGCCTGGTCATGCCGAAGGCGACCACGACCGCGTTCTCCAGCTTCTCGTTTGCCAGCAGGTCGAAGAGCTCTCGTTCCTTGGGGTTCGAGGCCGGGAAGCCGGCCTCGATCATGTCGACGCCGAGCTCGTCCAGGCGCCGCACGACGCGCACCTTTTCCTCTGCGGTCAGAGACATCCCTCCGCCGCCCATGCCATCGCGGAGAGTCGCGTCGTATAGCTCGATTGCCCTGTTCATTTCAAGAACATCCTTTCCGGTTCGAAGTTCGGGGACGGGCGCACGCTTGCGCCCCGGTGAATCCGCGACGCGCGCTCAGAGCGCGCGCCGCTCCCGAATTCGACGCACGGCGATGCTCATGCGACACCCGCCTCAGGCTCGGCGGCGGCGGCGATACCGGGCACGGGGTCCAGCCAGTGGCGGTACTGCTCGGCGCGCCCGTGGAGGGCGTCTTCGAAAGCGGACTGGAGCTGGAGGGTCAGCTCACCCGGCCTGCCCGGCCCCACCGGCCGGTCGTCTATCTCGCGCACGGGAACGAGCTCGGCGGCGGTCCCGCTGAGAAATACCTCGTCGGCCTCGATCAGCTCCTCGCGGCCGATATTGCGCTGCTCGACCGGAATACCCAGGTCCCCGGCGATGGTGATGATCGAATCGCGACTGATCCCCTCGAGGATCGGCGAGCCGACCGGCGGGGTGATGACGGTTCCCTCGCGTACGACGAAGATGTTCTCACCCGAGCCCTCTGAGACGAAGCCCTCGTGGTCGAGCATGATCGCCTCGTCGTAGCCACCCTGGTGGGACTCCACCTTGGCGAGGATGCTGTTGAGGTACTGGCCCCCGGCCTTGGCCTTCGGATGGAACGACTCGTCGCTCATCCGCCTCCAGGTCGAGAGCTTGGCCCGGATCCCCTCCTTCTTGCCGGCTTCGCCCAGGTAGGCACCCCACTCCCAGACAGCGATCGACACGTCGACCTTCACCTCCAGGGGGAAGAGCCCCATCGAGCCGTAACCCCGGAAGGCGATCGGACGGATGTAGCAGGAGCGAAGCCCGTTGCGCGCGATCAGGTCCAGGGTGGCCTCGCGGATCTCCTCCGCGGAGTAGGGAAGATCCATGTAGTAGTAACGGCCGGAGGCGATCAGGCGGTCGATGTGGTCCTGATGGCGAAAGACGGCAGGCCCTATCTCCGTGTCGTAGCAGCGGACGCCCTCGAAGACCGAGGTTCCGTAGTGAAGCGCGTGGGTGAGCACGTGAACCTGCGCATCGCCCCACGGGACGACCTCGCCGTTCATCCAGATGAATTCGCTCTGCTCCACTTTCCCGCCGGCCTCCCTGGCCTAGCCCAGCCTCTCAATTACCGCCCGGGTGGCCTCGCCGGTTCCGGCACTGCCTCCCAGGTCCGGCGTCCGCAGCCCGTCGGCCAGGGCGCCATCGACGGCCGATTCTAGAGCGGAGGCCTCCTCCTCCCAACCAAACCCGTACC
This sequence comes from Solirubrobacteraceae bacterium, assembly GCA_040398965.1. Classification (GTDB taxonomy): domain Bacteria; phylum Actinomycetota; class Thermoleophilia; order Solirubrobacterales; family Solirubrobacteraceae; genus F1-60-MAGs163. The sequence continues at coordinate 32,705 of JBBASZ010000017.1, read as the reverse complement.
GGAACATCAGGGCCAGCGAGAGGAACATGGCCAGCGGATTGGCGACTCCCTGCCCGGCGATATCCGGGGCCGAGCCGTGAACCGGCTCGAAGAGCCCGGGCCCGTCAGGGTTGCCGAGGCTTGCCGAGGGCAGCATTCCGATCGAGCCGGTGATCATCGCCGCCTCGTCGCTGAGGATGTCACCGAACATGTTCTCGGTGACGATGACCTCGAAGCCGGAGGGGTTGGAGACCAGCTGCATCGCCGCGTTGTCGACCAGGACGTGCTCGAGCTCGACCTCCGGGAACTCGGATTCGTGGAGGCCGACGATCACCTCGCGCCAGAGCCGGCTGGTCTCGAGGACGTTTGCCTTGTCGACACTGGTCACCTTCGAGCCGGCCGCCTCGAAGGCGACGCGGCCGATGCGTTCGACCTCCTCGCGCGTGTAGACGCAGTCGTCGGAGGCACGGTCGGCGGTGCGGGTCTTCTCGCCAAAGTAGATGCCTCCGGTGAGTTCGCGGACCACCAGGAGGTTGGTGCCGTCGATGACCTCAGGACGCAGGGGGCTGGCGTCGGCGAGGGCGGGAATGGCGCGGACCGGACGCAGGTTGGCGAAGAGCCCCAGCCCCTTGCGCAGGCCGAGCAGGCCCTGCTCCGGGCGCGGCTTGTCGGGGTCGGTGGTGTCCCACTTCGGGCCGCCGACGGCGGCCAGCAGGACGGCGTCCGAGCCCTTGCAGGCCTCGAGCACCTCGTCGGTCATGGCGGTTCCGTTCGCGTCGATCGAGCAGCCCCCGAAGAGGTGGGACTCGAACTGGAGCCGTCCGGGGAACGAGTCGGCACACAACTCGACCGCGGCCTCGGCTACCTCCGGCCCGATCCCGTCGCCCGGGAGGAGCGCGACGCGCTTTACGTCGCTCACAGCGCCGTCGTTACCGGGCCGGGCCGCTCGCGGCTGGATTCGTACTCGGCGATCGCGGTCACGTCGCCGAGCGTCACGCCAATGTCATCGAGCGCGTTGAGCAGGCGGTGCTTGGTTTCGGCGTCGATCTCGAAGGAGGCCGAGCCGCCGTCACCCCAGGTGACGGTTTGGGCCTCGAGGTCGATCCTCGCCGCTCCCGCCTCGGCAATCGCCCGGCAGTCGGCCTCATCGAGCACGACCGGAAGGAGGCCGATCTTGGTGCTGTTTGAGTAGAAGATGTCGGCGAACGACGGAGCGATGACCGCCTCGAAGCCGTAGTCCTCGAGCGCCCACGGGGCGTGCTCGCGGGAGGAGCCGCAGCCGAAGTTGCGCCCGGTGACGAGGATCGGGTGCGGGTGCAGCTCCCACTCGGCCTCCTGGGCCCAGTCGTAGAAGAGAAACTCGCCAAACCCGGTCCGCTCGATTCTCTTGAGGAACTGCTTGGGGATTATCTGGTCGGTGTCGACGTCATCGCGCATCAGCGCCGACACCTGACCCTCGATCACGTTCACGGCTTCCACCGGTCAGTCCCCCCATTCGCGGATATCTACAAAGCGTCCTTCGATGGCCGCGGCGGCAGCCATCTGTGGGCTCACCAGGTGTGTGCGGCCCAGGCGGCCCTGGCGCCCCTCGAAGTTGCGATTCGAGGTCGAGGCACAGCGCTCCTCGGGATTGAGGATGTCCGGATTCATGCCCAGGCACATGGAGCAGCCGGCGCCACGCCAGTCGAAGCCGGCCTCGCGGAAGATCTCGTCGAGCCCTTCCTCCTCGGCCTGCTTCTTGACCTGAACCGACCCGGGAACCACCATGGCGTAGACCGAGTCGGACACCTTGCGTCCCTTGACGACCTCGGCAGCTGCGCGCAGGTCGCCGATACGGGAGTTTGTGCAGGAGCCGATGAAGACCCGGTCCAGCTCGATCTCCTGCATCGGGGTTCCGGCCTCGAGCCCCATGTACTCGAGCGCGCGCTCGTCGCCATCGCTTCCCGGCTCAGGCACGGAGTCGCCCACCCCCACGACCATTTCGGGGTTGGTGCCCCACGTCACCTGCGGGCTGATCGCGGCCACGTCGACCTGCACCTCGGTGTCGAAGGTGGCCCCCTCGTCGGTCCGCAGCTCCTTCCAGCGGGCCAGCAGCTCGTCCCACTCGGCGCCCTTCGGCGCGGCCGGGCGTCCTTCGACCCATTCGAAGGTCGTCTCGTCAGGGGCGATCATGCCGGCACGGCCGCCGCCCTCGATCGTCATGTTGCAGACGGTCATCCGGCCTTCCATGCTCAGGCCCTCGATCGCCGGGCCTGCGAACTCGACCACGTGCCCGACGGCTCCATCGACGCCGTTCTGCCCGATCGTCGCGAGGATCAGGTCCTTGGCGGTAACGCCGTAGCCCATCTCCCCCACGTAGTTGATGCGCATCGATTTCGGCTTGCGCTGGACGAGGGTCTGGGTGGCGAGAACGTGCTCGACCTCACTGGTGCCGATCCCGAATGCCAGCGCCCCGAAGGCGCCGTGGGTGGCGGTGTGGCTGTCGCCGCAGACGATCGTCATCCCCGGCTGGGTGAGGCCGAGCTCGGGGCCGATCACGTGAACGATCCCCTGGTGCTCGGAGCCAAGCGAGTAGACGGGGATCCCGAACTCGGCGCAGTTGGCCTCCAGCGCCTCGACCTGGACGCGGCTGAGCTCGTCCTTGATCCGTGCCGCTACGGGGGTGCCGTCGGTCGGGACGTTGTGGTCGGCGGTTGCCACCGTGCGGTCCGGGCGGCGAACCGGGCGCCCGGCCAGGCGCAGGCCGTCGAAGGCCTGCGGGCTGGTCACCTCGTGGACGAGGTGCAGGTCGATGTAGATGAGGCCGTCGGAGACCTCATGGTCGGCCCAGATCTTGTCGAAGAGTGTCGTTGGCTTGCTCATCTTGTCCTTGTGGTCAGGTCTTTCAGGATGTCAGAGATAGGCGGGTCGCCGTGGCCGCCTCAGGGGGTCGCCTCAGGGACCGGCTCGGTGTCCTCGGGCCGGGGCTTGCGCCCTGCGCCCTCGGCGCTCTTTCGCGCCACCAGCGTGAGCGCACGCACGTAGGCGCTGGCCGCCGCCTCGAGGATGTCGGTCGAGACCGCCTGGCCGGAGGAGATCTCCCCGTCCAGCTCGATCACGACGTTCACCTCGCCGAGGGCGTCCTGGCCCTCGGTCACGGCATCGACCCGGAACTCGCGCAGCGAGGCATGGATGCCCGCAGCCTCGTTGGCGGCCTTGAAGATCGCATCGACCGGGCCGTTGGCGCCATCGGAGCCGTCGCCCTCGAACTGGCCCCGAAGGACCGCGCCGTCGGGATCCTCGACCACCACCACCGCGACAGGAGCCCTGCCCGTGCCGTCGCTGAGCTCAAATGAGACCAGCGTGTAGCCGGTCTCCTCGCGCAGCTCGTCGGTCATCAGCGCCTCGAGGTCCATCGCCGTCACCTGCTTCTTGCGGTCGGCGATCTCCTTGAAGCGCTTGAAGGCGGCGTTCAGCGCCTGTCCGTCGACCCGGTAGCCGAGCTCCTCGAGTGCCTGCTTGAGGGCGTGGCGGCCGGAGTGCTTGCCCAGCACGATCTGGTTGGTCTCCAGGCCGACGGTCGTCGCGTCCATGATCTCGAAGGTCGTGCGCTCCTTGAGGACGCCGTCCTGGTGGATCCCGGACTCGTGGGCGAATGCGTTGCGCCCGACCACCGCCTTGTTGGGCTGGACGGCATAGCCGGTTAGCCTCGACACCAGCCGGCTGGTTCGTGAGAGCTCAGTGGTCTTGACGTCCGTGTAGAGGCCGTCCAGATCGGCGGCGCGGGTGTGGAGCAGCATCACGATCTCCTCCAGCGACGCGTTGCCGGCCCTCTCCCCGATCCCGTTGATCGCACATTCGACCTGCCGCGCGCCGGCCAGGACGCCCGCGAACGAGTTCGCGACGGCGAGGCCGAGATCGTCGTGACAGTGGACCGAGAGGGTCACGTCCTTCAGGCCGGGGGCGACTTCGTACAGGCGCTCGAGGAAGCGCGTGTACTCCTCGGGCATCGTGTAGCCGACGGTGTCCGGAATGTTGATCGTCGTGGCGCCCTCGTCGATGGCGATCTGGCAGACCTCGGCGGTGAAGTCGACGTCGGCGCGGGTCGCGTCCATCGGGGAGAACTCGACGTCCTCGCAGAGCTCGCGCGCCTGCGCCACCGCGGCCCGCGCAAGGCCCTTTACGTCCTCGCGGGAGTTCTGCATCTGGTGCTCGATATGGATGTCGGAGGTCGAAACGAAGGTGTGGACCCGCGGGCGCTCCGAGTCGCGCACCGCCTCCCACGCGGTCTCGATATCGGTTGCGTTGGCCCGCGCCAGCCCGCAGATCACCGGCCCTTCGACCTGGCGTGCGATCTCGCGCACCGCCTCGAAGTCGCCGGGGGAGGCGATCGGGAAACCCGCCTCGATGATGTCGACCCCGAGCCGGGCGAGCTGGTGGGCGATTTCGAGCTTCTCGGAGGCGTTCAGCGAGATGCCCGGGGACTGCTCACCGTCCCGGAGAGTCGTGTCGAAAATCAGTACCTGGCTGCGGTCCATCGTGTCATTCCTTTCCTGCGATCTGTCCTTCCGTGCTTCTTCGTGGTTGCTCGCGGCTGCGCGGCCGCCGGCGCGTTATTCCCCCCGAGGGGGGAGGAGAAGAAGTCGAATGGACAGCGGGAACGACATTGGAATCAGCGTAGCACCGGCGCGGCGCCGCGGGGAAAGGCGTTTCTCAGACGCCGAGCGGCTTTGCCTCGGGCACGGGGATGCCCTCGCGGCGGGCCGCGCGGCGCTGCCAGGCCAGGTTGGCGAACATCAGGCCGATCACGATCACCAAGATCGCGGTGGCAAAGACGTTGACCTGAGGCGGGACCCCCTGGCGGGCTGCGCCGTAGACGAAGAGCGGGAAGGTGACCGTCTGGCCGGCGGTGAAGTTGCTGACCACGAAGTCATCGATGGAGATCGCAAACGAGAGCAGCGCCGCGGCGGCGAGGCCCGGCGCCAGCAGCGGCAGCGTGATCTTCCAGAGGGTCGTTGCCTGGTTGGCGCCCAGGTCGGCGGCCGCCTCCTCGATGTGGGTGTCCATCCCTTCCAGCCGGGCCCGGACTGTGATCACCACGTAGCCCAGCGTGAACATCACGTGGGCGATCAGCACGGTGACGAAGCCGCGCACCAGGCCCATGGTCAGGAACCAGCCGAGCAGGGCGGCGCCGAGGACGACTTCGGGGGTGGCAAGCGGAAGGAAGATCAAGCCTCCCGTTGCGCCCCTCCCCCGCCACCGGTAACGGACGAGGGCGAGGGCAACGAATGTTCCGAGCGCCACCGCGATCAGCGTGGTGAGCAGCGCGATCGCGATGGAGGTCCCCATCGCCTCGCCCAGGCCGGCCACCGCGAACGGCTCCTTCCAGTGCTTGAGGGTGAAGCCCTGCCAGGTGAAGTTGAAGCGGCCCTGATTGTCATTGAACGAGAACATCACGATCACGAAGATCGGCAGGAACAGGAAGATGATGGCCAGGATCGACCAGGTGCCGAGTACCAGGTTGCGGAGCTTGTCGGCCGTGGTCCTCACGACGCTGCCGCCTCGGAGAGCTGGCGGGTGCTGACGAACCTCAGCGCGATGGCGATCAGGACCAGGACGATCACCATCACCACGAACGAGAGCGCCGCCGCGGTCGGGTACTCGCGCACGGTCAGGTACTGCGACTGGATCACGTTGCCGATCATGAACTGGTTGGGCGTACCCAACAGCTGGGCGTTGATGTAGTCGCCGATCGCGGGAATGAAGGTCAGGAGCGTGCCGGCGAAGATGCCCGGTGCGGCCAGAGGCAGGGTGACCTTGCGGAAGGCGGTGAGCTTGCTGGCGTAGAGGTCGGACGCGGCCTCCAGGAGGGTGCGGTCCATCCGCTCCAGCGAGGCGTAGAGCGGCAGCACCATGAACGGCAGGAAGTTGTAGGTGATGCCCGCGATCACCGCGAAGGTCGTGGCCAGCAGCCGCCCGTCGGCGCCGAGGATCCCGATCGCCTTGAGGGCGTCGACGATGAAGCTGTCGTCGGCCAGGAGCGTCTGCCAGGCAACGACGCGGACGATCAGGCTGGTGAAGAACGGCAGGATGACCAGCAGCAGCATCAGGTTCCGCCAGCGGCCGGCCTTGAAGGCGATGAAGTAGGCCAGCGGGAACGAGATGATCAGGCAGGCGAGCGTCGCGATTCCGGCGTAAAGGAACGAACGCCCCAGCTGCGGCAGGTATTCGGAGACCGCCTCCGGGTAGACGGCGAAGTTCCAGGTCTGTACGAAGCCGTCGTCGGGGTTACCCGTCTGGGTGGAGACCCAGACCTGGGAGACGATCGGGATTACGTAGAAGAGGACCAGCCAGGCGAGCCCCGGCAGGACGAACAGCAGCGGGATCAGGGCCCGCTTACGGCGCAGCGAGAGGCCGCCCCCGCCCCGGGAGCCCTTCCCCGGAGCGGGGGCGACCGCCTCGCTCACGAACCGGTGACCTTCTGCATGGCCGCCGTTACCTCACGGTCGGCGGCGGCACCCAGGTTCGGGTACTGGCGCAGCTGGTCGGTGGTGGCCTTGTCCGGGAAGATCAGCTGGTTGTTGGCCAGCTCGGGGTTACGCTCCGTGAGGATCTCCTTGACCCCTTCCACCGGGCAGAAGTAGTTGACGTACTCCGCGATGTTGGCGGCGATCTCCGGGTCGTAGACGTAGTTCATGAACGTCTCGGCCCCGTAAGGCGACTTGGCCTTCTGCGGAATCAGCATGTTGTCCGACCAGGTGACCGCTCCCTCCTCGGGGATGAGGAATTCGAGGTTCGGGTTCTCGGCCTTGAGCTGGACCAGGTCGCCCGACCAGGCCACGCAGGCCCAGAGGTTCCCGGAGGCCAGGTCCTTGGTGTAGTCGTTGCCGGTGAAGCGCCGGATCTGGCCCTTGCTGGACTCCTCGCCGATCTTGTTGATCGCCTCGAGGTAATCGTCCTTGCTGGCGGTCTGGGAGTCCTTGCCCATCCCCAGCAGCACGAGGCCGGCCGAGTCGCGCCACTCGCTGAACATCGTCACGCGGCCCTTGAACTTCGGGTCGAAGAGGTCGTTGACGCTGGTCAGCTTCCGGCCGGTCTTCTCCGGGTTGTAACCGATGCCGGTGATCCCCGACTGCCACGGCAGCGTGTAGTTGCGGTTGGCGTCGTACGGCGGCTTGCGCAGCGTCGGGATCAGGTTCTTCTCGTTGGGGATGTTGTTCTTGTCCTTCGGAATCGCATACCCCTGTTCGATCCACCGGGCCGCCATCCAGTCGGTCGGCATGATCATGTCACGGCCGATCCCCTGGTCGTTCTCGAGTTCCTGGCGAACCTTGGCGTAGAACTCCTCGTTGTCGTTGTAGTCCTCGAGGTACTTCATCTTGGCGTCGTTGGCCTTCTGCCAGCCGACGATGGTCGGGGAGGGCTTCCCGTCCTTGCCCTCGTTGATGTAGAGCGGCCAGTTGGAGACAACGAGCGTGCCGATCGCCGTCTTGGGGTGGGTGACGTTGACGTCCTGGTTCTCGCCCTTGTTGCTGGTTCCCTCGACCCCTCCGCAGGCGGCGAGGAAGGCGGCCGAGCCGCTCATCATCGCGGTGCCGGCACCGAGCCGCTTCAGCGCCGAACGGCGGGTGACCTCGTCACCCTCGACGATCTTCTCGAAAAACTGGTCCATCGATTCAGGCGCCATCAGATACCTCCCGGTTGACTGCAAACGTGGTTGTCGGATCCCAGGTCGCCGCGACGCGACGCCCTGGGCCAAGGTTCGGCGGATGATCCGCCGAGTTCTGCACAAAGACCTGAAGCTCGTCGCCGCCCTCGGTCTGGACGACGTACTGCGTGGAGACGCCAACGAAGGCAGCGTCGGTGATGTGGCCGAGGATCACGTTGGAGCCGTTGGTAGTCGGCTCTCCGTCGTCTATCGCCTCGAGGTCGAGCTTCTCCGGCCGCACTCCGATCCGCACCTCGGTATCGGTGCCCGGCAGAACGGAGGCGGGTACGTGCAGGCGTGCCCCTCCGTCGGCCTCGACTTCGGCCATCTCACCGCTTCGGGAGAGCACCCTGGCGTCGATCAGGTTCGAGGTGCCGAGGAAGTTGGCCACGAAGGCGGTCCTCGGGGTGTCGTAGAGCTCGCTGGCGGTACCGAGCTGCTCGATCCGGCCCTCGTTCATGACGGCAATCTGGTCGGCCATCGTCATCGCCTCTTCCTGGTCGTGCGTGACGTGGACGAAGGTGATACCGATGTCGGCCTGGATACGGCTCAGCTCCAGCTGGAGCTGCTTGCGCAGCTTGAGGTCGAGGGCGCCGAGCGGCTCATCGAGCAGCAGGGCCTGCGGCCGGTTGACCAGGGCGCGGGCGAGTGCGACGCGCTGCTGCTGGCCTCCGGACATCTGGGTCGGGCGGCGGTTGGCCAGCGGAGCGAGCTGGACGAGCTCGAGGGCTTCGGCGACCCGCTGCTTTCGCTCCTCCTTTGGGACCTTCTTGCGCTTGAGGCCGAACTCGACGTTCTCGGCGACGGTCATGTGCGGGAAGAGCGCGTAGCTCTGGAAGACGGTGTTGACGTCGCGCTTGTGGGCCGGGACGTTGGTTACGTCGACCCCGGCGAGGTTCACGGTCCCCGCCGTCGGCTCCTCGAAGCCGCCGATCATGCGCAGCGTCGTGGTCTTGCCGCAGCCGCTGGGGCCGAGCATCGCGAAGAAACCACCCTTGGGGATCTCGAGGTCGAGGTCGTCGACGGCGACCATCTCCCCGAACTTCTTGGTCAGTCCCGTAAGGGTGATGTCTGCTTCAGCCACTCTTCTCCCTGAATGTCGCTCTCCGCGGCGCCGACAAACCATATAGGCAGAAGGCGCCGCGGTGAAGCACCGCAATTTGCGGCGGTCAGGCAGGCAGGCCGAGGCTGACCGAGCGCCCTTCGTGCACGGTCTCCATCGCAACGATCTCCGCGACCACCTCTTCGGGCACGCGGGTCGTCGTGGTGAGCACCATCACCGCGTCGCTCTCATCTCCCGCACCCTCGGAATCGGGCTCGTAGCCGACGGCGGCGTTGTCGATGTTGATCCCGTGGCGGCCGAAGATCGTCCCGACCTCGCCGATCATTCCCGGAACGTCTTCGTAGCGGAAGATCGCCAGGTGCTCCTGGAGCTGGAGGTTGAACCGGCGCCCCCAGGCCTCGAGCAGGTGCGGGCGGTGGCGCTGGCCGAGGGTGGTCCCGACTACCCGGCTCGAACGGTCGCCCCCGGCGATCGTCACGCGGACCAGCTCGGTGAAGTCCCGGGCGCTGGTGCGCGAGCTCTCGATCGTGACGATGCCGCGGGCCGCAGCAATCGCCGGGGCATTGACGTCGTTGACCTGCTCCTCGGTGTGTCCGGAGAGGACGCCCAGCAGGACGGCGGTCGTCAGGGGGCGGCAGTCGCGGTCGGCGATGCGCCCGAGGTACTCGACTTCGACCCGATCGATCGCAGGGCCGCTGGCCAGCGATGCGGCCAGCCGGCCGAGCATTCGGGACAGGGGCACGAACGGACCGAGGACCTCCAGGTCCTCGGCGGCGACTGCCGGCACGTTCACCGCGCTGGTCGCTCCCTGGCCGGTGAGGGCGCGAACGACCTGCTCGGCGGCCTGGTAGCCGGCGCGGTCGGTGGCCTCGGTGGTCGAGGCGCCGAGGTGAGGCGTCACTACGACCTTCGGGTTGCCAAAGAGCGGGTGCTCGGTGATCGGCTCACTCTGGAAGACATCAAGCGCCGCGCCTGCGACCTTCCCCGACTCGATAGCCGCTTCGAGGTCGGCATCGACGATCAGCGGCCCGCGGGCGACATTCAGGATGCGTACGCCGTCCTTCATCTTCGCGAAGGCTTCGGCGTTGAGCCAGCCCTCGGTCTCCGGGGTCTTGGGCAGGTGGATGGTGATGAAGTCGGCCTGCTCGTAAAGCTCGTCGCTGCTCTGGGCCTGCCGCACCCCGAGTTCCCGGTAGCGCTCGGCACCGACGTACGGGTCGTAGGCCAAGACGTCCATGTCGAAGCCCTGGGCCCGCTCGGCCACCAGCTGGCCGATCCGGCCAAAGCCAAGGATTCCGAGGGTCTTTCCACTCAGTTCGACGCCGGAGAACTCCTTGCGCTCCCAGCGACCGTCGACGAGCGCCATGTGGGCCTGCGGAACGTTGCGGGCCAGCGCCAGCAGCAGCGCCATCGTGTGCTCGGCGGCGGTGACGACGTTCGACTCGGGCGCGTTGGCCACCACGATGCCACGCGCGGTCGCGGCCTCGACGTCGACGTTGTCGACGCCCACGCCGGCGCGGCCGACCGCCTTGAGGCTGTCGGCCTTCCCGATCAGCTCCGCGTCGACGCTGGTCGCCGAGCGGATCAGCAACCCGTCGTAGTTGCCTACCTCCTGCTCGAGCTTTTCGCGGTCCCAGTCGAATCCGAGGTCGACCTCGAACCCGTTTTCGCGCAGCAGTTCGACGCCGGCTTCGCCGACGTCTTCGCAGACCAGGACCCTCTGGCGCTCTTCGGCCATCACGACGAGGTAAGCACGTTGCCGTTTTCCAGCGTCCAGTCGATGCAGGCGGTGAGCGCCTCGATGTCGGCCGGGTCGATCGCCGGGAACATTCCGATCCGCAGCTGGTTACGCCCGAGCTTGCGATAGGGCTCGGTGTCGAGGATCCCGTTGGCGCGCAGGACGGCGGCCAGCGCGGCGGCGTCGACGCTCTCGTCGAAGTCGATCGTCCCCACCACCAGCGAGCGCAGGTCCGGTGCGGTCACGAACGGCGTAGCGAGATCGGAGGCCTCGGCCCACTGGTAGAGGGTCCCCGCCGACTGCGAGGTGCGCGCGACACAGCCGTCGAGCCCGCCGACCTCGAGCATCCAGCGCAGCTGCTCATTCAGGAGGAAGAGCGTGGCCAGGGCAGGCGTGTTGTAGGTCTGGTCCTGCACCGAGTTGTCGAGCGCCGTCTTGAGCGAGAGGAAGGCGGGGATCCAGCGGTCGCCCGCGGCGATCTCCTCGATCCGCTCCAGGGCCGCCGGGCTGCAGGCCGCAAGCCAGAGGCCCCCGTCCGAGCCCAGCGCCTTCTGGGGGGCAAAGTAGTAGACGTCGGCCTGCGTGGCGTCGAGCGGAAGGCCCCCGGCGCCGGAGGTCGCGTCGACCAGCACCAGCGCCTCGCCGGCATTCTCCGGGCGCTTGACGCCGAGCATCACCCCGGTGGAGGTCTCGTTGTGGGCCCAGGCGATCACGTCGGCGATGTCGGAGGCCACCGGCTCGGGGGCGCTTCCCGGCTCGGCCTCCACCAGCACCGGCTCCTCGAGGAACGGCGCAGCGGTAGTGGCGTCGGCGAACTTCCGGGTGAACTCCCCGTAGACCAGGTGGAGCGCCCGGTTGCGCACGAGGCCGAAGGTCGCCGCGTCCCAGAACGCGGTCGAGCCTCCGTTGCCCAGGACCACCTCGTAGTCGTCAGGCAGGCCGAGGAGAGTCGAGAGGCGCTCCCGAACCTCCCCCACAAGGCCCTTCACCGCCGGCTTGCGGTGCGAGGTGCCCATGATTTCGGCGCCGCTCGCGGCCAGGGCGGCGAGCGCCTCGGGGCGAACCCTGGACGGCCCGCAGCCGAACCGGCCGTCTGAGGGCAGCAGCTCCTGCGGAATCTTCGGGGCATCGGCGCTCATCGCGCCACCCATCCTTTCGTGGCGGCGCGACGGATCAGAACTCGGTCTCGATCCACGGCATCATCGAGCGCAGCTCGCGGCCGGTGGTCTCGATCTGCGAGGTGGCCTGCTCCTCGCGCATCCGCTTGAAGTTCTCCTGGCCGGCGCGGTTCTCGGCGATCCACTCGCGGGCGAACTCGCCCGACTGGATCTCCTCGAGGATCCGCTTCATCTCGGCCTTGGTCTCCTCGTTGACCACGCGGCTGCCGCGGGTGTAGTCGCCGTACTCGGCGGTGTTGGAGATCGAGTAGCGCATCCCCGCCAGGCCCTTCTCGTACATCAGGTCGACGATCAGCTTCAGCTCGTGGAGGCACTCGAAGTAGGCCATCTGCGGGTCGTACCCGGCCTCGACCAGGGTCTCGAAGCCGGCCTGGACAAGGGCGCTGGCGCCGCCGCAGAGCACGGCCTGCTCGCCGAAGAGGTCGGTCTCGGTCTCGTCCTTGAAGGTCGTCTCGAAGACTCCGGCGCGGGTGCAGCCGATCCCCTTGGCGTAGGCCAGGGCAAGGGCCTGGGCGTTGCCGGTCGCGTCCTGCTCGATGGCGATCAGCCCCGGGACGCCGCTGCCCTCCTCGTACTGGCGGCGGACCATGTGGCCCGGGCTCTTGGGCGCGGCCAGGGCCACGTCGACCTCGGCCGGCGGCTCGACCTCGCCGTAGAGAACCGAGAAGCCGTGGCCGAAGACCAGCATGTTGCCCGGTGCCAGCCCGTCGGCGACCTCGTTCACGAAGACGTCGTGGTGGAGCTCGTCGGGGACGAGGACGACGACGATGTCACCGCGGCTGGCGGCCTCGGCGACGGGAAGCACCTCGAGGCCCTCGGCCTGGGCCTGGGCGGCGCTCTCCGAACCCTCGCGCAGCCCGATGACCACGTTCACCCCCGAGTCGCGGAGGTTGAGGGCGTGGGCGTGGCCCTGCGAGCCGTAGCCGATGATGGCCACGGTCTTGCCCTCGAGAAGGCTGAGGTCTGCGTCGTCGTCGTAAAGCGGCATAGGCGCCCATGCTAGGCCAGCGCGGTCGGCCGCGCTCTGAGGCCGGGCCGGACCCCGCTCAGGCTTCGGCCGCGCCGACCAGGGAGAGCCCGGGCAGTTCGATGCTCCCGTTCTCCCCCACGTAGGGGGCGAGGGCCTCGTCCACGGCCTCGCGCAGCTTGAAGTGGTCGGCCGGGCTGAGCTCCTTCAGCGCGGCGGGCAGGGAGACCGAGGTCTCGACCATCTCCTCCCAGCGCTCGTCCAGGCCGGCCGAGCGCCAGCTGACCGGCACCTCTTCGACCACGGGCTCGACGAAGCCGGCCGCCCCGAGCAGATCAGCGAGCGCCGCGGCGTCGGCGAGCGCGAACATCCCGGGGAGGCTGTCGTCCACGGGCGGGGCGACCCCGAACCGCTCGAGCTGCTCCTGGACGAGGTTGATCCACGGGTTGGCCTCGCGCGGCCCCCAGACGCCGATCGCGATCCGCCCTCCGGGCTTGAGCACGCGGCGCGCCTCGCGCAGGGCGGCCTCGGGATCGGGCATCAGCATGTAGCCCCAGCGGCTGACGACGGCGTCGAACTGGGCCGCGGAGACGTCGAGCCACTCGGCCTCCAGGCGGCGCGCCTCGACCCGCACGCCGGTCGGGGCCTCCGCCTCGATCCGCTGGGCCGCCTCCTCGACCATCACCTCGGACGAGTCGGTCACGAGCACCCGGCCGTCGGGCGCCACCGCCCCGGCGGCCATCAGGCCGGTGTCCCCCAGGCCGGCGGCGACCTCGAGGACGTCCTGGCCCGGCTTCAGGCCTGCCAGCTCGACGATGCGGCGGCTGACCGGCTCGCCGGCGGCGCTGAACATCGCCCGGCGCTTCGACCAGCCCGGGGCGGCGCGATCCCAGGCCTCGCGCGAGCGCTCGCGCGGGTCATCGCCCGATTCACCCGCTTCATCAGCCATCGCCTTCTCCCATCTTTACCCGGTCGATCTTCCCTGCACCGGTGCGCGGAAGCGAGCCTGCGAAACGGAACTCCTTTGGGCACTCGAACGGCGCCAGCCGCTCGCGGCACCAGGCACCGAGCTCGCCGGCGTCGGCCCCGGCCCCGTCGCGGAGCACGACGACGGCGACCACCGCCTCGCCCCACTCGTCGTCCGGGCGTCCGTAGACGCCGCATTCGAGCACCGCCGGATGGCTCTCGACCGCCCCCTCGACGGCCGACGGCTGCACGTTCTCACCTCCGGTGATGATCGTCGCCGAAGCCCGGCCGGTGACGACGACCTCCCCACAGGGCTCGATGCGGCCCAGGTCTCCGGTGGGCATGGGCGACGGGCAGGAGGGCGAGACGGTAGGCCCGTCGACGAGGAGCTCACCGGCTTCCGAGACGCCGACGGTGGTGCAGAAGAGCGGCCGGCCGAACGTGGTCACCTGGGAGGCAGCCTCGGTCATCCCCCAGGTCGGTGCCACCGGCACGCCCGCGCGCTGCGCCCGGTCAAGCAGCCCATCCGGGGCCGGCGCGCCACCCAGGAGGGCGTGGCGAAGGGCGGGAGGCCGCTCGAGGCCGGCGTCGAGGAGGCGGCCGAGCATCGTTGGCACCAGGGAGACCATCGTCGGCCCGTCTTCGGCGCTGAGCGCGGCCAGGGCCCGGTCGGTGTCGAATCGCTCGTGGACGATCGCCGTGGTGGCGTAGATCGCCGAGCGCACGAGGATCGAGAGGCCGCCGACGTGGGCTACCGGCAGGCAGCAGAGCCACCGCTCCTGCGGGTCGAGCCCGAGGGCGACGGCAGAGCCGGCGGCGCTCCACCAGAGGTTGCGGTAGGTGAGCTCTACCGGCACCGGCGCCCCGGTACTGCCCGAGGTGTGCATCACCACGGCGACCTCCTCGGGCTCGAAGTGGCCGCGCGGCGCGGCGGCCGGGTCCTCATGGCCGTCCAGTGGCCCGTCGATGACCACCCCGCAGCCGCGCGTGAGCAGCTTCCGCTCGGCCTCTGGGCGAGACGGGTCGACCGGCACCGCCGGGCAGCCCAGCATCAGGCAGCCGTGGAAGGCGACGGCGAACCCCTCCCCCGGGGGCAGTACGAGGGCCACCGGCTCGCCCGGGGCGGCGCCCAAAGCGGCGATGCGGCGTGCCGCCGACTGGGCCTGGCGGTCCAGCTCTGCGTATTTCATTGAGCCGACCGCTTTCCGGCCCGGATGGGCGGCGGCGGCGCGGGTCAGCCAGGCTTCGGTCGGCACCCGCCGAAAGCTAGCCTCTGAGACCCCCATGAGCCACGAGACCACCATCCGCCCCGCAGCCGACTGGAAGGCAGAGGGCGAGTACAGCGACATCCGCTACGAGCTGAGCGGTGATGGGATCGCCAAGATCACCATCAACCGCCCCGAGGTGCGCAACGCCTTTCGCCCGCAGACCCTCTTCCAGCTGAGCGAGGCCTTCAACCGCGCCCAGGACGATCCCGAGGTCGGGGTGATCATCCTCACCGGCCAGGGGGACATGGCCTTCTGCTCGGGGGGCGACCAGCGAATCCGCGGCGACGACGGCTACATCGGCGACGACGACGTGGCCCAGAAGGGGATCGGCCGGCTCAACGTCCTGGACCTGCAGATCCAGATGCGCCGCTGCCCCAAGCCGATCGTGGCGATGATCGCCGGATACGCGATCGGCGGCGGCCACATCCTCCACATCTGCTGCGACCTCTCCCTTGCCGCCGAGAACGCCCGCTTCGGGCAGACCGGCCCGCGGGTCGGCTCCTTCGACGGCGGCTTCGGCTCCGGCCTGCTCGCCCGGCAGATCGGCCAGAAGCGGGCCAAGGAGATCTGGTTCCTCTGCCGCCAGTACGACGCGCAGACCGCCCTGGACTGGGGCCTGGTCAACCAGGTCGTCCCGATCGAGCAGCTCGAGGAGGAGACGGTGCAGTGGTGCCGCGAGATGCTCGAGCTCTCGCCGCTGGCCCTGCGGATGCTCAAGGCCTCCTTCAACGCCGCCGACGACGGCCTGGCCGGCGTCCAGCAGCTCGCCGGCGACGCCACCCTCCTCTTCTACATGTCCGACGAGGCCCAGGAGGGCCGGGACGCCTACGTCGAGAAGCGCAAGCCCGACTTCGGGCAGTTCCCGAAGCGCCCCTGACCGTGGCCCCCTCCGGCGAAGCCGTCGTCCCACGCCCGGCCGGATGGCGGATCTGGCTTATGGCTGCCCGCCCCCGCACGCTGCCGGCCGCGGTGGCGCCGGTGCTGGTCGGCACCGCGCTGGCCTGGTCGGAGGGTTCGCTCGACTGGCTCGCCTTCGCCGCCGCGCTGCTCGGGGCGCTCTTCATCCAGGTCGGCACCAACCTCTCCAACGACTACTCCGACGCCCGCCGCGGCGCCGACACCGAGGAGCGCCTCGGGCCGGTGCGGGTGACCGCCGGCGGCCTGGTGCCGCCACGCCAGGTGCTGATTGCCACCTACGCCAGCTTCGGGCTCGCCGTCCTTTTTGGGATCTACCTGATCGTGGTGGCCGGCCCGGTGCTGCTGCTCATCGGCGCCGCCTCGATCCTCGCCGGCGTCCTCTACACCGGCGGGCCGCGCCCCTACGGCTACGAGGGGCTGGGCGAGGTCTTCGTCTTCACCTTCTTCGGGCTGGTCGCGGTCACCGGCTCCTACTACGTGCAGCGCCTCTCGCTCGAGTGGGAGGCCTTCGCCCTGGCCGTCCCGGTGGGGCTGCTGGCCTCGGCGATCCTCGTCGTCAACAACGTCCGCGACCTCGACACCGACCGCCAGGCCGGCAAGCGGACGCTCGCTGTCCGGCTCGGGCGCGAACGGACCCGCCACCTCTTCACGGCGATGATCGCCCTGGCCTACGTTGCGGCGCTGGTGCCCTGGCTCTTCGGCTCGCTGGGACCGTGGGTACTGCTGATCCTGCTGACGCTGCCGATCGCCATCCCGCTGGTTCGCACCGTCTCGTCCCACAGCGACGGCCCGACGCTCAACGAGGCCCTCGCCCGCACGGGGATGCTCGAGTTCGCCTTCTGCGTGCTGCTGAGCGCCGGCGTGCTGATCGGATGAGATGAAGGCGGCCATCGAGCGCCGCCGGCTCGCGATCGAGCCGGCGCTGGAGACCGCCACCGGGGCTCTCGACCAGCGCGAGCTCTTCCTGCTCAGGCTCGAGGACGACGAGGGGAACTTCGGCTGGGGCGAGGCCGCGCCGCTCGAGCCCTACGACGGCGTATCCGGCCGCGAGTGCCTGGACGCCCTTGAGCGCCAGGTCGAGGCGCTGGAGGCCTGCCACGCGGGCGCGAGCGGCCCCCAGGTACTCGAGGCAGCCCGCCAGGGCAGCGAACTGCCTCAGGCCCTGGCCGCGGTCGACCTGGCGATGTGGGACCTGGCCG
The DNA here is from genome assembly GCA_040398965.1 of Solirubrobacteraceae bacterium. GTDB lineage: Bacteria > Actinomycetota > Thermoleophilia > Solirubrobacterales > Solirubrobacteraceae > F1-60-MAGs163. Next base: position 15,742 of record JBBASZ010000017.1, on the reverse strand, counting down.
GAAGGCGCGAAGGCCGGCCGGTCCTCGAGCTCCTCACCGACCGCCGCCCCCGGCAGGTCGAAGTGAACGCCGTCGTCGGCGCCGGCGACCCGGCCGACTGCGCCGCTCGGGCTCGCGAGGCGGTGGAGGCCGGATTCGGCTGCGTGAAGGTGAAGGTCGGCGACCCGGCCGGGGTCGAGCGAGTGAGGGCGGTGCGTGAGGCGATCGGTGAGAGGCCGGCGATCCGTGTGGACGCCAACGGCAGCTGGAGCGTCACGGAGGCGGTCAGGGAGCTGAACGCCATGGCTTCGGCGGGTATCGAGCTCGCCGAGGAGCCGGTCCACGGCATCGAGCAGCTCCGCGACCTGCGCGGCCGCGTCAGCGTGCCGATAGCCGCCGACGAGACCGCCTCGGAGCCCGGCGCCCTGGGAGGCGACGTGGCCGACGCGGTCTGCTTGAAGGTCTCGGCCTCCGGAGGGATCGCCTCGCTCCTGGCCCAGGCCGAGCTTGCACGCTCGGGAGGGGCACTGGTCTACATCGCCTCGACTCTCGACGGGCCGCTCGGTATCGCTGCCGCGGTCCACTGCGCGGCGGCGCTGGGCATCGCCCTTCCGTGTGGACTGGCCACCCTTGACCGCTTCCCCGGGGTGGACCCGGGAATCCTCACCCCCGAGCACGGGGCCATCGCCGTCCCCACGGGGCCGGGGCTCGGCGTCGAGCCGCCGCCGTCCTGACGCTTCGTTAGCCGGAAGCCGGGGCGAGGAGCGCCGCCAACTCCCCGGGCGCCTCACGCGGGAGGGCGTGGCCGGCACCGGGGATGACTGTGACCTCGGCCTGCGGGATCCTGGCGGCCATTCGATCCGCGATCTCCCGGTAGCGGCTGTCACGCTCGCCGGCCACGACGGTCACCGGCAGCCCGAGCTGCGGAAGACGCCCCCAGAGCGGCTCCATCTCCCCTGGCCCGAACTCGCGAAGAGCCCGCGCCAGCCCTGCCGGCTCGCAGGCGAGAACCTGCTCGCGGGCCCGAGCCTGGGCCTGCGGCGGGTCTTCGGCGAAGAGCGGCCCGGAGAGCCAGAGGTCGGCGACTTCATCCGGGCCCATCTGCTCGAAGCGGGCGGCCAGCTCGTGATCGGCCTGGCCGCGGCGGGCGCGCTCGTCCGGATCCTCGATCCCCGGGCTCATCGAGACGAGGACCAGCCGCTCCGCACAGCCGGGATGGTCGAGCGCCATCTGGAGGGCGATCCGCCCGCCCATCGAGTAGCCGGCCAGGGTCCCGATCGGCCTGTGCGCGTCGACGAGCGAAGCCGCAAGCCCGGGGATGCCGCCATGCACGGGCACGGTGTTCGTACCGTGCCCCGGGAGGTCGGGAGAGTTCGGCCGCCACTGCGGGTCGGCTGCTGCTTGGATAACCGCATCCCAGGACCGGCCGGTCCCGGCGAACCCGTGAAGCAGCAGATCCGTACCCGACATCACCAGCGATCATGACCTCCGGGAACGACAGCCACGTCCTGATGCGCGCATTCGCGCAGGAGATGGGCCGCTGCGGCATCGCCGGCGCGGTCACCTCCCCCGGCTCGCGCTCCACTCCCCTCCTGCTCGCCCTGGGCCGTGACGGCGGATTTCCGGTCTTTTCGCAGGTCGACGAGCGCAGTGCGGGATTCTTCGCCCTCGGGCTCGCCAAGGCGACCGGCCGCCCCGCCGTGCTGGTCTGCACATCGGGAACGGCAGCCGCCAACTACCTGCCGGCAGTGATCGAGGCACGCGAGGCCCGCGTGCCGATGATCGTCTGCACCGCCGACCGCCCCCCGGAGCTCCGCGACGTCGGCGCCGGCCAGGCGATCGATCAGGTCAAGCTCTACGGCGACGCGGTCTCGATGTTCGTCGAGGTCGGCGTCGACCGGGCCGACGCGGCGACGACACGTTGGCTGCGCGAGCTGGCCTGCCGTGCCGTCTGGACATCGCTCGGCCCGCGGCCCGGCCCGGTCCACCTGAACTTCCCGTTCCGCGAGCCCCTGGTCCCCGACGGCGAACTGCCCCCGGAGACCGCGGAGACGGCCGGCCGCCCCGACGGGCGGCCGTGGACCGCCCGGGTCGGCGTTCCTCCGTCGGGCGAGCGCGCCGCCGAGGTGATCTCCCCAGTGGTCACGACTGCCGCCCAGGGCGTCGTCGTGGCCGGACGGATCGAAGATGAGGACCGAGAGCGGCTCGCCCGGGCCACCGAGGCGTTCTCGCAGGCCAGCGGCTGGCCGGTCCTCGCCGACGCCCTGAGCGGCCTGCGCACCGGCGAAGGCGCCGTCGCCCACTACGACGCGCTCCTCGGATCCGAGGCCTTTGCCGCTGCCGCCCGCCCGGCGGCGCTGCTCCGGATCGGCGACCTGCCGACCTCCAAGCGGCTGCGGGCGTGGCTCGGCGACCTGGATGCGGTCACCGTGCTGCTCGACCCGCACGGCGCCTGGCAGGACCCGGGCGCATCGGCCGACCTGGTCTTGGACGCACCGCCCGCCGCGACGCTCGAGGCGCTCGCCGCCGCCGGTGGCCACGGGGCCGGCGACTGGCTGGGCGGCTGGCGCTCGGCCGACGACCGCGCCGCCGCCGCTGTTCAGGAGGCGCTGGGAGAGGCGCTCACCGAGCCGCGGATAGCGCTCGAGCTAGGCCGCCTGCTCCCCCCGGAAGCGACCCTGCTCGTGGCCTCGTCGCTCCCGGTGAGAGACGTCGAGAACTTCTTCCCGCGGCGGGAGTATCCGCCGACCATCCTCTCCAACCGCGGCGCCAACGGGATCGACGGGACGATCGCCACCGCCTACGGCCTCTCGGCCGCCGCGGAAGGCCCGGTGGTGCTCCTGACCGGCGACGTGGCCTTCGCCCACGACGTCGGCTCGCTGCTGGCCGCCCGCAGGCTCGGCGCCCCGCTGACGATCGTCCTGGTCGACAATGGCGGCGGCGGCATCTTCGACGCGCTGGCCATCTCCGGTGAGAGCGACCTCTACGAGCAGCACGTCCTGACCCCCACCGGGCTCGACGTGCCCGGGGTCGCTCAGGCGTTCGGCCTGCACCTGCTCGAGCCCGGGAACATCGAGGAGCTGGCCGCTGCGGTGAGCCACGGGCTCGAGAGCTCCGGCACGCAGCTGGTCCACGTGAAGACCGACCGCGCCGCCTCCTTCGAGGCGCGAGCTGCGGTCACGCAGGCGGTCGCCGCCGCGCTGTCGGCGTAGCGCCTAGGTCGCCAGGACCGGCAGGAGGGCCTGGAGCTTGACCTCGGTCTCGGCCAGCTCGGCCGCCGGGTCGGAGTCGCGCACCACGCCCACCCCGGCGTAGCAGCGTGCGACGTTCCCGTCGAGCAGTGAGCAGCGCAGGGCGACGCAGAACTCGCCGTCCTCGTTGACGTCGGTCCAGCCGACCGGACCGGCGTACCAGCCGCGGTCGAGCCCTTCGAGCGCGGGGATCAGGGGCGTCGCAACCTCTCGCGGCTCCCCTCCCACCGCCGGTGTCGGGTGCAGCAGGCCGGCGAGTTCGATTGCCGAGACCGGCTCGCGCAGCTGGGCGCGGACCGGCGTGGCCAGGTGCTGGATGTTGGCAACCCGGGCAAGTACCGGCTCCTCGGGCGCCGTCACCCAGACGCTTCGCGGGGAGAGGGTGCGGACGATCCGGCGGGTGACGATCGCCTGCTCCTCGCGGTCCTTCTCCGAGCGCATCAGCTGCTCGCCAAGATGGGCATCGGTCGCCGGATCAGAGCTGCGCCCGACCGAGCCGGCGAGCGCAAGGGTTGAGGCCCTCACTCCCTGCCGGCGCACCAGGAGCTCGGGGCTGGCCGCCAGGAAGGTCTTATCGCCGCGCCCGACCGCGATTACGTGACAGCCGGTGAACGCCTCGCGCAGCAGCCCGAAGATGGCGGGCGCGTCGTGGGACTGGGAGGCGTGCACCTGCACCTCGCGGGCCAGGACGACCTTCTCCAGCTCGCCGGATCGGATCCGCTCCACGGCGCGGGCCACGGCGTCCTCGTAATGCTCGGGAGGCATCGCACCGGTCACGCGGGCGCGGACCGCCGGGTCGGGGTCTACGAGCGGCAGCGCCCGGCTGGAGAGCCGGGCCGCACGCGCGGCGAGGAGCGTGGCGAGCTCCTGCGGATCGTCTCCGGGAGCGACGGCGGCGCAGAGGGTGAGCAGCACCTCGTCGCCCCGGCGAGAGATGACGACCTCGGGTACGTGGAGGGAGGCGGGAGCGAAGCCGGCCCAGTGCGGCGCCTGCCCGCCCTCGTCGGCGAAGGAGAACCCACCAACGGCCAGCGGCCCGGAGTCGGCCGGGCCGTGCGGCGCGTCGCAGGCGGCGTCGCGGGCCAGTTCCCGCCACATGCCGGCGACATCATCGAAGCGCCCGGGCCCGGAGGCCTCGATCGTGACGACCGCGCCGAGCGTCGCCAGCGCAGCGCGCTCGCGCTCGGGCTGTTCACAGCAGAACCAGGGCTCGCCGCCTTCGCGCGAGGCGATCACCACCTCCGCCGGGTCCACGCCCGGGTCGAGGGCCACTGTGACGGCGCCAAGCACCGTGCGTCCGTGGCGCCGCGCGCGCGAGGAAGCCTCCTCCAGGTACGAAAGGAGGCGCTGCTCGTCCCCGTTGGAGAGGGCGAACTCCCCGGGGGTGATCGTCCCGCTGAGGGTCATCGTGTGGTTTATACGGACGGGACCGGCCTTCCGGACCGGTGGCGTGTCAGGTTTCGGCGCGGCCGCGCGCTATGGCGATCTCGCCGGTGCGCATCATCTCGACCATGCCGAGCGGGCGCAGCATCTGCTCGAAGGCCTCGATCTTCTCGTTGGTGCCGGTGATCTCGAAGATCAGCGAGCGCCGGTCGACGTCGACCACGCGACCACGGAAGATGCTGCAGATCTGCATCGCCTCGCCGCGCTGGCTGCCGTCGACCGAGACCTTGAAGAGCGCCAGCTCGCGGGCGACGCTCTCCTCGGGCTCGAGGTCCCTGATCTTGAGCACGTTGACCAGCTTGTGGAGCTGCTTGGTGACCTGGTCGATCGGGTGGACGGCGCCGTCGACGGTGAGGGTGATCCGCGAAAAGCGGTCGTCGTCGGTCGGGCCGACCGAGAGGGTGTCGATGTTGAATCCGCGCCTGGCGAAGAGGCCGGCGATACGGGTAAGCACGCCGGGCTTGTTCTCGACCAGGATCGAGAGCGTGTGCTTGCGCCCGGTCCGTACGCCGGTGCTCGCCTCCAGCTCCTCGAGGCTCAGCAGCTGTTCCGAGGAATCGGCCATCGCGCTCACCCGACCATCTCGCGGGCCGGCATGCCGGGCGCGATCATCGGGTACACGTTCTCTCCGGGGGTGACGCGCACGTCGCAGAGAACCGGGCCGGGGGTGGCCAGCGCGGCCTTCATCTCGTCGACCAGCGTCGTCTTGTCGGTCATCTGGAAGGCCTTCATGCCGTAGGCCTCGGCGAGCTTGACGAAGTCCGGTGAATCGCTGAAGTGGACGTGGGAGTAGTTCTCGTCCCAGAAGAGCTCCTGCCACTGGCGCACCATGCCCAGCGAGCCGTTGTTCATGATGAAGATCTTCACGTCGATCCCCTCGGTGACGCAGGTCGCGAGTTCCTGGACGTTCATCTGGATCGAGCCGTCGCCGGTGACGCAGACGACCTCGCGGTCCGGGCACCCGACCTTGGCGCCGATCGCAGCCGGCAGGCCGAAGCCCATCGTCCCCAGTCCCCCGGAGTTGATCCACCGGCGCGGCTCGGGGAAGTGGTAGTACTGCGCGACCCACATCTGGTGCTGGCCGACGTCGGAGGTGACGATCGCCTCGCCCCCGGTGGCCTCGTAGAGCGCCTGGATCATGTACTGGGGCTTGATCTCGTTGTCGGTGCTGTCCTCGTAGCCGAGCGGGTACTTCTCCTTCCACGCCTCGATCCTCTCCAGCCACGGGTCAAGCCGCGTGGTGTCGGGGTCGAGCGCCTTGTACTCCCTCGTCAGGGCGGGCAGGATCGACTTCGCGTCGCCGACGATCGGGATGTGGGCCGGGACGTTCTTGGAGATCTCGGCCGGGTCGATGTCGATGTGGATGAACTTGGCGTTCGGCGCGAACTCGTCGAGCTTGCCGGTGATCCGGTCGTCGAAGCGGGCGCCGATCGCGCAGATCAGGTCGGCCTCGTCCATCGAGTAGTTGGCGGCCCGGGTCCCGTGCATGCCGAGCATGCCCAGCCACTGGTCGCCGGTGCCCGGATAGGCCCCGAGAGCCATGAGCGTGCAGGTGACCGGGAAGCGGTCGCTGTCGGCGAGGGCGCGCAGCTCCTCGGAGGCGTTGCCGTTGATGACGCCGCCACCGACGTAGAGCACCGGCCTGCGGGCGCTGGCCAGGGCCTTGGCCGCCTGGCGGATCTGCTTGGCGTTGCCTTCGGTCACCGGGCTGTAGCCGGGAAGGCTGATCTCGGAGACCGGCTGGTAGTCGATCTCCTCGCGCGAGACGTCGACCGGGATGTCGACCACGACGGGACCCGGCCGGCCGCTTCCGGCGATGTGGAAGGCCTCGTGGATGCGGGTGGGCAGCCCCTCGGCGTCGGTGACCATGAACGAGTGCTTGACGGCAGGGATGGTGATGCCGAGCGTGTCGGCCTCCTGGAAGCCGTCGGTGCCGAGCAGGTCGGTACGGACCTGGCCGGTGATGAAGACGACGGGAACCGAATCCATCATCGCGTCGACGATCGTGGTCACCAGGTTTGTGGCGCCGGGACCCGAGGTGCCGAAACAGACGCCGGTCTTGCCGGTCGCCTTGGCGTAACCCTCGGCGGCATGGCCGCCCCCGGCCTCGTGGCGGACGAGGATGTGGCGCATCCCGCCGTCGGCGAGGGCGTCGTAGGTGGGGAGGTTGGCGCCGCCCGGATAGCCGAATACGACGTCGACGTCCTCAGCCTTCAGGCATTTCATGAGCGCATCGACGGCTCGCATCTGGGTCGGCCTCCTTCCGGGGTCTGGTCGTATTCGGGTAAGCGGCGGCCACTCAAAGCCGCCGAAACGCCGATTCTAACAGCGATTTTCGGCCCTCCGGCGCCCTGCAATGGCGTGGCCGAATGGCGCTACCTAGCCCTTTCGACGTGCGGGAGTGAGTGCCTCCGGCGGGATCAGCTCGTCGTCCGGGGGCAGGTAGAGCTCGGTCCCGCACCGCGTGCAGATCGTGTTGGTGACCGGCACGACGTTCCCGCAGGTCGGGCACTCCATCCGGTCCTCCAGCTTCTCGCTGCGTATGAAGACCGCCGCCAGCAGGCCGAACACCGGCACCGCGCCGCTGATCAGGAACCAGAGCCAGAAGGAGTTGCCCTTGACCTTTCCGACGATCCCGCCGGCCAGGGCGAAACACAGGGCGATGAAGATGTAGGCCGAACCCGCCACGGGGCGAGTCTAGGCCGCGCCGGGCCTGCCGCGGTGCCGGTTCAGCCCAGCCCGAGCTCGCTGCGGACGAGGGCGGTCACCTCTCCCCCGTCGGCCCGGCCGCGGGTCTCCTTCATCACGTAGCCGACGATCACCCCGATCGGCTTCATATCCCCGCCCCTGAGCTT
>JBBASZ010000017.1:2831-8114 GCA_040398965.1 Solirubrobacteraceae bacterium | reverse complement strand
CCGAGGCCCAGGAGCCGCTGTTCGCGCTCGAGCGGCAGCTCGGGAAGCGCCTGGCGGGCGCGGTCGAGCATCGCGTCGGTTATCACCACCGGAGCGAGGTCGGGCTCGGGGAAGTAGCGGTAGTCGTGCGCCTCCTCCTTGGAGCGCAGCGAGGTAAGCGAGCCGCTGCGCGGGTCGAAGTGGAGCGTCTCCTGCAGCACCGGCTCCCCTGCCTCGATCAGCCCGGCCTGGCGGGCGATCTCCGCGTCGATCCCGCGCTCTATGAAGCGGAAGGAGTTCATGTTCTTGAGCTCGGTCTTGGTGCCCAGCTCGCTACTACCGGCCGGGCGCAGCGAGATATTGGCGTCGCAGCGCAGCGACCCCTCCTCCATGTTCACGTCGCTGACCCCGAGCTGGCGAAGGGTCGTGCGCAGGAGCCTCAGCCACTCGGCGGCCTGGCGAGCCGAGTAGAGCGATGGCTCGGTGACGATCTCGGCAAGCGGGGTGCCGCCGCGGTTGAAGTCGACGACCGAGGCGTCGGCGCCGTGGATCCGGCCGCTGGCACCGGCGTGGTTGAGCTTGGCGGCGTCGTCCTCGAGGTGGACGCGGTGGATCTCCACCTCCCCCAGCCGGCCGCCACGGCAGAGGGGCTGGTCGTACTGGCTGATCTGGTAGCCCTTGGCCAGGTCGGGGTAGAAGTAGTTCTTGCGGTGGAAGATCGAGCGGGGCGCCAGCTCGGAGCCCAGGGCCATCCCGATCATCAGGCCGTAGTGAATCGCCTCGGCGTTGGCGACCGGCAGGGCCCCGGGCAGCCCGAGGCAGACCGGGCAGGTGAGCGTGTTGGGCGGGGCCCCAAACTCGGTGGGGCAGCCGCAGAACATCTTGGTGTTCGTGCGCAGCTGGACGTGGATCTCCAGCCCGATCACCGGTTCCAGGTCTGCCATCAGGCGGCCGTCCGGGCCGGGGACTGGTCGAAGTCGATCGCCTTCTCCATGGCATGGGCGGCCTGGAGGATCCGGTTCTCGCTGAAGGCCGGGCCGGCGATCTGCAGGCCGACCGGCAGCCCCTCGCTCAACCCGGCGGGAATCGAGATCGCCGGCACTCCCGCGAGGGAGAACGGGACGGTGAAGAGGTCGTTGAGGTACATCGCCAGCGGGTCGGCGGTCTTGGAGCCCAGCTCGAAGGCGACGTTGGGGCTGGTCGGCGTGACGATGAAGTCGGCCTGGGCGAAGACGCTGTCGAGCTCGCGGGCCACGAGCGTGCGCACCCGCTGTGCGCGGCCGTAGTAGGCGTCGTAGTAGCCGCTGGAGAGCGCGTAGGTGCCGATCAGGATCCGGCGGCGCACCTCGGGTCCGAAGCCGTCGTGGCGGGTGTGCGTGTACATCGGCACCAGCTCGTCCTCGTCCACCCGCATCCCGTAGCGAACGCCGTCGTAGCGGGCCAGGTTCGACGATGCCTCGGCGGGAGCGAGGACGTAGTAGGCGCTGAGCGCGTAGGGAGCGGTCGGCAGTGAGCAGCTCTCCACCGTCGCGCCGAGCTCCTTCGCCTTCTCCAGCGATTCCTCGAAGGCCTCGAGCACGCCCGGCTCGATCCCCTCTCCCCCGGCAAACTCCTCGGGCACGGCCAGTCGGATCCCGTCGAGGCTCTCGGCATCCGGAAGCTCGATCTCTCCGGGCAGGCCGACCGATGTGGCGTCGGCCCGGTCGCGGCCGGCCATGTGGCGCAGGCAGAGAGCGGCGTCGCGCACGTCGCGGGTGAGCGGGCCGGCCTGGTCGAGCGAGGAGGCGAAGGCGATCATCCCGTAGCGCGAGACCGCGCCGTAGGTGGGCTTCAGGCCGACGATCCCGCAGAGTGCGGCAGGCTGGCGGATCGAGCCGCCGGTGTCGGTTCCCAGCGCCCAGAGCGCCGAGCCGGCAGCGACGGCGGCGGCGCTCCCCCCGGAGGACCCACCGGGAACGCGGGTGCGGTCCCACGGGTTGAGGACCGGCCCGTAGGCGGAGTTCTCGTTGGAGGAACCCATCGCGAACTCGTCCTGGTTGGTCTTCCCCTGGATCGAGGCGCCTGCCCGCTCGAGGTTGGCCACCGCGGTCGCGGTGTAAGGAGGCCGGTAGCCCTCGAGGATCTTCGAGCCGGACTGGCTGGGAATCCCCTCGGTGCAGAAGAGATCCTTCACCGCGACCGGCAGGCCGCCGATCGGGCCCTCTCCCGGGGCCGGCGGCTCGTCCGGGGCCCATGTGAACGCGTTGAGGTCGTCCGTTGCGGCGGCGCGGTGGTAGTGGACGGCAAGCTCGGCAGGGTCGAGTTCGCCGGCGGCAATCGCTTCGGAAGCCTGGACGGCAGTGAGATCGCCGACGTCGCTCATGCCTGGGCCTGCGGGCTGGGCACGAGGAAGCCGTCGTCCTGAACGGCCGGGGCGGGCTTCAGGACGGTCTCGCGGGGCAGCGGCTCGGTCGGCTCGTCGGGGCGCAGGGCGTCGTCGATCTCCACGACGTGAGCGGTCGGCTCGACGCCATCGAGGTCGAGCTCCTCGATCCGGGCTATGTGGTCAAGGATCGTCGAGAGCTGGGCGGCGGTCTCCTCGACCTCCCCTTCGGGCACCTGAAGCCGTGCGAGCAGCGCAACGTGGAGGAGCTCATCGCGGTCGATCATCGGCCGCTGAGTCTACGGAGCGGGACGCGGCGCCGGCGGCGTGTAGCGGCGGTCGGCGCCGGCGGTGCGCTCGTTGTGCAGGGAGGCGATGGAACCGGCGGCGATCGCGGCCATGGCGACCACGCCCAGCCAGGCAGCGGGTTCGAGCCCGACGGCGCTCCGCGGAAGGCCGACCCCCAGCCCGGGCCGGGCGAGCAGGACGATGATCAGGGCCAGCAGCGTCGGAACGGCGACCACGACGAGCGCTATTCCCACGACCAGCCCGGGGGCGTCGGAGCGCCCGGCGACGATGGCCAGGCAGAGCCCCAGGGCCAGCACGGCGCAGAGAACGAGCGCGGCGACCATCGCCCAGCCCAGGCCGGCCCACCCGGTGGTGTCGAGCGCGGTGGCCATCAGGCTCCCGGCGTCGACGTCGAACCAGGCCATCGGCAGCGAGGCCAGCAGCACGACGGCACCGGCGCCGGCGAAAACCTCGGCGGCACGCAGCTTGCGCATCAGCCCTCCCCCGCGGCCCACTCGGCCGCGGTGACGGTGTTCGAGAGCAGGCAGGCGATGGTCATCGGGCCTACTCCCCCGGGCACGGGAGAGATCGCGCCGGCGACCTCGCTGACCGCGTCGAAGTCGACGTCGCCGCAGAGGCCCTCGTCGGTTCGGTTGATCCCGACGTCGACAACGGTGGCGCCGGGCTTGACCCACTCGGCCCCGACCATGCGCGGGCGCCCGACCGCGGCGATCAGGATGTCGGCGCGGCGGCAGACGGCGGCGAGGTCCTGCGTGCGCGAGTGGCAGACGGTGACGGTGGCGTCGGCGTCGATCAGCATCTGGGCCATCGGCTTGCCGAACAGGTTGGAACGGCCGATCACGACCGCCTCCGCACCGCCGGTCTGAGCGCCGGCCTCCTCGAGCATCAGCATCACCCCGGAGGGGGTGCAGGGCCGCAGCCCTGGGCGCCCGAGGGCGAGCAGCCCGGCGCTGGTGGTGGTGAGGCCGTCGACGTCCTTGCCCGGGTCGACCAGGCCGGTCAGCTCGACTCCGTCGAGGTGGTCGGGGACCGGAAGCTGGCAGATGATGCCGCTGACCGCGGGGTCGGCATTCAGCTCTTCGATCAGCCCGCGGACCTCACCGTCGCTCGCGTCTGCGGCGAGGCGGTGGTCGAACCCCTGGATCCCGACCTCCGCGCAGGCCTTCTGCTTGCCGCCCACGTAGACGGCGCTGGCCGGATCTTCTCCCACCAGGATCGTCGCGAGCCCCGGCGGTCGCCCGTGGCGCTCCGAGAACACCGCCGCCCGATCGGCTACCTCCCCGCGGAGCCTTGCGGCGAGCGCTGCGCCGTCTATGAGCGTGGCGGCCACGATCCGATTCTTACTCACGCCTGCTGATCGGGGCGTACTGGCCCATCAGCTTGCGTTCCGAGCCGTCCTGGGCGAACCGTACGACGACTATTCCCCCCGGTTCCACGGCGGTCACCACGCCCTCGCCGAATGCGGCGTGGACGACGTCGTCACCGAGGCTGAAGGAGGGGGCGGCCTCCGCGGGCACGTCATCCCAGGCGCCGGGGCGCGAGCGGGGCTCGGCCTGCGGCGCCGTCCAGCTTTCGAACGACTCGTCCCGCTCCACCGCCGAGTCGGGAAGCTCGTTGAGGAAGCGGCTCGGCACGCCCGCGGTCTGGGCGCCGAAGACGGCCCGGCGCCGGGCCCAGGTCATCGTGAGGTTGCGCATCGCCCGGGTGATGCCCACGTAACAGAGGCGGCGTTCCTCCTCGAGCGAGCCCTCCTCGATCGCGCGGGAGTGAGGGAAGATCCCGTCCTCGCAGCCGATGATGAAGACAACGGGGTATTCGAGCCCCTTGGCGTTGTGGAGCGTCATCAGCGTCACGAGGCTCTCGTCCTCCTGGCGGGAGTCGGCGTCGGAGACCAGCGAGATCTGCTGCAGGAAGAGCTCGAGGCTGTCGTCCTCGGCCTGGGCGCCGGCATCGAACTCGCGGGCCACCTCGACCAGCTCCTCGAGGTTCTCCAGCCTCCCCTGGGCCTCGATCGTCCTCTCGTTCTCGAGCCACTCGACGTAGCCGCTCTCGTGGATGACGGCCTCCATCAGGTCGCCGACCGGTACGCCCTGGCTCGCGCGCTCACGGAGCGACTCCATCGTGTCCATGAACCGCCGCAGCGCCTTTACCGCTGCGGCACCCAGTCCGGGAACGGTGTCGGGCGAGGCAGCGGCCTCCCAGACGCTCACTCCGGTCGCGTTGGCGTGGGTCAGCACCTTCGAGAGCGAGGTCTGCCCGATTCCCCGGCGCGGCGTGTTGACCACGCGCTGGAAGCTCACGACGTCCTGCGGGTTGGCCAGGAGGGTCAGGTAGGCGATTGCGTCCTTGATCTCGGCGCGCTCGTAGAAGCGGGTGCCGCCGATCACCTGGTAGCCGATGTCGCGCCGCACCAGGGTGTCCTCGAGCACGCGCGACTGGGCGTTGGTCCGGTAGAAGACCGCGATCTCCGAGCGCGAGAGCCCCTCGTCGGTGAGCCGCTCGATCTCGCCGGCGACATAACGGGCCTCGGCGTGCTCGTCGTCGAGGTCCTTGATGACGATCGGGTCGCCCTCCCCCAGCTCGGTCCAGAGCGTCTTGGGCATCTGGCCGCGGTTGTTGGCGATGATCGCGTT
>JBBASZ010000017.1:0-2731 GCA_040398965.1 Solirubrobacteraceae bacterium | reverse complement strand
CGGTGAAGCGACTTCTCGTACTCCTCGTAGACGTCGGCGACGGTCTGCTCGAAGTAGCCGTCCACCATCTCCCGGTAGTCGGAGGCCGAGCGCAGCCGGTTCTTGGCGTCGGAGATCTGGCCCTGGATGGCGCGCGGGGTGAACCGCTTCGGGTCGATCCCGAGCTCGTCGAGCGTCTGCTTTATCAGCCGGCGGCTGTCGGCCTGGTCGTAGATCGTGTACTGGCGGGTGTATCCCAGCCGCGGCGCTTCGGAGCGCAGGATCCGCGCGCAGGCCGAGTGGAAGGTCATCACCCACATGGCGCGGGTCGAGTGGCCGAGCAGCAGCTCGGTGCGTCCGCGCATCTCCTCGGCGGCCTTGTTGGTGAAGGTGATCGCCAGCACCTCCCCCGCCCCGGCACGCCCCGTCTCGACCAGCCACGCGAGGCGGTGGGTGAGCACGCGCGTCTTGCCCGAACCGGCGCCGGCGAGCACCAGCAGCGGCCCGCCCTCGTGGGTTACCGCAGCCTGCTGAGGCTCGTTGAGGCCGGCGAGAAGCGCGTCGGTGCGGGTGGTGGCGGGAGCGTCTGACACTCCCAACCAGAATAGGCGCGGGAGCGGCCGGTCAGGCGGTGATTGAGGGCCCCGGCACCTGTGTCCTGCTGAGGTGCGCTCAGCCGCCGGCGGGGCTGGGCCCGCGGACCTCGCGCAGCTGGCTGACCGTCGCCTCCGGGGCCTCCTCGCCGGCGAGCTTTGCCAGGCGGGAGTCGAGGTCGGCAATGCGGTCGCTCAGCTCGCGGATGGCGTCGGCGACCGGGTCGGGCAGGTGAATCCAGTCGGCGTCGGGGCCCTCGGGGCGGCGACCTTCGATCCGCACCACGTGGCCCGGGTTACCGACGACGGTGGCGTTGGCCGGCACGTCGTTGATCACCACGCTGTTGGCACCGATCTTCGCGCCTTCGGCGACCTCGATAGGGCCGAGCAGGCGGGCCCCGGCGCCGATCACGACCTCGTCGCCGACGGTCGGGTGGCGCTTGCCGGTGGCGAAGCCGGTGCCGCCGAGCGTGACGCCCTGGTAGAGGGTCACGTCGTCGCCGATCTCGGCCGTCTCGCCGATGACGACTCCCGCACCGTGGTCGATGAAGAGCCCCTGGCCGATCCGGGCGGCCGGGTGGATCTCGATCCCCGTGATCGCGCGGCTCCCATACGCCATGGCGCGCGGCACCACGGGTACCCCGGCGCCGTGAAGGACGTGGGCCACCCGATGGGTCAGGAGAGCGTGGACGCCCGGCCAGGAGGTGAGGATCTCCGTGCTGGAGACCCCGCGCGCCGCCGGGTCGCGCTGGTGGGCGGCCGATACGTCGCGGCGGATCTCCCCGGCCACGCGGGCGAGGGTGTTGAGCCCGAACACGGCGCTGAGGCTAGCGGCCGCCGCTCAGGCGGGCGGGGCGAAATAGGGCGCCGATATGTAGCGCTCGCCCGAGTCGGGAAGCACCGTCGCGATCCGGGCGCCCTTCGACTCGGGCCGTGAAGCGACCTCGATCGCCCCGGCGATAGCCGCCCCGCAGGACATCCCGGCCAGGACGCCGAGCTGTGCGGCGGCACGGTGAGCCGTGGCGATGGCGACCTCGTCCGTAACGGGGATCACCTCGTCGAGGAGGTCCCGGTTGAGTACGCCGGGCACGAAGCCGGCCCCCATGCCCTGGATCCTGTGGGGTCCGGGCGGCCCCCCGGTGAGGACGGCCGAGGTGGCGGGCTCCACGGCGATCACCCTGGCCTTCGGGTTCTTTGCCTTGATCGCCTCTCCCGCACCGGTGATCGTGCCGCCGGTGCCAACCCCGGCGACGAAGATGTCGACCTTGTCGCCCATCGCCTTGAGGATCTCGGGGCCGGTGCCGGTGCGATGAGCCTCCGGGTTGGCGGGGTTGGAGAACTGGTCGGGCAGCCAGACGTCGTCGTCCATGGCCATGGCCCGGGCGGCGTCGACCGCCTCGTTCATCCCGCCCATCGACTCGACGACCTCGACCCGCGCCCCGTACATCCGAAGGAGCGCCTCGCGTTCGCGGCTCATTCCCTGGGGCAGGAAGACCCGAAGCGGGTAGCCCTTGGCCGCACAGACGAAGGCCAGGGCGATCCCCGTGTTCCCGGAGGATGCCTCGACGATGGTGGTACGTCCGGGCTCAATCAGCCCTTCCTTCTCGGCCGCCTCGATCATCGACACGCCGATCCGGTCCTTGACCGACCCGCCCGGGTTGAATGACTCGAGCTTGCCGAAGAGCTTCACGCCCGGTGCGGCGTCGTCTCCGAGGAGCGGCGTGAGCTCGACCATCGGCGTCGAGCCGACAAGCTCTGAAACTCCGGTCGGGATTCGGGCCATTCCCAAATCTTAGGGGTCTGGATGGCTGCCGCAGGCCTCAGATGTAATACATCTGGGCGCCGCCGGCGCGCTCGCGCTCGGCGACGTCGGCGATGGTGGCGCCGGCAAGTACGTCGCGGGCTGCGGTCGAGGCCTCGGCGAAGATTCCCTCCGAACCCGCTCCGAGCGGGCCGTCCAGGATCTCGACGATCTCGAGCACGGTCACCTCGCCGGGCTTGCGCTCGAAGAGGTAGCCGCCCTTCACCCCGCGCTGGCTCTTGACCACCCCGGCACGGCGCAGCGTCGCGAAGAGCTGCTCGAGGAACTGGGCGGGAATGTCGCGGCGGCGGGCGAGCTCGCCGATCGGCACCGGGTCCTCGCCGGCTCCGGCCAGCTC
>JBBASZ010000016.1:5745-45616 GCA_040398965.1 Solirubrobacteraceae bacterium | reverse complement strand
GGTGGCCTGGTCTTCAACCGGGTCGCGCGCGACGGTGTCTGCATCGTCACCAACCCCGCCAACCGGCTGGCCAACATCAGCCGGGCGACCGTGCAGGCGATCTTCTCCGGGCGCGTACGTAACTGGAGCGATGTCCCGGGCGCGAAGGTGAGCGGGCCGATTCAGCTGATCACCCGTACCCCGGCATCCGGTACCGCGGACGCCTTCCAGAACATCTTCATGGGCCAGAACCTGAGGGTGGCCGGCAACGCGAGCCAGAAGGCGTCCAACGGCCTGGTGCAGCAGGGGATCCGCTCCTCCAAGAACGCGATCGCCTACCTGGACTTCAAGTTCACCGCCGGCACCGCGCCGGCCCCTTTCAACGGGGTCCCGTGCACCCTGCGCAACGCCAAGTCGGGCCAGTACGACGGCGTTCGTAACCTCTGGCTCGTCTCGCGCGGCAAGCCGACCGGGGACGGGGCCAAGTTCCTCTCCTACGCCAAGGGCGCCGGCCAGTCGGTCGTCGCCAAGGGCTGGGTCCCGCTCCGCTAGCGCGAGCGGTCATCTCGGTGGCCCCTAAGTGACGACTATCCCGAGCGCTCCCCCGCTGCCGGCCGGGCCCAAGGCCCCGCCGGCTCGCGGCCGTTCGGGCACCGGCGACGACCGTCGGGCCCAGTTCCTGCTGGCCGCGGTCGGGAGCCTGGTGCTCGCGGTCATGATCGGGATGTTCGTCTTCGTGCTCGTGAAGGCCTGGCCCTCCTTCTCGGGCAACGGACTGGGCTGGTTCGGGAACGGGGAGACCGACCGCCAGCTGGAGCTGATCTTCAAGTCTCCCTCGAACCCCGAGGCGTACGTCTACTCGATCGGTGCGCTGCCCCTGCTGGTCGGAACGATCATCACGTCGATCGGGGCGGTAACCGTCGGACTGGTCTTTTCGATCTTCACCGCGGTCTTCATCGTCGAGTTCGCCCCCGAGCGGCTGCGCAAGGTGCTGGAGCCCACCGTCCGCCTGCTGGCTGCTGTTCCCTCGGTGGTCTATGGCCTGATCGGGATCCTCGTGCTGGTCCCGTTCGTCGCCGACACGCTGATCACCGACTCCCGGCGCGAGTCGGTCGCCTATGTGGTGCAGCTGACCGGCGCATGCTGGACGGTCGCGGCACTGGTGCTGGCCGTGATGGTCGTGCCGATCATGGTCTCGATCATCTCCGACGCGCTGCGCGCCGTTCCCAAGGGGTGGACCGAGGGTGCCGCCGCGCTGGGGGTCAACCGCTGGCGGGTCATGTGGACAATCTCGATACGCACCGCCCGTCCGGCGATCATCGCCGCGGTGATCCTCGCCACCGGGAGGGCCATCGGCGAGGCGATCATGATCGCCATGGTCTCCGGCTCGGTCTCCTTCATCCCGCAGCCGGTCGACGGGATCACCTTCGTCTTCGAGCCGGTACGCACCCTGGCCTCCGCGATCGTCGACAACGCCGAAGGCCTGAGCGTCATCCCGTTCGGCCAGACGATCTACGCCTTCGCTTTCATCCTCCTGGTATCCAGCGCGCTCCTCTCATGGGCCGGCTGGGCCGCCAAGCTGCCGCTGCGCAAGTACGGGATCCGCCCATGACCAGCACTCCGGCCAACAAGACTTCGGCCGTCGAGTCGAGCCGCACCTGGCCCCTGGTGGACCGCATCATGCTCGCCCTCTGCTGGATTGCCGGGATCACCGCCTGCGTGATCGCCTTCGCGATCATCGCCTACATGGCCTACCGGGGAATCCAGTACCTGAGGCCCGGGCTGCTGATCGATCGCCCAAACGCCGACTTCGATCAGAGCAAGAGCGGCGGCTTCTTCGACCCGCTGCTCGGCACGATCATCCTCACGATCATGGGCACGATCATCGCCGTGCCGGTGGCGGTGGCGACCGCGGTGTGGCTCACCGAGTACGGGCGCCCGTTCTTCCTTGCCCGGGCGGTCGAGTCGGCGGTCGAGATGATCGCGGGAACCCCGAGCATCGTGCTGGCGATCTTCGGCCTGATCCTCTTCCAGAACGAGATCTTCGCGATCCTCTCGTTCCGCGCAGAAGGCGGGTCGGTCTTCGGGCGCTCCTTCTTCACCGCGGCCGCGATGATGAGCCTGATCGCCCTTCCCCTGATCGTCGGCTCGACCCGTGAGGGCCTCAACGCCATCCCGGGCCACGTGCGGGAGGCCAGCTACGCGCTGGGTAAGTCGAAGTGGGCCACCATCCAGCGGGTACTGATCCCCTCGGTTCGCCCGTCGATCGGCACCGGGACAGTCCTCGGAATGGGCCGGATCGCCGGCGACACCGCAATCGTGGTGGTGCTGCTCGGCGCATCGCTCCAGCTCCAGGGCTACGGCTCAGTGCCGGGGCTCGACATCCTGCGAGGGACCGGCGGCACGCTGACCACCTACGTCTTCAGCAACTCGCCGGCCGGGGAGGGCAACGCGCCCCAGAAGGCCTACGCCGCCGCCGTCGTGCTGCTGGCAATAGCGATCGGGCTCAACCTGATGGTCGACTGGGTCGCCCGGCGCGACCCGATGCAGAAGGCCAGGGCGGTGGGAGCCTGATGGGCAAGTCCAGGGAGAAGCAGAAGGAGGCGGCCGTGAACGAGGAAACCCGGGTCCCGGAGGTGGCGACCGCGACCTTCGGGCCGCCACCGCCGATCCGACGGATCGTGGTCGAGGACGAGCCGACGATCGTCGCCCCACCCCCGCCGGGCGCGGTGCCCCCAGGCGCCCAGGCCAATGGCGCGCCCGCCCCGGGCCAGGGGATCGGGCGCCTCGCCTCGGCCCTTCCTCCCTCCGAGGTGATCGAGCGGATGCGCACCGATGAGCTGCGCCTCTTCTACGGCGACAACGAGGCGGTCAAGGGCGTCTCGATCCCCGTACGCCGCGGGGAGGTACTGGCCCTGATCGGGCCCTCCGGCTGCGGCAAGACGACCCTGCTTCGCTCGCTCAACCGCCTGACAGAGCTCACCCCGGGCGCCCGCCGGGAGGGCCAGATATTCCTCGACGGACAGGACATCGACCAGATCGAGGTGACCCAGCTGCGCCGGCGGGTCTCGATGGTCTTCCAGCAGCCCAACCCCTTCCCCATGAGCGTCTTCGACAACGTCGCATACGCGCTTAGGGAGGGGGCCTCCCGCAAGCCGCGCAAGGCCGCGCTGCAGGAGCCGGTGGCCGAGGCGCTGACCCGGGCCGGCCTCTACGGCGAGGTGCAGGAGAACCTTGGCCACCCGGCCCTGCGCCTCTCCGGCGGCCAGCAGCAGCGGCTCTGTATCGCCCGGGCCCTGGCCGCCGACCCCGAGGTGCTTCTGCTCGACGAGCCCTGCTCGGCCCTGGACCCCAAGTCGACGGCGACGATCGAGGAGCTGATCGTCCGCCTTCGCGAAGAGGTGGCGATCGTGATCGTCACCCACAACCTCCAGCAGGCCCATCGCGTCGCCGACAAGGTGGCCTTCATGTACCTGGGCGACCTCGTCGAGTACGGGGATACCGAGCAGGTCTTCGGCAGCCCGCGCGAGGAGCGCACGGTGGAATACGTCTCCGGGGCGTTTGGATGATCGATGGCCGGCTCAGGCTCGCAATCGGTGCGACGGTGGTCCTGCTCGGGGTTCCGTCCCTGTCCGCCTGCGAGTCCTCCCAGGACAAGAGCGCCAAGCTCGAGGCCCAGGGGGCCGGCCTCGAGGAGGAGAAGGCCGTGTCGGTCGGCCGGGAGAACCCTGACGTGAAGGTCGCCGAGAAGACATCGATCACCGACGAGAACGGCACCGCCGTCGTCGTCCTGCTCGACTCCTCCAGCCCGCGGGACCAGGTCGACCTTCCGGTCATCTTCGACCTCACCGACGCGAGCGGCCAGTCGGTTGGAGACAACGCGACTCCGGGCATCCAGCGAACCCTCACGAATGCCACGGTGGTGCCCGGCCGCGCAGAGACGTGGTGGGTCAACGACCAGGTGGTCGCCGCCGGCGAGCCGCAGGAGATCAAGGTCCAGGTCGGAACCTCGAATACACCCGTCCCGAGGGAGATCCCAGACTTCAAGCCGACCGAGCCGACCCTGAAGAACGACCCGATCGACGGCCTGGTAGCCGTCGGGAAGGTGACCAACCCGACCTCCGAGGAGCAGCGAAAGGTGCTGGTCACGATCGTCGCCAGCAAGGGTGGAAAAGTCGTAGCCGCCGGACGCGGGATCGTCGCCAAGGTCAAGCCGAACAAGGGGGCCCGCTACTCGGTCTTCTTCATCGGCAACCCGAAGGGCGCAAAACTCGATGTCGCCGCCACGCCGACGCTCTTCGAGGGAATTCCGGAAGGCGGAGAGGGGCTGGCCTCGCCATGAGCGACACGACGCAGATGCCGCCGGTACCCGGCACCACGCCCGAGCTGGGGAGTCCTGGCGAGACCTGTGGCGCATGCGGGGCAGAACTGGCGCCCGACCAGCGCTACTGCGTCAACTGCGGCGCCCGGCGTTCCGACCCCCGGGTCGACTACCAGCACCTGCTGGCCGGCACGAACGGCGCCGGTCCGGAGGGAGCCGAGGCCGCGGCCCCAGTTGCCGGTGGCACGGCAGCCGGCGCGGCCGTGGCCGGAGTTCCTGCCGAGACGCGGGCGATCTCCCCGCTCGGTGCCGCCGTGGCCGTTGGCCTGCTCCTGATCGCCGTCCTGCTCGGCGCCGTAATCGGCAAGGGCAACGGTGCCGGCGACCAGGCCCCGGTCCTGGTGGGCTCGGCCCAGCAGGCCGGGGGTACCAGCGTCTCGGCGCAGCTGACCGACGAGTGGGGCGGCGAGGACGGCTGGACGATCCTGGTCCTGGCGGCCCCCAAGGACAGCGCCGATGCGGCCCAGATAAACCAGACAAAGGCCGATGTCCAGGCTAAGGGAGCAAGTGAAGCGGGGGTCCTCGACTCCGACATGTACGCCAGCCTCGACCCCGGGCAGTGGGTCGTATTCGCCGGGAGGTATTCGAGCAAGGCCGAGGCGACCAAGGCCCTGGACTCGCTCAAGGCCGACTTCCCGGACGCGAAGGTGATCGAGGTCAGCACGGAGTCGGGTGGCGGCGGCAGCTCGGGTGGCGACTCGGGCTCCTCCGACAGCAAGGCGACCAACCCGGCCCTCGGCGGCCTGGAGAACACCTCGCCGGAGGACTACTCGAAGAAGTCCAAGAAACTGCCCGACACGGTCGGGACCGGCGGGGACGCACCCCCGACCGACAAGAAGGCTCCCGGCGGCGGGAGCGGAGGGACGACGATCAAGTGAGCATTGTGGACCGCCTCTTCCCCCGTAACCGCCCGCAGCCCGGAGTGACGTCGGGGGTCCCCGCCGCGCCCCCGACGACGGCTCCAACACCCTCGACCGTTTACCCGGTTCGACCGGCCGCCGCAGCCCCGGCGCCGGCAATGACCACCGAGTGGCAACCCGCCCCTTACGGCGAGGAAGCCGCGGCGTCCTCGCCCGCGGCCCCACATGCGCCCACACCGGTCGCAGGTCTCCCGGCCCCGGTGCCGCCCCCGACGGCCCCTCCGGCGCAGCCCGGACCTGTAAACGTGATGCCCGGCCAGGCTCAGCCGGCGCCACCGGCCCGGCCGGCGCCCTCACGCCAGGAGGTCGAGGCGCGCCGCCAGGCCCTCTCCCGCCAGCTCGCCGACCTGCAGTGGGACCTCGGCGGCCTGACCTACGAGATGGCGATCCGTGACCACTTCCGCCTTGACGTCCTGGCCAGGCAGGCCGCCCGCCTGCAGGCGGTCGATGCCGAGCTGGCCGAGGTCGAGCGGCAGCTGCGCCTCGAGGAGGCGGGGGCCTCGGGCGAGTGCCCCTCCTGCCGGGCTCTCCACAGCCGCGGCGCGGTGTTCTGCTGGTCCTGCGGGGCCCAGCTGCTTCCGACCCAGCCGGCCGGCGGCCAGCCACCGGCGCCGGCCGCTTAGCAGCTTCTTCACAAGAGCGGCCCGAATGCGCCTCACCCTGTGAACGTGGCTAACGAGCGCCCCGACGCGGCCCTTTGCCCGGACTGCCACGCCGAGCTGGCGGGCGACCAGGCCTACTGCATCAACTGCGGGCTCCCGGTCACGACCTCCCGCAGCCCGGCCGAGCTCCTGGCGACGAGCCCGGCAGCCGGCGCGGCCGGAGGAGGCGAAGCAGCCACGGCCGGCTCCGGGCGACGCCTGATGGTCCTTCCCGGGCTCGAGATGTCACTCGGCCTGGCCGTCGCGGTCTTCGCGCTGGTGCTGGGACTCGGGGCCTGGGCCGGCGCCGCCTCGATGCAGGGGGGAGGCCCGCTGCGCTACGCGCTGGCCGGCGTGACCGGGCAGGGATCGTCCAGTTCCCAGCCCGGGGGGGATTCCGGCGCGCTCGGCGCCGACGCCGGCACCGACCTGGGAAGCGACCCGCTGGCCGGCGACACCCTCGACGCAGGAACGCTCGACGCCGGCGTGGCCGGGACCGATCTCACCGCGGCGCCACTAGACGATGGCACCACGGGAGACGGGACCGGCGGCGGAGGTGGAGGGACCGGCGGCGGGGAGAGCGAGGAGGAGGTGCCGACGCCCCAGCTCTCCAGCGTCTGGCTGATCAGCCTCAACGACCAGAGCTTCGAGAAGCTCTACGACACGGCCGGTGCCGCGCGCGCCAGTGCCGACGGTCCCTACCTGGCCACCACGCTCACCAAGGCCGGCGCCCTGATCCCCGACCTTTTCGGCGTCACCCGCGGCTCGCTGGCCGCGCAGGTCGCCCTGGTCAGCGGGCAGGGACCCAACCCGGCCACCCGCGATGACTGCCCCTCGTTCTCGGAGGTCTCAGGCGGCGAGCCGGGCGAGTACGACCAGGCTCCCGGCAGCGGCTGCGGCTACCCCGCCAACTACGCCACCATCGCCGACCTCCTCACCGGGGCCCAGAAGCGCTGGAAGGTCTACGCCGGCGTCGGGGACCGGCTCGACGGCGGAGCGCCTGCGATCTGTCGCCAGCCGGCGCCGGGCAGCAAGCCGGTAACAGGCTCCCTCCCCTTCCCACTCTTCGCCTCATTTACCGGCGACCCGGAGTGCTCATCGAAGGTCGCCTCGACCGCTTCCCTTGCGGAGGACACCTCCTCGAAGGAGAAGACGCCGGCCTTCTCCTTCATCCTGCCGGGCCCGTGCGAGGACGCCAGCGACCGGCCATGCCAGGACGGCAGCCCGGCCGGGGTGGCGCCGGCCAACGCCTTCCTGCGCCGCACGGTGGAGGCGATCCGCAACTCGGCCGCCTACAAGGCAGGCGGCGCGATCATCATCACCGCCTCCCAGTCGTCCCCGGGCGGCGAGAACGTCGACAGCAGCGCCTGCTGCGAGGACAGGCCCTGGTACGGGAAGGACATCTCCACCTCCGGGGGCGGGCGCGTCGGTTCCCTGGTCCTCTCCCCCCTGGTCAAGGGCGGCACCGTCGTCGACGGCCGCTTCGACCATTACGACCTGCTGCGCACCATCGCCGACAGCCTTGGCGTGCGCCGTCCCGGGCTCGCCTCCCACCCGAAGGTCAGCGGCCTGCCCCGGGAAACCTGGTCGGCCTGGAACGGCAGCAAGCCGGCCGCCGCCGAGCCGGTCGAGTAACCGGCCGCTCAGCCCGCTGCGGGCGCTGCGCCGCCGGCCGGACGCAGGCCGGCGCGCGGCAGCATGAGCGAGAGCAGCCCGGCTGCCACCACGAAGGCGGCCGAGGCCCAGAGGCAGGCCTCGAGCCCCTGCCACTGGTAGAGCAGGCCGGAGAGGAGCGTCCCGGCGAGCCTTCCGGCTGCGTTGGCCATGTAGTAGAAGCCGACGTTCATCGCCACCTTGTCCCCGTCGGCGTAGGCGAGGATCAGGTAGGAGTGCACCGCCGAGTTGAGGGCGAAGATCACCCCGAAGGCGATCAGTCCGGCCACGAGGACCGCCTGCGGGTCGAAGTCAGCCGACAGGGCCAGCGCTATCGCTGCCGGGAAGAGGGCCAGCACAAAGGCCAGGCCGGCCGCGGTGCCACCGTCCGGGGCGCGGCTGGCCTGCGCGCGGCTGCTCACCAGCCGGGGGGCAAATGCCTGTACCGCCCCGTAACCGATTACCCAGACCGCCATGAAGGTGCCGACCTCCCAGAAGGTCCACCCGAGCACCGTCCGCAGGAATACCGGCAGGCCGACCACGAACCAGACGTCACGCGAGGCGAACAGGAAGATCCTCGCCGCGGCAAGGATGTTCACCGCCCGGTTGTTGGAGAACATGTGGCGGAACTTCGCCTTGGCGTCGGGACGGCCCAGGCCCCCGTGCAGGAACGGGACGGTCAGGACCAGGGCGAGGAAGACCATCCCGGCCAGGAGCAGCATCGCGGTCTGGAAGCTCGTCACGCTCAGCAGCACGCCGCCGACGAAGAAGCCGACGCCCTTGAGGGCGTTCTTGGAGCCGGTCAGCACCGAGACCCAGCGGTAGAGCGTGCCCTGCGAGTCATCGGAGACAACGAGCTTGACGGCGCTCTTGGAGCTCATCTTCGTCAGGTCCTTGGCGATCGCGGAAAGGGCCTGGGCCGCCATCACCACCGGCACCACCAGCCATGCCTGCGGGACGAGCCCGAGCACGAGCAGAGCCGTCACCTGGGCCAGCAGCCCGGCCACGAGGGTCGTGATCAGCCCCGAGCGGGCGGCCACGAAGCCGCCGAAGAGGTTGGTGAGGATTCCAAAGACCTCGTAGAAGGCGAAGACGGTGGCCAGCTCGAACGGCGTGTAGCCGAGGTCGTAGAAGTAGAAGAGGACCAGGATCCGGACGGCACCGTCGGCGACGGTGTCGGCCCAGTAGGCGGCGGTGACGAGCGCGTAGCGGCGCAGGTCGCCCTCGCGGTCGCTGGCGGTGGCCTCGCTCATCGGCCGCTCAGCGCAGGCTCCCGGCCACGATTCCGGCAAGCTCGACCATCCGGTTGGCGTAGCCCCACTCGTTGTCGTACCAGGCGAGGATCTTGGCCTGGGTGCCGCCGGTGACCATGGTCGAGAGCGCGTCGACCACACCCGAACGGGAATCACCACGGAAGTCGACGGAGACCAGGGGGCGCTCCTCGTAACCGAGGATTCCTGCGAGCGGTCCCTCGGCCGCAGCCTTCAGCGCCCCGTTGAGCTCTTCGACCGTCGAGGGCCGCGAGAGCTCGAAGACGCAGTCGGTGAGCGAAGCGTTGAGCAGTGGGACCCGCACGGCCAGGCCATCCAGCCTTCCCTCAAGCTCCGGGAAGATCATCCCAATCGCCGTCGCCGAGCCGGTGGTGGTCGGCACCAGAGAGACGCCGGAGGCCCTGGCCCGCCGGGGGTCGCGGTGGAAGGCGTCCACCACCACCTGCGTGTTGGTCAGGTCGTGCAGCGTCGTGATCGAGCCCCGCTCGATCCCCACGGCCTCGTGGACCGCCTTCACCACGGGCGCCAGGCAGTTCGTGGTGCACGAGGCGGCGGTGAGGATGTCGTATCGGGCCGGGTCATACAGAACGTCGTTTACGCCAACGACGACATTGAGCGCCCGCTTGTCCTTTACCGGCGCGGCGACGATCACCTTCCGCACGCCCCGCTCGAAGTAGGGCATCAGCGAATCGACCGTGCGGAAGCGGCCGGTGCACTCGAGGACAACCTCGACGCCGTGCTCCTCCCAGGCAACCGCACCGGGCTCCGCAACCGACGACCAGCCGATCTCCCGGCCGCCGACGGAGAGCGCATCGCCGTCAACGCCGGCTTCGACCCCCCACCGGCCGTGGACGGAGTCGAACTCGAGCAGGTGGGCGGCCGCTGCGGCATCGCCGCCGATGTCGTTGACGTGGACCACCTCCAGCGAGGGGTCGTTCCAGGCGACCCGGAGGTCGAGCCGGCCGATCCGCCC
Organism: Solirubrobacteraceae bacterium; assembly: GCA_040398965.1. Taxonomy (GTDB): domain Bacteria; phylum Actinomycetota; class Thermoleophilia; order Solirubrobacterales; family Solirubrobacteraceae; genus F1-60-MAGs163. Next base: position 35,798 of record JBBASZ010000016.1, on the reverse strand, counting down.
GAAGCCGTTGATGCCAACGCGGGTCATTTCCGGTAGACCGTATCTATTGACAACCATCGAATCAATCGATATTCGTAGATTGATGAACGTCGATCTGGAGACCGCGCCCAAGACCAAGAGGCCACCGGGCGAGCCATGCTGCGAGCCGGTGGCCTACCCCGAGGTGGCACGCGAGGAGGCGACGCGGATGGCCGCGGTGGCCAAGGCCCTCGGCGACCCGATCCGCCTCCAGCTGGTCGACGTCCTGCGGGAGAACGCCGGCAAGGTCTGCGTCTGCGAGCTCGTCCCCCTGTTCGAGATCTCGCAGTCGACGCTCTCCCACCACCTGAGAAAGCTCCGCGAGGCCGGGATCGTCGACTCCGAACGCAAGGGCCTGTGGGCCTTTTACTACGTGCGCCCCGGAGCCCTCGACGAGCTGGCCCGCTGGCTGGGCCCCGCCTAGCGCGCGCGTCCGGAGCCTGACAGCCAGCGTGAGACGGCCGGAGTGACCATCGGCAGCATCCCCGCGCAGGCGACGTAGGCGACCAGGGCGGGAATGCGGGGCCTTGCGCTCATGACGCCACCACCGGAGGGCCGAAGGGAAGGGCCGCCGGGCCCTTGGGAATCCCGCTCTCGAGCAGGAACCTCGGGTTGGCCTGGGTCAGGCGCCATGCCTGGGTGGAAGAGGCACCGGCCCTGACCGCCAGCGGAAAGCCGAGGGAGAGCGTGTGCTCGCGGGTACCGGGATGGGCGTCCGAGGCGATGGCAAACGCGTGGCCACCCCTCACCAGCGCCTCCCCGGCCAGCCGCGCCTGCGGTCCGTTGTTCCCCAGCAGGGAGCAGACGTTGACCTGCAGCAGGGCGCCAGCGGCCACCAGGGGCTCAAGCAGCTCCCATCCGCCGTCGAGCAGGCCCCAGGCCCGCTCGGGATGGGCGATCACCAGGCCGTAGCCCCTCGCCATGAGGGTGCCGGCCTCGTCGACGAACTGCTCGTCGATCCCGGCAAACGGGACCTCCATGAGCAGCCAACTCGCCCCGGCGGGACCGTGCGAGACCAGCTCGAGCACCTCCTCGGGCAGGTCGGCGTTGCCGTGCGGGAAGAGCTCGCCGCCGATGTGCAGGCGGAGAGGGATCCCCTCCTCGTCGAGCGCCTCGACGAGAGAGCCGAAGCGCTCGGGGAGCTCCTCCGGATTGGCCCCGAAGACCGGGTGGCCGATGTGGGGCGTGGCCACCGCCTCCCCCACGCCCTCGCTTACAAGGCGCCGGGCGTATCCGAGCGCCTCGTCGAGGCTGCGGGCGCCGTCATCGACGCCGGGAAGAAGGTGGCAGTGGATATCTGCGTAGCTCATCGTTGGCTACCTCTCTTTTCTCGTTTCTCATCACTGGCGATGGTAGGTACGGATTCGCCGTCAACCGCGGAAACCGCTGGAAATTCACGCCTTCTTCACTTCCGCGCCAGCACGGTTGCAGGAAACGATCAGGGAGGAGTCGGGCGCGGCTCGATCTCGGCCAGCGAGCGGCCGGAGAGCTCCTCTAGCGACTTGCCCTTCGTCTCGATCCGGAAGACGAGCGTCACCAGCAGCGCCAGGAGGCAGACGCCCGAAAGGGCAAAGAGCAGTGCCTGCTCGCCGATGTCGGCCATGAGGATCGGGAAGACGAATACACCGATGGCGGCGCCGAACTTGGCGCTGGCCGCGGCGAAGCCGTGCCCGGCCGCCCGGATATCGGACGGGAAGACCTCCGCCGGCAGCGCGTAGGTGGTTGCGTTGGGGCCGGAGTTGCAGAAGAAGTTGAAGAGGGCGAAGCCGAAGAAGACCAGCGCCAGGTGCTTCTCCGGCCCGCCGGCCAGCCCCTCGGTGATGGCGAGGATCGCCAGCGCGATCGACATGACGGTGAAGCCCATCACCTGGAGGGGTATGCGCCCGATCCGGTCCACGAGGAAGATTGCGGCCAGGAACCCGAGCGGCAGGAAGATGTCCAGGGCCGCCGTGCCCTCGGTCGCCGTGATGTCGTCGGCGATGAAGTTGGTGGTCGACCCGGAGATGAAGATCCCCGCCAGGAGCGTCGGCGTGAAGATCCCCACCCCGTACATGGCGATGTCCATCAGGAACCAGGGCACGGCGGTGAAGATCGTTCGCCGGATCATGTTGGCCTTGAAGAGCGCCGGCTGGAAGAGGGCCTGGAGGCCCTCGGAGGCCGCGATCTCCTTCTCGGTGTCGGCGGGTGTCACCTTCACCGGGACTCCGGCGAGCTCCTCGGTGATCGCCTCGGCCTCGGCCTCCTGGCCGTTCTGGGCCAGCCAGCGCGGGCTCTCGGGCACCTTCCGCCGCAGCCAGATGATGACCAGCGCCGGAATGGCGCCGAAGCCGAGCATGATCCGCCAGGCGAGGTCGACCTGGCCGGAGCTCGCCTCTCCGGCGGCCTGGTTGTAGACCGCGAGCAGGATGACCAGGCCGACGACCGCGGCGAGCAGGATCCCGACCGACTGGAGGCTGAACGCTCCCACCAGCCAGCGTCCGCGGGCCTTCTTGGGCAGCACCTCGGAGAGGAAGCTGGCGGCGATCGGGTAGTCGAGGCCGATCGCCACGCCGACCATGAACCGGAAGGCGATCAGCAGCTCCACCGAGGGTGCGAAGGCGCAGGCGACCGAGAAGATCACGAAGAGCCAGAGATCGATCTTGAAGATCCGCCGGCGACCGATCTTGTCGGCCAGCGGGCCAAGGAAGCCGGCCCCGAAAATCGCGCCCACGATCGCCGCCGAGGAGACCAGGCCGACCATGGTGGCGCTCAGGTCGTACTGCTCCTTGATCAGCGGGTTGACGATCCCGATGACGAAGAAGTCGTAGCCGTCAAGCAGGATCCCGAGCGCGGCGAGCAGCCAGAAGCCACGGTGCTTCTTCGACATCGGCGCATCGTCGAGGGCCTCCCCGAGCGGCTTGGGCTCGGCGGCCTGGGCAGTGGCGGCGCTCATCGACATCCCGAAGTCTCTCAGGGAATCCGGGGCCCGACCGGCGCCTTCACCGACTCTTCACGAGCCGGAGGCGCCACGGGGCAGCCCGCCACCACCGCGCTCAAACTCGATCAGCAGCTCGTTCTCGTGGGCGACGCGGTCGGCGCTGCCATCGAACTCGCGGAACATCCGCTTGAGCCGGCGCAGCCCCTCAACCGGACGCCCGGCAAGATCCCCGGCCAGTTCGACGGCTGCAGGCTCGGCCTCGGCGGCGGTGACAAGGCGATGGGCCAGGCCCAACGCAAGCGCCTCCTCGCCGTCGATGACGCGTCCGGTGTAGACCAGCTCCTTGGCCCGCGCGAGCCCGATCAGGGAGATGAGGCGAGCCGGGCCCACCGGCACCCCGAGCCGCGATCCGGCCCAGGCGAGCTTCAGGTTGTCGCCGGCAATCCGCAGGTCGCTTCCGGCCGCCAGCTCGGCCCCGGCGCCGACGCAGTTGCCGACGCATACGCAGACGACCGGCACGGGAACCTCGTCGAGCGAGCGGTACATCTCCGTATAGGCCTCCATCCGGCGCACTCCGCCGGCGGCGTCCAGCTCCTCGGTGATGTCGGCGCCGGCGCAAAACGCGCGCGTGCTCGTGGTGGAGAGGACCAGGGCGTGGAGGCTCTCGTCGGAGGCCGCCTCGGTAAGGGCCTCCACCAGCGCCAGTGTCGTCTCGGTGTCGAGCGCGTTTCGGACGTCCGGGCGGTCGATCCGGATCAGCTCGATCCCGGCGCCGGGACGCTCTCGCGTGATGGCAGGCATGCCGACGGGTTCTATACGATGTGCGGTGAATGAAGCGCCTGGCCCTACTCCTTCCCGCCACCCTCGCTACCGGCCTGCTCCTGGCTCCGGCCGCGGTTGCCGGCGAGCTCGAGCCTCTCAGCGGCGAAGGCCTTTACGGCGCAGCCACCGACAAGGTGGTCACCACCGCCGGCTTCATCGTCATCGCCTTCTTCCCCCTCTTCATCCTCACGATGAGCCTCATCCAGTGGCGGCTCGAGAAGCGCAAGGAGGCCCGCAAGGCGGCCGCCAAGCGCCTCAAGGCCTCCGCCGGCGACCACTGGCAGGCCGGCTGGTAGCCGGCCCGGGCGCCTTCCTCCGCATCGAGCGCACCGCCCGGCCGAACGGTCGGCCGGGCGGAACGTAAAGCCGGCCGAGTCCCGTTAGGCTTCCGGCCGTCCCGACCGCGATGCGCCAGCAAGAGGAGACTCCCTCGAGATGCCGACCTATTTCGTAACCGGAGCGACAGGCTTCATCGGTCGCAACCTCGTCGAGCGCCTGCTCGACCGCGACCCGGAGGCCCACGTCTACGTCCTGGTCCGCGACGGCTCCCAGGAGCGTCTCGGCATCCTCTGCGAGAAGTGGGGCGCCGGAGGCCGGGTGGAGGCGGTGACCGGCGACCTGCTTGAGCCGCGCCTCGGCGTCAGCGGCGAATGGATCTCCGAGCACCGCGGCGAGATCGACCACTTCTTCCACCTGGCTGCCATCTACGACATGACCGCCTCGGACCGGCGCAACGAGGAGCTGAACGTCGGTGGCACCCGGCACATGCTTGAGCTGGTCGCCGCGCTCGAGCCGGGCACGCTCCACCATGTCTCCTCGGTCGCCGTGGCCGGCTCCTACCAGGGTCGCTTCACCGAGGAGATGTTCGCCGAGGGCCAGGAGCTCCCCTCCCCCTACCACCGCACCAAGTACGAGTCCGAGCGACTGGTCCGCGAGCGCTCCTCGGTTCCGTGGCGCGTCTACCGGCCGGCGATCGTCGTCGGCGACTCACGGACCGGCGAGATGGACAAGGTCGACGGCCCCTACTACTTCTTCGGGGTCATCCGGCGCCTGGGCAACGCTCTCCCCTCCTGGCTGCCACTGGTCGCACCGGAGATCGGCGAGGTCAACATGGTGCCGGTCGACTACGTGGCCGACGCGATGGTCGAGATCGCCCACCGGCCAGGGCTCGACGGCCGCGCCTTCCACCTCGCCGACCCGGAGATGATCGGCGTGACCGAGGCGCTCAACCAGTTCGCGCGGGCCGCCGGCGCGCCTCAGGTGGCCGTCCGCCTGGACCAGCGCCTCACCGGCGCCCTCCCCGTCGGGCAGGCACTCGCCTCGCTGACCAGCCTCCCCGGTGCCCACGCGATCCGTGAGGCGGTTCTTGAGGACTTTGGAATCCCCGACCAGGTGATTGAGCACGCCGGCTTCACCTGCAGCTTCGACACCGCCGAGAGCGAGCATGCCCTCGCCGGCACCGGGATTGCCGTCCCGCCTCTGACCGACTACGCGCCGGTGCTCTGGGACTACTGGGAGCGAAAGATGGACCCGGACCGCTTCAAGAGCCGCTCGCTCGAGGCGGCGATCAACGGCCGCACCGTGGTGATCACCGGCGCATCAAGCGGGATCGGGCGCTCGACGGCGCTCAAGGTGGCCGCCTCGGGCGGGATACCGATCATGGTCGCCCGCAACATCGAGAAGCTCGAGGAGGTGCGTGAGGAGATCGAGATGCGCGGCGGAACCGCTTCGGTCTACTCGGCCGACCTTGCCGACCTGGACTCGATCGACGGACTGGTCGAGCAGATTCTCGCCGACCACGCCTCGGTCGACATGATCGTCAACAACGCCGGCCGCTCGATCCGCCGCTCGGTCGAGCTGAGCCTCGACCGCTTCCACGACTTCGAGCGCACCATGCAGCTCAACTACTTCGGGGCGATCAAGCTGGTGATGGGGTTCATCCCCCACATGCGCGAACGGCGATTCGGCCACATCGTCAACGTCTCGTCGATCGGGGTCCAGGCCGCGCCGCCGCGATTCAGCGCCTACGTCGCCTCGAAGGCGGCGCTCGACGCCTGGTCTCGCGTCGTCAGCTCCGAGCTGATCGGTTACAACATCACCTTCACGACGGTGCACATGCCGCTGGTGCGAACGCCGATGATCGCCCCGACGACGATCTACAAGTCGTTCCCGACGATCTCCCCGGACGAGGCCGCCGACATGATCTGCGACGCCCTGCGCAAGCGCCCGAAGCACATCAACACCACGCTCGGCACCGTCGCGGAAGTGCTCTACGCGATTGCCCCAAAGGCCCTCGACCAGGTCCTGGCCACCGGGTACCGCCTCTTCCCCGACTCCGCCGCAGCCAAGGGAGAGGTCGCCGCGGCAGAGAGCGAGGGGCCGTCGATCGAGCAGCGGGCGATGGCCAACCTCACCCGCGGCGTCCACTGGTAGCGGCAGCCGCGGGTCAGCCGTAGCCGCCGCCGGTCGCGCCGGCACCGGTCCGCACCCGCTCCAGCACCGCCTGCGGCGAGTCGCTGCCATTCACCCGGACCCTCGGCAGCAGCAGCTGGTTGTCCTTCGGCGAGGCTATGCCCGGCTCGACGGTGGTCGCGGTGGTGAACCCGGCCCGCTTGACCGCCTGCTCGGCCTCGGCGTCGTACTTGCCGGCCGGGTAGCAGAAGGTGTTCACCTCAACGCCGAACTGCTTCTCCAGCGCCTTCCTCGAGCCGGCGACCTCGCGGTCCAGGCCGGCGGCGTCGAGCGTCGTCAGGTCGGCGTGGGTGATCGTGTGGGCGCCGATCTCCCAGCCGGCGGCGACCAGCGCCTTGACCTGCCACGGGGCGATCCCGCCCTTGGGGTCGATGTTGCCGGTCTTGAGGTTCAGGACGCCGGGCCAGCCGGCATCCCGAAGGATCGGCCGTGCCGACTCGTAGTGGCTGAGGTAGCCGTCGTCGAAGCTGACCACGACGGGCCTGGCCGGCAGGCCCGGCCCGCCGTTCCACGCCCGGTGGACCTGCTCCATCGTCACCCCGGCGTAGCCGGCCTTCTTCAGGGCGGCGATGGTCTGGCGAAAGGTCTGGGCGGGCACCCATAGCTCGGCCTGCGGTGTTCCCGGAGCCGGAGCCTTGACCACGTGATACATGAGGATCGGGACCGGGCCGCGGTAGCTGCCGGTGGCCGGAGCCGGAGCCTCGGGCTCTTCATCGGCGGCCGTCGTCGGCGTCGTCGCCGGTACCTGCACCGCGCCGGTGCTGGCCGATCCGGCCTTGTCCCCTCCCCCACCCGCGGTGAGGAGTAGGAGAAGTGCGACCACCACGGCGCCCCCGGCGATGCCGGCGGCGAACGCGCGGCCGGCGGTCACTGTGCGACGGCCGCCTCGGCGGCCCGCGCCAGCGCTATTCCCATCATCTCCTTCTGGACATTGCGCGGCTCATCGCCGGGGCCGGGCGAGAGACGCTCCCAGCTCCCGTCGGGTCGCAGGACCCAGGAGTTGGTGTTGTCGGCCAGGCAGCGGTCGAGGTCGTCGAGCACCTCGGCACGGCATTCGGGGTCCTTGACCGGGGCGATCAGCTCGACCCGGTTGTCGAGGTTGCGGGGCATCAGGTCGGCCGAGCCGATGAAGACCTCTTCATGGTCGCCGTACTGGAAGTTGTAGATCCGGGAGTGCTCGAGGAAGCGCCCGACGATCGAGACGACGCGGATGTTCTCCGACATTCCCGGCACGCCGGGCTTGAGGCAGCAGGCGCCACGAACGTTCAGCTGGATGTTCACGCCCGCATTCGAGGCCTCGTAGAGCGCCTCGATCACCCGCGGGTGGACCAGCGCGTTCATCTTCATCCGGATCTGCGCCCGCTGGCCGGCCTGCGCGGCTGCGATGGTCAGCCCGATCCGGTCGATGATCCCGTCGAGCATGAAGTTCGGGGCCACCAGCACCTCGTGGTAGAGGTCCGGGCGGCCGTAGCCGGTCAGGTGGTTGAACATCTCCGAGACGTCGGCGCCGATCTGCTCGTCGCAGGTGAAGAGGCCGAAGTCGGTGTACAGCCGCGCAGTCTTGGGGTGGTAGTTGCCGGTCCCGATGTGCACGTACCGGCGCACGCCGTCACCCTCGCGACGGATGACCAGGACGCACTTGGCGTGGGTCTTCATCTCCGGCATCCCGTAGACGACGTGCACGCCGGAGCGCTCGAGCTTGCGCGCCCACTTGATGTTGGCCTGCTCATCGAAGCGCGCCTTGATCTCCACCAGGCAGACCGCCTGCTTGCCGTGCTCGCTGGCGGTGATCAGCGCCGGGACCAGCGGCGAGTCGTCGGAGGTGCGGTAGACGGTCTGCTTGATGGCCAGGACGTCCGGGTCCTCGACCGCGCGCTGCACGAAGCGCTCGACCGAGACCCCGAAGGAGTCATACGGGTGGTGGACCAGCAGGTCCCCCTGGCGGATGACCGAGAACATGTCGAGCTCCTCGTCCTCGGCCTCGATCAGCCGGGGCTGGACGACCGGGCTCCAGGGCTCGTCGCGGAGCTCCTCGTATCCGGGCAGCCCGACGATCTGCATCAGGTCGGTGAGGTCGAGCATCCCCGGCACCTTGTAGAGCTGGCGGTCGGAGACGTTCATGGCCTCCACCAGCTGGCGAAGGATCTCCTCGCTCATCCCCTCCTCGACCTCGAGCCTCACCACCTCGCCGAACCGGCGCTGCCGGAGCTCGGCCTCGACCGCCTCCAGAAGGTCGTCGGCCTCGTCGGAGATCTCGAAGTCTGAGTCCCGGGTCACGCGGAAGCAGGCGTGGTCGACCACCTCCATCCCCGGGAAGAGCTCGGCGAGGTTGGCGGCTATCAGCTGCTCGAGCGGCACGAACCGCGTGTCGCCCTTGGCCACCGGGAAGAAGCGCGGGGTCAGCTCCTTGGGAACCTTGACCCGGGCGAAGACGTCCTGGTCGGTCTCGGGGTCGCGGACCATCACCGCCAGGCTCAGGGAGAGGTTGGAGATATATGGGAAGGGGCGGCCAAGGCCGACGGCCAGCGGCGTCAGCACCGGCAGGACCTGCTTGCGGAAGCGCTCGTCGATCCGGCTTCGCTGCTCCTCGGTCAGCTCATCGAGGCCGACGACCCGGATGCCGTGCCCGGCGAGCTCCGGCATGAGGCGGTCCTGCCAGAGGCGGGCCTGGCGCTGGACCTGCGGGACGATCTTCTCGTGCAGGGCGTCGATCGTCGTGCTCGGAGTGAGGCCGCCCCGCATCTTCTCGATGCCGGCGTCGACCTGGTCCAGTAGCCCGGCGACCCGGACCATGAAGAACTCGTCCTGGTTGGAGGAGTAGATCGAGCAGAACTTGAGCCGCTCCATCAGCGGCTGCTCCTCCGGCGGGCTCTCGGCGAGCTGGAGGACGCGGTCGTTGAAGTCGGTCCACGAGATCTCGCGGTTGAACGAGCGGGTCGGGTCGGCCAGGTCGCTCGAGCGCCTCGGCGCGGGGAACGGGTCCTCGGCCGTGGGCCCCGGCGCCGGAGCGGTGACCGGCACCGGAAGGTCCTCGCCCCCGGAAGGGGCGCGGTCGGTGTCGGTCACCGGCCTCCTCCCACGGGCTGGGCCAGGCCGCCTGCGGCCGCATTCGGGCGCTCGGAGAGGGCGAACTTGAGGCGGGCCCGCAGGCCGTCACGCTCGAGGTCGTTCCACATCGCCACGAACTGATCGTAGAGAAGCTCGCGCCGTGCCCGGAGATAGGTGGCCAGGGTGACCAGCCCCCGCTCCTCGGTGGCCGGCTCAAGGGACGCGACCAGGCCCGGGTCCAGGTCGGCGCTCCCCTGGGCCATTTCGCGCAGCTGGGAGGCGGCCTCGCCTTCCAGCTCCCGCCGCAGCGCATCGACCCGCGGGTACTGCACATCGCAGTCGTGGATCTCGCCGAGCAGGTCCTGGAGGCGCTTGATCCGCTTCTCGGCCGCCACCGCGTAGGGGCCGAAGCAGGTCTCGGCCGTTACCTCGAGCACGTAGCGCAGGCGCTTGGCCGCGATCCTCATCTCGTGCAGCTCCTCCACGTTGGCCGGGTCGAGCACGTCGGGCACAAACGACCAGAGCTCGTCGAGCCGCGCCGAGACGACCTTCTCGGCGTTTGCGGCCAGGGAGCCATCGGGGTCGAGGTTCTTGACCTTCCCTGGCTTCACCGCAGCTGCGTCCCTTCGCTGGCCAGCGCCTGGTCCTCGAGGCCGGCGCGGATCGCGGCCGCGGCCGCCAGTTCCTCAAGCCGTCCGCGAAGGTCGTCGGCGACCATTGCCTCGAGGGCCACGGCAAGGTCGGCGTTGGCCTCCGCCTGCTGGCGGCGCGTGCCCTCGATGAAGCGCTCCACTCCCGGCCTGTCCTGCGGGCCGACCGCCCCGGCGAACTGGGTAAGCGCCTGGAGCTCCACGTCCGGGTCGCGGCGGGCGCCGAGCGCATCGGCCAGGCGCCTGACCTCCTTGAGCGCCGGGCGCAGCTGCTCCCTGGGCAGGCACGGGGCGTAGAACTCGAGCACCGCCCGCAACCGCCTCGTCGACACCCTCATCGCGTGCAGCCGCGTGATGTCCTGCGTATCCAGGACGCCCTCGGAGTGGGCGAAAAGCTCCTCGCTGCGCACCTCGATCGTCAGCGCCGCGGCGTGGGCGTAGGAGATGTCGGCGCTCAGGCCGGGTATCGGGCGTGCCTTGGCCACGGCGCCATTATTGCGATGCCGGCCTGGGCGTGGGCCGGCGGCACCGGTATTTCACATCCGGTTTGCGATCATCGCCGCGTGTCCCAGAGCGCTCCGGCCATCCTCGTTCGCGACCTGCGCAAGAGCTACGGGGACCACGAGGCGGTCGCCGGCGTCGACTTCGAGGTCGCCACAGGCGAGATCTTCGGCCTCCTGGGGCCGAATGGCGCCGGGAAGACCACGACCGTCGAGATCCTCGAGGGGTACCGCCAGCGCAGCGACGGGATCGTCTCGGTGCTGGGCTTCGACCCGCAGCAGCGCCCGCGCGCCCTGCGCGAGCGCACCGGGATCGTGCTCCAGAGCTGCGGGATGTACAGGCACATTCGGGTGCGTGAGGCGGTGGAGCAGTGGGCCGGCTTCTACCCCCACCCGCGGAGCGTCGACGAGGTCCTGGAGATCACCGGGCTCAGCGACCGCCCCGACGAGCCGGCGCGCAGCCTCTCGGGCGGCCAGAAGCGCCGGCTCGACCTCGCACTTGCCCTCGTCGGCGACCCGGACCTGATCTTCCTCGACGAGCCGACGACCGGCTTCGACCCGGCGGCCCGCCGCGAGGCGTGGGCCACGATCCGCCAGCTCCAGGAGCTCGGCAAGACGGTGCTGCTGACCACCCACTACCTCGACGAGGCCCAGGCACTCTGCGACCGCGTGGCGATCATCAAGGAGGGACGCATCCTCACCGAGGGCCCGCCGGCGACCCTAAGCGCCAGCGCCGGCCGCTACCGGGTGGCCTGGCGCGACGAGCACGGCATCGCCCAGGAGCGCGAGGAGGAGGACCCGACGGCGCTGCTTCACCAGCTGACCAGCGCCGCGCTGGCCCGCGGGTCGGGGATCGAAGAGATCTCGGTCACCCGGCCGACCCTCGAGGACGTCTACCTCGAACTCACCGCCGACGAGGTGGACGAGGTCGTATGAGCGCCGCCGCCCTCTCCTGGCGCCAGTACCGGCTCGAGCGCCGGATGTTCTGGCGCAACCCCGCGGCCGCCTTCTTCAGCTTCTTCCTGCCGCTCCTCTTCCTGTTCCTTTTCGGGGCGATCTTCCGCGACAGCCAGGAGAACCTCGACATCATCGTCCCGGGCATCGCGGGCCTGAGCATCATGGCCACGACCTTCAACGCGCTGGCCACGCAGATGACCTTCCTTCGCGAGCAGGGCGTCCTCAAGCGGATCCACGGCACCCCCCTCCCGGGCGGCTCCTACCTGGCCGGGATAATCGGCAGCGCGGCCACCAACGCCGTGCTGCAGATCGCGATCGTGATCATCGCCGCACGCTTCGTCTTCGACATCGGGTGGCCAAAGAACTGGGTCGACCTCGCCGTCTTCACGCTCCTGGGGATCACCTGCTTTGCCGCCCTCGGGGTCGCCTTCTCGCACGTGATCCCCAACTTCGAGGCGGCGCCGGCCTACACGAACATCGTCTTCCTGCCGATGATCTTCATCTCGAGCGTCTTCTACAACGTCGACGTGCTGCCCCAGTTCCTCGCCGACATCGCCGAGGCGCTGCCCCTGATCCACGTGATCAACGGACTGAAAGCGGCGCTGGTAACGGGGGCGCCGCTGACCGACCAGCTCTCCGACCTGGCGGTGCTCGGAATCTGGACAGTCGCGGCGGTCTTCTTCGCCATCCGCGGCTTCAGCTGGACCCAGCGCGACTAGCCGCGGGGGAAGGCCGGCGGGATCTCCCCCTCCAGCTCGACCGGCACGCCGGCCAGCGGCCCCTGCTCCCAGTCGCCGGCCAGCAGACCGAAGACGTTGACGTCAAGCCACCGGCCGTCGTGGCGGTGCCAGTCGCGAAGCACCCCCTCCTGGGTGAAGCCGACACCGAGCAGCGCCCTGGTGGAGCGCTCGTTCTCCGGGTTTGAGTAGGAGCCGACCCGGTGCATCCCGAGATGATCGAAGGCCAGGCGGGTAATGATCGCCTTCGACTCCCGGTTAACCCCGGTGCCCTGAAAGCCGGTTCCCAGCCAGGTGCCGACCACGCAGCGCAGGTCGCGGGGGCTGAACTCACTCAGGCCCGTGACGCCGGCCGGCCCCCTCTCGTGATCGACGATCAGGAGGTCGAGGTGTACGCCCTCTTCGCGCTGGCGCTCGCAGCGCTCGATCCAGGCCAGGGCCTGGCCTTCGTCGGTGTAGGGGCCCCACGAGAACCAGCGGGTCACTTCCGGGTCGCCGGCAAGCTCCAGCAGCGCGGGGGCATCCTCCGGCTCGGGTGGCCGCAGCGTCAGCGTCGGCCCTTTCAATGCGAAAGCCACGGCAATAGGTTGGCATGGTGCTCGCGCTGCTCTACGACGTGCACGGGAACCTGCCGGCGCTCGAGGCGGTGATCGCCGATGCCGACGGCCGGGGCGCCGACCGTTACCTGCTGGGCGGCGACTACGCGCTCTTCGGCGGCTGGCCGGCCGAGACGCTCGACCTCCTGGAGAGCCTCCCTGCCGACTGGATCCGGGGGAATGGGGAGCGCTGGGCGGCGCGGCCCGATGAGGCGCCCGACGACGAGGTCGTACAGGGGGCGATTGAGTCCTGTCGGCAGGCGCTCGGGGAGGAGCGGGTGGCCCGCCTGGCGACGCTCCCCGCCAGCATCCCGGCCGGCGAGCAGACCCGGGCCTGGCACGCCTCCCCGCCCTCCGACGTCGAGTCCTTCCTTCCCGAACCGGGCAGCGAGGACGCTCGCCTGCTGGAAGGGGTCGCCGAGCGTCGTCTCTACTTCGGCCACACCCACCTGCCCTTCTTGCGGGTCGACGGGGCGACGGGGATCGAGCTGGTCAACCCGGGAAGCGTGGGGATGCCGTTCGACGGCAACCCCCGCGCCGCCTGGGCGCTGGTCCACGACGACGGAACGGTCGAACACCGGCGCGTGCACTACGACCACGCCGCCACGGCCAGAAGGCTCCGCGAGACGGGCGAGCCCTGGAGCGCGGTAGTCGCCACGCGGATCGAGCGTGCGGCCTTCGTCGCCGGGTGAGCGGCAACGCGCCGCAGGCCGTATCCCGGACATGGACGAAGAGACCGGCAACGTGGTCCGGGCCCGCGCCTTCGAGCTGACCGGGGAGGATGGCTCGGTGCGCGCCCGCCTTGGCTTCGCCCCCGGCGGGGCGCTCTCGCTCGACCTCGCCGATGCAGCGGGGATGATCCGCGCCACGCTGGTGGTCGAGCCCGACGGGTCGGCGGCTCTCAAGCTCGCCGATGGCGAGGGCACCTTCCGGGCGGCCCTGGGCTCCTGGCTCGACGGCGGCGCCTCGCTCGACATCTATGACGCCGAACGCGGCCACCGAATCAGCGTCGGCGAGCGCTCCGACGGCTCGGCCGGTCTGAACGTGTGGGACGCCTCCGGGAAGCTCCGTGTGCTTCTCGGCGAAGGGCCGGCCGGCGACCGCGAGTGCTCGGTGGAGTTTTGGGACCGTGACGGCTCCTACCGGGCCGGCTTCGGGGTCTGGCCCGACGGGGGCACCGGCACCGAGCTCCTGGACCGGGCCGGGACGCTGCGCACCCGGGTCGGCCAGCGAGCGGACGACGGGCCGGCAACCGCCGAGATCTACGGAGGCGACGGGCAGTTCAAGCTGGCGATGGGCGAGTACCCGGACGGCGCCGGGCGGATCAGCCTCTGGAACGCCGAGGGCGAGCCGATCACCGGCGAGATCTGAGCCGCTGGTAGCTTCGCGGCCCGTGGATGAAGAGCCCGCCATCGAGACCGTCGCTTCGGTCGGTGTCCTCGACCACGCCGTGGTGACACTGCGCGAGTTCCTCCACCGCTCCACGGCGGCCCGGGCCATTGCCGTGGTGGACCGCGAGCCCGGCATCGGCCCGGCCGTGGTGGACTGCGGGCGCTTCGAGGCCATCGAGGTCGACCTGGGCGACCGCACCGTTCGCCTCCCCCACGACGCCCCGCTCGAAACCGTCGCCCCGGTGCTGCCCGATGTCAAGCCGATCCCCCCGTTCGAGGTGGACCCGCAGACCGGCGAGGTCACCGGCGCCATCGGCGGCCTCGACCACCTGGTCGACGCGGTTGGGGCACTGGCCGACGCCCTCGGGGCCGGCAGCGTCGCGATGGCCGTCTTCGCGACCACCGACCCGGCCAACCCGCTCTCGGTCAGCTGCCGGGCGGGGGGCGGCGAGCCACCGGTGGTCGCCATCGGCGAGGAGCCCTTCCAGCTGCCACCGGCGCCGGGGAACGGGCCTGCGCCCGGCGACGCCGCGGCGTAGGCTCAAGCCATGCGCCTGATCCGTGCCCTCTGTGGCCCGCTCTTCATCTTCGCCGGGGTGATGCACTTCATCCGCCCGGAGCTCTACAGGCCGATGATGCCCTCCTGGCTTCCGGCTCACGACGAGCTGATCTACGCCAGTGGCGTCACCGAGATCGCCGGCGGCCTGGCGATCGCCTGCCCGGACCCCCGGGTGCGCAGGTTCGGCGGGATCATCCTGCTGCTCACGCTCGCCGGGGTCTTCCCGGCCAACGTGCAGATGGCGATCGACCACGAGCGCTTCCGCCAGATCCCGAGGGCGGCGCTGATTGCGCGGCTGCCCTTCCAGCTCGTATTCGTCGCCTGGGTGCTGGCGGCGATGAAACCGCCCGCCGGCCGCTGATCAGCCGAGCTCGATCCGGGCGCCCGGTTCGAGCACCTCGACCTTCGTCCTGGGCGCGATACGGCTCGCGCAGCGGGCGAAGATCCTTGGCGGGTCGTGGAGCGCGTCGGGCCTTACGCGGTGCATGACGAGCGGGAAGAGCGTTCCCCAGTGGATCGGCACCGCGACCCTGGGGCGCAGCAGGGTGAGCGCCTCGGCGGCGCTCTCCGGGTCCAGGTGGCCGCTCCCGACCTTCGGGCCCCATCCCCAGACGGGAATCAGGCCGAGGTCTATACCCATCTCCCCGATCCCGGCCATCCCGGCGAAGCGGTCGGTGTCACCGGCGAAGTAGACCGACCTCTCCCCCGTAACGACATAGCCGACCGGCTCCGCTCGGTGGCGACTGCGTGGGCCGCGACCGGAGTCGTGGTCGGCTTCGACCACCGTCACCCGGCTGGAGCCGAAGGAGAGCTCATCCCCGGCCCGCACCTCCTGCACATCGGCAAACCCCGCCTCGCGGGCGAGCGTCCCGCCGCCGGCCGGCACCACCAGAGGCGTCGAGCGGTCCAGGAGCTTCAGCGAGCGCTTGTCGAGGTGGTCGTGGTGAAGGTGCGAGATGAGGATCGCGTCGAGTCCGCGTGTGGCCTCCTCGGCGACCGGCGGCCCGTGCCGGCGCAGGTGGGCCAGCCGCTCCCGAAGGACCGGGTCGGTCAGCAGCCGCGCCCCGGCCGACTCGATCAGGACGGTCGAGTGGCCGAGGAAGGTCGCAGCGTCGCCGCTCAGCACGACAGGCTTCGCAGCGCCGCGCGGTAGGGGCGCATCTTCGCCGCCGGCCAGTCGCCGTGGGTCTGCGTGCGCAGGCGGGCCACGCGCTCACGGTGGTAGGGCGAGCGCAGGCTCTCGTTGTGGCCGATCACGTTGGAGAGCCTGATGTCGTAGCGGCAGCGAAGCCAGTTGGTGAGGCGCAGTGACGCCTGGCGCATCTTCCGGTTGCCCATCACCCCGGACTCCTCGAAGCCAACGTGCTCGATGCCGATCGCCGTGTAGTTGAGGCCGACCGTGTGTCGGCACATCAGCGAGAGCGGCACGAGCTGGCTGACCCGCCCATTCTTCTCGATGACGAAGTGCGTGCAGACCCCCGGCAGCTCGCCCAGCTCACTGTCACGCACGTTGCGGGCGAAGATGTTCCAGGCCGACGAGTAGCTCGAGCCCTCGGTCATGTGCTGGACGATCACCCTGGGCCGGGAGAGGCGGTTGCTGTCGATCCCGTAGTGGCGGCGCGAGTAGGCCTTCATGTCGCTGCGCCGCTGCACTCCGTAGGGAATCGCGTCCCAGCGGACGGGTGGCCTCTCGGCGGCGGCAGGGGTCGCGGGGACCGGGGCAGCCACGGCGGCAGCGGCGATCGTGGCGGCGACGAGGTCGCTCAGGGCGGCGGCGATCACTCTCCAGAGGGTACGGAGGGCGCAGGCGCCCGGCGCCGGGCCGCCGCGAAGCGCCCCGGATAGGATCGGCCGCCATGCGGGTCCTCTGCGCCAGCGACTCCCCCACATGGCGGCTGCTGCTCGAACGCTCCGTCGAGGCGCTCGGGCACGAGCCGGTCACCGCCGAGGACGGCCTGGAGGCGTGGAAGCTCGTTCAGGACGACACCGCGATCGACGTCTGCATAACCGACCGCCAGATGCCCGGTATGGACGGGGACGAGCTGTGCCGCAACATCCGCGGCCTCGACGGGCGCTACGTCTACGTCGTCCTGCTGACCGCGCAGGACACCTCCGAGGAGGTGATCGACGGCATGGAGATCGGCGCCGACGATTACCTGATCAAGCCGCTCGACCAGGTCTCGCTGGCCACCCGGCTGATCGCCGCCGAACGAGTTACCGACCTGCACCGCAAGATCGCCGAGCAGCAGGCCGAGATCGAGCGCCTCTACGGCAAGCTCAAGGACGCCTTCAAGCGGTTCGTGCCGGAGTCGGTCGCCGACCAGATCATCACCCGCAGCGACGAGGGCGTGAAGCTCGGCGGCATCTCGCGCACCGCGACGGTCATGTTCACCGACCTGCGCGGCTTCACCCAGTTTTCGGAGCACATGGAGCCCGAGCAGGTGATCGAGGTCGTCAACCGCTACCTCGGCGAGATGTCGGAGGCGATTCTCGCCGAGGAGGGCACGATCGTCGCCTACATGGGCGACGGGATCATGGCCGTGTTCGGGGCGCCGCTCGAGCAGCCCGACCACGCCGACCGCGCCCTGCGGGCCGCCCGAGCGATGCTCGACACACACCTCCCCCGCTTCAGCGCGTGGATGGAGGAGAACGGGCTCGGGGAGGGCTTCCGGATGGGCATCGGCCTCAACAGCGGCACCGTCGTCTCCGGCAACGTAGGCTCGGAGAAGCGGCTCGAGTACACCGCCCTCGGCGATACCACCAATACGGCGGCCCGCCTTGAGGGCATGACCAAGGGCACCCCGCACCAGCTCTACTGCGCCCAGACCACGCACGACATGCTGGTCGACGACCCGGGAGACCTGGTCTTCGTGGATGAAGTCGACATCCGCGGCCGCGAACAGCCCCTGGGCGTCTGGTCTTTCGCCGGGGAGGACTGATGCTGCGGGCGCCGCGCTGGTAGCGTCTGCGCCGTGCTGGAGGAGGCTGGAGAAGCGCCCGACCGCGCCGCCCGAACGGACGGCGGGACCCCGCCCGAGAAGCCCCCCAGGGGGACGGGCGCCGCAACCCGCTGGATCACCTCCCCGCGCCGGCTGCCGTGGCTCCTCGTCCTCCTCGCCCTCGTTCCGGTGGTGGTCATCGCCCTCATCGCCGAGACCCAGACCCGCTCCCTCCTGGTCGACGCGGCCGGGCGGGAGGTGAGGAACGCTGCGGTCAGCGCGATGGTGGACGTGGAAAGCAGCCTGCGGCGCTCCCAGCTGGACGCCAAGTCGGTCGCGAACAGCGATCGAGTCAAGGCGATGAGACCGGCGTTCACCACCGACAAGCTCACCGAGGAAGTCCTGTCGATGGACCCGCTCTACCGCCAGATCGTCGCGGTCGATACAAGGGGCCGCGTCGTCGGGATTGCGATCAACCCGCCAGGCAACACCAGGAACGTGCCGCCGCGCAACTTCGTCGGCAAGTCGATCGGTCGCCCTTCCTGGTTCACCAAGGCACTGAAGGCGGCCGAGGGGCGACGAGCCAACCCGGTCATCCAGACGGTTGAGCCGCGGCCGATCATCGGCGAGCTGGAGGGGAACGGGACCGCCCCGATCGCACCCGTCACCGCAATCGGGGTAACCCGGGGCGGGAAGGTGGTCGGCGTGGTCGCGCTGTTCACCAACTGGGCAGCGTTCGTGAGCGAGTCGGACGAGACCACCGGCGCCTACGCCAGCCGCGCCGCCAAGGGCGGCCTCGGGATCTACCTCACCGACCGCCAGGGGCGGATCCTGCTGGCACCCGGCCAGGGGTCGGACCTCGGCGCCGACGTCAGCTCCGACCAGGTCTACGAAACCGCCCAGGCGAGCAAGACACCCGGATTCGTGGTCGATGACACCGGCGGGACCCTGATACCGGAGGACTCGGTCGCCGGGTACGCGCCGATGGACCAGCAGATTGGGGACCCCCCGCTCGACTGGGTGACCTTCGCCGTGGAGCAGAAGGCCGACGCGCTGCAGGACGCCACCCGCCTGACGCGTTTCCTGGTCATAACCACGGTCCTCGTCGGGATCATTGCCGCCATCATCGCCCTGATCGTGAGCCGGAGCCTCACCGGCCGGGCCCGGCAGCTGCGGCAGTCCTCGATCGAGGTCGAAGCGGGCTCCGAGCGCCTCCAGGAGAGCGCCGAGAACGGCCGCGCCAGGGCCCAGAAGACCGAAGACCTCGCCGGTCAGCAGCTGACCAGCATCGAGGAGATCCGGGGCCTGGTCGCCGAGATGCAGGAGACCGGCGAGCGGATCGCCACCAGCGCGGAGCTCGTCTCGAGGCAGGCCGGCAAGGCGGCCGCTGCGGGCGAGGAGGGCAAGGCTGCCGCTGCCGAGGTGGACCGCGCCATGGGCGAGATCGACCAGCGGGTCAGGGGAATCTCTTCGGAGATCTCGGCCCTGGCCAGCCAGACCGCGCAGATCAGCGAGATCATCGCGACGGTTTCCAGCATCGCCGACCAGTCGAACCTGCTCGCCTTCAACGCGACGATCGAGGCGGCCAAGGCCGGCGAGCATGGCGCCGGCTTCACCGTGGTGGCCGAGGAGGTGCGCGTCCTGGCCGAGCGTTCCAAGCGGGCCACCGCCCAGATCCGCTCGATCCTCGGCGAGATCGACAAGGCGACGCGTGATGCCGAGCGTTCGGCCGAGCACGGCATCCAGGCGGTCAGCGAGGGCCGCAGGCGGGCCGAGAGCGCTGCGGCGACCATCGAGGAACTTGCGGCAGCCAACGAAGAGGCCGAGCGCACGACGCGCGAGATCGCCGACGCCGCCCCCGAACAGCAGCGAGTGGCCGAGCGCTTCGTCGAGGCGACCGATGAAGTGAGCAGCCAGGGCAAGGCAGTCCAGGCTTCTGCTCATGACTCGTCCCGTGCCGCCGCCGAGCTCGATGCGCTGGCCGAGCGCCTGCGGGACCTCGCCAAGACCCTCACCGAGATCTAGCCTGGTGCCGGTGAGCGCACCGGGAGGGCTGATGGAGCTGGAGCCCGGGGGCCGGGCCCTTCGCCAGCAGGACCTGATCCAGATCATTGCCGACCCGGTAGTTGCTCCCGTGACCGGGGCCGGGGAGTGCTGGCGCGGCGTAGCCAACCTGCGCGGCGGCCTGATCGGGGTCGCCGACCTCGGCGTGCTCCTCGACGGCAGGCCGACCAGCGGTGGCGTCATGGTCGCCGTCACGTCCGGAGAGGCCGAGTTTGGCCTCCTCTGCGAAGGCGTGCGCGGGACCCGTGAGCAGCCC
Organism: Solirubrobacteraceae bacterium; assembly: GCA_040398965.1. Classification (GTDB taxonomy): domain Bacteria; phylum Actinomycetota; class Thermoleophilia; order Solirubrobacterales; family Solirubrobacteraceae; genus F1-60-MAGs163. Next base: position 15,872 of record JBBASZ010000016.1, on the reverse strand, counting down.
GGACCCGACGCCCTCCCGGACGAACCGCTCGAGGGTGACCCGGACTGGCTGCTGCCGGCCCCGCCCGGCGAGCCGCGGGTGATCGATATTGAGCTCCTGCTCGAAGACGAGATGATGCGGGGCGCTTCGTGAGCAAGGCATTTCGGCCCGACGACGACCTGCGCCGGCAGCTCCTGGAGATCTTCGCCGGGGAGGCCCGGGACGAGCTCGACACGCTCTCCAGCGGGCTCGTCGCCCTGGAGGCCGACGCGCAGGCTGCCGTCGGAGCGGGAAAGGTCGACGAGATGATGCGCGCTGCCCACAGCCTCAAGGGGAGCGCCCGCGCCGTGGAGCTGGAGCCGGTCGACCGGATCTCGCACGCCCTGGAGAACCTCCTGCGCGCCGAGGCCGGGCGCACGGAGGTCAGTGGAGAGACAGCAGACCTTGGCTACCGCGCCCTCGATGCAATCGAGGCGATCGTCGCCGCAGCTACCGGCGGACCGCCCACCGACGTGAACGTCACCGCGATCTGCGACGAGCTGAACGAGGCCGCCGGCGAAGATGCGGCCACAGCCGGCCGGGGGGCGCAGGAGCCACCAGAGACCGGCGGCATGCCCACGCCGGTGACAGAGCCCGCCGAGCCTCCACCCGGCACCGCTGCCGCGGCCGCAGCCGACCGCTCGGCCCAGAACGCGACCGTCCGCGTCTCGGTGGCCAAGCTCGACCGACTCGTGGCCGCCGTCCGCGAGCTGGAGACTGCCCGGGTCAGCGTCGAGCATGCCACCGGGATCGTCACCGGGGAGGCCGAGGCTGCCGACCTGGCCGCCCATGAACACGACGCTCGCGCCGGGGCCATCCGCGAGGTGACCCAGGGTCCCCTCAGCCGGCTGCAGCGGGCTGCCCGCGAGCTCTCCGACGACGTAAACCAGGCTCGCACCGTTCCCCTGTCGCTCGCCTTCGACCCGCTGCCCCGCGCCGTCCGCGACCTGGCCCGGGACCTGGGCCGGGATGTGGAGCTGAAGGTCTCCGGCGGTGAGATCGACGTGGACCGCGCGGTTCTCGAGGTGGTCCGGCCGGCGCTGGTGCACCTGGTGCGCAACGCGATAGACCACGGGATCGAACCGCCTGCCATGCGGGCAGCGGCCGGCAAGCCGGAGACCGGGACGCTCTCGGTGAGCGCCCGGGCCGCAGGTTCGCAGCTCGCCATCGCGATCGCCGACGACGGGGCCGGAATCGACGGTGACGCCGTGAGTGCCAAGGCGATCGAGGCAGGCCTGGTCGAACCGGCCGAGGCCGCCCAGATGGAGTACGGGGAGATCATCCGCTTCGTGCTGCGGCCGGCCTTCAGCACCAGGGACTCGGTCAGCGAGATCTCGGGGCGCGGGGTGGGTCTCGATGCGGTCTTCGAGGGCCTGGCGGCGCTGCAGGGCAGCGTCGACATCGCAAGCATTCCGGGCTCCGGGACGACCGTCACCCTCCACGCGCCCCTGGCTATCGCCGCAACCGAGTGCATCATCGCCGAGCTCGGGGGATCCCCGCTGGGCATCGTCCTCTCGGATGCCGACCGGATCCTGCGCCTCAACGGCGACGGCGCCCGGGAGGTGCAGGTGGAGAGCCGCCGGGTTCCGCTGGCCGGCGAGGAGACGATGGCCGCCCTTGCGCCGGCGGGACACGGTGACCCCTCGTTTGCGATCGTCGTCGCCCACGAGATGCGGCGGATCGCGCTTCCCGTCGAGTCGGTCCGCTCGGTGCTTCGACTCAACACGATGCCGCTACCCGCACCGCTCCCCGAGGTCGAGATGGTTCGCAGCGCGGCGATCCTGCCCGACGGCGAGGTGCTGCGGATCGTCGACGCACGCGCACTCGTAGCCGAGCTGCCGCCGCCTCCGCGGGTACTGCTCGTGGACGACTCGGAGACCCAGCTCGAACGTGGCCGCCGGCTGCTGGTTGCCGCCGGCTACCTCGTCGAGACCGCGCCCGACGGGTCGGTGGCCCTTGCCCGGCTGCAGGACGGCGGCATTGACGCCGTCCTCACCGACTTCGAGATGCCCGGCATGGACGGTTTCGAGCTTGTCCGGGCGATACGGGCCGACTCGTCCCTGGCCGGCACGCCCGTGGTCGTGTGGTCGGCCTCCGGCGGCAACGAGCTGTTTGGGATGGCCCGGGAGGCCGGGTCCGACGCCTTCTTCATGAAGGGCCCGAACGCCAACGAAGAGGTAGCCGAGACGCTGCTGCGACTTATCGGCTCGCGACCAGTTCCCTGATCGCCTCCAGGTTCTCCTCGGCTGCCCGGCGGCCGACCTCCACCGCCTTGTCGATCTCGTGGAAGGCGAGCATCTTGAGGTCCGAGACCTCAGGCTCGATGAGCAGGTCGGCGCGGGTCGCGACGGAGTCGGCCATCGCGGCCGACCCCAGCAGAATCGAGCGCATCAGCGTCTCGCCCACCCCCGGCAACCCGGGGCTGCCGTCGGCCTCGACCGCCGGTTCAAACCGCCCGCCAACCTCAACCGCTACCACCGGCCCCTCGTTCATGTCGGCCATCACGCCGACCGGGAGGTTGCGGATCAGGCCGCCGTCCACCAGCAGGCGACCGTCGAAGCGCCCGGGAGGAAGAATGGCCGGGATCCGCGCCGTCGAGAGGGCGGCATCGGCAACGCGCCCGCGCCGCTGTACGACCATCTCGGCGTCGATCAGGTCGGCGGCGATCGTGAAGAGGTCGACCGGAAGCGTCTCGATCGTGGCGTCCCCGAAGACCTTCGTCATCATCTCCTCGGCGCCCTCGGTGCGGGCGACGGCGCTGCGCGGCGGGACCTGGTATCGGTGGCGCACGCGGGGCGAGAAGAAGGCCGCCGCGGCTCTGCGGCGCTGCTCGGCGTCGAGGCCATAGGCATAGAGCGAGGCGATGATCCCACCCATGCTCGTCCCGCCGATCCGGTCCACCAGGATGCCGTTCTCCTCGAGCACTTCGAGCACCCCGAGATGGGCGTAGCCGCGGGCCCCACCGCCCCCCAGCACGAGCCCCAGCGACCGGCCGGCCAGGCGACGGGCGGCGCGCTCGGCGTCCGGGATGCTGGCGCTTTCGGGGGTGGTCCACACCCGGTGGCGCGCCCGGGGCTTGAGACGGTCGATCCACGCGTCGGCCACCTCGGCCGGTTGCTCTGGGCCCGCCAGCACCAGGTCGCAGCCCTTCAGACGGGGCATCGGCCGGTTGGGCGGCGGCATCTCCGGCCGCGTCACGCAGACCAGGCGGTCGGCCTGGCGGACGCAGAACCGCCGCCAGGGCGTGTCGGTCGACTGCGCGACGAGGATGACGCGGTCATGGCCCTGCTCCAGGTCGTCAAGCTGGTGGCCCCAGGCGTCCGCCGAGCCCCGCTCGGCGGTGTGCTGGTCGAGGACCACGACGTCCTCGAGCGGCCCGAACGCCTCCCTGAGCACCTCGGCCACCAGCTCCACGTTCATCTCCTCCTGCAACGGGATGAAGGCGGTGGTCCTCGGCGTCGGCATGTCGCCGGGGAAGCCACCGCTGGCCTGGAGCTGCTGGCCGAGCACCTTCACCAGGGCGTGGCCGAATGCCGGGCTGTCGTCAAGGAGGGCGTGGAAGTCGTCGAAGGAGAGGCGGAAGAGCTCACTGTCGCGGGTGGCCTTGACCGATGCCGACCTCGGATCCCCGGTCACCAGGGCGAGCTCGCCTACGGTGGCCCCCCGCCCCAGGACCCGCAGTACCCGGACCGCCTCGTCATCCTCGGTCTCGACACCTTCGTGTTCGCCGAGGACCACCTCCAGGCGCCCCGAATCGACGATGTACATGGCATCCCCGGGGTCGCCCTTGCGAATGAGCCAGTCTCCCGACTCTACGGGGAAGGGCTCGAGCCTCTCCTCGACCAGGGCGAGGACATCCCCGGGCAGCAGCGCGAAGAGCGGGCTGGCCGAGAGCAGCTCGCGCATGTGTGATTGGGGAGCCATTGGGAACGTCCGAGTCTACGGCCGATCTTCGGGGTCTGGCCTACCGATACATTTCATCGCATGGCAGACGACCAGAAGCTGGAGAGGCTCGGCCCGGGGGACGCAGCCAACCTCGGCGGGGGCATCAGCCACCTGGTGATCGGCCTCGCCCGGCTTGCCCCCCGGGCCGACGGCAGCATTCCCACGTACGAAGAGGTCCGCGAGCTCGTCGAGGAGCGGCTCGGCCGCTCCCCCCGGTTCCGGCAGTTTCCCTACGTGCCGGACGGCGCCTCGGGCCTTCCCGTCTGGGCAGACGACCAGGACTTCGACCTGGACTACCACGTCACGCAAGCCGAAACCGACGGCCCGATCGACCGCCACGAACTCGACGTCCTGCTGGCCGATTGGATGACCACGCCGATCGACGAGGACAAGCCGCTCTGGCGCGTCCAGTACGTGGGGCCCACTGAAGACGGCGCCGCCCTCATGGTCAAGTCGAGCCACGCCCTGGCCGATGGCCTCGGCTCAATCGCCCTCTTCGCGATGCTCCTGTTCGACGTGACGGAGGAGTCCCAGCGCGAGGATGCTGCTCCCTGGACGCCTCGGCCGCTTCCGACCAGGGAGGAGTTCAAGGCTGCGGCCGGCCCCGCCGACGGCGAAGGTGAAGACTCCGCGGCAGGCGCCGGAGCCGGCGGCCTGCTGGACCGGGCTACCGCGATCGTCACCAACCCCCGGCAGATCCGCGTTGCGGCGGAGAACGCCGCCGAGGTCGGCTCCTACCTCCTGAAGAAGAGCCGCGAAGAGGTTCCGCCCAGTCCCCTGGCGACCGGGTCCGGCTCCCCGCTGGAGCTGCACACCCTCGAGTACCCGCTCGACCGGCTCAAGCTCCTGGGTCGCGGCCTGGGCACCGGGGCCACCATGAACGACGTCATCATCGGCCTCGTTGCCGGCGGTCTGCGCCAGTGGCTGGTCGAGAACGGATACCCGTTGGAAGACCTTCGTGTCCGGGTGCCCGTCGCCCTCAAGAAGGACCGCAAGGAGGGCGAGGGCGGTAACCCCGGCGTCGCCCCGATGATCGTCCCGCTGCCGATGGACGTCGAGGACCCGGTCCGTCGCGTCCGCCTCGTTCGCGAAACCACCGAGGCGATCAAGGCGGCCGGTGAGCCCGAGCACATCATGGCCGTGCGCAACACCGTCCGTGACGCTCCGCCGCCAGTCAAGCAGCGGGCCCTGGGCCTGGTCACGGGGCGCGGGCAGGCCAACGTCGCGATCCACAACCTTCCCGGGCCGCCGATCAAGCTCTACGTACTCGGCTCCCCGACCGCCTCATTCCACAGCTTCACCCTCCCCCGCGCCGGCCTGGCGCTCCACCTGAACGTGGTTTCCGTAGGCGGCGTCGTTTCGATCGGCCTGGCCGCCGACCAGGGCGTCATCAAGAGCCTCGACCCGTTCGTCCGCGGCTTCGAGGCGACGGAGAAGGCGCTCGCCGGCGGCGTTGGCCGGCTCGACCTCGTCCGGCGCGTCCCGATCTTTGCCCCGCTCGACGACGACGTCCAGGAGGACCTCGCCTCCCGGATGGAGGAGCGCAAGGTGGAGGCCGGCGAGACGCTGGTCACCCAGGGCGAGAGCGGGGACGAGTTCTTCCTTATCGTCGAGGGCGAATTCGACGCCAGGGTCGACGGCAAGAGCGTCAGGACGATGAGGCCGGGCGAGTCGTTCGGCGAGATCGCGATGCTTCGGGATACCGAGCGCACCGCGACCGTCGAAGCCAGCTCGGACGGCGTGGTCATGGTCCTGGGGCGCGACTCCTTCATGGAGGGCGTCGCTGCCGACCCGGCCAGCATGGTGGTCGCCGAGGCGATCATCAACACCCGCCTGGGCGACCTGGGCCGCTACCAGGTCTTCGGCGACAGCCTCGGCTAGCGGCCCGGGTCGGGCGCCAGTTCGCCGACCAGCTCTTCCAGCCGGGCCGCCGCGTCGGCAACGCTCATCGATGCCGTCTCCAGCCGAAGCTCGGGGGCGACAGGCGCCTCGTAGGGAGCATCGACACCGGTGAAGCCGGTGATCTCGCCCGCCCTGGCCCTCGCGTAGTGGCCCTTCGGGTCGCGCTCCTCGCATAGCTCCACCGGAGCGTCGACGAAGACCTCGATGAAGGGGAGGTCTTGCTCCTCGTGGATCCGGCGGGCCGCCTCGCGGCTGGCGGCGTCCGGAGAGACGAAGCTGGCGAGCACGACGAATCCAGCATCGGCAAAGAGCCGGGCGACCTCTGCGGTACGGCGCACGTTCTCGGCCCGTTCGGCATCGCTGAAACCGAGGTCGCTGTTGAGTCCGTGGCGAAGGTTGTCCCCATCGAGCAGGTAGGCGGGGCGCCCTCCGGCGACCAGCCGCTCCTCGACCGCCGCCGCGATCGTCGTCTTGCCCGACCCTGGCAGCCCGGTGAGCCACACCGTCGCCCCGGCGTGGCCGAGCTCCTCGCGGCGCCGCTGACGGCTGACGCGCGGCTCCTGCCAGACCACGTTGGTCGCTCCGCCGCCTTCCCGAAGCTCGTCGGCCCCGGCGTGAAGGACCATCCCGGCCCCCACCGTGTCGCCGCTGGCCTCGTCGATCAGCACGAACGCCCCGGTCCGGCGGTTGACGCGGTACGGGTCGACGCAGACCGGGGAGGTGGTCCGGACCTCGACCACGCCGAGGTCGTTCAGCTCGAGCTCGGTTGCGCCCTCGTCGGCTTCGAGGCTCTCGACGTCTATCCGGTGGACGATCGACGCGATGGTCGCGGGGACGGTCCTCGTCGTGTGCTTGAGGAGAAGCCTCGCCCCCGGGACCAGCGGCCTTTCCGACATCCAGCAGAGCCTCGCGGTCAGATCCTCGGTAACCGCCGCACGATTGCCGGGCTGGCAGAGCATGTCGCCCCGGCCGATATCGAGCTCGTCGGTGAGGCGCACCGAGACGGCCATCGGCGGCCACGCCTCGTCCAGCTCTCCTTCCAGCGTCTCGATCGAGGCGATAGTCGAGCGCTCCCCGGAGGGAAGGACCACAACCTCGTCGCCGGGACGCATCACCCCGGCCGCAACCTGCCCGGCAAGCGAGCGGGCGCTGGCCCCTGATCCCCCGCCACCCCTGATCACCGTCTGCACCGGGAACCGGTAGTCGGCGAAATTCCGGTCGGCGGCGACGGCGACGTTCTCGAGGTGGTGGAGGAGAGTCGGGCCGGAGAACCAGTCGAGCTCCTCAGAGCGGTCGACGACGTTGGCCCCGCCCAGGGCATCGATGGGAATGAAGGTGGTCTCGGGGATCTCGAGCTTCTCCAGCCAGGGCGAGAGCTCGGCAACGACGGCCTCGAAGCGCTCGCGGGCGAATCCGACCAGGTCCATCTTGTTTACCGCGACGACGAGGTGCGGGATCCGCAGCATCGAGACGATGGCCGCGTGGCGGCGGAACTGCTCGACCGCGCCGGTCGGCGCCTCGACGAGCAGCAGGGCGACGTCGCTGTTCGAGGCGCCGGTGACCATGTTCCGCGTGTAGGAGACGTGGCCGGGGGCGTCGGCGACGATGAAGGAGCGATCGGGTGTCGAGAAGTAGCGGTAGGCGACGTCGATCGTGATTCCCTGCTCGCGCTCGGCGCGAAGGCCGTCGGTGATCAGGGAGAGGTCGAGCCCATCCCCTCCGCGCTCGATGCTCGTCTTCTCGATCTGCTCGATCGTGTCGCTGAGCAGGAGCTTGGCGTCGTAAAGGAGCCTTCCGATCAGCGTGCTCTTGCCCGAGTCGACCGACCCGGCCACCAGCAGCCGCAGGAGGTCGCCTCCGTCGGCTGGGGCCACATCGATATCGGGGAGCGTGGCGCTCTCCATCAGAAGTACCCGGAGCGCTTGCGGTCTTCCATCGCCGCCTCGGTGGCGCGATCGTCGGCGCGCGTCTCCCCTCGCTCGGTCTTGGTGGAAGCCGAGATCTCGGCAACGACCTCGGGAATGGTCGCGGCCGTCGACTCGACGGCGCCGGTGCAGGTCATGTCGCCAACGGTCCGGTAGCGGACGGTCGCCTCGAACGGATCCTCTCCGTCGAAGAGCTCCAGGTGCTCAGACGCCGCCAGGAGCATGCCGTCACGCTCGACGACCTGGCGGGCATGGGAGAAGTAGATGGGCGGCAGGGGCAGCTCCTCCAGCTCGATGTAGCGCCAGACGTCGAGTTCGGTCCAGTTGGAGATCGGAAATGCGCGAATGCTCTCGCCCCGGCGAACCCGGCCGTTGTAGAGGCTCCACAGCTCAGGGCGCTGGGAGCGCGGCTCCCACTGGCCGCTGCGATCCCGGAACGAGAAGACCCGCTCCTTGGCCCGGGCCCGTTCCTCGTCGCGGCGCGCGCCTCCGATCGCGGCGTCGAAGCGGTGCTCGGCCATCGCGTCGAGAAGCGTCACCGTCTGGAGCTGGTTGCGGGAGGCGCCCGGACCGGTCTCGTCCTGGACGCGCCCGGCGTCGATCGACTCCTGGACAGAGGCGACGATCAACCGCTCTCCGAGCTTCTCGATCAGCTCGTCGCGATAGGCGATCACCTCGGGGAAGTTGTGGCCGGTGTCGACGTGCATCACCGGGAAAGGGAACGGTCCGGGGCGGAACGCCTTCTCGGCGATCCTCAGCAGGACCAGCGAGTCCTTTCCGCCCGAGAAGAGGAGCACGGGGCGCTCCATCTCGGCGGCGACCTCGCGCATGACCGTGATCGCCTCGGCCTCCAGCAGTGCGATGCGGTCGAGCTCTCGTCTCATCAGTGCCGGGGGTCGGCCCCCGGACGGCTGCCCGGGAGTTCGCGGAGTGTAGGCGGTCTTCGCCCGCGCTGCCAGCGGCTGTTTGAACGATGTGGCCGGGTAGCATGCCCGCGATGACTCCGCCGGTCTCCGCCTACCTCTGCTCCTACCCCAAGAGCGGCCGCACCTGGATGCGCTTCGCGCTCGTGAACCTCATGAACGAGGCCTACGGGCTGGAGATGGAACTGGACATGGAAAACATGTTCACCCTCATCCCGAACGACGACGGCGAGGGGCATACGCAGCCCAGGAAGACGCTCGACAAGTACGCCTTCGCAGACCGGGGCGGGATGCCGTTCGTGGCGATGAGCCACCTCCCCTGGGACGAGCGCTTCCTCGAGCCGCGCATCCTCCTGCTGATGCGCACGCCGGCCGACTCGCTGGTCTCGCGCTTCTACCACATGTCCCGCCACGCCGGGCAGTTCGACGGATCGATCGACGAGTTCGCCCATGACGAGCTCTACGGCGTCCCCGGCCTGGTCGAGTACTTCGCCTCGTGGGAGCCGCACGCAGAAGACGCGAACGTCGAGGTCGTCACTTACGAGCAGCTTCGCGCCGAGCCTTTCGAACCCTTCAGCCGGATCGTCGAACAGCTGGGCATCGAGGCAACCGACGAGCAGCTCGAGGCTGCCCTGGCCGCCAGCACCGTCGAGAAGATGCGCGAGGTCGAGAAGGCCAGCGGCGTCGGCCAGCCGAACCCCTACGACCGCAACGATCCCCAGGCGATGCGGGTTCGCAAGGCGAAGGTCGGCGGATGGCGCGAGGAGCTGGCGCCGGAGACGGTCGACTACCTGATGGAGTCCTTCTCCGCTTCACCCCCGGCTATGGCGCTGCTCGAGCGCTACTCGATAGTGCCCGAGGTAGAGCCGGCCTGATCAGGCCGCGGCCGGCTCGGGGCCACCGTCGGCCTTCGCCGGCTCGGCCTTCTCCGGGGGCTTGCCCGGATCCTTGAACATCCGCATCGCCCAGGCCAGCAGCAGCGCGACGAGGATGATCGCCGCGCCGATGAACGAGGTGGTCGCCATCCCGTCCGCGAAGGCCTTCTGGCCTTCTTCCAGCGCGGCCGCGGGAAGCGAACTCGAGTCGGACGGGTGCTGGATCTGGTCGTAGATCTGCGTCGCCGAGTACCCGGCGGTGGCCGTGATCCCGGCCAGGACCAGCGAGTTGGTGATCGCCCCGAGCACCATCGAGCCGAGCGTGTTGCCGGCCTGGGTGGAGACGGTCATCGTCCCGGAGATCATTCCTCTCTCCATCTCGTCGGCGTCGGTGATCGCCTGGACGTTCACCGGGGTGGTCGCGAAGTTCACGGCGATACCCAGGAAGAACATCGGGATCAGGATCAGGACGTAGCTCTCGGCGGGGAGCGCGAAGCCGAGGACGACCAGGCACCCGGCCACCCCGAGGAACCCGAGGA
>JBBASZ010000016.1:0-5645 GCA_040398965.1 Solirubrobacteraceae bacterium | reverse complement strand
GGGAGCGCGAAGCCGAGGACGACCAGGCACCCGGCCACCCCGAGGAACCCGAGGATCGTGGGCATTCGCCAGCCCATCTTGTCCTTCAGCCGCCCGGCGACCACCCCGCCGATCGCGATCCCGATGATCCCGGGAATCATCGCCAGCCCGGTATCGAAGGCACTGAGGCCGATCACGCTCTGGAAGTAGATGCCGGCGTAAATGAAGATCCAGATCAGCGGCAGTCGCACCCAGAAGATCAGCCAGAGTCCGGAGCGCAGCGAGGGCCGCTTGAGCATCTCCCAGGTGATGAGCCGCTTCTTGTTCCTGTTTACCCCTTCCCCCGCCGACTGCAGGAACATCCGGACCAGGACTATCAACGGGAGCAGGATGATCGGGTTGATGAAGAAGATCCAGCGCCAGCCGACCGAGTCGACGAGGAAGCCTCCCAGCAGCGGGCCGACGGCGAGCCCCACCGAGCTCACCGCGGCGTAGATACCGAAGGCAGAGCCTTTCTTGCCCTCGGGGGCTACCCGCGTTACCAGCGCCTGGATGCAGGGCATCAGGATCGCTGCCCCGAGCCCCTGCACCGCGCGGCCGGCAATGATCAGCTTCTCGTCGGCGGCGGCGCCGCACATGAGCGAGCCGAGCGAGAAGATCACCAGGCCGAGGTTCAGGCCCTTGATCTGCCCGATCCGGTCGCCGAGCATCCCCCCGGGTATCAGGAGGATGGTGAAGGAGAGCAGGTATGCGTTGACGACCCACTGGCCTGCCGACGGGCTGAGGTCGAGGTCCTGCTCGACCGTCGGCAGGGCGACGCTGATGATCGTGAGGTCGATGGCGGTGACGAGGCTGGTCATCGCCAGGACGAAGATCGAAACCTTCCACCCCTTCTTCGAGAGGCCACCGCCCGCGGGCGAGTCCTCGATCGTGGCCTCCATGCGTCCTTCCTCAGTAGCCATGGGCGCGGAGGCTATCGCCGATCTCGGCTTCCATGGCGGCAACCTCCGCCTCACTCATGTGCTCGCGCCAGGACCCGGGGCTGGCCAGCCGGATCTCTTTTCCGGAACCCTTCTGTTCGTCGGGCACGCTGGCGTGAGCCTCGGCGACGACGATCTCCCTGACCAGCGCCGGGTCGGCGTCGAGGCCGATGTCGCCAAGCAGGGTCGTCATCACGACCTCCGGGTCCGCCAGCAGCTCCTCGTACCGGATGAGCGTGCGACGGTCCGGATCGTGGGCCTCGTAGGCGGCGTCAAGCGCCTCGGTCCGGTACTTCCAGACCGCGGCCTGCCAGCGAATGAAGGGGATCCGGTTCTCCTCGGTGACGACGTAGGCCCCGTCCTCCGAAGCCCAGGTTCCCTCACCGTAGGCGTCGAGCCACGAGTCGACGACATCCCGGCCGTCGCGAAGGAGGAAGACCAGCCGGGAGCCGTTCACCAGCCGCAGCAGCTCTGAGGCCATCTGCGACCCGCCCGGCTCCTTGATAACCACGCGCGTGGCATCGTCGCGCCAGTCCGGGTCAGCGCCGTCGACCTGGGCCCGCAGGCGCCGGCCGAACATATCCGCGAGTGCAGGGCGCCAGGCGTCGGCGAACTCCTCGTTGAAGAAGTAGTCGGGCCGGTCGGCCTTGACCTTCATGAAGGTCGTCAGCTCCGGCGGGGCGGGTGTGTCCCAGGCGAGGGCGATCGGTCGCCAGAGCCCGAGGTGATGGCCCAGGCCGGTCTCGTCGATCCCGAGCACGTCGGGATGGCGCCGCAGCATCCGCAGCAGCCAGGTCGAGCCGCTGCGGGATGAGCCGAAGATCCATGTGAGGTCCGGGGCGTCCACTGAACGCGTGAGCCTATTGGCCGCCGCCGGGCAGCGGACGGCCCTCAGGCGGGAGTCAGGTCAAGTTCCAGGCGCTCGACCGCGTAGACGCCGCTGACCGCGGACAGCTGCGGCTCGGAGACCAGCTCGATCCGCTCGACGGCGCCCGCCAGCGACGCGAGCGCCTCCTCAAGTTCGGCCCGGGCGAGGTTGGCCCCCAGGCAGTAGTGGGTGCCGGCGCCGAAGGTGAGTATCCGCGCGCCCGGGCGCGGGGCGGTGATGTCGAATTCATCGGGGCGCTCGAACGCCTCCGGGTCGCGGTTTGCGGTGTGCGAGCAGACCAGCAGCAGGCTGCCGGCCGGAAAGGTGACGCCCTTGATCTCGAGTTGGGAGGTCAGCAGCCGCGCGGTGAACGGCGTAACCGGCGTGAAGCGCAGCGATTCCTCGGCGGCGGCGGCAGCCAGCCCCGGATCCTCGCGCAGGGCATCCCACTGCTGAGGATGCCGGGCGAAGAGCAGCAGGCTCTGGGCGAGCTGGCTCTGGCCGGTGTCGGTACCGCCAACCAGGACATTGAGGACGAGGTTCTCAAGCTCCTCCTGCGTGAGCCGGTCACCGGCCTCCTCGGCTTCGAGCAGCCGGGAGATGAGGTCGTCGGCCGGCTCCTCGCGCCGGGCCTCGACCATCGGGCGCAGCCACGCGTAGAGCTCGGCGACCTTCTCTTCGATCCGGGGACGCTCGCCGGCAAGTGCGAGCGGGTCGAACTGGCGCTGGATCCACTCGGCCCAGTCGTGGATCATCGGCGCGTCCTCCTGCGGGGCGCCGACGACCCCGGCGATCGCGCGGGAGGCGTAGGGCTTGCAGAGCACGGAGACGGCCTCGACCGGCCCCGCGCCGACCAGCGGGCCGGCCAGCTCTTCGAACAGCCCGCGAAGGAAGGGGCGGTGGCGGTCGGCGGAGCGGGGCGTGAACTCCGGGTTCACCAGCCCCCGGAGCCGGCTGTGGTCGGGGCCGTTGATGTTGATGATGTTGTCCCGCGCCTCCTCGAAGAGCGGGCCGGAGTCGATCCCGAAGAGCGCAAGCGCCTCCAGCCCGGGAAAGATCGCCTCCCGCGAGCGAAGGATCGCCTCGGCCGCCTCGCGGTCGAAGATCACCGTCGCCAGCGGCGAGCGCGCAAGCCAGCCACCCTCGAGAGCCGCCCCGGCGGCCTCGAGCCACCGGTCACCTCGCAGCTCGGGGTCGGTGTGGTCGAACTCCGGCAGCTCCAGCTCGTCTACGGCGGGCACGGCGCCCAGCCTAGGCGAGCGGGGCCGTTAGTACGGGGCGCCCACCGCCTTGGCCCAGTCCTCGTCGACGTGGAACTCGCCCTTGGAGTCCACCGAGTTGATCGTCACCGTCGCCGGCTGGCGGTTGCCGTTGGACGGATCGATCGTGACCGAGCCGGTGATGCCCTCCCAGCCCTTCACCGCGCTGAGCTTCTCCTTGAGCGCACCGGAGTCAAAGCCCCCGGCCTGCTTGACCCCTTCGGCCAGGAAATTGAGCGAGTCGTAGGTGTAAGGGCTCCAGGTACCCGGCTGGCCCCCGTACGCCGTCTCGTAATCGGAAACGAACTCCGAAGCGTTCTTGAAGTCCTGCGGGGCGGGAACGCCTCCGGTCGGGCAGGCCTGCGCTGCGGCCTTGCCCGCGGTGGTGACGTAACCGGGGTCGTTGGAGGCGTAGTCGGCCAGGCAGCGCGCCTGCGGGTTGATCGAGTGCATCGACTTGGCGATCAGCCCGCCCTCGGGGAAGTAGACGACGGAGAAGACCACGTCCGGGTCGGTGGCCAGGGCCTTCTTTACGTCGGCCTCGTAGCTCTTCTCCCCCGGCTGGACCTCGTTGTAGGCGGTGACCTTGACGCCCGCGGACTCCAGCCCCTTCTTTACCTCCTCGGCGGTCGAAGTCGTGTAGTTCTGGGTCGGGTCGTAGAGCATCGCGACCTTCCTGGCCTTGAGCCAGTCGGTCATCGCCTTCACCTCAACCGGGGCGATCTGGTAATCCATCGGCTGCAGCGTGAAGCCCATGCCGTTGGTGTCGCTGTCGGAGGTCAGGCGGATGGGCACCAGGCTGGCCTCCTCGTAGATCGGCAGCGTCTTGATGCCGACGCCGGAGTTGTAGGGCCCGATGACGCCGTCGAGGCCGTCCTTGACGGCTGCGTTTGCCGCCGTCACCCCGGTGTTCGGGTCGGCCGCGTCGTCGATCGGCACGATCTCGACCTGCTTGCCGTCGATGCCGCCCTTGGCATTCAGGTCCGCGGCGGCGAGCTTGGCGCCGTTGAGCATCCCTTCTCCGGTGACCTTCTGGTCCCCGGAGAGCGGCCCCTCGAGGCCGATACGGACGGTGTCGGAGCTGCCGGAGCCCGAGTCGGAGCCTCCGCAGGCTCCGAGGACCAGTGCTACGGCGGGAACGGAAAGGAGAACGAGAGCTTTCTTCATGGCGTCTGACCCTACGGGCGCCGGGGGCGGAACGCGAGCCCGCTCAGCGGGGCGCGCCCCTGCGCAGCTCCTCGAGGATCTCGCCCAGGAGCTCGGTCTCGCTCTTCTCTTCCCCCGGCTCGATGCCGCGCCGGCGGTTGATCGCGTTGATCGGCTTGACGACGAAGAAGAAGACGGCGGCCGCGATCGACACGAAGGCGATCAGCGCGTTGATGAAGTTTCCGTAGCGGAAGACGCTCCCGTTGATCGTGAACGTCAGGTCGGAGAAGTCGGGCTTGCCGACGATGGCGGCGATGATCGGGGTTAGGAGGTCGGTCACCAGGGAGGTGACGACGGCCCCGAAGGCAGCGCCGATCACGACCGCAACCGCCAGGTCGATGACATTCCCCCGCATGAGGAAGTCCTTGAACTCCTTGATCACCGCCAGCCCTCCAAAAGTCGTTTACCCGGCCCGGGGAAGTTACATCGGCCGCGCAGGGATGACCAGCCAGAGGATGCGGCGTTCAGGCCGCTTCGGTGCGCATGTCCTCGAACTCATCGAGGCCGTCGGGCTCGGAGAAGAAGAGATGGATACCCCCTCCGACAACGCCACCGATCGTCGGCGCGAGCAGGTAGATCCAGATATTGGCGAAATCTCCGCCCACTAACGCCGAGGCCAGGGAGCGGCCGGGATTGAGGGAGGCGCCGGTGATCGCGCCCGATACGACGAAGGCGGTGAAGATGAAGAGCCCGATCGCGAACGGCGCGAAGACTCCCTTCCAGGGAGCGCGGTCATCGGTGGCCACGGTCGCGATGACCAGCACGAAGAGCGCGGCCAGGATCGCCTCGAGGACGAAGGCGGTCCACGAGCCGACGCCCTGGCCGGGGGCGTTGACGGTCTTCGCCACGACCTCCTGCGAGTAGAGGGCCAGCAGGAGGAGGGCGGCGAGCAGGCCACCGACGACCTGGGCCAGCCAGTAAGGGAGGACCTCCTTCACCGGGTGCTTGCCGGCAGCTGTCAGCCCGAGCGTCACCGCCGGGTTGAAGTGCCCCCCGGAGACCTGTCCGAAGGCGAAGATCATGAGCGCCAGGCCGAAGCCGAACCCGGCCCAGACCCCGAGCGACTGGATCGCAAGCGGTCCCTGGGTCGCGAAGTTGACGACCCCGAGGAAGGCGACCAGCAGGAAGCCAAACGTCCCGATGCATTCCGCCGCCATCCGCTTGCCAAGTGACATCCCGTGAACCTCCGCGCAGTCGCTTTCCCGCCCGTCGGGGCAGGCCACCGCTTCAGGTTCTCCGCGGGAGCCCCCACTCCTCCCGCCGCTTCGGACCCCCTCGGGGCCCCGACGGTCAGCGCGCTAGCGGCACTGCTCCACCAGCGCGGCAAAGAGCGCGTCACCGGATGGACGCCCG
>JBBASZ010000015.1:0-51967 GCA_040398965.1 Solirubrobacteraceae bacterium | reverse complement strand
AGCGGAGAGGGAGGGATTCGAACCCTCGAACGAGGTTGCCCCCGTTACACGATTTCCAGTCGTGCCCGTTCAACCACTCCGGCACCTCTCCTGGATCGCTCTGGCCGCAGAAGCGTAGCCCGCGCCCCGTAGCATTGTCGGCCCATGGCCGCCGCCCTCGTGACCCTCGCCGTAACCGACACCGTCAACGAGGTGATCCGGGACCTGGGCCTGCTGGGCCTCGTGGTGCTGATGTTCGTGGAGAACGTCTTTCCGCCGATCCCGTCCGAGGTCGTCCTTCCGCTGGCCGGGTTCTTCGTGGCCCGGGGCGAGCTCTCGTTCGTCGGCGTGCTGGCGGCGGCCACGCTCGGGTCGGTGCTGGGCTCGGTCTTCCTCTATGAGCTGGCGCGCTACGGAGGCCGGCCGTTCGTACTGCGCTACGGCTCAATCCTGAGGGTGGAGCCCGAGGACCTCGACCGCGCCGATGCCTGGTTCGAGCGCCGCGGGCCGATCATCGTCCTGGTCGGGCGCTGCATCCCCGGCGTTCGCAGCCTCGTCTCCCTGCCCGCCGGCACCCTGAAGATGTCGCGGCTCCAGTACATCGCCCTCACCACCATTGGCAGCCTGGCCTGGAACGCCGCCCTGATCGGGGCGGGGTGGATCCTCGGAGAGGAGTGGGACCGCGTCTCCGACGTAATCGGACCCATCGGCAAGCCGCTCCTCGTCGCCCTGGCCCTGCTGTTCGGCGCCGCGTCGGTGGTGTGGTGGTGGCGCCGCCATCCCAGCCGGCGCGCCGACTGAGTCAGATCTTCCAGTCGCCGGCGGTCAGGACCGGGGTGCGGCTGCCGTCGGTGCCGATGCCGGTGACGGTCATCTCGTCGGAGCCGATCATGAAGTCGACGTGGATCCGGCTCTGGTTGATCCGCTTGCGGTCCTCCTCGGAGTCGACGCAGATCCCGTAGGCCGACCCGAGGGCGATATGCGCGGCGGCGTTCTCGTCCAGGAGCGTGTCGAAGAATGTCGTGCCGGTGTTGCCGATCCGGCCGGCCGCGTCGACCAGCGCCACCTCACCCAGGCGGCAGGCTCCCTCGTCGCTCTCGGCGTAGCCGCGCAGTACGCCTGCATTCTCCTCGGCGTCGATCCGTACCGCGCGCCCCTCCCGGAACTCGACCTCGAGCCCGTGGATGATTGAGCCTCCAACCACCAGCGGCTTGGTCGAGCGCACGATGCCCTCGGTGCGGGTCGGGTCGGGCGCCGAGAAGACCTCCTCGGAGGGGATGTTCGGCATGTGGACGATTCCGTCCACGGTCTCGAACTTCGCCGACAGGAAGCGGCTCGAGGGGAGCAGGCCGACGGTGAGGTCGGTTCCGGGACCTTCGAAGTGGAGCGAGTCGAAGGATCGCGCGCTCAGGCGTGAGGCGACGTCCTCAAGGAAGTCGGCACGTTCGGTCCAGGCCGCCACCGGATCCTCCTCGTCGAGCCGGCAGACGTGGACGAGCTCTTCCACGAGCTTCGCCAGGGCCTGCTTCTCGTCGAGGTAGGGGTGGACGAGCCGCGCCCACGGCAGGCTCGGGCACGGGCCGATGGTCCAGTTGGTGGTGCGGTCGTTGACCACCTTGCCGCCTTCCTTGAGGGCCGGCAGCTGGTCCCTGCCGGCCCGCGCCGGTTCTATGTCGTCCATCAGGCCGGGCGCGACCGGGCCGCTGAGGCCGATCCGGGCGCAGCGCTGGTCACCCAGGGCGAGCACGCGATCGCCGTACCAGGAGGGAACGAAGTCGAGCGTCTCCTCGGCGGCGTGCTCGAGCCGCGCGTGCTTGACATGAAGGTCGAAGTAGGAGACGTCGACGAATTTCGCACCGCGCCGGTAGGCGGCGGCGGCCAGGGCGCGGGAGACCTCCTCCTTGCCCACCTCTGCGCCGATGGCTACCACCTGCCCGGGCTGGACGTTGGCCCCGAAGCCGACCAGCAGGTCCGCGTAGCGCTCAAGGGTCTGCTCGTCGAATCCGCTGGGCTGCGTCACCGCGCCAGATTATCGGCGCCCGGCTTGCGAACGACCTCCGGGCGCCTATCATCCCGGCCATGTCCACACCGCAGAATCCCCAGGCTCCCGCCGCGCCCGTATCGGTACCGGCCAGCCGCGAGCAGTCAGTCGCCATCTTCAGCCAGACGATGGGGCTGGTGGCTATCACCTGCCTCTTCGCCGCCGCCGGCGCGTACATAGGGCGCGACCTCGGCGGCCTCTGGTTCCTGCTGCCCTGGATCCTCGCCCTCGGCTGCATCATCGGCCTCAACGTCGCCAACGCCAAGGGAAAGACCCAGCTGGCGCTTGTCCTGCTTTTCGCGACCGGCCTGCTGCTCGGGATCTCGATCGGCTACACGGTCAAGTACTACGCGGTCACCGACGCCTCGGCGGTCTACCAGGCGGTCGGCGCCACGGCCCTGTTCGTCGCCGCGCTCGGGGCCGGCGGCTATGCGATCCGCAAGGACCTCTCGTTCCTCTTCCGGTTCCTGTTCTTCGCCCTGCTGGCGCTGATCGTGTTCGGGATCGTCCTGATCTTCGTGAACCTGCCCGGCGGGATGCTGATCTACTCGATCCTCGGCCTGGTGCTCTTCGGCGCCTACGTCGTCGTCTACTTCAACGTGCTGCGCCGCGCCGGCCAGGAGATGGTCATCCCGCTCGCCGCGGGGATCTTCATCTCGATCCTGAACATCTTCCTCTTCTTCCTGCAGATCTTCGGCGGCGGCGGGCGCTGATGCTGCGCAGCCGGATGGCCGCGCGCCTGAAGGTTCCGACAGCCGAGCAGACGCTCCCCGGCCGCGACCAGGAGATCCCGGGCGTGCCCGAGCGCCACGCCGTGCTCGACGCGCCGCTGAAGCCTCCCTTCGGCGACGGCGTTCGCACCGCGGTCTTCGGCCTCGGCTGCTTCTGGGGGGCCGAGCGGCTCTTCTGGCAGCTGCCCGGCGTCGTCTCGACGGCGGTTGGGTACGCAGGGGGCACCACGCCCAACCCCACTTACGAGGAGGTCTGCTCCGGGCAGACCGGCCACACCGAGGCGGTCCTGGTCGCCTACGACCCGGAGAAGGTCGGCTACGAAGAGCTCCTTAAGGTCTTCTGGGAGGGCCACGACCCGACCCAGGGGATGAGGCAGGGCAACGACGTGGGGACCCAGTACCGCTCGGCGATCTACTGGGACGGCGAGGACCAGCGCGAGGCGGCCGAGCGGTCGGCCCGGATGTACGAGGAGCAGCTGCGCGCCTCGGGTTACGAGCCGGTCACCACCGAGATCGCGCCCGCCGGCCCCTTCTACTACGCCGAGGACTACCACCAGCAGTACCTGCACAAGGTGCCCAACGGCTACTGCGGCCTGGGCGGCACCGGCGTCAGCTGCCCGGTCGGCAGCGGCCAGGCCGCCTGAGCGGCTGCAACGGCAGTTTCCCGCCGGGGTCCAACCGGCGCGCGAACGCCGGGTGCTGTGCCATCCTCACGACATGCGTAACAGAACGAAGTTCCTCACCGCTTTTGCCGTATCCGGACTGCTCATCGCCCCGTCGGCGATGGCTCAGGCCCCTGACGCCGGCGCCGCCGGCACGTGCCCGCAGTTCCGGGTGATGCACAACGACTCGATCTCCGGGGTCAAGTTCCCGGCCGGCCCGTACAACATGGTCACCAGCCAGCTCAGCTGCTCGCAGTCGACCAAGTACTTCCAGCAGTGGCTGGCCTCAGGGCGAGTCGCCTCGGGCTGGACGGTCAAGCTCCTCTCCGGAGAGCGTCGCCGGTTCACCAAGGTCGGCACGAAGGTCGACTTCCAGGCCACACCGGCCACCGAGCCGACCCCGACTCCCAGCCCGAATGGGCACACCTGCCCGGGAACCTTCCGCGTCCTGAACAACGACAAGATCGGCGGGATGTCGCTTCCCAGGGGCAACTACCAGATCAGGCTGCTGAACACCGATGTCGGGCTTACCGGCCTCAACTGCCAGGTCGCCTCGAACGACTTCGCGTACTTCCTCAACAACGACTGGTCGGGCAGGCTCCCGTCCCCGTGGTACGCGAACAACTCGAAGAGGACCTTCTACCGCGGCAGCAACGCGGTCGGCTTCAGCGTCAAGAAGGTCAGTAACTGAGCCAGTGCTGAGCCTGGTGCCCGGCCGCATCGGCGGCCGGGCACCGGTTTCTCAGGTCAGGTGGTCATCCCGGTGAACTGACCACCGGTGATGTTCAGCACCTGCCCGTGGACGTAGTTGCTCCACGGGCTGCAGAGGAAGAAGACGCCGCCGGCGGCCTCCTCCGGGGTGCCGGGCCGGCCCATGGGAATGACCATGGCGGCCATGCCGCGCATCTGGTCGGGGATCCCGAGCTGGACCTTCTCGCCGTCGATCTCCATCGTGTTGCTCTCTTCCTTGGAGGCCGTCAGGCGCGTCTCGATGTAGCCGAAGGCCACTGCGTTGACGT
The DNA here is from genome assembly GCA_040398965.1 of Solirubrobacteraceae bacterium. Classification (GTDB taxonomy): domain Bacteria; phylum Actinomycetota; class Thermoleophilia; order Solirubrobacterales; family Solirubrobacteraceae; genus F1-60-MAGs163. Next base: position 47,535 of record JBBASZ010000015.1, on the reverse strand, counting down.
TGATCTTGAACTGTCCCCACTCCTTGGCGACGGTCTTGGTCAGGCCGACGACGGCCGACTTGCCGGCCGAGTAGTTGGCCTGGCCGGCGTTGCCCATCGTCCCGGAGACCGAGGAGACGTTGACGATCTTGCGGAAGACCTCGACGCCCTCCTCCTTCTCCTTCTTGGCCGGCTCGCGCAGGTACGGGGCGGCCTCGCGGATGATCCGGAACGGCGCCACGACGTGGATGTCGAGCATCTTCTGGAACCAGTCGTCGGAGAGCTTGTGGACCGGCGCATCGAGCGTGTAGCCGGCGTTGTTGACGATGATGTCGAGCCTGCCCCAGGCGTTGATCGCGGTGTCGACCAGCTCCTTCGGCGCGTTCGGGTCGGTGAGGTCGCCGGCGTAGACGACGGTCTCGCCCTTGATCTCGTTCGAGGTTTCCTCGGCCACGTCCTTGTCGAGGTCGTTGATTACGACCTTCGCTCCGTGCTCGCTGAGAATCTCGGCCGTGGCCCGGCCGATGCCCCGCGCGCTTCCGGTGACGATCGCCACCTTGTCATCAAGAATTCCCATTTGGTCTCCTGAATTCGTAGTCGGTTGCTCGCTGGAGCTTTTCACGCCTGCGCTTTCGGTGTCACCCGCCTGCACCACCGGCCTATCCTGCGGCTGTGAGCGGAGAGTCAGAGCAGGGGGAGATCGATCCCGGCGAGTTCCGGCGGGTGCTCGGGCACCTGCCCACCGGGGTGACCGTGATCACTGCGCGGGACGCCGACGGACCGGTGGGAATGACCTGCAACTCGTTCGGCTCGGTCTCGCTCGAGCCGCCGCTGGTGCTCTTCTGCGTGGGGCGCGAGTCGACCACCTGGCCGCGCCTGCGGGACGCCGGGAGGCTCTGCGTGAACGTTGTCGCCGGCCACCACGGCGAGCTGAGCCGAACCTTCTCCACCCGGGGGATCGACCGCTTCGACGGGGTCGGCTGGCACGAGCGCGAGCACGGCCCCGGTCTCGATGACGCGGTCGCCTGGGTCGAGTGCGAGGTCGAGGAGGAGAGGGAGGCCGGCGACCACCTGATCGTGATCGGCCGGGTGAGGGCGCTTGAGGGCCGCGACGAGGCCGAGCCACTTGTCTTCTTCCGCGGCGCCTTCGGCGGCTTCAGGCCCGAAGGGGCCGACGAGCGGTGAGCCGCCCGTCGTTCATCGACGTCGTCGTCCACGAGAGCGTCCATCCCGACGCGCTGGCCGCCGAGCTGCGCGAGGGGCTGCTGGCCGGAGAGGTCGCCACCCGCCAGCACTACGTCGGCGTGCGCCAGGCGCGGCTATGGCGGGAGATCGCGCTGGCTTTCTCGCCGGCGCGCGACGAGAGCGACGGCGCCCGCGCCTACGACGTCGTGAACGGCCTGGTCGGCGACCGGGTGGCCGGCGTCGGCGCCCACGTGATCGGCCTGGGCTGTGGCGACGGCGCCAAGGAGCGGCGCCTGCTCGACGCGCTCGCCGGCAGCGGCCCGCTGACCGCCACCGCGGTCGACGTCAGCCTCCCGCTGGTGCAGCTCTCGGTCGACCGCTTTGCCGGCGCTGCCGGGACGGCGCTCGGGCGCCCGGTGGTCTGCGACCTCGGGCTCGCCGCCGCCGACCTTCCCGCGATGGTCGGCGAAGCGCCGGGCACCCGGGTGGTGACCCTCTACGGGATCCTCCCCGGGATGGAGGCCTTCCAGGCGATGTCGGCGGCGCTCTCGCTGCTGCGCCCCGGCGACCTGCTGGCCGTAAGCGCCAACCTTCTCCCCGACCGCGACGGGGCGCTGGAGGAGATAGCCGCCCAGTACGACAACGAGCCGACCCGCCGCTGGCTGTGGGCGCTCCTGGAGGAGAACGGCCTGGGACCGGGGCAGGCGGAGATTCGCGTCGGGGAGCTTGCCGATCCGGGCACCGGAGCCCAGGCGGCGGTAGGTGCCTGGCTGGAGCCGCGCGAAGAGCTCGAGCTCGAGCTCGACGCCGGCGAGGTGAGCCTCGAACCCGGCAGCCCGGTCCGCCTGCTGCGTTCCGCCCGTCACACCCCCGAGGGCCTGGGGGCGCTGGTAGAGGCCGCCGGCCTGGAGCTGCTGGCCGTCGAGGTCTCGCCGACCGGCGAGGAGGGCGTGGCCCTCGCCGCTGCGCCTAGCGCGGGTTGACGTCCTCGGGGCGGATCGCCGCGAGGACGTCCAGGACCGCGCGCACCCGCGGCACCTCGTGGGTGCGGTAGAGGCCGGTCCGCCCCAGCGTCGCCAGCACGGCGAAGAAGCCCTCGGCCGAGCGGACCTCCTCTCCGAAGAAGTCGAAGGCGTGGGGGAGGGCGTGGCAGACCGGAAGTCCCATCGTCCGCAGCCGGAAGGTGTTGAGGAAGATCCCGGCCTGGTGGCGTACGCGGGTCTCTCCGTCCTGGAGGTTCCCGTAGTAGAAGCCCATTCCCGGGTCGACGAAGAGCCGCTCGACCCCTGCCCCCCGCGCCTGCTGGACGCGCGGCTCGAAGTGGGCGATCAGGCCGGGGATCGGGTCCGCGTCGAGGTCGACGTCGCCAACCTCGCGGACGTTGTCGCCCTGCACGAAGCAGAGGACGACGGCCGCCTCGTGCTCGGCGGCCAGGGAGTAGATCTCTTCGTGATGGGCGGTGCCGGTGAGGTTGAGCAGCGAGGCGCCGGCCTTGAGGCAGGCCTCGACCACTTCCGGCTCGTAGGTCTCGACCGAGACGAGGATCCCGTCGGCGCTCAGCGCCTCCACTACCGGCACCAGCTGCTCGATCTGGCTGGACGCGCCGACGCGCTCGGCGTCGAGGATCGTCGACTCGGCGCCGACGTCGATCAGGTCGGCTCCCTGGGCGGCCAGCACCCGTCCCTTGCGGATCGCGTCTTCGGGCGACGTGGCGACGCTCTCGCGGTACCAGGAGTCCCGCGACATGTTTACGACGCCCATCACCGCCGGGTCGCGGTCGAAGTCGAAGGGGCGCCCCCCGATGTCGAAGCCGGCAACCGGCGCCTCGAGAGCCTCGGCGTGGTCGGCGGCGAGCCGCTGGAGTTCGGTCAGGGAGAGCACCGCGGGCGATCGTATCCCGCGGCTACTTTTCGGGCAGGTTGAAGTTGGCCTGGGAGGTCATTCGCCACTGGTCGTCGACCTTGACGAAGGAAGCGAGGTAGGGGGCCGGCGTTCCCTTGTAGGTCTGGCCGTCGACGATGAGGTCGGTGGTCGCGGTGTAGCTGGCCACCAGGGCCGATCCGCTCTGCGTTCCGCGAACCTCCGAGATCGAGTAGCCGCGCAGGTCGGGAAGCCCGGCGATGTACTGGTTCTTGGTGAGGCTGTCCCCGTCGGCACGCCTCAGCTGCCAGCTGGCGTCAAGGAACTCCTGGAGGCCGGCGGTGTCCTTTTCCTTTACGTCCTGGAAGAGCCTGGTGACGAGTTCGGTGGCCGTCTTGTCGGTATCGGCCGGCGTGGCCGAGGAGGCGCTCTCCCCGCCGCCGCAGGCCCCGAGGGCCAGGATGCAGGCGCAGGCGAGCGGGGCGATCAGGGCGGCACTTCTCTTCACGGGCGGGCTCCTTCGCTGGACGGCAGCTCAGCCTACGACAACGGGCCAGGGGCCGGAGGTGTCGACAACCGCGTCGGCCCGGGCCCGGGTCTGCTCGCGGGCGAGGTGCCCTTCCACCTGTTTGCTCCAGCGGTCCCAGTGCATCTCGAAGAGCTCGCCGTCCCGCTCCAGCGCCCGGCGACGGCGTTCGTCGTCGCCGAGCTCCATCCAGACGAGCAGGCTCAGGTACGGCTCGTTCGCAGCGGCTCCGCTGCCGGTGCCGCTCAGCACGAGGAACTCCGGCGGCTCGACCACCAGGGGCTCTCCGGGCCGGGAGGCGAGCCAGTCCCACTGCGGCAGCACGCCCGCCTGGCCGGCAGCGATCGGCGCGAGCAGCTCCTCCCGCGCCACTCGCGCGCCCTCCTCGAGCCCGTCCCAGCCCGGGTAGGCGTTCTCGATGTCGACGTGCACGGCGCCCAGCTCATCGGCCAGCGCCTCGCCGAAGGTTGTCTTGCCGGCACCGGCGCGCCCGTCGACCGCCACGACCACCGTGGCGCCGGCGCCGGGCGCGAGCGCTGCGGCCCGGGCGGCCAGCTCGGCGGCGGCGGTCACTGCCCGGGCAGCAGCGAGTCGGTATAGACCTCGGAGGGAGCGGGCGGCGTTCCCTTGATCACGCCGCCCTGCTCAAGGATCGCACCCAGGCCGCTGAAGTCGGCGTCGGACATCGGCCCCCAGGTGCCGGTCTGCGGATCGAGGAACTGCTTCGAGGCCACCCGGCTGGTGGCGATCGTGATCGCCCGGTCACGGCCGAGTGTGGCCTCGTTGGCGTCGATCAGGATCCGCGCCGCCTCATCCGGGTTCTCGGCCGCGTACTCGTAGCCCTTCGCGAGGGCGGCGAGGGTGCGCTTGAGCACGTCGCCGCGCGCATCGATCGTCTCGTCGGCTGCGACGTAGACGGCGTTCGGGTAGTTGCCGGCCTCTCCCAGGTATTCGCGATACGGGAAGCCACGCAGCTCTATGCCCATCTTCTCGGCCTGGATGTCGTCGATTCCGGCGAAGATCGCCGTGTAGTCCACCCGCCCGCTCTTCAGGGCGTCGAGGGCCGCCGTGTTGATCACGACCTGGCGGAACTTCGGGTCGGTTGCGCCGTCGCGCTTCATGATCTCGGTGATCAGCGCCTTGTCGCTCTGGATCCCAAAGCCTCCATAGAGCTTGCCGCTCAGCTGGGCGGGCCGCTTGTACTTCGAGTCCGCGAGGACCACGAGCTCGGTGGTGTTGCCGGCGACCAGCGCGGCGACCGCCTTGTACTTGAGCCCTTGCGAGCGGTTGATCACGACATCGGGCGGGTAGCTGATCGCCAGGTCGGCCTTGCCGCTCTTGATCAGGGTTTCGGCCGGGGTGTTGGCGTACGGGAGGATCTTCGGCTCGATGTTCTCGTCGGCGAAATAGCCCTTGGCCAGCGCCGTGTAGATGCCCAGGTAGTTGGCGTTCGGCGCGTAGTCGAGGGCGATCGTCACCTGTTCGTTGGCGCCGTCCTTTCCACCCTCGTCCGAGCCTCCGCATCCGGCTACAGCTACGACCACCGCGCACGCGATCAGGGCGGCGGCAAGGGGTCGGCGTAGTCGGCGGGCGGTCATGGCTTCCTTTCGGTTCGGGGGACGACAATCGTGACGATAGGGGCGGCGTTTCGGCCGGAAATGGAGCCCGGCGCCGGTACGCTCCCCGCGTGAGTACCTCGGCCGACCGGCCCTCGCGCCGGCTCCTGAGGCGCCTGCTGCCGCCGGCGCTGGTCCTCTTCGGGCTGGTCGTGGCGTGGGCGCTCGCCGTCTCCCTGTTCGCGGTCGAACCGGAGGTCCTTCCCGGCCCCGGGCTGGTCGTCGAGTCAAGCTGGGCCGACCGCTCCGCGCTGGCCCCGGCGGCGTGGACGACGCTCCAGGAGGCGGTGCTAGGTATTGCCGTGGCGATCGTCCTGGCGGTGCTCCTGGCCGTGGCCATCGACTGGTCGCGCACCGCGCGCCGGAGCCTCTACCCGCTCCTGGTTGCCTCCCAGACCATCCCGATTATTGCCCTCGCCCCGCTGGTGGTGATCTGGTTCGGGTTCGGCCAGACGCCGAAGGTGGTGCTGGTGGCCCTCTTCACCTTCTTCGCCATCACCGTTGGGACGCTTCAGGGGCTTGCCTCTTCGGACCCGGACTCGATGGACCTCCTCAGGACCATGGGCGCCGGCCGGCGCCAGCTGCTCTGGCGCGTGCGGCTGCCGAGTGCGATGCCGCAGTTCTTCACCGGGCTGAAGGTGGCGGTCGCCTACTCGCTGGTCGCGGCGATCGTCGCCGAGTTCGTCGGGGCCGAACAGGGCCTGGGCGTCTACATGACCGGGGCCAAGAACGCCCTGAGGACCGACCTGGTCTTCGGGGCGGTGGCCGTCACCGCCCTGCTCACGCTCGTGCTGTTCGGTCTCGTGTCCCTGGCAGAGCGTCTCTCGATGCCGTGGCGACGCCCGGCACAGGTGGAGGCCGACTGGTGAGCGCCGCGGGCGGGCAGCTGGACCTGCGGGATGTCTCCAAGTCCTACGCCGAGCGCGACGGCCGGGAGGTCCAGGCGCTGGAGGGCGTGGACCTGGCGGTCGGACCGGGTGAGTTCGTGGCGCTGATCGGCCCGAGCGGCTGCGGCAAGAGCACCCTGCTGCGGATCGCCGCCGGGCTGGAGCAGCCCGAGGCCGGGGAGGTCCTGCTCGACGGAGCGGTTGCGAGGGAGAGGCTCGGCCGCTGCGCCTTCATGCCCCAGCGCGACGGGCTGCTTCCGTGGCGCCGCGTGATCGACAACGTGACGATCGGCCTGGAGCTCGAGGGCGTCGGCCGCGCCCAGGCTCGCGAGCAGGCGCTACCCCTGCTGGAGCGCTTCGGCCTCGGCGACTTTGCGCAGTCCTGGCCGTGGCAGCTCTCGGGCGGAATGCGCCATCGCGCCGCCTTCCTTCGCACCGCGATCACCGGCAGGCCGGTGATGCTTCTCGACGAGCCCTTCGGCGCACTCGACGGAATCACCCGGGCCGAGCTGCAGCAGTGGCTGCTCGAGGTATGGCGCGATCTCGGCACGACGGTGCTTCTCGTCACCCACGACGTCTCCGAGGCGGTCTTCCTCGCCGACCGGGTGCTGGTGATGTCTCCCCGCCCCGGGCGTATCGTGGCCGAGGAGGAGGTCCCGCTGGCCCGGCCGCGCGAGCTGCGGGTGGAGGAGACACCGGAGTTCGCCGCCGCCGAGGCGCGGCTGCGCGAGGACCTTCGGGTAGCGGTGGCCGCGGGCTAGCCGCCGCCGCTTGCGCCGGCAGTGCTCGGTGCCGAGGGGGTGGCGGGCCCGGCCGCCCCGCCACGGACCTCCTTGATCGCCACCCAGACGATCGCCACCAGCGGAACGACGATCAGGGCCCCGATCACTCCCATCAGCGCGGTGCCGGCGGTCACCGAGGCGAGGATCACGATCGGGTTGAGGTTCAGCGTCTTCTGGTAGGCGCGCGGCGCGACGTAGAGGCTCTCGGCGCTGTGGACCGCCACCTGCACGCCGACCATGATCAGGCCGGTTTCCACGCCGCCGCCGGCGAAGGCGACCAGCACCACGATCAGCCCCGCCAGCCACGCCCCGACGATCGGGATGAACGAGGCGAAGAAGGTAAGGGCGATCAGCGTGCCGACGATCGGCAGGCCGAGGACGACGGCGGCAATCCCGATCAGGGTGGATACGAAGATCGCGACCAGGAAGGTCCCGCGCATGTAGCTGCCTAGCGTCTCCCAGCACTCGTCCATCGCGTGGTCGAGCTTCTTGCCTCTTTCAGTTCCGGCCTGGGCGACCATCCAGTTGCGGATTCCCTGCGAGTCGCTGAGCAGGTAGATCAGGAAGGCGATCGCCATCACCGAGCCGATCACCGCAGAGACGGCGGTCGAGGCCTCCGAGGCGGCCTTCTTGAGGACCGCGTCGCCGGCGCTCTTGAGCCCGGAGCCCAGGTCGGCGACCAGTCCCCGGACCGAATCGCGGTCCAGTGCCAGCGGCCCGTCCTGCGGCTGGGTGACGTTGGCGACCTCCCCGGCGCCGCTGCTCACCAGCTTTCCGATCTGGCTCGCCTCGCCGACGATCGAGCCGACAACCAGGGTGATCAGGAGCCCGAGCCCGACAAGGAAGATGAGGATCGAGACGCCGACGGCGAGCGCCCGGGGAAGGCCGTGGCGGTCGAGCCAGTCGGTAAGGGGGAGCAGGACGGTGGCGAAGAGCAGCGCGATGAAGAACGGCGCCCAGACCACCCGCAGGTGCCAGAGGACGAAGATCGCCACTGCGGCAACTCCGGCGACGACGAGGATCCGCCACGACCAGCCGGCAGCCCTGTCGAGCCAGCCCGGCACCTTCGTGCCGGCCGGCGTTCCCGATGCCTCCACGCCGCCGAAGCTACCGCCGGGGTCGGCGGCAACCAACGCTGAGGTTTACTCCTCCAGGTGGGTCTGCAGGTTGATCGGGTTGCGGATGCAGTAGGCACCGGGGCAGTGGTCGTCGGCCCCGGCCTTCAGCTCGGCGAGCTGCTCTTCGGTTGCGTCGGCGTCGACGTCCAGGTACCAGTCGATCTGCTCGACCGGCGGGATCTCGCTGACGCCCAGGGCGCGGGTCATGTCCATTGTGGTCTCGACGCGGGCCTTGAGCGAGCGGATCTCGACGCCCTTGAGCGCGGCCTCCTGGGCGAAGCTCATCGCGTAACAGGCCAGGCCGCCCCAGAAGCAGTAGTGGAGGGGCCCGGGTGCCGACCCGGTGCCACCCATCGGCGGTGGGAAGTCGGCGGTGAAGGAGACGCTCTCGCCGTTGGGGAGCGGGAACGCGGTGCTGAACTGCGGGCCCTCGCCGGTGTTCCACTCGCCATCGAACCGGACCGGCTGTGTGGCCGCCGCCGGGTCGGCCTTCGCGGCGTCGATAGTGGCCTGAAGCGCCTCGGTGTTGACGTTGTGCATCGGTTGTCCCTTTCTAGTGGCCGAACTTCACGTTGGGGAGTATGCGGTCGAGCGGCTTGGGAAGCCACCACGCCCACTTGCCCAGCACCCGCAGCAGGACCGGCATCAGCAGCAGCCGCACCAGGAAGGCGTCGAGCAGGACGGCGATCCCGAGGATCACTCCCATCTCCTTGGGCGGCAGCGGGCCGCTCAGGGCGAAGGTGAAGAAGACGGCGACCATCACCCCGGCCGCGGCGAAGATCACCCGGCCGCTGTGGGCGATCCCGCCGACCATCGCCTCGCGGGCGTCGTGGGACCTGTCCCAGTGCTCCTTGGCCGACGAGAGCAGGAAGACCGTGTAGTCCATCGATATCGCGAAGATCATCGCGAAGAAGAAGACCGGTCCCCAGGCGTCCAGGAAGCCCTGTGACTCGAAGCCCAGCAGGCCGCTCAGGTTTCCGTCCTGGAAGATGAGCTTGGCCACGCCGAAGGCGGCCGCAGTCCCCAGCAGGCTGGTCAGTACGCCGACCGCGGCGATGATCGGCGCCTGGAGCGCCACGAGCAGGAGGATGAACCCGAGCACCAGGATCACCCCCACCACCACGGGCGTCTTGTCGGAGAGCAGGTTCTCGAGGTCGTGGTTCTCGGCCACCGCGCCGCCCACCAGCGCCGCCGGTGGCATCTCGGCCCTCAATCGGTCGACCGTCGCTCCGGTCGCCCGGCTGGACGGGTCGCTCCTGGGCACGACCTGCACCATGGCCAGCCCGTCGCCACCCGGCATGGGGGGCATGACGCGCGCAACGTTCGGGTCGGCCTCGGCCACGGCGACCACGCGGGCCGCGTCGGCCTGCGGCGCGACGACCTGAACGGCGCCGGGCGCCCCGTCACCGAAGGCGTCCTGCACCTGGTAGTAGCCGATCCGCGAGCCGTCCTCTTCGGGGACGACCTTGATCGAGGGCATGCCGGTGTTCAGCGAGAAGACGGGAATGGCCAGCAGCACGAGGATCGCCAGCGCGGGCAGGCCGAACAGCGCCGGGCGCCTCCAGATTCGCTCGGCCCACGCGGCAAACTTCGCCGAGCGGTGCTCGCCGGTGTGCACCCACGGCAGCGCCAGCTTGTCGACCCGCGGGCCGAGCTTGCCGAGCACCGCGGGCAGCAGCGTCAGCGTCGCGGCGAGGATGAAGATCACCGAGATCATGATTCCCAGCGCCATCGAGCGGAAGGCGGGGGAGGGGACGAGCATCACGGCGGTCAGCGAGATCAGCACGGTAATGCCGCTGAACAGGACCGCCTTGCCGGCGGTGTCCATCGTCTCGGCCACCGCCTTCTCGACCGGTTCCCTGGAGCCGAACAGCGCCCCCCTGAAGCGGTAGACAATGAATAGCGCGTAGTCGATTCCCAGCGCCAGCGCGAACATCAGCGCGAAGTTCATCGCCCAGATCGAGACCGGCAGGATCTTGGTGGCGAGGTAGAGCGAGCCCGCCGAGGCGATCAGGCCGATGATCGTGAGCATCAGCGGCAGCCCGGCGGCGACCAGCGAGCCGAAGGCCAGCAGGAGAATGGCCAGCGTCACCGGCCAGGAGATCAGCTCGCTCTTCATCATCGCCGCGCGGTTGGCTTCGTTGAAGTCCGACCACATGCCACTGGCGCCGGTGAGCGAGACCTGAACGCCGTCTCCCTGGAGTTCGTGGAGCCTGGTCTTCAGGTCGTCGGCGGCGTAGACCATCTCGTTGGAGTCACCGGCCGCGCCGGCCTGGATGACCGCCGTCTTTCCGTCCTGGGAGATAGAGACGCCGGGCTGCGGCGGCATCACGTCGGTCACCCGGGAGTCGGCCTTGAGCTCGGCAGTCGCCTCATTGACCGTGTTGGCGAAGGCGGGGCTCTTGACCGTCTCAGAATCCGAGTGCACCACGACCATCAGGGCGCTGGAAGACATCCCGGCGAAGTTCTGGTCGATCTTCTCGCGGGCGGTCACCGACTCCGAGCCGGTGGCCTCCCAGCCGGCGCCCGAGAGGGCATGCTCGACGCGCGGGGCCAGGAAGCCGAGCCCGAGGGCGATCACGGCCCAGGCGATGGCGACGACCTTGAAGTGGCCGGCCATCCAGCCGCCCATGCGGCCGAGGGGCCCGTACTTGCTGCTGGCCGATTCGCCGGCAGCGCTCACGAGGTCGCGCCCTTCGGGTAGACGACCGACTTGAGGCCGAAGAGCTTCCCGAGCACCAGCGACGCGGGGCAGGCGCCGAAGGCTACGTAGGCGAGCTGGTTGACCCCGACGAAGGCGGTGAGGATCAGGAACCAGGGGGAGACGAGGGCCACGAGGGCGACGCTGACCAGGGTCATCGTCCCGGCCATCGCGAAGAGGACGCGCTCAAGCGGCCATCCCCGGTTCTCGGTTGCGCATTGGGTGCTCATCGGGTGGTTCCTCCGGTCAGTAGCTGGTCCAGTTCGCTCACCTGCTGGCGAAGACCCCCGCAGACCTGCTCGCAGAGGTCGAACACCGACGCATCGGCGATCGAGTAGTTGACGAAGGTGCCCTCCTTCTCCCGCCGGACGATTCCGGCCTGGTGGAGGACGCCGAGGTGCTTGGAGACGTTCTGCTGGGAGGCGCCCAGGCGTTCGGTGAGCTCACCGACGCTGGCTTCGCCGTCCCTGAGGGCGTCGAGGAGCCGGATTCGCATCGGCTCGCCGATCACCCGGAAGCGCTCGGCGATCAGGTCGATAAGTGGGTCGGGAAGGGGCCTGGGCATCTCCATGGCGCGAGACTATACCACTCTTTGGTGGTGGAGTGGTATTTGAGACCGCCAGAAAGGGAACCGGGCCACCGCTCCCCTGACTCAGCCCTGGTCGTTCTTCTCGAACTTCTTGGCTTCGGCTTCGACCTGCGCTTCGGTCGGCCCCGCTGCGCTCCCACGCGGACCGTAGGCGCGCCATCCGAGCGCGAAGCCGGCGAAGAGGGTCCCGACGATTACCCAGACCGGCCAGAAGTAGCCGGCGCCCGAGAGCGCCCAGATGGCGACCATGAAGAGCCAGAGGACGACAAAGCCGCCCATCGTCTTCTTGAACTGCTGCTGGGCCTGGAGCCGCTCCCTGGCGGCCTTGTGGGCGCTGTCCTCTTTGACCATGGGCGCAGGTTAACGACTCGGGCTCTCTGGGATACTCAACGCATGCGCGCCTACTGGGTTCACGTTGAACACGATTTCCCCGCCCCTCCGGGGGTGGTATTTGCCCACCTGGCCGAGCACGAGAACCTCGCCGATGTCTTCGGCGCGAAGGTCACGCGGGTGTGCGACGGCGACACCGAACGCAACGGCGTGGGCTCCATGCGGATCGTGAAGATCGGGCCGGCCCCGCCGGTAGAGGAGACGGTCACCGAATTCGAGGCCAACGAGCTGATCGAGTACCGGGTGACCAACAAGGGCCTCCTGAAGGACCACGTCGGGATCATGAAGTTCAGCGAGCTGCCCGACGGCAACACGCACCTCGATTACCGGATCCGGCTCTCCTCCCACGTCCCCGGCCTGGCGCCCGTGCTCAAGCGGGTGCTGACCGGCGGTATCGAGAAGAGCTTCGCCCGGCTCGACCGGGAGTTCGCCTCGGGCTAAGCGGAGGGGGAGGGATTCGAACCCTCGGTACAGGGGTTACCCGCACAACGGTTTTCGAGACCGCCCCGTTCAACCACTCCGGCACCCCTCCGGGACCGTGAGAGCGTAGCGATGCACGGGTCCCGTTCGGCGAGCGCCCCGGCGGGGTTCCGGCGGCTGGGAAAGCTTCCTGCGCTCAGCGGGCGAGCAGCCCGTCGCTCTCCCAGCCCGCCGGCACCTTCACCGGGAAGTCCAGGAGGTTTGCCGCCATCGACTTGGCCTGCGGGTCGAAGCGCAGCGAGGTGGTGCCGCCCTGGCCGCCGAGGGCGTCCTCGAGCAGGATGTTGATCGAGGAGGTTCCCGGCAGCTCCCAGCCGGTCGCCGGACCCTCCACCCACGGCCCGAACCACTCCTTCACCCGCTGTGGGGTCACCTGGCCGCGGATTACGGGCAGGAACTCGGGGCGCCGCGCGATGATCCCGATGTTGGCGTGGTTGCCCTTGTCGCCGCTGCGCGCCCAGGCCAGCCGCACGAGGGGCACCTCGACCGTCTCGCCCTCGGGCTCGACGATCTCTTCGCCCAGCGGCTCGGTCGGCCCGGTGTGCTCGTCGGTCCCTTGGGGGATCGCCACCTCGCGGCTCTCCCCTTCGAAGGTGACCGTCACCGGCACGTCCCTCTTGGGGACGAGCACGTGGAAGAGGCGGATGACCGGGGCCGCCTTCGGGCGCCCGCCGAAGACCCCGGTCACCCCCTGGGCTACGAAGGCGATCGAGACGAACTCCTTTCCGAAGATCTCGATCGCGCGGCGGTCCTCGTGGCGCAGGCCGATCTTGAGGACCGCCTCCCGCGTCTCATCGTTCTCGGCGATCCGCGCCACTCCGTCCCCGGTGCCGATGATCTCGATGCTCTTGTCGGTGAACGGGCCGATCCCCTCCTCGGCCATCAGCCTCTCGGTCCGGGAAATCGCCGCCTCGGCGGCGCGGCGCGCGCGCCCGCCGGCGTCGTGGCCGGTCAGCAGTGCGGTGGTGACCGTGCGCCAGCCGTCGGGGACGGTGACCGTTGCCTTGTAACTGGAGGTCGGCTCCGAGCCGCGGGCGCCCTGGACCAGGACGCGGTCGGGCCCTTCCTGGGTGAGCGTCACCTCGCGCCAGTCGCAGGTCACGTCGGGAAGCAGGTAGCGGCCCGGGTCACCGATCTCGTAGAGCATCTGCTCCCCTACCGAGCCGGGCACCACGAGGCCGCCGGTTCCCTCCGGCTTGGTGATGACCGCGCTGCCGTCGGGCCGGCACTCGGCCACCGGGTAGCCGATGTTGTCCCAGCCGGGAACGTCGGCCCAGTCGGTGAAGAGGCCGCCGACGCCCTGGGCGCCGCATTCGAGCAGGTGGCCGACCAGCGAGCCGGCCGAGAGGAGGTCGTAGTCGTTGTCCTTCCAGTCGAACTCGTGGATCAGCGGCCCGAGCATCGCCGCCGAGTCGGCGCAGCGGCCGGTGACGACGATGTCGGCGCCCTCGTCCAGCGCAGCGGCGACCGGGAGCGCGCCGATGTAGGCGTTCATTGAGAGAGCGTGCTCGGGCAGCTCCTCGCCGGTGAACATGTCGGTCGCGCCCGAAGCGCGGATCTCCGCGAGCCGCATCGACTGGTCGTCTCCCTCGACATACGCCACCTTCAGCTCCAGCCCGGCCTCGGCCACCGCCTGCTCGAGCGCCCGTGCCAGCGCCGCCGGGTTGAGGCCGCCCGCGTTGGTGACGACCCTGATCCCGCGTTCGGCGATCTCCGGCAGGACCGGGGTCATAACCTCGACGGCGTCGGGGATGAAGCCGCCTCCCTCCGGGTCCTTGGCCCGGCCACGGGCCAGCAGCGCCATCGTGATCTCGGCGAGGTAGTCGCTGACCAGGTAGTCGGGCTGAGCGCCGTCGAGAAGCTGGCGGATTATCTGCGGGGAGTCGCCCCACATCCCGGCCCAGGCGCCGAGCGTGACCTGGGTCTTCACCGGTTCTTCCAGACCGGGTCGCGCTTCTCGAAGAAGGCGGTCACGCCCTCGACGATGTCCTCCGTGCTCTGGGCGAGGCTGAGCTGGGCGCGCAGGTAGTCGAGCGCGTCCGCGAGGTCGAGGTCGCGCTGGCGGGCCATCGCCTCCTTGCCCAGGCCCATGATCAGCGGCGACTTGGCGGCCAGCTTCGTCGCCCAGTCGTCGACGAATGCGTCGAGTTCACCGGCCGGCACCACGCGGTTGATGAGGTTCATCTCCAGCGCCCGCTGGGCGGAGATACGGTCGCCGAGCAGGAGCAGCTCGTTGGCCTGCTTGCGCGGGAGGTTGCGGTAGATGACCGCCATGATCATGAAGGGGAAGGCTCCGACGTTGATCTCGGGCGTGCCGAAGGTGGCGTCCTCGGAGGCGACGAGCAGGTCGCAGCAGAGGGCGAGCCCCATGCCGCCGGCGAGCGCGTGGCCGCCTATCTTGCCGAGCGTCGGCTTGGGGAAGTCGTTGAGGGCCAGGAAGATCTTCATGAAGCCCTCGGAGTTGCGGTGCTTCTCCACCAGCGTGGTTTCGGCCTTGAAGCCGCTGAGGTCGGCGCCGGCACACCAGACGCTTTCGTGGCTCGAGGCCAGCACCACGCAGCGCACGTCGTCGTCCTGGGCGGCCCGCTCGATCGCGTCGGCGAGGCCCTCGAGCATCTCCGCCGAGAGCGCGTTGCGCCGCTCCGGGTCGTCGAGCGTGATCGTGGCTATGTGGTCGGCGGTCTCGTAGCGGACGGGTGCGGTCACCGGATTGCCTCCATTTGCCTGCGCGCCAATAGGATCTGCGCCGCATCATGACCGTTTTCAAGTCGAAGGTGGATCCCGCTTCGGATTCCTTCAGGAAGAACCGGGAGGAGATGCTGGAGCTGGTCGCCGAGATGCGCGAGGTGGAGAGCCGTGCCGTCGAGCGCTCCAACTCCCGCGCCGACCGCTTCCACGAGCGCGGCCAGCTGCTGCCGCGCGAACGGATCGCCCACCTGCTCGACCCGGGTGCGCCGGTGCTGGAGATTCAGAACATCGCCGGCTACGACCCGAACGAGGAGGGGAGCCTGCCCGGCGGCGGCGTGATCGCGGTGATCGGCTACGTCTCGGGAACGCGCTGCATCATCGTCGCCAACGACAGCGGCATCGACGCCGGCGCGATGACCACGCCAGGCGGCTGGAAGACCATTCGCTGCGAGGACCTCGCCCTCGAGAACAAGATGCCGATCATCTTCCTCGTCGAGTCGGCCGGGGCAAACCTCCTCACCTACCGGGTCGAGATGTGGGGCCTCGCCGGGCGCACCTTCTACAACCAGGCCAAGATCAGCGCCGCCGGCGTGCCGGTGATCACCGTGCTGCACGGCTCGGGCACCGCGGGCGGCGCTTATTACCCGGGAATGTCGGACATCATCATCGGCGTAAAGGAAAACGGCCGTGCCTTCCTGGCCGGGCCGCCGCTCCTCAAGGCGGCCACGGGAGAGGTCGCCGACGCCCAGGAGCTCGGCGGGGTGGAGATGCACTCCACCGTCTCGGGCCTCGTCGATTACGTCGCCGAGGATGACGCCGACGCCCTGCGGATCTGCCGCGAGGCGGTGGCCCGGATGCACTGGGACCCGGGTGCTCAGCCGCGGGCCGGCTTCGACGACCCGCTCTACGACCCCGACGAGCTGGCGGGCGTGGTTCCCGTGGACCCGCGCCAGCCCTACGACGCCCGCGAGGTGATCGCCCGGCTGGCCGACGGCTCGGACTTCCTCGACTTCAAGCCCGACTACGGCCCGATGACCGTCTGCGTTGAGGCTTCGGTGATGGGCCACCCGGTCGGCTTTATCGCCAACAATGGCGTGCTCGACAACGCCGGCTCGGGGAAGGCGACCCACTTCATCCAGCGCTGTACCCAGCTGGGAACGCCGCTGGTCTTCCTCCAGAACATCAACGGCTACATGGTCGGCATCGATGCCGAGCGCGGCGGGATGATCAAGAACGGGTCGAAGATGATCCAGGCGGTCTCCAACGCCGACGTGCCTCGCTTCACGCTTATGATCGGCGCGAGCTTCGGCGCCGGCAACTACGGGATGTGCGGCGTGGGCTATGACCCGCGCCTGGTCCTCACCTGGCCCAACGCCCGCGCCGGCGTGATGGGCGGCGAGCAGGCGGCCGGCACGATGCGGGTGGTCGCCGAGGAGCGCGCGGCGCGCAAGGGCGAGCCGGTTGACGAGGCGGCGATGGAGGCTTTCTCCCAGCAGATCGTCGACCTCTACTCCGCCCAGGAGTCGGCCTTCGTCACCTCCGGACGCCAGATGGACGACGGGATGATCGACCCGCGCGACAGCCGCCGCGTCCTGGGCTTCGGGCTCGCGATGGCGCAGGAGGGCGACAACCGCAAGGTCAACCCGGTCTCCTTCGGCGTCGGCCGGATCTGATGGCCCAGCCCTTCGACACGGTCCTGGTGGCCAACCGCGGCGAGATCGCCTGCCGGGTGATTCGCAGCGCCCGGGAGATGGGCCTGCGCACCGTGGCGGTCTACTCCGAGGCCGACGCGGACGCCCCGCACGTGGCGGCGGCCGACCTGGCCGTCGAGATCGGTCCGGCCCCGGCTCCCGAGTCATACCTGGTGGGCGAGAAGATCATCGAGGCCGCGAAGAAGACCGGCGCCGGGGCTATCCACCCCGGCTACGGCTTCCTCTCCGAGAACGCCGACTTCGCGCGGGCCTGCGCCGACTCCGGCATCGTGTTCGTCGGGCCGTCGCCGGAGGCGATCGCCGCGATGGGCGACAAGGCGGCGGCCAAGCGGCTGATGGAGAGCTCCGGCGTTCCGACCGTTCCCGGCTACAGCGGTGAGGAACAGGACGACGCGCTTCTCCTGCAGAAGGCGAAGGAGGTCGGCTTCCCGCTGATGGTCAAGGCCGCGGCCGGCGGCGGCGGAAAGGGGATGCGCCTCGTCGAGGACGAGGCCTCGCTTCCCTCGGCAATCGAGTCGGCGCGTCGCGAGGCGGCCGGTGCCTTCGGCGACGACACGCTGCTGCTCGAGCGGGCGGTGGTCGCGCCGCGCCACGTGGAGATCCAGGTCCTCGCCGACCGGGGCGGCCACACGATCCACCTCGGCGAGCGCGACTGCTCGGTCCAGCGCCGCCACCAGAAGGTGATCGAGGAGGCCCCGAGCCCGGCGGTCGACGAAGAGCTTCGCGCGAAGATGGGCGCCGCCGGCGTGGCCGCCGCCGCTGCGGTCGGCTACGAGGGCGCCGGCACGATCGAATTCCTGCTGGACGCCGACGGGAACTTCTACTTCCTGGAGATGAACACCCGGCTCCAGGTCGAGCACCCGGTCACCGAGCTGGTCACGGGGATGGACCTGGTCGAGTGGCAGCTGCGTATCGCCGCCGGCGAACCGCTCACAGTCGCCCAGGACGACGTGGAGATAAGCGGCCACGCGATCGAGGCCCGCCTCTACGCCGAGGACCCGGAAAACGACTACCTCCCGGCGACCGGCACCGTCGAACTGTGGGAGACGCCGGAGCTCGGCGCGCTGCGCGTCGACACCGGCATCCGCACCGGCAGCGAGATCACCCCGTTCTACGACCCGATCGTCGCCAAGGTGATCGCGTGGGGCAGCGATCGCGACCAGGCCCGCTTCCTGCTGATCCGCGGCCTGGAGGAGACCTCGGCGCTGGGCACGATCACCAACCGCCCGCTCCTGACCGCGATCCTCCGTGCGCCGCTCTTCGCCGAGGGAGGCGCGACCACCGCCTTCCTGGACGAGCTGCCCGCGTCACCGGCGCCGACGAGCGCCGACATAGCCGCGGTCCTCGGCTGGCTCTACCGCGAGAGGCTCTGCGAGGCCGCTTCGGTGGCGCCGGGGCTGGAGGGCTGGTCATCGGGTGGAGCGCTCACCTCGGCGATGCGGGTAGCGGTGGCCGGGGAGGAGCATGAGGTGCGGATCGTCGACCGTGGCGGCACGCTCTCGGTGACCGTCGGCGAGGCCGAGCACCAGGTTCTCCTCGACGCCCCGGCGCCGGTGGTCGACGAGGTGGAGATCCCGGTGCGGTGCATCGAGCCTTCCCGCGGCCGGGTGCTGGCCGCGTTCCCGGGATTCGACCTCGAGATGGTCGACCTGACCGCGCTGCCGCCCGGCGCCGGTGACGCCGGGGGCGAGGGCGTGCTGCTGGCACCGATGCACGGGAAGGTGATTGCCGTCGAGGCGGCGGCAGGGGAGAACGTCACCACCGGCCAGCGGCTCGTGGTGATGGAGGCGATGAAGATGGAGCACGAGATCCTCGCCGACATCGACGGCGTGATCGAGGAGATCGTCGCCGAGGGCAGCCAGGTCGGGGGCGACCAGCTCCTGGCCCGGATCGCCGCGGCCTAGTCGCCGGTCAGCGCGGCGCGCTCGGAGGCGTCGAGGCCCCACTCCTCGAGCACGGAGTCGAGCTCTGCCTCCGGCACCGGAGGCCGGGCCTGCGGGGGCGTGCGGTCGAACCTTGGCGCGGCGGCCGGCTGGGTGATCCCGTCGATCTCGGTGAAGGTGCCACGTGCCTTCATGTGCGGGTGCCCTGCCGCTTCGCCCAGCCCGTAGATCGCCGTGGCGCAGGCCTCCTCCGGCTCGAGGATCGCCGCCCACTCATCGCGGCTCTTCGAGCGGAAGATCTCCGCCAGGCGCTCCTTGAACTCAGGCCAGCGCCCGGTCTCGAACTGGGGCATCTCGTCGGCTGGGATCTCCAGCAGCTCGAGCAGCCGGGCGTAGAACTGCGGCTCGAGCGCCCCGACGGCGACGAAGCCGCCGTCGGAGGTTTCGTAGGTCTCGTAGAAGTGGGCGCCGGAGTCGAGGAGGTTGGTCCCCGGCTCTCCGGGCCACATCCCGCCGGCCATCATCCCGTGGAACATCGTCGTCAGGAGGGCGGCCCCGTCGACCATCGCCGCGTCCACCACCTGGCCCTGGCCGGTCTGGCGGGCCTCGATGATTCCGGCCAGGACGCCGAAGGCGAGGAACATCGCCCCGCCGCCGTAGTCGCCGACGAAGTTGAGGGCGAACATCGGCTTCTCCCCTGTGCGCCGGGTGGCGCCGAGCGCGCCGGCGAGCGAGATGTAGTTGATGTCGTGGCCGGCGACCGGGGCCATCGGCCCGTCCTGGCCGTAGCCGGTCATCCGCCCGTAGACGAGCTTCGGGTTGCGGGCGTGGACCTCTTCGGGCCCGAGGCCCAGGCGCTCCATGACGCCCGGCCGGTAACCCTCGATCAGCGCGTCGGCGCTCCCGGCGAGCTTCAGGATCGTCTCGCGGCCCTCGCCTGACTTCATGTCCACCTCGGCGACGGCGTGGCCGCGGCGGGTGAGGTCGAACTGCGGGGGAAGCATCGCCGCCCCCGGCCGGTCGACGCGAAGGACGTCGGCGCCCATGTCAGCCAGCAGCATCCCGGCGAACGGGTTGGGGCCGATTCCCCCGACCTCGAGGACCTTGATGCTGGTGAGGGGGCCGCTGCGCTGGGTACTCATCGCGCCCGGATGCTACCTGCGGCCTGCCGGCGCCCGGCAGGCCCCGCGCTCAGGCGGCGCGAGGGCCCGATCCCACCGCTGGTGATGGATCGCCGGTGCCCGCGGAAAAGCCGAGCCGGCAGACCGCGCGTCAGGGGAAACGCGGCCTGCCGGCCCATGCCTCCCGGATGATGATCCGGAAGCTTGCTACCGGCCGCCGCCACGCACTCTCTTCAGTGCGGGCGGCCGGAGACTGCCGTTTAACGAGTCAGCAGCCCTTCGATTCGAACTTCTTCTTCGTGGTGTAGCTGCCCTTGGGCAGGTAGGAACCCATGACCTTGGCTTCGTCGCCGGGGGTCTTGGTGTTCTGGATCGCCTCGCGGAATGAGGCGGCCGGCAGCATGTTGCGGATGAGCAGCAGCCCATCCTTGACGTTGCCGGCACCATCACCGTTCTTGGGCCACGGGATGTACCCGATGCCGCACTTGGTCGTCGCGTTCTTCGGGCGGTCACCCGACAGGCTTGTGACGATCGTGTAGTTGCGCTTCTTGTCCACCGGGATTTGCGAGTCGTACAGGCACCCGGCGCCCTTTGTCGTGTACAGCGACTCGTTCTGGCACATCGACCAGTAACGCATCTGTCCGCTGCCCATCTTCGTGACCTTTGAGCCGGTCTTCGGCGTGGTGGGAAGCTTGCCCTTGAGGACAAGCACCGGGCCTGCCGGGAATGCCCGGCTCACAAACGCGGCCACGTACTGGTTGTCGATGTTGCTGTACTGGCCTCCGGTGCGGGCCGGAGATCCGTTGCACTCGCCGCCGTACCAGCAGCTCGTCACCCAGGGGATGCTGTAGAAGGCCCGGAAGACGGGCTTGGCGGCGGCCGGGAAGGTCGGCGAAGCACCCGCCGGTTCGCGGATTGCCTTGTAGAGGCTCTCGGGCAGCCTGGTCAGTGGGAGAATCTCGTCCTTGGCCTGCAGTGCGCTGCAGGCGGCCTGACCGGTCAGGACCGTGCCGTCCGCGAGCTGAAGCTCCGCCGCAGGAAGGCCGACGCCACCGGTCAGCTCACTCTCCTTGAACGGCTCCGGCTCGTAGATCCGGTACATCAGCGCCTGGCCGACCTGGCCGGCCACACCGGCGTAGATCGTGTTCGGCGCTCGGTTGGCCGGCACCGGCTGGTTGAGAATGGTGATGGTGTAGGACCGCTTCTTGCCGTCTCGACGGGCGCCGCTCATGTACGGGTTAGCCGAGCCGGGGTCCGGCTTGGTGCTGATGTCGTTCAGCGCGTCGGTGGGTGAGCGCGTGGCCTCGTCGTAGACGTTGATCGACTGGTAGCGCGCGCGGGCATACTGGCCCTTGAGCACGATCTTTGATCCGGCAGGCATGTTGACCTGGGCGCTCCAGTAAACGGCGCCGGTGTCCGGGAAGGCGTAGTTGCGCGCGGGGTCCGTGGAGAACTTCGAGTCCATGCGCTCGGTCCAGAAGCAGTCGGTTTGCGGAATCGACGCGCTCGCTGCGTCTGCCGGCGCCGAGGCCGAGAGGAACCCCGCGAAGCCGGCGGTTGCGGCCAGCGCCAGCCCCATTGCGAGCGTACGGTTTCGAAGTGAACCGCCGCCGTGAAGGCGCGGCCCGTGTGCCCTGTAATTCATCTGGTCTCTCCTCCTGGTGATGGGGCCTTGCTGCCCCTTCGAATCAGAAACCAGAAGGTGCCACGCTGAACGCGACCGGGTGTCTTCCGGGCCTGTAAATCACCCGGGTGACAGCTCCCGAGGAGACACGTTTTCAGAGGAGCTTGTTCTCTCGCGCCCGGTTTATGGCCTCAGCCCGCGAACCCACCGAGAGCTTTCGATAGATGGCCTTCGCGTGGGTCTTGACGGTGTTGTGTGAGATGTTCAGCTCGCTGGCGATCTGGCGTTGGGTGCCCGGGCCGGCCAGGAGCCTCAGCAGCGAGAGCTCGGTCTCGGTCAGGTCGGTATCCGGGGATGCGGTTCGCCGCCGGCGCGTGGCCACCGCCCGGCGGCGGAAGTCTCCAAGCATCTCCGCGAGGATGCCGGCGTCCGTGAAGGGCTCAAGGAGCGTTTCTGCCTCGTCGGCGGAGCGAAACGCGGAAACGAGGTCGCCTGCCGCGCGTTGCGCCTCGGCGAGGATGAGCCGCGCATAGATGTCGTGTGCGCGTGGGGCGCTTCCCCCGAGTGTCCGGGTTGCCGACTCCAGCTCCCGCAGTGCTTCGGCGCCGCGCCCACCGGCGCTGAGGGTACGGCCGAGAGCCACGTGTGCGAGAGCGGTAGTGACACTCGTTCCGAGCCCGAAGGAATCGGCTACCTCCAGGGCGCGAAGGGCGGACCGCTGCGCGTCGGCCGGCTCTTCGCTATCGACCTGCAGGAGCGCTCTCGTACTCAGCGCGTGGATGAGTCCGTGCGGCTGGCGAGGTGCGTTTCGGTGGCTGATAGCGATGTCCACGACCTGACCTGCCTCTTCGCGCTCACCCGAGAGGTAGAGGAGGAAGCCGAGGGCGGCCTGTGCCGGGACGATCCACGGACTTTCGGCGGGTTCGCTGCGCAGAACGCGGCGTGCCGACCCGATGGCGTCGCCAACGTCCCGGTAGGCAAACGCCGCGCTGAGGACGTCGACGTTCGAGCTGAACGACGCCGAGCCATCGAGCATCGGTCCGGACGGGGCGGTCCCCTCGGCAAGGGCCGTCTGCGCTACGTGGAGCCACGCCTCAACCGTGGGCTCGGGAGCCCCTTCGACGCCCGCGGACAGGCCGGCTATCGCAGCAACTTGCGGGAAGCTGGCGGCCTCCTCCGGGGAGAACATCGCTGCCCAGCGCAGGAGGGTCCCCGCCTGGCCGGAGCGGAGTGCCGGAATCCAGGAGCGGCTGATGATGTCCGACGCTGCCGCCGTGTCGCCGGCGAGCATCGCGTGGCGCACGGCCTCGCCAGACGTCCCGTGCGCGGCATGCCAGATGTGTGCGCGTCGGTGCAGCTCGCCGATTGCCTTCGGCTCGCGGCGCTGGAGCTCTTCGCGCAGGAGGCTCCCGAACAGGTGGTGGAACCGGTACCACTCGCGCCTGTCATCGAGGCTGACGATGAACAGGTTTGCGGCTTCGACCTGGGCGATCCTCTCGCGGGCGTCCTCCGCCCCGGTGACGGCCTCGCAGAGAGGGGCGCAGAAGCGTCCCAGGACCGACGTCCTCAAGAGGAACTCCTCCGTCTCAGGTTCGAGGTTGGCAAGAACCTGCTCTCCCAGGTAGTCAACGAGGTGTCTGTGGCTGCCGTCGAAGCCCCGGATCGCCGTGCTCATGTCGTCCTGGCCGCGGAGCCAGAGAGTGGCGAGCTGCAGCGACGCAACCCAGCCCTCGGTCTTGGCGACGAGCACGGCGAGCTCCTCGTCGCCAAGATTGAGGCCCTCCGCTTCGAGGAACTCGCCTGCTTCCTCCGCCGTGAGGCGCAGGTCGCGCTCGCCAACCTCGGCGAGCTGGCCCGTGGCCCGGAGCGAACCAAGCGGGAGGGGTGGCTCAGACCGGGAGGCGATCACGACCCTTATGTTCGATGGCGCTCGCTCGACGAAGGCGGAGACGAGCTCGTGGCATCGTGGTTCCCGGACTGCGTGGTAATCGTCAAGGATCAGAACGGTTGGGTCGGAGGCGGCGGCGAGGTCGTTGATCAGCCAGGTGAGCGCTTGCTGCAGGTCTACTCCGGGCACACCGAGAACGGCCTCGGTCCGTGTGCCGGCCCCGGATCCGCCTGTTCGCAAAGCCGCCACCAGGTAGCGCAGGAGCAGGGCCGGGTCGTTTTCCGAGCCCTCCAGCGACAGCCACCCGGCGATCTCGTCGCCGCTGGTGTCTGCATCCCGGAACCACGCGGCGGCAAGGGTGGTCTTTCCGTATCCCGCAGGCGCAGTGACTACCGTCAGCCGCCGGTTGGCTCCGGCGTTTACAAGCCTCGCGAGGTGCCTGTTGCCGTGGGCGTCAGGAAGGGTTCCCGGAGGCCGGAGCTTTGTGTTGAGAAGCTCCAGGGGAGCAGCGTTTTGGCCGTCCCCCGGATTGAGGCCTGAGCTCATCTGGGTGCGTCTTCCGTTTGGCCCGCACGCCAGGCGGCCCGGGCCTAGCGGTCCGCCCGAGGCCCGAGCTTCACCGGGATCGCCTTGACCTGATTGGTGAAGAGCGAGGGGAGGGGCTCGGGTGTGGAGGTCAGCTCCATCTGCGGGTAGCGGCGCAGTGTTTCCTCAAAAAGGATCTTCAGCTCGAGCCGGGCCAGCGCGGTGCCCAGGCAGAAGTGCCGGCCGCCGGCGCCGAAGGCCTGGTGGTCGGGGTTTCGCTCCACGTCGAGCTGGTGCGGGCACTCGTACTCGCGCTCGTCGCGGTTGGAGGCCGGGTACCACATGATCACCTTGTCGCCCTCGCGGATCGTCTGGCCGTGCATCTCGACATCGCGCGTGGCGGTGCGACGGAAGTTCAGGAAGGCGGGGTGCATTCGGAGGAACTCTTCGACTGCCCCGGCGATCAGCGACGGGTCGTCGATCAGCTTCTGGCGCTGCTCCGGGTTCTGGAGCAGCGCAACCATGCCGTTGGAGTAGGTGGCCTTGGTGCTGTCCATCCCGGCGGCGACGAGCAGGGCGAAACCGGCGGCGACCTCGAGGTCGCTCAGCTGCTCGCCGTCGACCTCGGTGTGGACGAGGAGGCTCGTCAGGTCGTCGGTGGGGTTCTCGCGCCGCTCGGCGGCGAGCGCCATCGCGTCGGTCAGCACCCGCTCAACCGTGGCGAGGTTGTCGCCCCCGGGCTGGAGCTCCTCGTTCCCCACCGCCAGGCCGCGGAGGGCGAGGTCGGCCCAGTGTTCGTCGTCTTCCGGCGGAGAACCGAGGAATGAGCCGATCACGCGCGCGACGACCGGCTGGGCGATATCGGCGACGAGTTCGGCCTCCTCGCGGCCGTCGATGAGGTCGAACTTTTCGGTAGCGATCGCCCTGATTGCCACCTCGTGCTCGCCGATCCGTTTCGGCGTGAAGCCGCGCTGGAAGATCGCCTTGATTCGGTCATGGCGCGGAGGGTCCATCCCGATGAACATCGAGTTCTGGACTTCGATCGGTGCCGAGTTGTCGGCGATCAGGATTCCGCCGCGCTCGGAGGAGAAGGTCTCCCAGTCGCGGCTGATCTCGTGGATGTCCTCCGGGCGGGTGATCGACCAGAAGCCGGGTTCGTTCTCCCAGGTCGCCATAGGGCTCCAGTGGACGGGTGCCTGGGCTCGCAGGCGGTCGAAGATCTCGTGGGGAGGTCCTTCCTCCCACAGGGTCATGTCTCCAAGGTCGATCTCGCCTACGGGAATCTCGTTTACGGGTGCCGTTGCCATCTCTTCTCTCCTCGGTGTCCTGGTTGTCTCGGTCCACCCGCTGCGGTAGGGTGGGACACAACATCGGACACACTGTCCGATAGCCCCGGAAAAGTCAAGTGCCCTCCATAACCGTCTCTCAGAGAAAGAGCTCCGCCGACTCGGTGGTGACCGATGTCGCCGCCGCTGTCGAGCGACTCCTAGACCTAGGCGAGAGGTTCACCACGCTCCCCGTCCAGCGGATCGCCGAGGAGTCGGGGATCGCCCGTTCGACCTTCTACCGCTACTTCCCCGACAAGAGCAGCCTCCTCATCCAGGTCGCCGACGTGGCGACCAGCGAGCAGCTCTCGACCGGGGTCGCCTGGATGGACAACGAGGGCGCCACCCGCGATGAGATGGCCAAAGCCTTCGCGGTGCTCGTGGCGAGCCACCGGGAGCATGCGTCGGTCGTGCGGGCGCTCAACGAAGTCGCCGGCTACGACGAGGAGGTGGCCGCTTACTGGCGCGAGAGGATCGAAAGCAGCGCCCAGCGCCTGCGGCGCTTCATTGAAGACGGCCAGGCGGCAGGCACGGTGAACCCGGCGCTCGACCCGGAGACGACTGCCGAGCTGCTGGCCTGGGGAGTGGAGCGGCTGGTTACCCAGCACGTTCTCAGCAGGCCGGCTGGCGAGGACGCAGAACTTGCCGAGCGACTCGCCGGTACCGCATGGAGCACGCTCGGGCTCGACCGCGACTGGTCCTCCTGACGCGCCCGAGGGTCAGCCGGCCGGCGCTGCGTCCCGTTGCCGTCGGTTGTGCAGCAGTGAGGCCGCTACGCCGATGAGCAGGATCGCGGCGATGACCGCCAGCGAGATCGTCGGGCTGACCTTGCCGATGAACTCGCTCAGCCCGAGCTTGATGCCGACGAAGACCAGCAGTGCGGCCAGCGCGGCCTTGAGGTAGTAGAGCCGGTCGACCAGGTCGGCGACCAGGAAGAAGAGCGGTCGCAGCCCGAGCAGGGCGAAGGCGTTGGCTGCCCAGACGATGTAGGTGTCGGTGGTGATCGCCAGGATCGCCGGCACCGAGTCGACGGCGAAGAGCAGGTCGGTCAGGAAGATCGCCACCAGCGCGGCGCCCGAGGCGGTCAGCATCCGCCGCCCGTTCTCGCGCGTGAGGAGCTTCCTGCCAGCCGGCTCGTCGGAGACCCGCAGCCGCCTGGAGATCCCCTGGATCATCTTCTCCTCGGCCTCGTGGTCGTGGCGGTGCTGCCAGAGCCGGATTCCGGTCCAGAGGAGGATCAGGGCGAAGGGGATGCTCAGCCACCCGAAGGCGTTCAGCGCGGCGGCGCCGACCACGATGAAGACCGCCCTCAGGATGAGCGCGACGATGATCCCGTAGGTGAGGAGCCGGTGGCGATCGTTGGCTTCGATCGCGAAGGCGTTGAGGATCAGCAGGAAGACGAAGACGTTGTCGAGCGACAGCGACTTCTCGACCAGGTAGCCGGCGAGGTAGGCCTTCCCGGGGCCGGCACCGAGCGCGAGCGTGACGGCCACGAAGAAGGCCAGCGCGACGCCGACCCAGAAGACGCTCGCCAGGGCCGCGCCGCGGTTGGTCATCACGCCCCCGCGGGAGCGCATCACCACGAGGTCGAGTACGAGCAGGACCGCGATGACGCCGATGAGAACGGCCCATTCGACCGCTCCGGCCTGGGTTGCCTCCACGGTCAGCGCCTCCGGGCCTCAATGACCGCCGGGAGTATCCGGACCGAGTCGGGCTCGGGAGCGACGGCGGCTTCGAGCCCGGCCCCCTGAGCCGCCGCGAGTGCCGTGACGACAACCTCTTCGCCGCTGCAGTGCAGGGTCATGGGCCGGACGAGGCGCCCGCATCCATCGAACGCGCCTGCGTCGTCGGTGGTCCAGAACAGGAACGACCCCAGGCCCCCGGGGAAGCGCTTCTCCACATGCCGGCGCACGATCTCCCTCGCCCTTTCCGGCGGGGCGTCGATCGGCCCGAGCGCGACGATGCTCGCCGCCCACAGGCGGTCGATGGCGGCGCCGAGCCGCTCTCCGTCGGTCTTCTGCGGCGTGGTGGGGGAGACAAGCCTCATGCGGCCTCCCCGGCGGCAGCCGGCTGGGCCGAGCGCAGGGCGGTGGCCATGGCGTGGTAGCCGCCGTCGACGTGGAGGATCTCGCCGGTGATCGCCCGCGAGAGGTCGGAGAAGAGGAAGCAGGCGGCGTCGGCGACCGGGCCGCTGTCCTTCGGGTCCCACGGCAGGGGCGAGCGGCCCTCCCACGCATCGAGAAGCACCTCGAAGTCGGGAATGCCGCCGGCCGCGCGCGTGTGGATCGGCCCGGCGGCGATGAGGTTTGCCCGGATTCCGCTCTTGCCCAGGTCGCGCGCGAGGTAGCGGTTGGCCGACTCCAGGGCGGCCTTGCAGACCCCCATCCAGTTGTAGACCGGCCATGCGCCCCCGGCGTCGAAGTCGAGCCCGGCCAGGGAAGAGCCGGGGCCGGGCGAGAGGTCGCGGAGGATCCGTCCCAGGGCCGCGTACGAAACGGCACTGGTCTGGAAGGCGATGTTCAGGTCGCCTGCGGGGGCCTCCATGAACTCGCCGGCGAGCGCGGCCCGTGGAGCGAAGGCGATCGCGTGGAGGGCTCCGTCCAGGCGGCCCCAGAGCTCGTCGATGGAGGAGCGCAGGGCGGCGGTGTCGTCCTCGCTGGTCAGGTCGGCGGCGACGATCGGCGGCTCTGACGGGAGAGTCCTGGCAGCTTCCAGGGTCTTGGCGAGGTCGCGGGGAAACGCGCTGAGCACGATCTCCGCGCCCAGCTCCTGCGCGCGCGCCGCAGTGGCGAAGGCGATGCTGTCGTCGTTTACGACCCCGGTGATGAGCAGCCGCTTGCCCTTGAGGATCATCGCTTCGACCCGCTCATCTCGGCCTGTACCCGCGCGTCGCCTTCATGGGCGCGGTCGGCCAGGGCGCCCTGGGCGTCGCCGACGCGCGAGCGGATTTCGGGGTCCCCGGCCCCGAGGATCCGGGCGGCGAGCAGGCCGGCGTTGCGACCGGCACCTATCGCCACGGTGGCCACCGGTACCCCGGAGGGCATCTGGACGATCGACAGGAGCGAGTCGAGCCCGTCGAGATTCTTCAGCGGGACCGGCACGCCGATAACCGGGAGCGGCGTGCAGGCGGCGAGCATGCCGGGCAGGTGGGCCGCTCCGCCGGCGCCGGCGATCAGGACCTGAAGCCCGCGACGGGCGGCGGTGCTGCCGTAATCGATCATCTCGTGCGGGGTGCGGTGGGCGGAGACGACCCTCACCTCGCTGGAGATGCCAAGCTCTTCGAGTGCTTCGGCGGCTGGCCTCATGACCTGCAGGTCCGAGTCGCTCCCCATCACTATTCCGACTGCCGGCTCGCCCATCAGACTTCTCCTTCCAGGATTGATGCCGCTCTCTGCGCCGCCTCGCGGGCGCTGCCCAGGTCGGCAGAGCGGACGGTTACGTGCCCGAGCTTGCGCCCGGGCGCTGGGCTCTTGTCGTAAAGGTGAACGTGCACTCCCGGCTCGGCCAGGGCCCGCGGGAGCCGCTCACGCGGGTCGGACCCGTCGGCCGGCCCGACGACGTTGACCATCGCCACCGCCGGGGCGGTCAGGCCTGTCTCGCCCAGCGGCCATCCGAGCACCCCGCGCAGGTGCTGCTCGAACTGCGAGGTCTCCGCCCCCTCGATCGTGAAGTGGCCCGAGTTGTGGGGCCGCAGTGCCAGCTCGTTGACGACCAGGCCTCCTTCCACGACGAAGAGCTCGAGGGCGATGACGCCGCTTGCGCCCGGCGTGTCGGTGATGGCCAGGGCCAGCTCGCGGGCCTCGCGGGCGAGCTCGTCGCCGATCGGCGCGGGCACGAGGATCTCGCGGCACATTGCGTCGCGCTGGACGGTCTCGGCGACCGGGTAGGCGCGAGCCTCGCCGGAAGCCGAGCGGGCCACGAGGACGGCGAGCTCGCGTTCGATCGGCAGCAGCGGCTCGAGAAGCATGCCGTCCGGGCTGTCGGCGAGAAGCTCCACGGCTTCAGCCTGCGAGCCGACGATGGTCACGCCCCGGCCGTCGTAGCCGCCGCGCGGCGCCTTGGCCACCAGCGGCCATCCGTGCTCACCGGAGAACGCCTCGATCTCCTCGGGAGCGCGCGCCAGGGTGAAGGGAGGAACGGGAAATCCGCGGGCCTGGAGCTCCCGGCGGGCGTGGAGCTTGTCCTGGGCGAGCAGCTTGGCTGCAGAGGCCGGCTGGAGCGGCAGTCCCTCGGCATCCAGCTCCTCAAGGAGCTCGGGCGGCACCTGCTCGTGGTCGAAGGTCAGCACGTCGGCTCCCGCGGCCAGCTCGCGCAGGGTCGCCGGGTCGTCGCACTCGCCGAGAACGGTGCGTGCGCCGGCGCGGACCGCCGCGTCCTCGGGCGAGGAGGCCAGGACGGTCAGCTCGATGCCGAGGTCGATCGCGGCCCGGTGTGTCATCCGCGCCAGCTGGCCGGCCCCGACCATCGCTACGCGGGGCGTAGCCGATGCCTGCGCCCGGGTGCCGTCAGTGGGGGTTTCGAGGACGGCCACGTCAGCCACCCGCCACCAGCTTGGCGGCCTCCAGGTAGAGAGGTATCCCGATAATCAGGTTGAACGGGAAGGTCACGCCGATCGCCAGCGGGAGCGAGAGCCCCGGGTTGGCCTCGGGGAGAGCGAGCCTCATCGCCGCCGGCGCCGCGATGTAGGAGGCGCTGGCGGCGAGGGTGGCCAGGAGGGCTACGTCGGTGGCGCCCATGCCGATCGACCAGCCGAGCAGGATGCCCATCGCGGCCCCAATCAGAGGCATGTAGATGGCGAAGGCGACGAGCCTCCACCCGGCCTCGCGCAGCGCCCCGATGCGGCTGAAGGCCAGCAGGCCCATGTCGAGAAGGAAGAGCGCAAGCACCCCGGTGAACGGCGCCACGAAGAAGCCGTCCATGCTCTCCATCCCCCTGGCGCCGAGCAGCATCCCGATCACCGTTGCCCCGAGCAGGACGACGACACTGCCGGTGGTCAGCGCCTCGCGCAGGACCTGGCCGGTGCTCTGGCCGGTCTTCTCGCCGGACTGGCGGGCGAGCATCACGCCGACGGCGATCGCCGGCGCCTCCATCAGGGCCAGGACCGCCGGCATGTAGCCGGATACCGGCTGGCCGAGCCCTTCGTAGAGGGCGACGGCGGCGCCGAAGGTAACGAGGCTCACCGACCCGTAGTGGGCGGCGATCGAGGCGGCGTCGACCTGCTTTACAGGGGCGAAGCGGCGCAGCAGGGCGAAGGCGACCAGCGGGATGGTGAGCCCAAGTACCGCACCCGCCCCCAGGGCGAGGAAGGCGTCCGAGCCGAAGCCGGACTCGCGCAGCTGCGCCCCGCCCTTGAAGCCGATAGCGGCCATCAGGTAGATCGCCAGCGCCTGGGCGACCTGCTGGGGGAGCCCGACGTTCGACCGGATTGTCGCTGCGAACGCGCCCAGGGCGAAGAAGAGAACCCCGGGCGAGGCGAGGTTGCCCAGCGCCGCGCTCACCCGGCAGGCTCCCGTTCGTAATTCATACGGCGCAGAATACACGATTGTCAAGACGTGTATTGTGAAGCCTGTATTTCCGGCCGTATTTAGCCTATTCTTGGGTCGTGGCGGACTGGACCTTCCTGACCAACCACGCCCACGTGATGATCTGCGTGGCCCAGGACCCGAACATACGGCTCCGGGATGTAGCCGAGCGCGTCGGTATCACCGAGCGCGCGGCGCAGCGGATCGTCGCCGATCTCGTCGAGGCCGGCTACCTCGAGCGAAGCCGCGAGGGACGGCGCAACAGCTACCGGCTTAACCCCGACCTTCCGCTGCGCCACCCACTGGAGCGCCAGCACTCGATCGGCGAGATCATCGAGGTCCTCGCCGGCGCACCCGCCTGATCAGCCCCGGCGCTCGGCGAAGAAATCGGTGAGAAGCCCGGAGCATTCCGGGCCGCAAACGCCCGAGGTGGTGGAAGGGCGATGGTTGAGCCGTTCGTCGGCAAGGACGTCGAGGACACTCCCGCAGGCTCCGGCCTTCGGGTCGTCGGTTCCCCAGACCACCCGTGGTACCCGCGCCAGCACGATCGCGCCGGCGCACATCGCGCAGGGCTCAAGCGTCACGTAGAGGGTGCTGTCCAGGACCCGCCAGGAGCCCAGCTCGTCCGCGGCCTGGCGCAGCGCGATGATCTCCGCGTGGGCGGTGGGGTCGCCGGAGGCCTCCCGCTCATTGTGGCCCCGGCCGATTATTCGGCCCTCGTGGACGACCACGGCGCCGACCGGCACGTCGTCGTGGCCGGCCGCGAGCCTCGCCTCCGCGATCGCCTCTGCCATCCAGCGCTCGTCGTCTTCGGATCCGTCCATCGCTTCAATCTTCGCGCATCTGCGGGAAAGCCCGTAACTTTGGGTGCCAGAGCGTGTCTCTAATAGTGACGGGCGCCGTTGCCCGCGACGCCCAATGACCCGGATCCCAAACAACACCATCAGGCTCGCTGCCGCTGCCGCGGCGGCGGTTGGCGTTCTTGCCCTTCCAGCGGCCGCCGGCGCCCTCGAATACGTGCCCGGCGAGGTCGTCGTCAGCTACGAGCCCGGCCAGGAGCCGGCCGGGGTTACGCCGGGACAGCCGGTGGTCGTGCCGGTGGAGAACGTCCGCGAGGCGGTTGCCGACCTCAAGGGCCAGCCGGGGGTTGAGTACGCCGTTCCGAACGTCATCGCCCGGGCCGCCCGGGCGCGGTCGGCCCAGTTCCTGCCCAACGACCCCGAGATGAAGAGCCTTCAGTGGAACTTCCTTGGCTCCTACGGCGTGCGCGCGCCGGAGGCCTGGGCCAACGCGATCGCCGCCGGTCGCCCCGGAGGAAAGGGCGTGGTCGTCGCCGTCCTGGACACGGGGGTGGCCTACTCCAACCGCACCCCCTTCAAGCGCTCCCCGGACTTCACCTCCGGCCAGTTCACCAAGGGCTACGACTACGTCGACCGGGACCGTTATCCCAACGACGACAACGGCCACGGGACCCACGTCGCCGGGACGATCGCCGAGGCGACCAACAACGGCATCGCCGTGGCCGGGCTGGCCTACGGGGCGAAGATCATGCCGGTGCGGGTGCTCGACGCCAACGGGGAGGGCAACGCCAACGACATCGCGCGCGGCGTGCGCTTTGCCGTCAGGAACAGGGCCAAGCTGATCAACCTCAGCCTCGAGTTCGACTCCCGCGTGCGCGCCGGCGACATCCCCCAGATCCTCGACGCCCTCGACTACGCCCGCAGCCGGGGCGTGCTGGTGGTTGGCGCCACCGGCAACGAGGGCGCCAACAGCGTCTCCTACCCGGCTCGTTCCTCGGCTGTGATGGCCGTCGGTTCGACCACCGAGGACGGCTGCATCTCCGAGTTCTCCAACGGCGGCTCGGGGATCGACATCGTCGCCCCCGGCGGCGGCCTCGACGCCCGGGTCCCCGGTGACCCGCGCTGCCGTCAGAGCTTCAACGGCCGTGGCATCTACCAGGTGACACTGCTGGGCAAGTCGCTCTCGCGCTTTGGCCTGCCGGGCACCTACGAGGGGACATCGATGGCCGCTCCCCACGTGGCAGCTGCTGCCGCACTGGTGATCGCGACCGGGGTGGTCGGCGAGAACCCCGCTCCGGCGACGCTTCAGAGGCACCTGCAGCGAACCGCCCGCGACTTTGGTCCCTCGGGCGCCGACAGCCTCTACGGCTGGGGCCTGCTCGACGCCGCCCAGGCAACGACGAAGTAGCCGCGTCGCCCGCGGGGTCCCGCCCGCGCCTGGGTACGCCGCGCCCGCGCCTAGGTGGTGCGGATGATCAGCACCGAACAGGGGGCGTGGTGGCTGACCTTGTTGGGCACTGAGCCGAGCAGGAACCGCTTGGCCCCGGTCATCCCCTTGTTGCCGACCACGATCAGGTCGGCGGAGGTCTCCTCGGCGACGTCGAGGATCGCGTCGGCCGGGTCGCCCTGGCGGGCGTGGGTGGAGCACTCAAGGCCCTTGGCCTTCGCGCCCTCCACCACGTCCTCGAGGGTGGCCTCGACGTCCTCGCGGGCATGGATCGTCCACTGGACGTCCTCCGGCGCCTGCTGGGCCTCCTTGCGAAGCCTCGACTGGGGTACCGGCTCGTAGGCGCTGACGATCTCGAGCCTGGCGCCGGTTTCCTCGGCCAGGTCCAGGGCCTGGCGTACGGCCTCGCTGGCGGTCTCGGATCCGTCGGTTCCTACGACGATCGACTTGAACAAAACGCTCCCTCGGTCGGCAACGCTTCCGATGCTAACGGTCGGGCAGGAGGGCCGGTCAATAGAGCTTGATCACTGCGATGACCATGCCGATCACCACGAAAATGACGATCAGTACCTGCACCACTATCCAGAAGCGCGACATGCCCATCAGCCGAAGAACACCTCCGCCGTCTCGTAGAGCTGGGGGTCGAGCAGCTTCGGGGCGGCGAGCGCCTCGGCAAGTGGGACGGTGACGATCTCCGTCCCCCTGAGCGCGACCATCATCCCGCGCTCGCCGCGGTCCCAGGCGCTGATCGCGCCGACGCCGTAGCGGGTGGCGAGGATTCGGTCGTAGGCGGTGGGCGTGCCCCCGCGCTGGACGTGGCCGAGCACGACCGTGCGGGTCTCGAACCCTGTCTCCTGCTCGATCTCCCGCTCGAGCCACGCGCCGATTCCGCCGAGCCTCGGGTGGCCGAACTCGTCGAGGTCGTCCTCCCGGGCGGTCAGGGCGCCGCCGGCGGGCAGCGCGCCCTCGCTGGCGACGATGATCGAGTAGTTGCGCCCGCGCGCATGGCGGGCCGAGATAAGGCCGCAGAGGGCCGAGAGCTCGAACGGCCGCTCCGGCACGAGGATCGCGTGGGCACCGCCGGCCATCCCCGCCGAGCAGGCGATCCAGCCGGCGTGGCGGCCCATGACCTCGACGATGATCACGCGGTCGTGGGACTCGGCCGTGGTGTGCAGGCGATCGATCGCGTCGCTGCCGATCTGCACGGCGGTGTCGAAGCCGAAGGTGTAGTCGGTGCCGGCGAGGTCGTTGTCGATCGTCTTGGGGACGCCGATCACCGGCACGTCATCGGCCGCGAGCCGGCCGGCGACCCCGAGCGTGTCCTCTCCGCCGATGGCGATCAGACCGTCGAGCCCGAGCCTCTCCATCCCCTCGGTGACCAGTGCCGTTCCGTCGCCACCGTCCTTGTAGGGGTTGGTGCGGGAGGTGCCGAGGATCGTCCCGCCGCGGGGGAGGAGGCCCGAAACCTGCTCCATCCCGAGTTCGCCCCCTTCGCCCGCCAGGACGCCGGCCCAGCCGTGGCGCAGGCCGAAGAAGGTGTGGTCGCCGTCCTCGGTTCCCTTACGGACGATCCCGCGGATGACCGCGTTCAGGCCCGGGCAGTCGCCGCCGCCGGTGAGGATGCCGATCCGTGCCATCGGCTCATCGTATTGGCCTCAGGAGCCGGCCGGTTCGGGGGCCGCTTCGCCCGCGTCGTCGCCGGGAGGGGCGACTATCTGCCGGTCCAGGCGGAACCGCCACCACTCCTGGGCGCCGATCTGGATCGAGGCGGCGATCGGGATGGCCAGCAGCGCCCCGACGATCCCGAACAGCACACCGCCGCAGATCACCGAGATCAGCACGACGAACGGCTCGAGCTGGACCGCCCGCTTGTGGATCTGGGGCTGGATCACGTAGTTCTCGAACTGCTGGTAGGCGATTGCGAAGACGACCCAGACGATCGTCGCGGTGGGGAAGTCGGTGAAGAGGGTGACGATGAGGACGATCAGCCCGGCGATCGTCGCGCCTACCATCGGGATCAGGTCGAAGAGGGCGACCAGCACGGCCAGCGCGCCGGCGAAGGGAACGCCGAGGATCGAAAGGACGATGAAGGCGGCCAGCCCGGCGATCGTCGCCTGGATCGCCGCCCCGGCGACGTAGTGGCCGACGGCGTTGGCGATGCGGTCGAGAGCGACGCCTACCGCCTGCGCCTCCTTGCCGCCGTGCAGCCTCAGGGCGCCGTTGACCCAGAGGCGTCCGCGGGCGGTCATGAAGATGCTCAGCACGAGGATCGTCAGGGCGGAGAAGAGCCCGCTGAAGAGTCCGCTGCCCACGTCGCGCACCACGCCGGCCGCCTCCCCGATGTGGTTGGGGGCGTCCTCGGCCAGGCGCTGAAGCTCGTTGGTGACCCCGAAGTCCCGGTTGATCTCGGAGAGGCGGTCGTTGCCCTCGACGGCCTCCTGGAGGTCGGTCGTATAGCGGGGGAGGTCGTTGACGAAGTTGACTCCCTGGTCGACCACCGGCGGGATCACCGCGGCGGCTATCCCGGCCGGGATGAGCAGGAGCAGGAGATAGACCAGGGCGATGGCCAGCGCCCTGGGCATCTTCTTCTCGAGCAGGCTCACCGGACCCGAGAGCGCGATCGCGATGAAGGCCGCGATGATCACCCAGCCGATCGGCTGCCAGAGGAGCCTGACGAGCAGGACCGTGCCGATCACCACGAGCACGATCGCCACTACGCGCAGGACCGCGCGCGTGGAGATGATCTCGTCGGCGCGGGGGCGCCGCCCGGGAGGCTCGCCGGCCCCCGTGCCCTGGGCAGGAATGGTGGTCACCGTCTGCGCGCCTTCGACGCTGCGGGTGGGCTCCCTCTTTGCTGGGCGGCTTCGTTCAGCCGCGCCGCGGGGGCAGCGGGAAGAAGCCGCTGGTACGGGCCACGTACTCGTCGTAGCCCTCGCGCTTCCTGCTCAGCGACTTCTCGAGCAGGCCTGCTCCGCTCACCTTGATCAGCAGCAGCGACATCACCAGCGGGCCGACGATGGTCCACCAGGCGCCGGCGGCCAGGGCCACCAGCCAGATTCCCCACCAGACGCTGAAGTCGCCGAAGTAGTTCGGGTGGCGGGTGTAGCGCCACAGTCCCTGGTCCATCACCTTGCCGCGGTTTGCCGGGTCGGCGATGAAGCGGCTGAGCTGCAGGTCGCCGACCGTCTCGAAGAAGAGGCCGACCGCCCAGACGGCAACCCCGACCCACGCCAGCCAACCGGGGGAGCCCTCGCCGAGCTGGGCGCCGCCCTGGACCGGCAGCGAGACGACCCACATAAGCGCTCCCTGTACCCAGTAGACCGACCAGAGGCTGCGCAGCGGCCACCTGGAGCCGTGGCGCTCGCGCATCTTCGCGTAGCGGAAATCCTCGCCGTGGCCGAGGTTGCGGTTGGCCAGGTGGGCGGTGAGGCGCAGGCCCCAGAGGGTCGTGAGGATGGCGAGCAGCAGCCGGTAGGAGCTCGAGCCGTCGGCGACCAGGAAGCTGACCCAGGCGACGACCACGAAGCCCGAGCCCCAGAAGATGTCGACTATCGAGGTGTCCTTCACCGCGACGCTGACCGCCCAGAGCGCGGTGACCATCACGAAGATCGCCGCTGCGTTTGTTGCCAGGACGCCGGCCATGCTCACGAGGTTGCCGCTTCGCCTTCCATTTTCGATCCGATCCAGCCGTCCATATCGAGCCAGACGTTATCCAGCCACTCGACGCGCCCGTCGCGGCCGGCCGGGATCTGCTGCGCAGGAACCCTCGTGAACCTCACGCGGATCACCCGCCCGGCGAGCTCGCCGTCCCAGATGTCGGAGATGAGCCGCATCCCGTCGAAGCCCTGATGGGCCATCAGCACCACGTCGGTGTCAGGGGCCCCGTCGAGCACCGCGAGGACGCCGCCTGCCTTCGGCGGGAGCAGGTACTCGATCCCGGAGAGGCGCTGGGCCCGCGCGGGGTCGCGTTCGGCGATCTTCTCCAGTGCCCGGTTACGCCGCTCGGGCGTGAAGCGGGTCCCCTCCGGGTAGAGCAGGAAGCCGTCCTCGGGGCCCATCCCCTCGGCGAGCGCCTGGACGCGCTCGCGCTCGACCTCCTCACCGGTATCGCGGCGAACAAAGTAGTTGGGGAGCCGCTGCCCGGCAATGTCCAGGCACGGCTCCGAGAGCAGCTCGCGCTTGAGCACGTAACGCAGGTGAATCCGTTCCCGTGCCGCGATGAAGACAGAGGGGAGCAGGTTGTCGACGATCGAGGCGTGACGGATGAAGACGATCACCGGCCCGGGCCGAAGGCACTCTTCGCCCTCGACCTCGACCTTGAGGCCGAGCAGGAGTCGGACGACGTCGAAGAACCACCCGATCCACAGCTGCTGGAAGTGCCAGGTCAGCTCGACCATCCGCTCCCTGCTGTGGCCGAAGCCGCAGGCCAGCCAGATCCCGAACAGGCCGAGGATCCCGGCGGTGTCGATCACGAGGTAGACCCACAGGAAGAGGACCAGCCGCATCGCCATCCACGTCTTGCGGTGGACCGCCCACCGGAAGAGGTCGACGAAGAAGCCCCCGACGAGCAGCACCGGCAGCAGCGCGGTCACGAGGACCAGCCCCACCAGGGCCAGTGGGACCGTCTTTAGTCGCCGCGCGACCTTCTGGCCGCGCGGCTCTCTCCAGACGGTCTCGCTCATCCGCCCAGCCTATGTTGCGCGGCGATCAGTCGCTGAAGTCCATCACCTGATGGATACCGCTCGGGCGGTTGGTGTAGTCCATCGTGATGAGGCCGATCGGCGAGAAGGTGATGTCCTCGCCGGACTCGGGGACGCGCCAAGCGGCCGGGTCGCTGCCCTTGGATGCCGCCTCGGCGTTCAGGCCCTCCTCGAAGGCCTTCCACAGGTCGCCGGCGCACTTGTTGACGTCGCCCTCGCCGCAGTACTTGACCTTGTAGGCGCCGGAGACGTTCTCCCCGAGGGCCTTGCGCAGGTCCTTCCACATGTACTGGTGCCAGCCGCCGTACTGCCCGCCGGGCGGCGCGTCGAAGCGGTCGTCGCCGCCGCTGCGCTTGCCCAGGTCGTTGCAGAGCTTGCTGCCCAGGCGACCACACATCGCCGCGTTGGCCATACGGGCAAACGTCGCGTCGATGATCGCGGCTCCCGGCGAGTCGATCACGCCGTCCTGGTTTGAGTCCACCCGGCTCGAGCCCTGTGCGTACCACTCGTCGAGCTGCTGGGCGGCCTGGGTCGAGAGGGCGCTCGGGGCCTGGACCTTGTCGAGCACCTTCTTGAGAGTCGGCCAGAGCAGGGCCACACGCACGTCCTGGGTGGCGCCGGCGTTGGAGGCCGACAGCAGGCTGGTGAGGGTCTGGGTCGACTGGCGCGCCAGCTCGTTCTCCAGCAGCTGCGTGCGCTGGAGCGACTGCTCGGACCAGCGCTCGTCACCGGCCGGGAAGTTCTTCGCCGGCTTGTTGTTCCAGTTGACGATGTAGCCGCTCGACGGGTTGATCACGTGCGGCTGCTTGGACTTGGCCTGGTAGCCGGTCCACTCGTACTTGCCGCGGCCGTCGACCGGGAGGTCGGGGTTGACGCCCTTCGGCCTCATCGGGAAGCGCCCGGAGGTGTAGAAGGCGATCTCCTTGTCGCTGGCGTAGAACGAGTTGAACGTCTGCGGCGTCTTCTGGGCCGCCTTGACGAAGTCGCTTGCGCTCTTCACCCGGCCGTAGGTCATCTGCTGGTTGAAGAGCAGGTCGGTGGTCTCGCGGCCGTAGCTCGAGCGCCGCTGCGAGAGAGCGACCGTCTTGCTGCCGCTCTTGGCGTAGCCGACGACCGGGCCGTGGACCGTCTTGTAGAAGCGCACCTTGACGGTCTGGCCGCCCTTGCTGATCGTGCCGGCGTCGACCTTGGTCATCGACTTGCACTTGCCCTTGTAGGAGTACTTGTACTTGCTGCCCCCACAAAGGGTCTCTGCGTAGGTGTCGATGATGTCGTTGCCGGCCGAGGTGAGCGACCACGCGTAACTCGGGGCGCGACCGATCAGCATGTAGCCCGGGTACGGGGCCGAGGTGGCGCCCCGGACCTTGATGTTCGGGCCCTGGAGGTCCATCTCCATGGTCAGGCCGGGGTAGTTGTAGCCAATCTGCGGGCCACCGACCATCAGCGGCTTGCCGGTGTTGGTCTTCGAGCCGCCGGCGATCACGATGTTGCTCGCCTCCTGGCGGGCGGTTCCCGGAGCGCGGAGCGCGGTCGAGGAGGCGCTGGCGCCCGGCAGCCTGATGTAGCTGTTCCTGAACGAGCCGTTCTTGATTCGGACCATGCCCTTCGGGTCGGAGACGCTGACGC
The DNA here is from genome assembly GCA_040398965.1 of Solirubrobacteraceae bacterium. Classification (GTDB taxonomy): domain Bacteria; phylum Actinomycetota; class Thermoleophilia; order Solirubrobacterales; family Solirubrobacteraceae; genus F1-60-MAGs163. Next base: position 8,561 of record JBBASZ010000015.1, on the reverse strand, counting down.
TGGTCTGGTAGTCGAACTTCGCGTCGGTCGTGGTGGCGGTCTCCGGGTCGTAGCGGCCGCGCATGTCCTGATAGACGTTGTTGCCGGTGCTCTTGCCGAGCTCGCCGCGCGCCGCGTCGAGGAAGACGGCGTTGGAGATCTCCTCGCCGCCGCCCTGTCCGAGGAACTGGGCCTTGATTCCGTTGAAGGCGAAGATGTCGATCCGCTCGAACTTCTTGACATCCGGCTGGTTCTCGCCGTACCACTTGTTGATACCGGCGAGGTAGACGTCGATGTCGTCGAGAATCTGGCGCCCCTGCGAGCCGGCGTCCTTGAGGGCCTTCTCCTGCAGCTTCGCGGCGTCGCTCTTGACCTTCGAGGTCGGCTGGTAGTCGAAGAGGCCGAGAACGAGGTTGATGCCCGAGACTCCGGGCATGTCGATCAGCGACGCGACACCGTTGCTGCGCGCCTGGGCGAGCAGGAGGCTGCGGTCCTGGGCGGTCACGTAGCCGGCCCCGAATACGACGCCGGCGTCGGTCTCGGAGTAGATGTGGGGTACGCCGTAGTTGTCGCGGCGGATGCGGACCGAGACGGCGCGGCCCTTGGCCGTGCCGGTGATGGTCTCGTCGGTGATCAGGGAGGGATCGTCGGCGGGGATCAGGGCGGCGGACTTGAAGTAGCCGGCGCCGTTGGTGCTGGCGGTCAGGGCCGGGCCGACGTCGCGGAAGAGCGGAGTAAGGCGGTTGTACATCTTCGCCTGGGTGTCGGCAGGGAGCATTCCGGGCGCGCTCAGCCAGGAGACGCCGGGCTGGCTTTGGCCCTGCGGGATGACGTTGAGCTGGGTGCCGGCCATCGCGGAAGGCGCGGCAACGGCGAAGATCGCGGCGCTGAGGCCGAGGACGTAACGGTGACGGAACACTCTCTCTCCCTTGGTTCGGCCCGCGGATCCGTCCACGGACTGCGGAGAGCTTACACCGCGCACGTGGTTCGCGCTCCGGGTGCCGCCTCTCCCGTCGGACGCGCTCCCGGCCCGCTCTCCCGTACGCTGCGCCGGTGGCCAACCGCGTGCGCATTGCGATCGGCAGCGACCGGCGGGACCTCTTCCTGCTGGACGGCGTCACCGGGGGGTTTGCCGAGGCCCGCGGCCTTGAGGCCGGAGACCGCGAACGGCTGGTCGACGTGGTGCGGCGCATGGCCTCCTGGGTCAACGACAGCGCCTACCCGAACGACCAGACCGGCGAGATTGCCGTGCAGCTCGAGCTGGCCGAGGGGGCAGTGAGGGTGCTGGTCGAGGACTGGGGCGAGCCGCTTGCCGCCTTCGGCGGTGGCCTGGGGCCGGTGCCGGACGCCCTGGCGAAGGTCGACGCGCTGACCGGTGACCTGCGGCTGGTCAACCTCGGCCGCGACGGCAAGCGCCTGAGCGCCTCGGTCCCCGCCGAGGGCGTGGCACCGGAGGAGCTGGTGGCGCTGGCCGACTTCGCGCGCCAGCGAACCGAAGGCGAGGTGACCGCCGACCAGGTGGAGATCGCCGACGCCACGGCGCAGGATGCCGAGGCGATCTCGAAGCTTCTCTACGTCAATTACGGGCTCGGTTATGGCCACCCCGACTTTTACCGCCCGCTCTGGGTGGCCGACCAGATCGAGTCTGGCCGGGTCTTCTCGACGGTCGCCAGGCTCGGTGGCGAGGTGGTCGGCCACCACGCGATGCTCCGGGAGGAGGGGATCGAGGCGGGCGAGACCGGCGTGGCGGTGGTCCACCCCGCATACCGCGGCCTGGGGATCTTCGGTCGGCTCTTCGCGAGAACGGTCGAGCGGGCCCGTGGCGCCGGGGTGCCGGCGATCTTCGGCCGCGCCGTCACCAGCCACCCCTACAGCCAGCGTGCCGAGCACGCGCGTGGCTACCGCGAGAGCGCCCTGATGCTCGGGTCGGTCCCGCCGGGCAAGCCCGACGGCGACGGCCTCGCCCGCCGCGGGGCATCGCTCCTCACCTACCTGCCCCTCGACGCCGCCGAGCGCCCGGTCGCCTTCCCCGGGCGCTATCAGGAGCTGCTTGGCGCCGCCTACGCCAACCTCGAGCTGCCGGTCGGCAGTTCCAATTCGGTCGTCGCGCTAGCTGACCTCGGCGATGCTCCGGGGGTTGCCTTCGAGCGCGACGAGCAGCGGGAGAGCGCGGTGATCACCGTCGGGCGCTGGGACGAAGGGTCCAGGGAGGGCCTGCTGGATGGGCTGCGGGATGCCGTTCGCCACCACGACGACGTCGCTTACTGCGACCTCGACCTTGAAACCCTCACTACCGGGGAGCTGGACGAGGCGGTCGAGACGCTGCGCGGCTTCGACTTCTTCTACTCCGGGCTGGTGCTCGATGGGCGGGCCGGCCATGACCACCTGCGTATGCAGGCGATCCTCTCCGACAATGTCGAGCTCCAGAAGATCGTCCTCGACTCGGAATACGCCCAGGGGCTCAAGGAGGCGATCTTCGCCGACCGCGGCTGGCTGGCCGGCGCCTGAGGTCTGGCGCGCCTAGGATCGTCCCGATGGCGCCCGCAGTCCTGATCATTCCCGCGGGAGACCCGGAGCTCGCTCCCGCCGGCCCCCTTGCCGAGGGGCTCCGTGCCGCCGACGCCGGCGTCGAGGTGCGCTTCGCTGAGACGCCCGGCCCGCGGCTGGCCGCCGGCAATCCGGTGGCGGGCATGGCGGGGCGGCTCGCATCCAGGTCGGTGGCGAAGGAGCTGCCCGGACTCGTGACCCTCAACGGGGCCCAGGTGGTCGTCTCCGACGCCCCGGCCGTGATTGCGGCTATGGGCAGGCTGCGCCGCTCGGGCGCCATGAGCGTTTCGGCGGTGGCACTGGTGACCCGGCAGGCCGACCCGGCATCGCAGGCGGCCGATGGCGTCGACGTCCACCTCATCGCCGACCCGGGCTTTCGCGCCGCCGTCCGCGAGGCCGCTCCCTCAACCCGCATCGCCTGCGTACGCGGGCTCGTGGACCCCCGTTACGAGGGCGAGCTGGAGGTGACGCGCGCCCGCAAGGCGATCGGGCTCCCGGACGGCAGCCCGCTGGTGGTGATCTTCGGGGGCCGGGACGCCCGGGGCGATCTCGCAGGAGCCGGGGAGGTCGCGCTGGCCGCCGACCCGGCCTCGCGCGTGGTGATCCTCTGCGGCGAGAGCGAGGAGCGCCTCCAGGAGCTTGGGGACCGGTTCTCGCGCGCGCGCCGGCTGCGGGTCGTCGGGCCGACCGACCGGCTTCCGGACCTGCTGGCCGCCGCCGACGTGCTGATCGACACCGCCGACGGGCTCACCGCGCTGGAGGCCCGGCTCCGTGGGGCCGCGGTGATCGCCCACGGCCGCAGGTCGGAGCGCGACCGGCAGGAGCTTGCCGACGAGCTGATCGAGGCCCTGCGCCGGCCCCGGGCGACCGGGTCGGCGATCGCGGACCGGCCCGCCGCGGCCGACGAGGTTCTCGCCGCCGCCGGGCTGGCTCCCCTGCCGGCCTGAGACCCGGCTCAGGCCGCGGCGAGCGGGTGCAGCTCGGCGCGCTCCAGGGCTTCGGTACGCAGGTGGGTGATCGCCTGGTAGCCCTCGCTGGTGACCATGTCGAGGAAGGCCTGGACGCTGGGGTAGCGCACGAGAATCACGCTGTCCCAGTCGGAATTGTCGTCGCCGATCAGCGGCGAGGCGGCCTCGCCGGCAAAGACGATCTCGGCACCGCTCTCCTGGAGGAAGGGGAAGGCCTTGGCGCCGTAGGCCTCGTAGCTCTCGCGGCCGCCGTCGGGCTTGAAGCGGAGCAGGTTGAGCATGACCACCGGCCCGCCGGTGTCTTCCTTTACAAGGCGCGAGACCTGCTCTGGCGTGGGATCGACCGGCATGGGGGTTCCTTTCGGGTTGGCCTGCTGCTCAGCGGGGCTTGCTCTTCGACGGGTCGAGATGCTGCTCGGCCGAGCTGTAGCGGGGCTTGTACTTGTTAATGGCGGCGTCGCGGGCCAGGCGCCTGCGATCGGCAACAGTGTAAACGGGCGCGTCTATAACGACGCTGTCGCTGATGATGTCCAGGAAGCAGCGGCAGCGCTCGTTGAAGAGGCCGATGGCATAACCGGCACCGAACGGGATAGCCCCGAGCACCATGCCGACGACGCGGAGCAGTGAGTGGCGGATGGTCAGCGGGCGGCCGTCGTCCTCGTCCACGACCCGGAACTCCATCGCCCGGGCGCCCGGGGTCTGTCCGGTGCTCGACCAGAACGAGACGAAGTAGGCGGTGGCCCAGATCAGGTAGACCACGCCGAGGATCGCGAGGATCACGGTTTCCGCGCTGTCGGGAACACCCAGGGTGTTCATGGTCAGGGCGGTGATCGCCCAGGTGATCGCCGCGACCAGGTTGACGATCGCCGCGTCGATGACGAATCCGAGCAGCCGGGAGACCAGGCCCACGTACCGCTGTGGTGCTCCCTTGACCGCCGACGACCCGCGCAGCCGCACCGCCGCGGCCACCTGGGCCCGGGCGATCGCCGACTCGGCCGGGCCGCTTGCCGACCAGTCGCCGGGCTGGGAAGGTGGAGATTCCGGTGCTCCCGTTTCGGTCACGAGCCGGCTTCCTTGCTGCCGTGCTTCCCGCCGCCCCTGCCCCCGGCATCGTTCTCCTGGTCGGTGGGCAGCTGGGCGTCGAGCTTCTCCCTGCGGCCGATAAAGGTACGTGCCGTACGGGCGACCACCTGGTCGGCGGTACGGGAGCGTCCGCGGACCTCGTCGCCGACCTGGTCGGCGAAGCCGAACCCCTGCTGGCGGACGGCGTCGATTACGGCGGGGCTCTCGGCGATCGTCTGTACGAGGATCCAGAGCTCCTCGCGCTCGAGGAATGCGTCGACGATCGGTGCCATCTCCCCGGCCTCCATCGCTGCGACGGTGATCTTCTGGACCATCTGGCTGCGAGCCACCTCGTCGGCGATCATGTCGACGGTCTCGGGGCTGAGGATGGTTCGCAGGGCGCTGGCGAAGGCCGGCCCGCTGACCACCCGCTCGAGCGTCTCCTGGACGGCCGGCGAGCCGACGACGGCGTCGACCGCGCTGGTCATCGCCGGGCTGGCCACCACCCGCTCGATCGAGTCCTGGACTGCCTTCGAGCCCATAACCGTCTCCACGGCGCCCTCGGTGGCACGAATGGTTACCTCGGCGCCGGTGCGGGCAGCGGCGCCGACGGCGCCGGCCACGGCACCGGTGATCGCACCGAAGAGGCCACCCGAGGGGCCGGCCGCTTCCGCCTCGATCACGACGATCTCTGCGCTTGCTTCCACGGGGCGGGAGGCTACCGCCCCCATTCGGCCGCCGCCGTCGAGCCCGACGGTGCTCTCTCTCAGCCGCCGGCCAGGGCGCCGAAGTAGACCTGCCAGGCCAGGGCGCTCTTGGCGAGCAGGCTCAGCCAGAGGTAGGCCTTCTCGGCGAAGATCGGGTCGGCCCAGCGCCCGACGCCCCGGTACTGCAGCCACATGTTGAGGGCGAACAGGTTGAAGAGGACGAAGAGCGTCCCGAAGATCACGTAGACGAAGATCGGCACCCCGTCGGAGTTGTCGGCCGCGGTCGAGGAGAGGATCAGCTGCAGGGCGATCGCGATCCAGGGCACAGCCCCGATCACGCACCCGTAGACGAACGGACGCCACTGGACCCTCGTCCGGTCGACGTTCGTGTACTCCATTACCAGGCCGAAAAGGATCATCGCGGCGTTGGCGCCGAAGATCGCCACCAGCGCAGTCAGCTCGCTGATGCCGGAGAGCATCGCGATCAGCACCACCATGATCGAGGCGCTGATCGAGTACTCCCACCAGCGCGCCGGGTTGATTCCGCGGCGCACATTGCGCAGGTACCAGTCGCGCACCCCGGGGAGGGACACGCCAAGGTGGTCGATCGCGGCCAGCAGCAGGAAGAGGCCGACCGCGAGGTCGATCCTCATCGTGAAGAGTTCGGTCATGCCGGGCGGCTCGGGACCCCCCGGCGGGCCGGTCATGTAGTTCAGGTTGACCGGCAGGCGCGCCGGGCCGGCGATCGCCACGATCACGATCGCCTGCGCGAGGTGGACGAGCCCGACGATTACGTTCAGGCGCAGCAGCGAGCGGTCTTCCCGGCGGACGCCCGATGGCGTGCCCTGAATCGCAGCTTCCACGCCCCCGATGGTAGGCGGAAGGGGGGACGCGGAGCGGAGAGGGCGGGATTCGAACCCGCGAACGAGGTTTCCCCCGTTACTCGCTTAGCAGGCGAGTGCCTTCAGCCGCTCGGCCACCTCTCCGGGATGGCGGAGTGTAACCCGGGCGAGAAGGTTGGCGAGGAGTGCGCGTCACAATCGAAACCCCGGGCGGTCTCCCGTGTAGATACCTATGCTGACTACCTACATGCATCCCGTGAAAGACCGCAGCCAGAGTCCTGTTTTCCGGCGCCTGATGGCGTCTTTCGGCCTTTTCGCCGCCGCTGCGGGCACGGCGCTGCTTGCTGCTCCGGCCTCGCAGGCCGCAGGTGAGCCCGACTACATCGTTCTTTACAAGCCCGGTACCAACGTCAGCGCCGAGGTACGCAGCGAGGAGAGGCGCGGCAACGAGGTGGAGGACGTCTTCCGCAGCGCCGTGAAGGGGATCGTCGCCCCGCTCGACAGCTCCGACGTCGCCCGGCTGCGCCGCGACTCCGATGTCCTCCTGGTCGAGCGCGACGGCCCGGTCCGCGCCCTCGCCGCCGGTCCGCGCGACCAGTCGCCCGCCACCTGGGGCCTCGACCGGATCGACCAGCGCGCGCTGCCGCTGAACAACCGGATTACCACTGACCAGAACGGCTTCGGCGTCAAGGCCTACATCATCGATACCGGCATCCGGGCCGACCACTCCGAGTTCACGGGTCGCATGGTGTCGGGCTTCGACGCCATCGGTGACGGCCAGGGCACCAACGACTGCAACGGCCACGGGACCCACGTGGCCGGCACCGTCGGTGGCTCGACCTACGGAGTCGCCCCGCAGACGACCCTTGTCCCGGTGCGCGTCCTGAGCTGCTCGGGCTCGGGCAGCTTCTCGGGCGTCATCGCCGGCATCGACTGGGTCACCGCCAACCACTCCGCCGCCGAGCCGGCCGTGGCCAACATGAGCCTCGGTGGCGGCTACTCGGCCTCCATCAACACCGCGGTGGCCAACGCGAGCAACGACGGCGTGACGATGGTCGTCGCGGCCGGTAACTCGAACGCCGACGCCTGCAACTACTCGCCGGCCTCGGCTCCGAGCGCGATCACCGTCGGCTCGACCGTGTCCAACGACGGGCGCTCCTCCTTCTCCAACTACGGAACCTGCCTAGACATCTTCGCCCCGGGCTCGGGCATCACCTCGGCCTGGCACACCTCGAGTTCGGCGACCAACACGATCTCCGGTACCTCGATGGCATCCCCCCACGTAGCCGGCGCTGCTGCGCTGGTGCTCTCCCGTGACGCGACGGCCGATCCCGGCCAGGTCGCCGGAGCCCTCAACAACGCCGCGACCACCAATGTCGTGACCAGCCCCGGCACCGGCTCGCCGAACCGCCTCCTGTTCACGGGCGCGGCGACCATCCCGAGCCCCAGCGACCCGACACCGACGCCCGATCCGGAGCCGGCACCCCCGCCCGCGCCGGCTCCGACCCCGCCGGCCAACGACAACTTCGCCTCGGCCCCGACGCTCTCCTCGCTCTCGGCGGTCACGGGCTCAACCGTCAACGCCACCCGCGAGGCTGGAGAGCCGGCGCACGTGGGCGCGGCGTACGGCAGCTCGAAGTCGATCTGGTACCGCTGGACCGCGGCCGAGTCGGGAACCGTCACCCTCTCGACCCAGGGCAGCGCCTACGACACGCTTCTCGCCGTCTACGTCGGTGACACCATCTCCGGCCTCTCGGCGAAGGCCGGCAACGACGACTCGGGCGGGGGTCTCTGGAGCCAGGTGAGCTTCCAGGCTTCGGCCGGCACCACCTACCGGATCGCCGTCGACGGCTGGAACGGAGCCTCGGGCAGCACCAACCTCTCGGGCGCGTTCGTCGCCGACCCGCCGCCGGCTCCGGCCCCGGACCCGACCCCCACGCCCGACCCGACCCCGACGCCGGACCCGACCCCGACACCGGACCCGACCCCCACGCCTGAGCCCGACCCGACTCCCGAGCCCGCTCCGGAGCCGGTCCCCGGGATTGTCGCCCCGACCAGCTCGACGGTGAACGTCTCCGGTCGCACGGCCACCACCGCGGTCACCTGCCAGCCGGTCACCGACGACGGGAACGACGCCCCCTGCGCCGCCTTCCTGCGTCTCGACACCACGCTGGGCGACTCGGTCCGCGGCATCCGCCTCGGGGTCAACGCGAGCGGCCAGGTCAGCTTCCGGCTCAGCTCCGCGATGGCCCGGCGGGTCAACCAGCGCGGCAGCGTTGCGGCCCGGATAGTCGTCTCCCAGGCGGCCGGTCGCGCGGTCTACCGGGTGAACCTGGTCAAGCTCGGTTCTTCCTCCCGTCGCACCGCCCGCCGCTGACGGCCCCCAGTTACACTTGCCTTCACTGCGCCCGTAGCTCAGCTGGATAGAGCGTCGGTCTACGGAACCGAAGGTCAGA
>JBBASZ010000014.1:13823-54890 GCA_040398965.1 Solirubrobacteraceae bacterium | reverse complement strand
GCGTCGGTCTACGGAACCGAAGGTCAGAGGTTCGAATCCTCTCGGGCGCGTCGTGGCATGCTGTGCGCATGACCACCGCCCAGTCCACCGGCACACTCCTCTCCCGCAGGGACGTCCAGTTCCTCCTCTACGACTGGCTGGGGGCCGACGACCTGGCCGGCCGCGGGCGCTTCGAGGGCCAGTCGCGCGAGCTCTATGACGACGTCCTGGGGCTGGCCGAGCAGGTCGCCACCGAGCAGTTCGCCCCCCACTACCGCACGGCCGACGCGCAGGAGCCCTACATCGGTGATGACGGCAGGGTCGTCCTGCCGCCGGAGGTCGAGCCGGCGCTGAAGACCCTGGGGGAGACCGGCCTGATCGGCGCCGGAATGAGCGAGGAGGTCGGCGGCATGCAGCTGCCGGCGGTCATCACCACCGCGGCCTTCTCGTGGCTCTACGCCGCCAACGTCCCCACCGCCGGCTACTCGCTGCTGGCCGCGGCGGCCGCCAACCTCCTGCTCGCCTGGGGCTCCGACGAGCAGAAGGAGACCTGGGTCAAGCCGATCGTCGAGGGCCGGTTCTTCGGGACGATGTGCCTCTCCGAGACCCAGGCGGGGAGCTCGCTGGCCGACATCACCACCCGCGCCGAGCCCCAGGAGGACGGCACCTACCGGCTCTTCGGCACCAAGATGTGGATCAGCGGTGGCGACCACGAGATGGGCGAGAACATCGTCCACCTCGTGCTGGCCAAGGTCCCGGGCGGCCCTCCGGGCGTGAAGGGGATCAGCCTCTTCATCGTCCCGCGCTTCCTCCTCGATGAGGACGGGAGCCCGGGCGAGCGCAACGACGTGGTCCTGGCCGGCGTCAACCACAAGATGGGCTCGCGCGGCACGGTCAACACCGTCCTGGGCTTCGGCGAGGGCGAGTTCACTCCCGGCGGCGAGCCGGGCGCCGTCGGCTACCTCGTCGGCGAGGAGCACCGCGGCCTCATCTACATGTTCCACATGATGAACGAGGCCCGGATCGGCGTCGGGCTGGCGGCCTCCACCCTCGGCTACACCGCCTACCTCAAGTCGGTCCAGTATGCCTCCGAGCGCCCGCAGGGTCGGACGATCACCGGCGACCGCAGCGGCCCGCAGGTCCCGATCATCGAGCACGCCGACGTGCGCCGGATGCTCCTGGCCCAGAAGGCCTACGCCGAGGGGGGCCTGGCCCTCGGCCTCTACTGCTCGCGCCTGGTCGACGAGCAGGAGAGCGCGCCCGACGAGAAGGCCCGCGAGCAGGCCGGGACGCTGCTGGAGATCCTCACCCCGATCGCCAAGAGCTGGCCTTCGCAGTGGTGCGTCGAGGGCAACTCGCTGGCCATCCAGGTACACGGCGGCTACGGCTACGCCCGCGAGTACGACGTCGAGCAGCACTACCGCGACAACCGCCTGAACGCGATCCACGAGGGGACCCACGGCATCCAGGGGATGGACCTCCTGGGCCGCAAGGTGACGATGGAAGGGGGAGCGGCGCTGGCCCTCCTGGCCGAGCGCATGAACGAGACGATCGCCCAGGCCCGAGAGGCAGGCGGGGAGGCTTCGCAGTTTGGCGACGCGCTCGAGGCGAGCCTCGCCCGGCTGGTCGAGGTGACCGGGACGATCTGGGGCCAGGGCGACATCGAGCTGGCGCTGGCCAACGCGAGCATCTACCTCGAGGCCGCCGGCCACGTCGTGATGGCGTGGATCTGGCTCCAGCAGTACCTGGTCGCCGCCGGCGACGACGACTTCTGCGAGGGCAAGCGCCAGGCCGCCCGCTACTTCTTCCGCTGGGAGCTCCCGAAGACCGCCCCGCAGTTCGACCTGCTCGCGTCGCTGGACCGCACGACGCTGGACATGGAGCAGGCCTGGTTCTGAGCCGGGTCAGCGACTTCGCAGACGGATCGGCCGACCAGCGCGAGCGGCTCGGCGGTAAGGGCGCAGGCCTTGCCGAGATGACGCGCGTGCTCGGGGCCGGGCTCGTGCCGCCGGGGTTCACGATCACCACGGACGCCTGCAACGAGTACATGGCCGCCGGGGGCCAGGTCCCGGCCGGCCTCGACGAGGAGATCTCGGCCGCGATGGGGCGCCTCGAGGAGACGGCCGGCAAGCGCTTCGGCGACCCGGCCGACCCGCTGCTGGTGAGCGTTCGCTCCGGTGCGCGCGAGTCGATGCCCGGAATGATGGACACCGTCCTCAACCTGGGCCTCAACGACGAGAGTGTCGCCGGCCTGGCCGAGAGGACCGGCGACGAGCGCTTCGCCTGGGACTGCTACCGACGACTGGTGCAGATGTACGGGAACGTCGTGATGGGAGTGCCGGGGGAGAAGTTCGAGCGGCTGCTCGACGAGGCGCGTGCCGCCGCCGGGGTCCGCAGCGACTCCGAGCTCGACGCGGCGCGGCTCCGGGAGCTGGTGGGCCGGTTCCGCGCGCTCTACGAGTTTCCCCAGGCCCCGGACGAGCAGCTCGCCGGGGCTGTGCGCGCCGTCTTCGACTCGTGGCAGGGCGACCGGGCCATCGCCTACCGGCGCATCAACGGGATCCCCGACGACTGGGGTACCGCGGTCAACGTCCAGCAGATGGTCTTCGGCAACCGCGGCAGCGACTCGGCCTCCGGCGTGGCCTTCAGCCGCGACGAGGTAACCGGTGAGCCGCAGCCTTCCGGTGACTTCCTCGTCAATGCCCAGGGAGAGGACGTGGTCAGCGGGGCCCGCACCCCGCTCCACCTCGAAGAGCTCGAGGGGCAGATGCCCGAGGTCTACGCGCAGCTGCTCTCGGCGCTGCAGACCCTCGAGCGCCACTACGGCGACATGCAGGACACCGAGTTCACCGTTGAGGACGGCCGGCTCTACATGCTCCAGACCCGAAGCGCCAAGCGTCCGGCGCAGGCGGCCGTGCGCTTCGCCGTCGATGCCGTGGAGGAGGGGCTTCTTGACCGCCGACAGGCGCTGGCCACGATCGACGCCGCCGGCCTGGAGGCGCTCCTTCACCCGACCTTCGACCCTGCCTTCGACTACGCCGTGGTTACCTCCGGGGTGGCTGCCTCTCCGGGTGCCGCGTCGGGCGAGGTGGTGCTCACCGCAGCCGCCGCGATCGCCGCCGGCGAGGAGGGTCACGACTCGATCCTGGTTCGGCGCTTCACCGAGGCCGACGACGTCGCCGGCTTCCACGCGGCGAAGGGAATCCTCACCAGCGAGGGAGGCAAGGCATCCCATGCCGCCCTGGTGGCGCGCGGGATGGGCCGTCCGGCGGTCACCGGCGCCTCGGCGGTGGAGGTCGACGAGGAGGCCGGCGAGGTGCGGATCGACGGCCTCGTGCTGCGCCCGGGCGACCGGATCGCCATCAACGGCACCACCGGGGAGGTCACCACCGACGAGGTCCCGTTGGTCGAGCCGGAGGTGGGGGAGGCGTTCGAGACCGTGCTGGGCTGGTGCTCGGAGATCCAGAGGATGGAGGTCCGCGCCAACGCCGACAGCGGCGAGGAGGCGAGGATCGCGCGTGAACTGGGGGCCGTTGGGATCGGCCTCTGCCGCACCGAGCACATGTTCCTCGGCGAGCGCCAGCCGCTGATGGCCGACGTCATCCTCGCCCACGGGATCGAGGAGCGCGAGGAGCGCCTGGAGGCGCTGCGGGAGCTGCAGGAGTCGGACTTCGCCGAGATCTTCGAGGCGATGGAGGGCCTGCCGGTGACGATCCGGCTGCTCGACCCGCCTCTCCACGAGTTCCTGCCGCGCCCCGAGACGCTCGACGAGGGCGAGCTGCGCGACCGGGTGACGGCGCTGCAGGAGGTCAACCCGATGCTGGGCATGCGCGGGGTGCGCCTCGGGATCCTCTACCCGGAGATCTACCGGATGCAGGCCCGCGCGATCTTCACCGCCGCCACCGCGGTTCGCGACCGAACCGGGCAGCTGCCGAAGGTGGAGGTGATGGTTCCGCTGATCGACTACGAGAAGGAGCTCGAGATCGCCCGGGGGATCATTGAGGAGGCAGGGGCGGAGTTCGGCCTCCAGGACGGCGCCGACTACCACGTAGGAACGATGATCGAGCTGCCCCGGGCCTGCCTGCTGGCCGGCCACATCGCCGAGCACGCAGACTTCTTCAGCTTCGGCACCAACGACCTCACCCAGACGGCGCTCGGCTTCAGCCGCGACGACATCGAGGCGCGGATCCTCTCCGGCTACATCTCTTCCGGCGTCCTCGACCGCTCCCCGTTCGAGACGATCGACGGCCCCGGCGTCGGGGAGCTGATTGCGATCGCCGCCGATCGCGGCCGGGCGGCGAACCCCGCCCTTCACCTGGGGGCCTGCGGCGAGCACGCCGGTGAGCCGGACTCGATCGCCTTCTTCGAGGGCGTCGGTCTCGACTACGTCTCCTGCTCTCCCTACCGGGTGCCGGTGGCGAAGGTCGCCGCCGCCCAGGCGGCAATCGCCGCCGAATAGGATCGCCCGGTGGGCGAAGAGCGGGTCGAGACCGATGTCGTTGTCGTGGGAGCAGGCATTGCCGGGCTGACCGCGGCCTGGGAGCTGGCCGAAGCCGGCGTTGATGTCTGCGTGCTCGAGGCGCGCGACCGGGTGGGTGGACGCACCTGGAACACCGAGATTGGTGGCCAGGCCAACGAGCTCGGCGGCCAGTGGGTGGGTCCCTACCAGGAGGCGGTGCTCGAGACGCTGGAGATGCTGGGGCTGGAGACCTTCCCCTGCTACCGCGAGGGCAGCCACGTCTACATCGACCCGGAAGGGAATGCCCACCGTTACGAGGGCGAGGAGTTCCCGTTCCCGCCCGAGTCCGCCGCCGCCTACGAAGCGGCGCTGGGGAAACTCGATGCGCTCGCCGGGGAGATGGACCCGGAGGCACCCTGGGAGCACCCCGACGCCGAGTCGCTCGACTCCATCACCTTCGAGAGCTGGCTGGCCGCCGAGGTTGCCGACGAGATGGCCCGCGACATGCTGCGCTCGATGCTCGCCGGCGGCTTCATCGCCAAGCCGGCGCAGAGCTTCTCCCTCCTGCAGGGACTCTGGATGATCGCCGGCGCCGGCGGCACCTACGAGCTCTTCGAGCCCGAGCAGTGCCTGGCCAGCCGCGTGGTCGGCGGTTCGCAGGCGATCGCGATCGGACTGGCCGAGCGCCTGGGCGACCGGGTGCGGCTGGGCTCGCCGGTCTCCTCGGTCTCATGGTCGGACAGCGGCGTGGTGGCGCAGGCCCCGGGCCTTACGGTCAGCGCCCGCAAGGCGATAGTCGCGGTGCCCCCGAACATGACCAACTCGATCCGTTTCGAGCCGGCCCTACCCGGCTGGCGACAGCGGCTGGCCCAGGACCTCTCCCAGGGCTCGATCATCAAGATCCTTGCCGTCTACGACGAGCCGTTCTGGCGCCGCGACGGACTCTCGGGCCAGGGCTTTGGCCCGTACCAGCTCGTTCGCGAGCTCTACGACAACTCGCCGCCGTCGGGCAGGCCCGGGGTTCTGGTGACCTTCCTCGCCGGGGAGGCCGCCGAGGCGGCTGCCCGGATGGACCCGGTCGACCGTCGCGCCGCCGTCCTCGAAGGGATGGCCCGCTACCTCGGTGGAGAGGCCCTCAACCCGGTCGACTACATCGAGGTCGACTGGTCCGATCAGGAGTGGACCCGGGGCGCCTACGGCACCAGCTACGGCACCGGCGGGCTCACCCGCTTCCGCGACGACCTGCGCCGGCCCGTCGGCCCGATCGAGTGGGCCTGCTCCGACATCGCCGGCGCCGGGCACATCCACATGGAGGGCGCGATCCGCATGGGGCGCCGCGCCGCCGAGGCCTGCGTCGCGCGCCGGAGCTGAGCGGCCGCCCGCAACCGACCCTGCCCGCCGTCCGGGAGGCCCTGCCACAATCGGGGGGTGGACCGCTCCGAGCTGGAAAGGCGCCGCGCCGAGAGCCGCGCCCGCACCAGGCGAAACCGGCTGGTCGCCCTCTTCTCGCTGGCGGCGGTCGCCGTCGCCGTTGCCGCGGTGGTGGTCGTCTCCGGCTCGGACTCAGGCAACAAGGCCCAGGCCGGCCCCGACGCCTACCGGACAGCCCCGGAGAAGGCCGCTTCGAAGCCCGTGACAGAACCGGCCGAGCCGGAGCCTCAGGGGCCGCCCCCCCAGCAGATCAAGCCGGCGGTTCCCGGCAAGGGAAAGGTCATCACCGAGGGCCCGTCGAGCGCCGGGCGCAAGGTCGCGCTGACCATCGACGACGGCACCTGCGCGAAGTGCGTCGACCGCATACTCGACGTGCTCGAGCAGACCGGCGGCAAGGCGACGGTCTTCCCCAACGGCGTCTACGCCTCCAGCTGGGAGCCCCAGGCCGAGCGGATCCGCAAGCTTGTCGCGAGCCGCCAGCTGACGCTAGGCAACCACACCTACAGCCACCAGGTCTCGACCCAGATCGGCCCGGAGGCCTTCGGTGCCGACCTCCAGCGCAACGAGGAGTGGATCCAGGAGACCTTCAAGCTCACCGGCCGCCCGTGGTTCCGGCCGCCGTACGGCGACCGCGACGCCTCGATCGACGACGCCGCCGGCCAGCGCGGCTACCGCAAGGTGATCATGTGGTCGGGGACGGTCGCCGACTCCGACCCGCGCAGCGAGGCCTACATCCTCAACGCGATCGACTACTGGGCCAAGCCGGGGGCGATCATCCTGATGCACGCCAACTACCCGGCGACCGGCAAGGCGCTGCCGAAGATCTTCCGGATGCTGGAGAAGCGCCGGCTCGAGCCGGTCACGCTGGCCGAGCTGCTCGGCAGCTCCTGATCAGGCGGCGAGCACTTCGCGCAGCTCGGCGGCCGCGGCGTCGGTGCGCCGGCCCTGCCGCAGCCAGCTGACCACCCCGTCACGATCGCAGAGCACGACCGCGATCTGGGAGCGGTCGGGTAGCCCCAGCGCGTCGGAGACGCGGGAGACGTCGCCGTAGACGGTCAGCGTGCGGGCCAGCACCTCCGGGTCGCGGATGGCAGCGGCCATCCCGCCGTCGATGAAGCCGCGGGCCGGCGACCAGCGGCGCGAGATGACCGGGATCTCGTAGCTGCGCAGAGCCGGGTCGACCGCCTCGGCGGCGGCGAAGTCCTCCAGCCAGCTGTCGACGTCGCCCTGGTGGTTGCGCCGGAAGGCGACGGCGAGGAGATTGCGATCGCCGCCCAGCTCAGAGGGGAGCATGAGGCGCCGGCCGTCCAGCGACCGGGCTTCGACTGCGGGGAAGTTGCGGACGATCGTGCCCACGCCCCAGAGGCTAGGGGTGAATTGCCGCCGGGCGACGCGTACGATCCGCGCTATGAGTGAGGTTCTTCACGGAACGCCCGCCGCCGACGGGCTGAGGATGCCCGGGGAGTTCGAGCCCCATGAGGCGACCTGGATGCTTTGGCCGGTGCGGCCCGACAACTGGCGCGACGGCGCCGGGCCGGCACAGGAGGCCTTCGCCCGGGTGGCCGGGGCGATCGCCGAGGCCGAGCCGGTGCGGATGGGGGTGCCGGCCGGGGAGACGGAGCGGGCCGCCTCGATGCTGCCGGCGGGCGTGGAACTCGTGGAGATGGAGAGCGACGACGCCTGGATGCGCGACGTGGGGCCGAGCATCGTGGTCGGGGAAGGGACCCGTCGCGGCGTCGACTGGGAGTTCAACGCCTGGGGAGGGGAGACCGGCGGCCTCTACTCCAGTTGGGAGAAGGACGAGGACGTCGCCCGGCAGGTGCTGGATTTCGAGGGGATGGGGCGCTACAGGGCCCCGCTGGTCCTCGAGGGAGGCTCTATCCACGTCGACGGGCAGGGAACCTGCCTGACCACCGAGGAGTGCCTGCTCAACCCCAACCGCAACCCCGGCCTCGGCCGCGAGGAGATCGAGCGTCACCTGCGCGATTACCTGGGCGTGACGAAGGTGATCTGGCTCGGGCTGGGTGTCGTCGAGGACGAGACCGACGGCCACGTCGACGACGTGGCCTTCTTCGCCCGGCCGGGAGTCGTTGGGCTGCAGTGGTGCGAGGACGAGTCGGACCCGCAGCACGCAAGATCGGTGGACGCGCTCGAGCGGCTCCGTGCCGCGCGCGACGCGAAGGGCCGCGAGCTGGAGATCGTCCTGCTCCCGAACCCGGGGCCCCTGTACATGACCGAAGAGGAGGCGGGCGGGATCGAGCAGGCTCCCGGCACGCTCCCGCGCCTGGCCGGCGAGCGGCTCGCTGGCAGCTACGCCAACTGCTACCTGGCCAACGGCCGCGTCATCGCGCCGCGGCTCGACGAGCGCACCGACGACGAGGCCTTCGCGGCGCTCGAAGCGCTCTTCCCCGACCGGGAGGTCGTGCCGGTGCCCGGCCGGGAGATCCTCCTCGGCGGCGGGAACGTTCACTGCATAACCCAGCAGGTTCCGGCCGGCTGAGCCCGTTCGGGGTGCCCCGGTGCTGCGGTGCCGGCCGAGCCCGCCGGCTGCCACAATGCCCCGCGGAGGGGTGGCAGAGTGGTCGAATGCACCGGTCTTGAAAACCGGCGTCCGGTACCCCCGGACCGCGGGTTCGAATCCCGCCCCCTCCGTCAGGCCGGCCGCAAGCGGATCGTCTCGCCCGGCCGGGCCTGGGCGACCTTCGGGAGGTCTTCCCCGACGACAACGGCGATGACCGGGTAGCCGCCGGTCGTCGGGTGGTCGGCGAGCAGGACCATCGGCAGTCCCGAGTTGCGCACCTGTATCGCCCCCTCGACCATTCCCTCCGAGCGCAGCTCGCCATCGCGTTCACGGGGGATCGGCGTTCCGTCGAGCCGGGTGCCCGAGCGGTTCGACTCGGGCGAGACGGTCCAGGGCTCGCCGGCCAGCAGCTCGAGGGCCCCGGGCCCGAACCAGTCGGCCCGCGGGCCGGGCGTGACCCGCACGACGGCACCGCTCCCCGGTGCCGCCACCGGCGCCACGGCGATCGCCGGCCGCGGACCGGCCGCCTCCCCGATCTCGAGGCTGTCGCCCTGCGCCAGCGGTTCGGGGCCGAGTGCGCTGAGAGTGTCTCGCGAGCGGCTGCCCAGGACCGTCTCGGCCTCGACCCCGCCGCGCACGGCGATGTATGGCCTCAGCCCCGCGGTTGCCGTACCCACGTCGAGCACCGCGCCGGCCGGGAGGTCGATCGCCGCGTTGACCTCGAATTCCTCGCCGTCGACGGTCACCGGCGCCCCGGCGCCCGTGACGGCCACGACCGCGGCCTGCTCGAACCGCAGTGCCGGCCCGGCCAGGGTGCACTCGAGGCCGGCAGCTCCCTCATCGTTGCCGACCAGCCGGTTGGCGAGCTTCAGTGACTCGCGGTCGACCGCGCCGGCCCGCGGCACGCCGAGGTGGGCGTGGCCGGGGCGCCCGAGGTCCTGGACCGTCGTCAGCGGCCCCGGCCGAACCACCTCCACCTGGCCGCTCATGCCGGCACCAGCCGCACCGCGGCGCCGGCGACCAGCAGCGCCGGGCGCTCCTGCGAAGGGTCGAAGAGGCGCGCCTCGCAGCTGCCCACAAGGTTCCAGCCGCCGGGCGACTCGCGCGGGTAGACGGCCGAGTAGGGACCGGCGATGGCCAGCGCCCCGGCCGGCACCCGGGTGCGCGGCTCGTCGCGCCGGGGCGGGGTAAGCGCCGGGTCGCCGCCGGTGAGGTAGGCGAACCCGGGGGCGAAACCGAGGAAGGCGACCCGGTACCCGGCGGCGCTGTGACGTTCCACGAACTGCTCGACGCTCACCTCGCAGGCTTCGGCCACCTCCTCGAGGTCGGGGCCGTCATAGGCGACGGAGAGCTCGACCGTGGCTGCGGCCGGAGGCAGTTCGCCTCGCCCGGCCTCGCCGACGAGCCTCTCGACCGCGCCCCCGGGCGGCGCCTCGTCCCGCCAGACGAGCAGGAGGGTCCGGTCGCCCGGGACGATCTCCTCGAGTGTGGAGCCCCGGAGTGGCTCCAGCGCTGCCGCCAGCGCGTGGACGGCGGCGTTGTCCCCCAGCTCTACGAGCGCGCCACGCTCGCCCGCCGGCCGCACCTCCACGGCGCTCACGCGAAGGGTCCCACGGCCAAACCCTCGCCCTCGAGCGCGGCGCGCACCGCCCGCGCGAGCTCGACGGCGTCGGGCGTGTCGCCGTGGACGCAGATCGACTCGGCGGTCACCGGCACCTCCTCGCCGTCGGCGCTGACCACGCGTCCCTCCCTCGCGAGGAGGAGCGCCTGCTCGATAGCGGCGCCGGCGTCGAGCACGCTGCCGGTCTCCTCCCGGGGAACCAGGCGCCCGTTACGGTCGTAGGCACGGTCGGCGAAGCCCTCCGAGGCGGCGGCCAGCCCGAGCTCCCGGGCCTCGGCGGCAAGCATCGAGCCGGGCTGGGTGAGGATGGCCAGCGACGGATCTACCGAGGCGACCAGTGCGGCAAGCGCCGCGGCCAGCTCGCGGTCGGTGGCGGCGCGGTGGTAGAGCGCGCCGTGCGGCTTGACGTGGGTCACCGCCGCACCCTCGGTCGCGGCCACCGACTCGAGGGCGGCCAGCTGGACTCCCACCTGGCCGACGATCTCGTCGACCGGCAGGTCGAGCTCGACGCGGCCGAAGCCCGCGGCGTCCTCGTAGCCGGGGTGGGCGCCGACGCGGACCCCCAGCTCGGCCGCCCGGGCGCAGGCCCGCCGCATCGTTTCGACGTCTCCGGCGTGGCCTCCGCAGGCGACGTTGGCGGTGGTGACCACTTCGAGCAGCCGGGCGTCGGCCTCCCAACCGGTCGGGTCGACGCGCTCGGCCAGGTCGGCGTTCAGGTCCACCTGCCTATTCTGACGCTCCCGGGGCGTTGCCGGGGATGAATCGTCAGGTGCCTGCGCGTATCTCCGGCGGGGCGCCAAAGGCGACCAGGCACTCCGGCAGCACGACGCTGCCGTCGGGCTGCTGGCCGTTCTCCAGCAGGGCGATGATCGTGCGCCCCACGGCGACCGCGGTCCCGTTCAGCGTGGCCAGGACCTGGGGCCTGCCGCCCTCGGGCCGCATCCGGATGCCCAGCCGCCGGGCCTGGAAGTCGGTGGTGTTGGAGGTGGAGGTGAGCTCGCGGTAGCGGTCCTCGCTGGGCAGCCACGCCTCGCAGTCGAACTTCCGGGCCGCCGAAGGACCCAGGTCGCCGATCGCGATGTCGACGACGCGGTAGGGGAGGCCGAGCCGCTCCATGATCTGCTCCTCGATGGCCAGCAGCCGCTCGTGCTCGGCCTTCGCCTCGTCGGGCGCGACGAAGCTGAACATCTCGACCTTGTCGAACTGGTGGACCCGGAAGATTCCCTTCGTGTCCTTGCCTGCCGCCCCGGCCTCGCGCCGGAAGCAGGGTGAGAAGCCGGCGTAGCGCAGCGGCAGCTCGCCGGCGTCGAGGATCTCTCCGGCGTGCAGGGAGGCGAGGGCGACCTCGCTGGTGCCGACCAGGAAGAGCTCGTCGTCGGCAAGGCGGTAGATCTGCTGCTCGGTGTCGGGGAGGAAGCCGGTCCCGTAGAGGGCATCCTCGCGGACGAGGACCGGCGGGATTACGGGCTCGAAGCCGTGCTCGCCGAGGAGGTCGAGCGTCCAGCGCACCAGCGCAAGCTCGAGCAGTACGAGGTCGCCGCGCAGGTAGGCGAAGCGCGAGCCGCTCAGACGCGCCCCGCGCTCCATGTCCACTCCGTCGCCGGCGAGCTCGAGGTGGTCCTTCGGGTTCTCGATCGCGGGGCGTTCGCCGGCCTCGCGGACCACCGTGTCTTCGTTGGGGGCTTCCGGCTCGGGAAGGTTGGGGAGCCGGTTTGTCACCTCCTGCAGCTCGGCCTCGACCCCGGCCAGCTCCTCCTGGATCGCCTTGGCCTTCGCCGAGACCTCCTTCATCGCCGCCACCTGGGCGTCGGCGTCGCCGCCGTCCCGCTTGGCGGCTGCGATCGCGTCGTTGGCATCGTTCTGCTCGGCGCGCAGGGCCTCCAGTTGCGGGATCAGTTCACGCCGGCGTTCGTCGAGCTCGAGGGCGCGGTCGAAGTCATCGGCGGCGCCGCGGCGGGCGAGAGCCTGCCGGGCCGAGTCCGGATCCCGGCGAAGCTCGCGCAGGTCGAGCATCGGGAGCGGCTAGTTGCCGCCGCCGGACATCCCGTCCGACATGCCGCCACCCATGCCGCCGCCCGATCCCTGGGTGGCGGTCGCGCCCTGCCTGACGGCCTCGGCCAGCGGCGGGCAGCCCTCTTCCTTGCCGGTCACCGAAGGCTGGGCCTTGACGTCCTTGCCGGAGTACTCCTGCAGGAAGGCGGCGACCGCCTTGGCCTCGGGGCCGACGACGATGTTGGCCGGCATGATCGCGCCGGAGAAGCCGCCGTTCTGGATGGCGTACATCGTGGCTCCGTAGCAGGCCTTGCGCACGTTGAAGTTCGGGCCGTCGGGCCGCTCGCGGTCGTTGATCTTGGTCGCCGAGCCCTCGGCGCCGACCGTGCTGAGCGTGTGGCAGCCCGAGCAGCGCTCTGCGAAGAGCTGGCCGCCCTCGTTGATGAGGGCCGACTGGCTTCCTACCGAGCTGCCGCTGTTTCCGCCGCAGCCGGCCACGACGAGCCCGGCGAGCAGGGCCAGCGAAAGAAGTGCGGGGCGGATCGGGTTCATTCCGGGCGGATGATACGAGACCGGCCGCCGGTCAAGCCGCCCGGTCGGATGCTGGGCGCGCCGGCGTTCAGGCGGTCCCGAGAACGCGGAGCGCGAGGAAGGCGATCACGGCGCAGGCGAGCGCCGCGGTGGCGAGCTCCCGGCCGGCGATCTGGAGCACGATCTCCCGCTGCTTCACAGGCTCGAGCCGTCCCACCGCCTGGGCGTCCTCGAGGCCCCGCTTGTCGAGCACGTACTGGGCGGTGGCGATCCGCAGCTGCTCGGCAATGATCGAGATGGCAATCGGCAGCAGCATGTAGAGCCAGAAGAGTCCCGACTCCGGGTCCAGCCCGGTGACCGCGGCCACCAGCGCGACGGCGGCCAGGGCAGTGGTCGCGGCCTGCGTCGCGCGCCACATTCCCCAGAACAGGCCTGAGCCGGTGGAGCGCCACCAGACCCATGCGCCGGCCAGCGCCGTGGAGAGCGCGATCGCGGCAACCACGATCGCCGAAATGTCCGCTACCTGTCGCATAAAGAGCCGATTGTCACGATGTCGAATCCGGCACGTTCCGGCCGTCGTCAGGTGATACAACCAACCCTATGGTCTCGACCTACTGGCCCGCCCTGATCTTCGTCTTCATCGGCACGGCGATCGGCGTCGCGTTCAGCCTCATGAACGCCTTCCTCGGGCCTCGCCGGGCGGTTGAGAGCAAGTACGACCCGTACGAGTCCGGGATGCCCTCGGAGATCAAGCAGGGCTTTCGCTTCGGGATCAGCTTCTACCTGATCGCGATGCTCTTCCTGCTCTTCGACATCGAGGTTCTCTTCCTCTATCCGATCGCCGTCCAGCTGCGCGCCTTCGGCACCTTCGCGCTGATCGAGACCACCGTCTTCATCGGCCTGCTCTTCGTGGCCTTCGTCTACGTCTGGCGCCGGGGTGCGCTGACGTGGAAGTGACGCGCCAGAAGCTCGATGGCCTCGAGAGCGACCTCGAGCGCGAGAAGTTCCGCGCCAAGCAGATGCGCGCACGGGACATGCTCCGCGGCGACCTGGACGGCAAGGAGCTCGAGGACTACGTCCAGGAGCGCGTCATCACCTCGACCCTCGAGAAGGCCTTCGACTGGGCCCGGGGCAACTCGATGTTCCCGCTGACCTTCGGGCTGGCCTGCTGCGCGATCGAGATGATGTCTATTCCAGGCTCCCGCCTGGACATCGCCCGCTTCGGCTTCGAGGCCTTCCGCGCCTCGCCCCGCCAGGCCGACCTGCTGATCCTCTCCGGCCGGATCTCGATCAAGATGGCGCCGGTCATCCGGCGCATCTACGACCAGATGCTCGAGCCCAAGTACGTGATCGCCATGGGCGCCTGCTCGAGCTCGATGGGCGTCTTCAACAACTACGCGATCGTGCCGGCCGACAAGTTCATGCCGGTCGACGTTCACGTGCCCGGCTGCCCGCCGCGGCCCGAGGCCCTGATGCACGGCATCATCGAGCTGCGCTCGATGGTCCACGACGACCCGACGCTCGGCTGGCGGGCCCGCTACTCGGCCTACGGCACCGAGGAGGTCGTACCCAAGCCGGCCGCCGACGCCACCGGCGTGAACGTCTTCGGGGCCGGCGGGACGGAGGACGAAGTTGCCTGACGCCGCCGGCCTGGAGAAGCTGGCCGCCGCGATCGGCCCCGAGACGGTGCTCGGCACCGTCCACACCGACTGCCGTTCGGAGATCTCGGTGCGCCCGGAGGCGATTGTCTCGGTGCTGGCGAAGCTGCGCGCCGAGGGTTACGGCGACCTGCGCAGCGTCCACGGCGTCGACTACTTCCCCGAGGAGCCCAGGCTCTGCGTCAAGTACGAGATGCTCAGCCGCGAGCTGCTCGACCGCGTATCGGTCAGCGTCCGGGTGGCGCTCGACGACCCCCGGGTCCCCTCGGTGACGCCCGACTGGCCGACGGCCAACTGGCCCGAGCGCGAGGCCTTCGACATGTTCGGCATCGTCTTCGAGGGCCACCCCGACCTGCGCCGGATCCTCATGCCCGAGGATTACGAGGGCCACCCGCAGCGGCGCGACTTCCCGATCGGCGGCGAGCCCGTCATCTTCACCCACAACGAGTCCTCGGTACCGGGGTGGTTCGCATGACCACCGAGGCTCGCGACCTTTCCGGGTACCGCCAGATGGAGGAGAGCGTCACGCTCTCCGAGGAGAGCTTCGTCGAGGGCGACCGCGAGCTGCTCACCCTCAACATCGGCCCGCACCACCCGGCCACTCACGGCGTGCTGCGCCTGGTGGTCACGCTCGACGGCGAGATCATCCGCGACGTCAGCCCGGTGATCGGCTACCTCCACACCGGCATCGAGAAGACGGCCGAGGTCAAGAGCTACTGGAAGGCCATCCCCGTCATCGAGCGGATGGACTACCTCGCCTACTACTTCAACGGCATGGGCTACTGCGGGGCCGTCGAGAAGCTCCTCGGAATCGAGGTTCCAAAGCGTGCCCAGTACCTGCGGGTGATCCACCTCGAGCTCAACCGGATCATGAGCCACCTGGTCTGGCTGGGCACCTCGGCCCTGGACCTCGGCGCGATCTCGGTCTGGTGGTACTGCTTCCGCGAGCGCGAGCAGCTGCTGGACCTCTTCGAGATGTCCTCCGGCCAGCGGATGCATACCCGCTACGTACAGATCGGCGGCGTCGCCGAGGAGATCCCCCGGGGCTGGGAGGAGAAGGTTCGCGAGTTCCTGGCGATCATGCCCGAGCGCGCCGATGTCTACGGCGACCTGCTCAACAAGAACGAGATCTTCCTGCAGCGCATGCGCGGCGTCTGCCCGGCGTCGGCCGAGTCGCTCAGGGCGCTGGGCGTCACCGGGCCGCTGCTGCGGGCCTCGGGTGATCCGTGGGACCTGCGCAAGGCGATGCCCTACAGCTCCTACGAGGACTTCGAGTTCAAGATCCCCATCGGCACCCAGGGCGACAACTACGACCGCTACGCGGTGCGCCTGGCCGAGATCAAGGAGTCGGTGAAGATCGTCGAGCAGGCCCTCGACGGCCTCCCCGAAGGGCCGTACATCACCGAGGACCGCAAGGTCGCGCTGCCCCCGCGCCACGAGCTGGCGACGTCGATGGAGGCGCTGATCCACCACTTCAAGCTCGTGACCGAGGGGATGCGCGTTCCCGAGGGCGAGGTCTACAACGCGATCGAGGGCCCGCGAGGCGAGTACGGGGTGTTCATCCGCTCCGACGGCTCGAGCAAGCCGGCGCGGGTCCACATGCGCGACCCGAGCTTCGTCAACCTCCAGGCCACGCCGGCCCTGGTCGAGGGCCACCTGCTCGCCGACATGATCGCCACGCTCGCCGTTATGGACCCGGTTATCGGAGGGGTGGACCGCTGATGTCCGATCCCGATCTCGACCTGCTCCCCGAGTTCCACACCAGCGTCCAGCGCTTCGACAAGGGCTCGCGTATCCCCGGCTGGGACCGCGCCGCCGACCTCGACAAGGACCCGGCCGAGGTTCCCGATCCGGCCGACACCGAGGTTCCGGCCGAGCTGCGCGCGGAGATCGAGGCCGAGATGGCCCGCTTCCCCGACATCCACTCGGCCGCCATCCCGGCCCTCTTCGCCGTGCAGCGGCGCGACGGCTGGTGCACCCCGGAGGGGATCCGCCAGGCCGCCTGCGTGATGGGCGTGACCCCGGCCTACCTGACCTCGGTGGCCACCTTCTACGACATGCTCAACACCGAGCCCTGTGGACCGCGGCAGGTGTACGTCTGCACCAACATCTCCTGCTCGCTCTGCGGGGCAGACGAGCTGCTCGGGCTTCTCCAGGAGGAGCTGCAGGGCAACGAGGAGGTCAACCTGCGCGGCTTCGAGTGCCTCGGCGCCTGCGACATCGCGCCCATGGTCTCGGTCGACGGCGTCTACGTCGGGCCGGTCCCGTTCGACGAGGTGCCCGAGCTGGCCCGGCAGATCGTGGCCGGGGAGGACCCGCTCCCCGCCCGCCAGCTCGTCAAGCGTCCCAGCGCCGACCCGAAGGTCTCCGGGTCGGCAGCCACCAACCCCGAAGGGAGCGACGCATGACCGACCTCCTCCTCTTCAAGGGAATCGACGAGCCCGGCCTCAACACGATCGACGTCTACAAGCGCACCGGTGGCTACGAGAGCCTCAAAAAGGCCTTCGCGATGCCCCACGCCGAGCTGATCGAGCAGCTGACCGACTCGGGGCTGCGCGGCCGCGGCGGGGCGGGCTTCTCCATGGGCAAGAAGGCCTCGTTCATCCCCCAGGGAGACATGCAGAAGTACGTGGTCTGCAACGCCGACGAGTCAGAGCCCGGCACCTTCAAGGACCGCGAGCTGATCCAGAAGAACCCCCACCAGCTGATCGAGGGGGTGATCATCGCCTCCTACGCCGTCGGGGCGACGATCAGCTTCATCTACATCCGCGGCGAGTACGCCCAGCAGGCCGACATCCTCGAAGCCGCGCTGGTCGAGGCCCGCGAGGCCGGCTACCTCGGCGAGAACATCCTCGGCTCCGGCTTCGACCTCGACCTGCAGCTCTACCGCGGCGCCGGCGCCTACATCTGCGGTGAGGAGACCGGTCTGCTCGACTCGCTCGAGGGCAAGCGCGGCAACCCGCGGCTCAAGCCGCCGTTCCCGGCGGTGGAGGGGCTCTACGGGGGTCCGACCCTGATCAACAACGTCGAGACCCTCTCGACCGTGCCCCACATCATCGACATGGGCGCCAAGGCGTACGCGGCGATCGGCGTCCAGGACTCCACCGGCACCAAGCTCGTCTCGGTCAGCGGGAACGTCAAGCGCCCCGGCAACTACGAGATCGAGCTGGGGACCCCCTCGCGGGAGATCATCTACGACCTGGCCGGCGGCCCGCCCGACGGCCGCGAGATCAAGTGCTGGTTCCCCGGCGGCTCGAGCTCGCCGGTCCTGACCGCCGACGACCTCGACCTCAGCTACGACTTCGACACGATGGCCGACGCCGGCTCGATGCTCGGCTCCGGCGCGATCATCGTCGTCGACGACTCCAACTCGGTGGTCGACGTCGCGTGGAAGCTCGCCCACTTCTACACCCACGAGTCGTGCGGCAAGTGCACGCCGTGCCGTGAGGGCACCAAGTGGACCCTCACGATGGTCGACCGGATCAAGGACGGCACTGCCACGCCGATGGACCTCGACATCATGGCCTCGGTCCAGGACCAGATCATCGGCCACTGCCTTTGCGTTCTGGGTGACGCGATGGCGATGCCCGTCGGCTCGCTGATCGCCAAGTTCCGTGACGAGTTCGAGGCCGAGATCGAGGAGGCCCGCCAGCGCCGCGAGCGCGAGCTGATGGGAGGGGTGCTGGCCTGATGCCCCGCCCCGAGGTGAAGATGGTGAAGTTCACCATCGACGGCCGAGAGGTCGAGGCGCCGGAGGGCATGATGCTCGCCGACGCGGCCCTGGAGTACGGGGAGACCGAGATCCCGGTCTTCTGTTACGACAAGAAGCTCGGCCCCCCGGTCGGCGCCTGCCGCATGTGCCTCGTAGAGATCGAGGGGATGGGCGGCAAGCTCCAGGCCGGCTGCAGCGTGCCGGTACGCGAGGGGCTCGAGGTGAAGCTCGACACGCCGGAGGTGAAGGCCGCCCAGGAGGCGGTGCTCGAGTTCATCCTCATCAATCACCCGCTCGACTGCCCGGTCTGCGACAAGGGCGGGGAGTGCCCGCTGCAGGACCAGTCGTTCGGCTGGGGTGGTGGGCTCTCGCGCTTCGTCGAGCCCAAGCGCCACTTCGAGAAGCCGCTCGCCCTCTCGCCGCTGGTGGCGATCGACCGCGAGCGCTGCATCCTCTGTTACCGCTGCGTGCGTTACAGCCAGGAGGTCTCCGAGGACTACCAGCTGGTCCTCGAGGAGCGTGGCAGCGACACCTACGTCACCACCTTCGACGGCCACCCGTACGTCGCCCCGTTCAGCGGGAACATCATCGAGCTCTGCCCCGTGGGCGCCCTCACCTCCCGGCCCTACCGCTTCCGCGCGCGCCCGTGGGACATCGAGCAGGCCGGCACGATCTGCACCCTCTGCCCGGCCCAGTGCAACGTCAGCCTCACCGTCCGCGACGAGCGGGTCCTGCGCGTGCTGCAGCGCGACCACGAGGAGGTCGACGACGGCTGGCTCTGCGACAAGGGCCGCTTTGCCTACCAGGCGATCCACGTCGACGAGCGCGTCACCACACCGATGCTCCGCGACGGCGGCGAGCTGCGGCCGGTCACCTGGGAGCTGGCAATCGAGACCGCGGTCGCGGCGCTCCGGCGCTCCGGCGAGAAGACCGGCGCCCTGGTCGGCGGGGAGACCAGCAACGAGGAGGGGCTGCTCCTGGGGAACCTGCTGCGCGAGGCGCTGGGCTCCTTCGACCTCGACTCGCGCCCCGGCGGCGAGCTGCCGCTCGGGCTGCTGCGGGCGCTCGGCGAACCGAATCTGCAGGCCGGCGTTCCCGACCTCCAGGACGCCCACGCCGTGCTGGTGCTCGACTGCGAGCCGGTCGACGACATCCCGATCCTCGACCTGCGCCTTCGCAAGGCAGTGCGCCACCACGGGGTCAAGCTCTTCATGGCCACCGACCGCCCCTCCTCGCTCGACGAGCGGGCTACCGCGAGCGTCCGTTACGCGCCGGGCTGTGGCGGCGCCTTCGCCGCCGCGCTGGACATGGCGCTCTCGGGCTCCGGCGATCTCGACGCCCTCTCGGCCGCGGCCGCCGCTGCCGGTGCCGACGGGGCGGAGATCCGCGCCCTGGCCGACTCGCTGAAGGAGGCCGGCGACGAGGTCGTGATCCTCTGGGGCGAGCGGCTGACCGCGGGGGAGAGGGGAGCCGACGCGGCCCGCGCCCTGCTCAACCTGGCCGACCGCCTCCAGCTCTCCGGGAAGGACTGCGCCGGCCTGCTCGAAGTCCCCTCCGGGGCCAACGGGCGCGGCCTGCGCGAGGCCGGCGTACTGCCCAACGCCGGTCCGGGCCTCTCCGAGCTGCCCCGCAGCGGCCGCGACTACCGCAGGATCGGCGAGGCGCTGGCCGCCGGCGACCTCTCCGCCCTGATCCTCCTCCACGGCGACCCGATGCTCGACGCCGACGACGGCGAGCTCTGGGAGGGGGCGCTGGAGAAGGCCTCGACGGTGATCGCCCACGCCTCCTTCCTGACCCCGGGGGTCCGCGAGCACGCGACCGTCGTCTTCCCCGCCGAGTCCTACGCCGAGAAGGAGGGGACGGTCACCCACCCCGACAGCCGGCTCCAGAGGCTGCGCCGCTCGATCGCCCGCCAGGGCGAGACCCGGGCGGAGTGGCAGCTGCTGGCCGAGATCGCCGGCCAGCTGCTGGAGATCGACGAGCGCCCGCCGATGGTGGTGGGTTCGATGGTCAGCCGCCAGCTCTTCGCCGACGTCCCCTTCTACAACGGGCTGACGCTCGACGAGATCGGCGGCCGCGGCGTGCGCTGGACCGAGCGCCCCGAGGCCTCCGCCTGGCCGGCCGGCGACAGCGCGCCCTTCACCGTCGAGCCGGCGCCCCCGGCGGCATCGCCCAACGGGCTCCTGCGGCTCGGGACCTTCCGCTCGATCTGGGCCTCGCCCGAGGTCCAGGCCTCGCCGGCGCTGGCCTTCCTCCACCCGACCCAGCGGGTCGAGATCTCGCCGGCCGACGCCCAGCGCCTGGGCATCGGCCACGGCCAGAAGGTGACGGTCGGCGGCGAGGGCCGCGCGGTTACCGGCACGGCCTGGATCCGTGAGGGAGCCCCGGAGGGAACGGTCTTTCTGGAGAACGCCATCGACGAGGACAGCGCCTCGATGATCGAGGGCCCCCTCGTCGAGGTGCGCCGGTCATGAACCTCCCGCTGGCCGCCGTCGACTACATCGAGCCGTGGTGGATGGTCGTGATCAAGTGCCTGGTGCTGGCCTTCGTCGGCCTGCAGCTGGTGCCGCTCGTGCTGCTGGCCGAGCGCAAGATCCTCGGCCGCTTCCAGAACCGTTACGGGCCCAACCGCGTCGGTATCTACGGCGTCGGTACGCCGATCGCCGACATCATCAAGCTCCTTACCAAGGAGGAGTTCCGCCCGCGCACCGCTATCGGCTGGCTCTTCGTGCTGGCGCCGGTCCTCTCGATCGTCGCCGCCTTCGGCGCGCTGGCGATCATTCCCTACGGCCCCGTGGTCGACATCTTCGGCACGGCGACCGGCCTCTACGGGATCGACGTCTCGATCGGCCCGCTCTACGTCTTTGCCTTCGGGGCGATCGCCTTCTACGGGCTGATGCTCGGCGGCTGGTCCTCGGGCTCGAAGTACTCCTTCCTGGGCTCGATGCGGGCCGCGGCGCAGCTGATCAGCTACGAGGTCGCGCAGGGGATGGCGCTGATCGGCGTGATCATCACCGCGCAGACGATGTCGCTCACCGGGATCGTCGAGGCCCAGAAGGGCATGTGGTACGTCATCCCGCAGTTCGTCGGCTTCATCATCTTCATGGTCGCCAGCTTCGCCGAGACCAACCGCCCGCCGTTCGACCTGACCGAGGCCGACGCCGAGCTGACCGGTGGTTACATCACCGAGTACGGCGGCGGTCGGTTCGCGCTCTACTTCTTCGCCGAGTACCTCAACGTCATCGTCATCTCGGGCATGGCGACGACGCTCTTCCTCGGCGGCTGGCTGCTGCCGTTCGGCATCGACCCGCCGGCCTGGGTCGACCCGTTCGTGGTCATCGCCAAGATCCTCGCCTTCGTGGTCTTCTTCATCTGGGTCCGCGCGACGCTCCCGCGCCTGCGCTACGACCAGCTGATGAGCCTCGGCTGGAAGATCCTGCTGCCCCTGTCCACCCTCAACGCGCTGGTCACGGCCGCCGTGGTCGTGCTCCTGGACTGAACCTATGCCCTGGGATCCCTCAGACGACGTAATCGAAGTGGTCCGCGGCCCCAAGGAGGCCGGCGGCATCGGAGCGGTCTACCGCGCCTTCGGCGAGACGCTGCGCGGCCTCAAGACGACGCTCGGCCAGCTCTCGATGGGGGTGACCACCGTCTCCTACCCGGAGGAGAAGATCCCGGTCTACCCACGCTTCCGGGGCCGGCACCGCCTCCACCGCTTCGAGGACAGCGGCCTGGAGAAGTGCGTCGGCTGCTCGCTCTGCGCCGCCGCCTGCCCGGCCGACTGCATCCGCGTCGTCGCCGCCGAGAACGACGCCGACGACCGGGTCTCCGCCGGCGAGCGCTACGCGGCGGTCTACGAGATCAACATGTCGCGCTGCATCTTCTGCGGGTACTGCGAGATCGCCTGCCCGTTCGACGCGATCACCATGGGCCACGACTACGAACTCTCCGACGCCAACCGCTCGGAGCTGATCTTCACCAAGGAGATGCTGCTCGCGCCGCCGGTCGAGCGCACCCCGCTGCGGGCGGAAGGCGAGTAACCGGGTGGGCTTCTTCTTCGTCGTATTCGCGCTCGTCGCGCTGGCCGGGGCGGTCGGCGTGGTGGTTCTGCGCAACCCGTTCTACTGCGTGCTCTCGCTGGTCGTCCACCTGATCGCCCTGGCGCTGCTCTTCCTGCTGCTCGAGGCCCAGTTCGTCGCCGCGGCGCAGATCGTCGTCTACGCCGGGGCGGTGATGGTGCTCTACGTCTTCGTAGTTGCCTACGTCGGCGGCGGCGACCGCCCGGCCCCGCTCTGGCGGGCTTCGGCACGCCAGCGTGCCCTGGCCATCGTCTTCGGCGGCGCCGTCTTCATCGAGCTGGCCATCGCCATCCTGGGCAGCGGCCTGAGCGCCCTGGGCGGGGGAGGCCCCGATGTCGCGCCCGGCTTCGGCTCCCCGGCCCAGATAGGCGAGCTGCTCCTGACCCGCTTCCTGCTGCCGTTCGAGCTCGCCTCGTTCCTGCTGCTGGTCGCCGCGGTGGGAGCGGTGGCGCTGGCCGGGCGGCGCGGCGGCCTGGGCGAGGACCGGGACGTCTCGCCGGGCCACTCGACGCTCGACCTGCCCGTGCCTGCCGCCCGCGGGACGATGGCCGAGGGGGTCGCCGGCTACGGCGTTACCACCCCGATGCCCGACCCAGAGTTCGAGGGCCGCACGCTCAAGGAAGGCGAGGGGGTCTGATGGCGATCAGCTGGTACCTGCTCGTCTCGGCCGCCATGTTCGGCCTCGGCGCGATCGGCGTGATGGTGCGCCGCAACCCGCTGGTGATCCTGCTCTGCCTGGAGCTGATGCTGAACGCCGGCAACCTCGCCCTGATCGGCTTCGCCCGCATGTGGGGCAACGGCGACGGGCAGATCTTCGCGATCGTCGTCATGGTGGTGGCCGCCTGCGAGGTCGCGATCGGGCTGGGCATCATCGTCGCGCTCTACCGGCGCCGCCTGCCGGTAGATGTCGATGAGCTCAAGGAGCTCCACGGATGAGCGTCGCCACCTCGGCCTGGCTCGTTCTCGCCCTTCCGCTGGCCGGAACGCTCATCATCGCCCTGGGCGGCAAGTACTGGCACCCGCGCGCGGCGGCGACCATCGGCACGCTGGCCATAGCGATCGCCTTCGTTTTCGCGGTCATCACGCTGATCAACCTCCAGGGGCTGCCCGAGGAGGAGCGGGTCGTCACCTCGTCGCTTTGGGACCTCGTAAACGTCGGCGGACTGACCGTCCAGCTGGGGATCTACGTCGACCCGCTCTCCACCTTCATGGCGCTGGTGGTGACCGGGGTCTCGACCCTCATCCACCTCTACTCGGCCGGCTACATGAAGACCGACAAGGGGTACGTGCGCTACTTCGCCTACCTCAACTTCTTCGTCTTCTCGATGCTGCTGCTGGTCCTCGCCGGCAACATGGTCCTGCTGATCGTCGGCTGGGCCTTCGTCGGCGCCGCCTCCTACATGCTGATCTCGTTCTGGTACCGGCGCACGACCGCGACCGCCGCCGGGATCAAGGCCTTCGTCATCAACGTGGTCGGCGACATCGGCCTGGTGCTGGGGACGCTCTTCCTCTTCAAGACGATCGGCGCTCTGGACTACGGCTCCCTCTTCGAGAGCGTCCAGGTCGACTTCGACAAGAACGCGCCCGAGCTGGTGATCGCAATGCTCCTGATCCTCGTCGGCGCGTTCGCCAAGTCGGCCCAGATACCGCTCCATACGTGGCTGCCCGACGCCATGGAGGGCCCGACCCCCGTCAGCTCGCTGATCCACGCGGCGACGATGGTCACCGCCGGCGTCTACCTGATCGGGCGCCTGCACCCGCTCTTCGAGTGGGCGCCGACCGCTGCCGATACCGGCGCGGTGATCGGCGCGATCACGCTGCTGGTCGCCGGGACGATCGGCCTGGTGATGACCGACATCAAGAAGGTCATCGCCTACTCGACGATGTCGCAGATCGGCTACATGATCATGGCCGTCAGCGCCGCGGCCTACGTCGGGGGCTTCTTCCACCTGATGACCCACGCCTTCTTCAAGGCGCTCCTCTTCATGGCGGCCGGCTCACTGATCGGCGCGATGGGCGGCGAGCAGTCGCTCGACAAGATGGGGGGCTGGCGCAAGGCGCTCCCGTTCACCTTCCGGTGCATGCTTATCGGCGGGCTGGCGCTCGCCGCCTTCCCGCTCTTCTCGGGCTTCTTCTCCAAGGATTTCCTGCTCTACGAGATCGCCGAGCGCGGCGGCCTCTACTGGATCCTCTACGCCGCCGGGTACATCGGCGCGATCTTCACCGTCCTCTACACCTTCCGGATCATCTTCCGGCCCTTCTGGGGCAAGCCCTGCGAGCAGGCCGTCTCGCTCGAGGAGGGCCACCAGTGGCACGCCCCGGAGCCCTTCAACCCGGCAAACGGCGAGGTCGAGGACACCGACGTCGGCTTCCCGGGCCCGCACCACAACTACGCCGAGGAGAGCACCTCGATGAAGGTGCCGATGGCGATCCTTGCCTTCCTGGCGGTGGTCGCCGGCGTCGTCCAGCTCCCGTACGAGATAACCCACGTGCTCGGCAGCTTCCTCGAGCCGACATTCGCCGACTCGCTTATCAAGCACACGCAGAACAATGGCCTCGAGACCTTCGGCCTGGTGCTGAGCGTGGCGATCTCGGTGATCTTCATCCCGATCGCCTGGATGATCTGGGTGAAGAAGCCGGGCACCTCGGCCCGGATGCAGCAGCGCTTCAAGGCGCTCTACGAGCTCTTCTCGCACAAGTGGTACTTCGACGAGCTGATCAATGCGCTCGTCGTGCGGCCGATGGTGTGGATGGGCCGCTGGTTCAAGAACACCTTCGAGCGCGTCGTGGTCGACGGGCTCTTCGTGGGGGGGCCGACGAGCCTCGTCAAGGCCGGCTCGGCTGCGGTGCGCTCCCTGCAGACCGGCCTGCTGCGCAGCTACGCCGGCCTTCTTATCCTCGGCGTGGCCGCCGCCCTCCTCTACTTCCTGATCCGGGCGGCGTGAGGTGACGATCCACCTCTCGATCATGCTCTGGCTCCCGGCCGCCGCCGGGGCGCTCGCCCTGTTCCTGCCGGCCCGCCTGGCCCGCTGGACCTGGCTGCTGGGCACGCTGCTGGTGCTTGCCTACTCCGTGGTCCTGCTCTTCGACTACGACCGGGCGGCCGGTGGGTTGCAGTTCGTCACCGACGAGCTCTGGATCCCATCGCTGGGGATCCACTACGCGCTGGCGATCAGCGGCCTGAACCTCGTCCTGCTCGCCACCACGGCCCTGGCCTTCACGGTCGCCGCCGCCTGGTACCTGTGGGACGACAGCGTTGAGAGGCCGGGGCTCTTCGCGCTGCTGATGGGGCTGGCCCAGACGGCGGTGATGGGCGCGTTCATGGCCCAGGACCTCGCCCTGTTCGTCGTCTTCTTCGACCTGATGCTGGTGCCGTTCTACTTCCTGGTGGTGATCTGGGGAGGGCCCGACCGCCGTGCGGCGATCCTCAAGCTCTTCATCTACACGCTCGTCGGCTCGCTGCTGATGCTGGTCGGCGCGATCGTCACCGGCGTCCTGGCCGCCGACGGCGGCGCCCCGAGCTTCCTGCTCAGCGACCTGGCCGACTTCCCGCTGGCCGGCGGCACCCAGGCGTGGGTCTTCCTGGCCTTCGCCCTGGCGTTCCTGATCAAGATGCCGCTCTTCCCGTTCCACGGCTGGATGCCCGACGGGTACCGGCAGATGCCGATCGGCGTGCTCGCCGTCTTCACGGCGATCCTCTCCAAGGTCGCCGCCTACGGCTTCCTCCAGGTCGCGATCCCGCTCTTCCCGGACGCCGCCGTGCGCTTCCAGGAGGCGCTGATGATCCTCGCGGTGGCTTCGATCATCTACGGCTCGGCGATGGCCTTCACCGTGACCAACGCCAGGCTGATCCTCGGTTACTCGTCGCTGGCCCAGCTCGGCTTCATCGTCCTGGGGATCTTCGCCCTCGACACGCGCGGGGCCGACGGAGCGCTGCTCCAGATGGTCACCCACGCCCTCGTGACCGTTGCGCTGATCCTGATCGTCGCCCTGCTGGCCCGGCGGGCCGACGGGAGCGAGGACATCCGCGACATGGGCGGCCTGGCCTTCCGGGCCCCGGCCTTCGCCGCGGTCTTCCTGGTCCTGACGCTGGCGCTGCTCGCGATGCCCGGGTCGGCCAACTTCGTGGGCGAGTTCATGATCCTGCTCGGGGTCTTCGAGACCAAGATGGCGCTGGCGATCATCGCCAGCATCGGGGTCGCCATGGCGGCGGTCTACGCGCTGCGCCTCTACATCACCACGATGCTGAACCGCCAGGGGTCGCAGACCGACTCGAAGGAGATGACCGCGCGCGAGGCGCTGGTCATCGTGCCGGTCATGCTCGTCCTCATCGCCCTCTCGCTGGTGCCCCAGTTCGCCCTGCGCCCGGCCCAGGACGGCACGCGCGAGTCGCTGGCCGCGGCGCGTGAGGTGATCGCGAACGACGACTCGGTGGCCGATTCGCGCGTGGAGGCCCGCCGATGAGCGCCCTGGCCGCAGCGGTTCCGGCCGCACCCACCTTCGACTGGGCGGCGCTTTCGCCGCTGCTGGCGCTGCTTGGCGGTGCCGTAGTCGTGCTGATGGTCGGCCTGGCCGGCTCGGAGTTCATCCGCTCGATGGTCGTGCCGGGGCTGGCGATGCTCTCCTTCGCCATCGCGATCGGCTGCCTGGCCTGGCAGTGGAACACGACCTCGCTGCTGATCGAGGGCGCGCTGATTATGGACCCGCTGACCGCCGCGCTCGGCGTCCTGGTCTGCGCCACCGGGCTGGTGGCCAGCCTGCTGGCCTGGCGTGACCGGGCGGCGCGGGAGTTCGCCCACGGGGAGTTCTTCGCCCTGCTGCTGACCGTCGCGGCCGGGATGTTCGTCCTGATCTCCGCCCGCAACCTGGTCGTCACCTTTGTCGGCCTCGAGCTCCTCTCGCTCCCGCTCTACATCCTCTGCGCCTCGCGTATCCGGCGCGAGCACTCGCTCGAGGCGGGGCTGAAGTACCTGATCGTCGGCTCGGTCGGCTCGGCGACGCTGCTCTACGGCTTCGCCCTGGTCTACGGGGCCACCGGCGAGACCGGCTACCGGGAGATCGCCGCCGCTCTCTCCGCAACGGACCTCGTCACCGACCCGCTCCTGCTCGCCGGGCTGGCGCTGGCGGTCGTCGGCTTCGCCTTCAAGGCCTCGCTGGCCCCCTTCCACCAGTGGACCCCCGACGTCTACGAGGGCGCGCCGACGCCGATCACCGCCTTCATGTCGGTGGCCACGAAGGCCGCGGCCTTCGCGGCGCTGATCCGCTTCTTCGACGTCGCCGTGCCTTCGGCGATCGACTTCTGGCGCCCGGCATGGATAGCGATCGCGGTCGTCTCGATCGTCGTCGGAAACGTCGGCGCGATCGGCCAGCGGTCGATGAAGCGGATGCTCGCCTACTCGTCGATCGCCCAGGCCGGTTACCTGCTGATCGGCTTCGTCGTCTACACCGACCTCGGGATCGAGGCGATCGTCTACTACCTCTTCGTCTACGCGCTCGCCAACCTCGCCGCCTTTGCCGTGGTGATCGCGCGGGAGCGCGAGACTTCGCTCGGCGACTCGATCGACGCCCTTCGCGGCCTGGGTGCCCGCAGCCCTGCCCTCGGGGCGGCGATGACCTTCGCGATGCTCAGCCTCGCCGGCATTCCGGCCACTGCGGGCTTCGTGGGCAAGTTCACCCTGCTGGAGTCGGCGGCCGACGGTTATGCCTGGCTGGCCATCGTGCTCGTGCTCGGCTCGGTGGTCTCGCTGGCCTACTACCTGCCGGTGGTCTCGGCGATCTGGCTCGACGAGGCCGAGGACGCCGAGCCCGGCCACGACGCAGCCTCCGGCGTACCGGCGCTGGCCGGCGGCTCGCCGGAGGCCGACGCCGAGCCGCCCACGGTCGGGGCCGGTGAGGCGTCCTTCGTGGCGGTCGTCCTGGGCGTGGCGATCATCTTCTTCGGCATCGTCACCGGCCCGCTCTACGACCTGGCCGACGCGGTCGCCCGCGGCCTCGGCCTGGGCTGAGAAGGCGCCGGGGCGCTCCGGGCCGGCAGGTAGCTTTACCGGCCCGTGCAATACCCGGTCGAGAGCTTCACCCCCGAAGAGCAGGAGCTCCTGCGCGGGCACTTCACCAACCTGGACCGGCCGGTCTTCGCCCTCGTCAACCTGCCGGAGACGGTGAAGGGAGCGCTCTTCGCCCGCTACTCGCGTTACGACGGGACGCTCCGGCGCCTCTTCCTCGACGAGTTCGCCGACTCCCTGCCGTCAACCGGCTCCTGGGATGGAGACGAGGGCAAGCGCGCGAGCGAGCTCTACGAGCGGATCTTCCTCGGCTACGGCGACGACTCGGTGGCCCAGCTCGGCGGCGCCCACGTGGCCTGCGAGTGGGTCTCGAACATCCTCACCAAGGTCCTGCAGCGCCCGCGCCCTGCCGCCTACCTCGAGCAGTCGACCCGCTACATCCCCTATGACGGGCCGATGCCCGGCGGCGGCTACCGCTACTACCGCGACGAGGCGCTGGGTCCCCGGTATGAGGAGGCGATGGACGAGCTCTTCACCATCTACTCGCAGTCGCTGCCCAGGGTGGTGGCCTGGGCCGGTGAGGAGTTCCCGGCCGCCGAGGGCGAGTCGGAGGCCGCCCGCGCCCGCGCCCTCCAGGCCAAGGCGCTCGACCTGCTGCGGGGCCTGCTTCCCGCTGCCTCGCTCTCCCACATGGGGATCTTCGCCAGCGGCCAGACCTACGAGCAGCTGATCCTCCACCTGCTCGCCCACCCGCTGCCCGAGGCCCGCGACTACGGGACGATGCTCCTGGAGACGATCCAGGCCGTGATGCCGAGCTTCGTGGCCCGGGTCGAGCGCCCCGACCGCGGGGGAGAGTGGGTCGGCTACCTCGAGAACCGCGCCCAGGCCGGCCGCGAGCTTGCCGCGCGGCTGGGGATCGAGCGCGACGGGTTTGCCGACGGGGCGCCCTCTGTTCGGCTGCTCCACGTAGACGGCACCGAGGAGGACCTGCTCTGCGCGCTGCTCTTCGAGCAGGCCGGGACCTCCGAGGAGCGCACCCGCGATGCCGTGCAGGCCCTCGACCCCGGACAGCAGGCTGCGGCCATCGCCGATCTGGTGGGAGCGAGGGCCAACCGCCGCCACCGTCCCGGGCGCGGCTTCGAGGCGCTGCGATACCGCTTCGAGATCGTCTCCGACTACGGCGCCTTCCGCGACCTGCAGCGCCACCGGATGCTCACCGTCCAGTGGCAGACGCTCGGCCCGGACCTCGGGGCCGGCGTGCCGCAGGAGCTGGAGAAGGCCGGCGTGGCGGACGAGTACCGCCGCGGCCTCGAGCTCTCGGCCGCCGAGTACGAGCGCCTGGCCGGCGAGGGACTGGCCGACGCGGCGCCCTACGCCCTCTGCCTGGGCTACCGCATCCGCTACATCCTCGACCTCAACGCCCGCGAGGCGATGCAGCTGATCGAGCTGCGCTCAGGGCGCGAGGGCCACCCGAGCTACCGGGCCGTGGCCCACGAGATGCACCGGGCGATCGGCGAGGTCCACCCGGGCGTCGCAGGGGCGATGAGCCACGTCGACGACGAGGCCGAGCCGCGCCTGGAGCGGATCCTCAGCGAGATGCGCACCCAGGCCAAGCTGGACGCCCTCGGCGCCGGCTGAAGCGCGCCGCTCGCGCTTTGCGCGCTCTCGCGAACCCCGCGCCGGAGCCCGAGGGCCCCGTGCTGGAGAGCTCGGGCAGGGCGGGCGGCTAGCTGCTGCCGCGCCCCATCTGCTCCGAGAGGCGAAGCGTGATCGCCCTCGGGGAGATGCGGCCGGCCTGGGCCTGGACCCAGTTCGCCTTTCCGGGAATGACGGTGCGGCTGCCCTTGACCATTCCCTCGACTGCGGCGCGCGCCACGTCGCGAGCCTCGACGAAGGCGAAGCTGGGCATGGCGTCCTCGAAACCGGCGCTGCCGGCGACGGCGGCGAACTCGGTCTTCACCGGGCCGGGGCAGAGCGCGGTCGCCGAGACGCCTGTTCCGCCCAGCTCGTGGCTGAGCCCCTCGGTGAAGGAGAGGACGAAGGCCTTGGTCGCGCCGTAGGTGGCGAAGTAGGGCAGGGGCTGGAAGGCGGCGGTCGAGGCGACGTTCAGGATCGCCCCGGTTCCGCGCTCGACCATGCCGGGCAGGGCGCGCAGCGTGAGGTCGTGGAGGGCGTCGATGTTCAGTTCGACCATCTGGCGCTCCCGGTCGGCGTCGTTCTCGCGGACGAGGCCGTTCATTCCGAATCCGGCGTTGTTGCACAGGCCGGCCAGCGCCGGCCCTTCGGCCAGGAGGCCGTCCATTAGGGCCGCGCGGGCGTCGGGGTCGGCCAGGTCGCAGGGAATCACGGCGGCGCTGGTGCCGTAGGCGCTCTCGAGCTCACCGGCGAGCTCCTCGAGCCGGTCGGCGCGGCGCGCCACCAGGGTCACGCCGTGGCCACGGGCGGCCAGCTCCCGTGCGAGTTCGGCGCCGATCCCGGAGGAGGCGCCGGTGATCAGGACGGTGGTTTCCTTGGAAGCAGGGGGAAGAGCCATGGGCGCAGATCCTATCCGCCCGCCGCGGCCCGGCCGGTGCGCTGTGGTGCGCCGCTCAGCGCTTGCGCTTGCGCTTCTTCGAGCTGCCGCCCGGGCCGGAGTCCGAAGATCCACCCGACGATGCAGGTCCCGAACCGGCGCCGGCCTCCGCGGCGGCCGCCCGCTGGGCCCGCACCTCGGCGGCGCTCGGCCAGGGCTCCGCGTTGCCGGTCAGCCACGCCTTCGGGGCGCCGCCGGGCCACTTCAGGGCCAGCAGGAACCCCAGCGCGCCGAGCCAGAAGGCCCGGATGACGCCCTGCTGGTCGATCGGCAGGATGAAGGTGACGCCGACGATCATCGCCAGCACTCCCATGAAGCGGGTGAGAAGGCCGGCGCGCATCGCGTTGAGGCCCAGGAGCACGAAGGCGAAGCCGGCGGCGAAGGCCCCGAGCTGCCAGATGATCTGGGAGATGAAGAAGGCCCCGCCGGTCAGCGCTTCGCTGGCGGCCTGGTTGGTGCCGCCCTCGAAGCCCATCGCCCCGACGTAGCGGGAGATCTCCGCCGTCGTGCGCCCGACGGCGAACATCACGATCCCCGCCGCGCCGGCGACGAGCGCCAGCTGCGAGAAGCGCGGGTTGCGCGCCCGGGTGGCCTTGAAGAGGTAGACGAAGGCGCCGAAGATCAGCAGCGAGCCGATCCCGTAGACGACGGCGCCGATGATCGGCACGGTCGCATGCTCGCCGAGCCACTGGACCTGGAGGGCCAGGCGCCCGGGAGGGATCGGCTGGCCGGTCGCCAGGTCGCGCATCGCGTCGGGGATCGTCACGACGCGGTTGTCGTAATTCGGGAGGCCGGAGACGCCAAGGCCGGTAATGACGGCCCCGATGATGGTGAGCGCGCCGGCGGCCCATGCGCTGAACGCCCCCTGCCTGCGGTGCTCGGCCTCCCAGGCGAGCGTCTCTTCCGGGTCGGGCGGCTGCGGGGCGGGCTTCTGGTCGTTGGCCATCGCAGGCGATTCTATGGACCCGCGCGCTCAGCCGACCAGCGGCCGGAGGGCGGCGGCGATGTCGCCGTCGGTCCGTCGCCCGCAGCCGGGAATCTCGGCGGCCAGGGCGTCGGCGGCGGCGACCACATGAGGCGGGCTATGCGGCCCCGTGACGACGGTAACCGGCACCCCTATCGCCCTCAGCTCTCCCCGGGTTACCGGAAGGGAGGCGATGGCCGACCAGTCGGCCAGGCACCCGGTGGCGTTGCGCCGGGCCCGCTCGCGTGACTCGTCGTCGGCGCCCTCCCCGGCAAGCAGCTCGGCCGCCGCCGGTGCTCCGCCTTCGGTCAGTGCGGCTTCCAGCCGTTCGCGCTCGGCCGCCAGTGCCTCGGTGGCCTCGGGCGCCATCGCGAAGAGCGGGGGGTCGGCGAGCACCGCCCCGGCCAGCTCGCCAGGAGCACGGATCAGCCGGTCGAGGATCACCAGCGAGCCAAATCCGCTGCCGGCCGCCACCGCCCCTTCGGCCCCGGTGGCGGCCAGGAGCGCGCCCAGGTCCTCTCCCTGCTCGGCGGCGGTGGTCGCCAGGTAGGGCTCGGGTGAGCCACTGCCGTCGTAGCCGCGCCTCGAGTAGGTGATCATCCTCACGGGGGCGCCCAGCTCCCTCGCCAGCTCCTCGCCCTCCCGCGGACCGGAGGCGATGCCGTGTACCGAGACGACCGGCGTCCCTTCTCCGGCCTCCTGGTACTCCAGCTCTATGCCGGCTCCCGGCGCGCTCGGTGACACGGCTACGATTGAAGCATGGAAGGCCCTGGTGGATTCGGAGACCTCTTCGGCGGCGACCCCGAGGAGATCCAGCGTCGGATGGCCGAGCTCGCTGAGCAGATGGCCGGGCAGCAGACGCTCGCCTGGGCCGACAACGCCATCAAGCTTGCCGTCGAGATGACGGTCGCGGCGGTCAACCGCGTCAACGTGCAGGGAACGACCGCCGAGCAGGCCGAGCAGGTCCGTTCGGTGATGGCGACCATCTTCCCCGAGGCGGTCGCCCTCGTCCGCGAGGCCCGTCAGGGCCTTCGCTGACGCGCGGCCTTCTCGGCTTCCCGGTGGGCCTGGCCGGCCCGGCGCACGTCCCCGAACGAGCGGAAGCCGAACACCAGGAACAGGGCGGCGAAGCCGACCGTCAATGAGATGAATCCGATCGCCACCT
The DNA here is from genome assembly GCA_040398965.1 of Solirubrobacteraceae bacterium. GTDB lineage: Bacteria > Actinomycetota > Thermoleophilia > Solirubrobacterales > Solirubrobacteraceae > F1-60-MAGs163. The sequence goes on along the minus strand of JBBASZ010000014.1, from coordinate 22,204 downwards.
GCTGGCCCACCGAGTAGGCCGCGACGGTCGCGGCGCTGCCGAAGACGGTGACCAGAAGCGCCTGCTGCACGCCGGCCCCGCCGGGGGCGAACGGAACCAGCGCGGTGACCGCGTTGATCCCGAGCACCAGAAGGACGTTGCGGACCGAGCCGCCGACCCCGAAGGCCTCGAGGAGCAGCCAGAAGGCGGTGCAGCGCAGGAGCCAGCCGCCGAACTGGACCAGCCACACCTCGCGGAAGTACTGCGGCAGGTCGTAGAGGATCGTGAAGCCCTGGCGCACGTTGTTCCAGAACTCGACGACCCGGCGCGACAGGAAGGCGAAGAGCGCGAGCAGGAGAACGGCCGCGCCGGTAACCACGAAGAGGGTCAGCTGTGGGTCGCGGGCAAGGAAGGCGAGGCTGAAGCCGCCGAGGTCCGGCAGGTCGGGGACCGCCGGGAAGACCCCCTGGCTGAAGGCGAAGATCAGGATCGGGATCGCCATCGTCGCGTCGAAGATCACCTCGACCACGAATGCGGCGCCGACCGCCGGATAGGTCGACCCGGGCACCGACGTCTTCACGAGGAAGAACTTGATGACATCCCCGCCGCGCGCCGGCACGACGTTGTTGAAGCCGTAGGCGGCGATGTAGGCGGCCCAGATCTGCCGGTAGGGGATGGCTTCGTGCGGATAGGCGGCCCGGAGCGTGTTGTAGAGCGCCAGCGCCCGCATGCTCAGGTAGGCGATGAAGACGGCCATCGCCACGACCAGCAGCAGCAGGTCGACGTCGGCGAGGCTCGAGAAGAAATTCCCGATCGCCTCGGCCACCGACTGCACCGAGTCGAGGATCGAAGCCCGGATCACGCAGCAAGGTTACGCGCCCGTCATTACGCTCCAGCGCCATGTCCCTGACGATCGGCACGCCCGGAGCAGCCAACGCCGTCCGGCTGGTGCTCCTGGGCTCGGGAGAGCTGGGCCGTGAAGTGGCCCTCGAAGCCAAGCGGCTCGGCTGCGAGGTGGTGGCCGTCGACCGCTACGCCGGCGCCCCGGCGATGCAGGTGGCCGACCGCTTCGAGGTGATCGACATGACCGACCCGGGCACTCTGGCGGCCCTGCTCGAGGCCGAGATGGCACGACCGTGCGGCGAGCTGGTCGTCGTCCCGGAGCTGGAGGCGATCGCCACCGCCGAGCTCGAGCGCCTCGAGGAAGCGGGCCTTCGCGTCGTGCCCACGGCGCGGGCCGCCCGCCTGACCATGGACCGTGAGGGCATCCGCCGGCTGGCCGCGGAGGAGCTTGGCCTCCCGACCTCCCCTTTCCGTTTCTGCGACACGCGGGAGGAGGTCGAGGCCGCCGTTGCCGAGCTGGGCGTCCCGTGCGTGGTCAAGCCGGTGATGTCCTCCAGCGGCAAGGGCCAGTCGGTCGTATCAGAGGCAGGAGGCGGGGGAGCGGCCTGGGATTACGCCGCCGATGCCGGCCGCACCGGCGCCGGCCGCGTGATCGTCGAGGGCTTCGTCGACTTCGACTACGAGATCACCCTCCTGACCGTCCGCCACGCCGGCGGGGTCTCGTTCTGCGCTCCGATCGGCCACGTCCAGGAGGACGGCGACTACCGCGAGAGCTGGCAGCCGCAGCCGATGTCGGCCGCCGCCGAGACCGAGGCCGTGCGGATCGCGACCGAGGTGACCGGCGCCCTCGGGGGCACCGGCATCTTCGGGGTCGAGCTCTTCGTTGCCGGCGACGAGGTGCTCTTCAGCGAGGTCTCCCCGCGCCCGCACGACACCGGCATGGTCACGATGGTCACCCAGGACCTCTCCGAGTTCGCCCTCCACGTCCGCGCCATCCTCGGCCTCCCGGTCCCGGACGGCCAGGTCCCGCTGGTCTCGCCCGGCGCCAGCGCCGTCGTCCTGGCCGACGCCGACGGCGACGACCCCTCCTACCCGGGTGTCGCGGAGGCCCTCGCCGTCTCGCCCGACGTGCAGCTGCGGATCTTCGGGAAGCCCGATGCCCGGCCCGGGCGACGGATGGGCGTGGCGCTCGCCGCCGCCCCGGACACCGCCGAGGCGCGCCGACTGGCCACAGCCGCGGCCGCCAGGGTCTCCGTCAGCTTCGGCTGAGCCCGAGCAGCGCCCAGAGATCCGGGTCCTCGAGCGAGGCGAACTGCCGGTCGTCGGCGCCCTCGTAGTCGAGCCCGGGGAATGAAGGAACGACGTAGACCGTCATCCCGGCCCGGTGGCCGCTCATCGCGCCGGGCGGGGAGTCCTCCAGCACGACGCACTCGGTCGGGGCGACGCCAAGCAGGCGGGCGGTCTCCAGGTACGGGTCGGGCTCGGGCTTGCCGTTCTCCACGTCGTCCCCGGCGACCATCACTTCGAAGTGCCGGGCGACGTTGGCGCGCCCGGTTGCGCGCTCGACGAACGGCCGCGGCGAGTTGGAGCACAGGGCGCGGGGGATGCCGGCGGCGGTGAGGGCTTCCAGCAGCTCGACGGCCCCCGGCATCGGCTCGACCCCCTTCTCGAGCGCCTCGAAGACCAGCTCGTCCATCTCGCCGACCAGCCGCAGGCCGGCGCTGGCCGGCAGGCCGAGGGTGCGGCTGAGGAACTCGCCGGCCAGGACACCCGACTTGCCGAGCAGCTCGTCCTTGTGGGCGGGCGTGAACTCGGTGTCGTAGCGGGCAAAGAGGTCGCGCTCGGCCTGGGTCCAGAGCTCCTCGGTGGCGAGGGTCAGGCCGTCGTTGTCGAAGATGACCGCTGCGGGCGCGGGCGCGGGCGAGTCGCTCACAGGCCGGCCAGCGCCTCGAGGACCTGCTCGTCGTGCTTCTTCGGTGAGACCTTGGGGATCACGTGGACGACCCTCCCGTCGGCGTCGAGGATGAAGGTCGCGCGCTGGGCGCCCCAGTACTTCTTCCCGTACATCGACTTCTCGACCCAGGTTCCGTACAGCTCGCAGACCGAGTGGTCCTCGTCGGCCAGGAGGGTGAAGTTCAGCTTCTCCTTTTCGTGGAACTTCCTGACTTTGTCCACCGGGTCGGGCGAGATACCCACCACTCGGGCTCCGGCCTTCCCGTAGTCGGAAAGGTGGTCCCGGACGCCGCAGGCCTGCGTCGTGCAGCCCGGCGTGGAGGCCTTGGGGTAGAAGTAGACGACGGCCGGTGCTCCCTTCAGGTCGGCGAGGGAGACGTCGTTTCCGTCCTGGTCGGGAAGGGTGAAGTCGGGGGCCTTCTCTCCGGTTTCGAGCATCTGGCGATTCTCGCAGCTGGGGGAGGGGGGTGAATCCCGCCGGCGGGTGCCTAGGAGGGCCATGCCCTCACGCACCGCCATGGCCGGCCTCGCCCTCTACGGATTCCTGTCGCTCCTCGTTCCCCCGGCGCACGCCGGCAGCTACGAGGTTCGCGCCTGTGACGGCGCGGGCATCAACCGGGCCTTCTCGGCGGTCGGCTCGGAGGCGATAGCCGCCGACCCGTCCTGTTCGGCCGACTGGTCGCTGGGCATGAAGGTGCGAAACCAGGTTGGCCGCGGAACGCTCCCGGCATTCACGTGGGGGGCCCTCGAGGCCCAGGCTCCGGCCGGCACGGTGATCACCGGGATCCGGGGGCAGGGGACGGCCTTCGGTACGCAGGGGAGCGGGCTGACCGGCGGATGGGAGGCAGGGGTGGCCGACGACTCGGGCTATCGCTGGTGCGGGCTGCCGGCCGGCTGCGGCTGGGCCGGCCCGCCGGCGATGCCCTTCTCGGTCGGTGGGCTCTCGACCTCCCGCCTGCGCCTGATGGTGATCTGCTCGTCGGGGTCGGGCTGCCCTACCGGCTCCGTCAGGGCGGCTTCCACCCTGCGGGACGCGGTAATCGAGCTCCGCGACGACCAGCCACCGGCGATCGGCGCCGTTCAGGGCGCCCTGGCCTCCGGTGGGTGGACCGCCGGCCCGGCGAGCGCCTCGTTCTCGGCCTCAGACGCGACCGGCATCCGGCGCACCCGGATCGAGCTCGACGGCACGCCGGTCTTCGACCGCGAGCAGGGCTGCGACCCGTACTCGATGCGACCCTGCCCGGACGCCGGAGCCGGCGCCTCGCTCGATACCCGCCACATGGCCGACGGGGCGCACGAACTTGTCGCGACGGCCTGGGACGCGGCCGGCAATGCCTCGGTCCACCGCCAGCAGCTGCGGGTCGACAACAGCACGCCGGGGGCGGCGCAGCTGACGGCGCCGTCGGCCTGGGTGCGCGACGGCTCGCAGGCCGTGGTGGCCGTCCGTCCCGGCACCGCCGGGCCCTCGGGGGTGGCCGGCTACGCGATCACCTCCGACGGCAGTGAGCCCGGAACCGCAGTCACCGCGGCGGGGCCGGTCGTCGAGCACCGCCCAGGGTCGCTGGGCGAGGGGCGCCACCTCTTTCGGGCCCGGGCGGTGAGTGCCACCGGGATCCCGGCGACGGAGGAGGGGAGGGTCGAGGTCGGCGTTGACCGCACCGCCCCTTCCGTCTCGGTCGACGTCGCCGGCGACCAGCACGCCGGCCGCGAGGACTGGATCCGCGGCCCCGCGGAGGTGGTCGTGGCCGGCACCGACCAGCCTGGGCTCTCGGGCATGGCGCCCGCCGCGGCCGACAAGCCGGTCGAGGACGGCGCCTACGTCGAGTTCCAGGCCGACGCGGAGCCGCCGGTGCGGACCAGGGGCGCCGCGGCCCGCCTCTCGTTCGGGCGGGACGGCATCCACGCCGTGAGCTTCCGTGCCGTCGATGCAGCCGGCAATGCCAGTGCGCCGCGCACGGCAAGCTTCCGGGTCGACTCCAGGATCCCGGCGGGGGTGCTCGAGCATCCGCTCAAGGAGGACCCGCGACGGCTGCGGGCCTCGGTCGAGGAGGGGTGCATCGCCTCGGCGACGCTCGAGATGAGGCCGCTCACCGGCGGCGACTGGGAGAGCATCGACGCGCGCACCGCTCCCGGCTCGGTATCGGCGCTGGTTCCGGACGACCGCCTGCCCGGTGGCCGCTACGAGGCCCGGTTCAGGGTCGTGGACTGTGCCGGCAACGAGGGCGTGATCGCCTCGTTCTCCGACGGCCTTCCCGGGGTGGTCACGCTGCCGTTGCGCATGCGCCCGCGCCTGAGCGCCGCGCTGGTGGATTCGCGTGGGCGCGAGGCGGGCCGCATTCGCGCCGGGCGCAGGACCCGGGTGGCGGTCTCGGCCCGGCTGCTGGACGACGGCGGTGAGCCGATGGAGGGAAACGAGATCGAGGTCCGCGAGCGGATCGGCGACGGCGGCTGGAAGGTCGTGGCTCGCGCTGCGACCGGGGCGAGCGGCCGCGTTGGCCTGCGGCTGGGTGCCGGTCCGAGTCGCAGGGTCCAGGTCGTGGCGCTCGACACCCGCACCAGCACGGGGGCGGTCAGCGAGGAGATGGCTGTCAACGTGCCCGCGCAGGTGACGATCCGGGTCGCCCGGCGCAGCCTCCGTAACGGCCAGGCCGCACGCTTCAGCGGCCGGGTTCTCGGCGGTTACCTGCCGGCCCGCGGCCGTGAGCTGGAGCTGCAGGGCTACAACCCACGCCGCGGGCGCTGGCAGCCGGTGATGACCGAGGGCCTGCGCTGCGACCGTCGCGGGCGCTGGAAGGCCCGTTACCGCTTCTCGGCCACTACCGGCGGCTCGGTGACGTACCGGTTCCGGGTCCGCCTGGCGCCGCGACCCGACCACCCCTACGCAGAGGGACACAGCCGCGCGGTGGCGGTGCGGGTCAGCGGCTAGGCCAGTGCGTTTCGCTCAGGCGGCTTCGTGGAGCGCGTTGATGCGATCCAGCGTCGCCAGGCGAGAGAGAGCCCGCTTCTCGAGGCGCTGTGCCTCGGCGGTGCTCACCCCGAGCCGGCGCCCGGCCTGGGCGGCGGTGTGGGGCGGCTCGCCCCGGCGACCGAAGCGCAGCTCGATCACCTGGCGTTCGGCGATCGGCAGCTCCTCGAGCGCACGGTCGATCTGGTTGGCGACATCGTCCTCGCCGACCTGCTCCTCGGGCGTGGGGGCGTCGCTGTCGAGCAGCTCGCCCAGGCTCGCGGAGTCGTCCTCGCCGACGCGGGCGTCGAGACTGGCGGGCTTGGTGTCCAGCTTGCGCAGGCGCTCGACCTCGTCGGGCTCGAAGCCGGTCTCGGCCGCGATCTCCTCAAGGGTCGGCTCGCGCTCGAGCTTGGCGGCCAGGTCGGCGGCCACGCGCTCGACCTTGCGGGTCTGCTGGGCGACGTTGGCGGGCAGGCGAACGGTGCGGGCGGTGTTGTCCAGCCCGCGCTGGATCGCCTGGCGGATCCACAGGGTCGCGTAGGTCGAGAAGCGGAATCCCTTGCGGTAGTCGAACTTCTCCGCGGCGCGGATCAGGCCGATCATGCCCTCCTGTACGAGGTCGCTCATGCCGAGGCCCAGCCCCTGGTAGCGGCGGGCGATCGAAACGACCAGGCGCAGGTTGGAGTTGATCAGCAGCTCCTTGGCGCGAAGGTCGCCGCGCTCGATGCGCTGGGCCAGGTCGAGTTCCTCGCTCGGGCGCAGCAGCCGGTACTGCGAGGCGCGCCTCAGCAGCTGGTCGACGGGGTCGGCGACCGTGGTCGGCTCGCGAACCTCGTCCGGCACGTTGGGATTGATGTTGAATGTTGACTTCATATATCCGATTCCGTTAGTCGGATTTTAGCGGATTTTCGTTGCGTGCGCAACCTCTAGATGCGCTACACACGTTCCCGCCCTGGACCGGCATTGTTGCCTGTGGTTGTAAAGACACCCTCAAGAGCTGACAGTGACGCTCCAACCGCAGAAAACACCTACACCCTCTACGTCCAAAAGATACGTTTGGACCGCCCCCGGGCGCCAGCGGTGCAACCGGGCGCCCAGCAGCTACAGGCCAATCAGCTCGATTCGATGCGCCTGACGGCTTCCTCGTCGGCGTCGGCAGCCGATGGGATTTCCACTCCCGGTGGCAGCTCAAGGCGCAGTCCGTCCACCTCCTCGACCTGAACCGTCCCGCGTTCCAGGTCGCATTCCAGGACGTGGCCTCCGCAGCTGCGGTCCGCGGCGAGGAAGTGGAGGTGGTGTCCGGTCACCTCCAGACCTGCCGCCGATCGGGGGAAGCGAAAGCCGACAACCGTTCCCTCGACGTCTTCAAAGGTCCACTCGACCTGGTTTTCGGCCACCTCGGCCAGGGACGGGTAGGGAGGCGCCTGGCGAGGTACCGAGCGGGCGTGGACACGGGAGAAGCGGCCGTCGATCCGGATCGCGTCGCAACCGGTGGTCGGGGGAGCGTGCTCTTCGAGCAGGGCCATGAGCTCGTCGTGGGCCATCGGATCGGGCGCCTCGAGCGTCTCGTCGGCGGCAAAGCGGGTGACCACGGCGAAGGGCGTCGTCGTCCCGGCGTCTACGCGGTTGACGCTCCCGTCCGCGGCGCACTGCCACGCCTCGCCGTCGAGGATCACGAGCTCGCCGTCGAGGGCATCGAGGGTGCCGAGACCCAGGTCGCCGGCCTCCAGCAGCTCGCCGATGGTGACTTCGCCGTCGTAGGCGCCGTCGAGCAGGGCGGCGATCGTCGAAGTCTGGACCGCCGTGTGTTCCTGGTCGCCTTCGGCCAGGTGGTCGTGGTCGACCACGCGGAGGCCGACGGCATGGGCGAGCTCGGGATCTACCGAAGGCACGTCTGCGCGGCGCTCAGCGGATTGCGGCGATGTTGGCCATGGCCACGAGCCAGGGCCCGGCGAGCAGCAGGAACGGAAGAGCCACCACTGCGGCCGGGTGGGCCTGGAGCCAGCGCCCGGCCGCCCGGAGCCAATCCGGCGCCGCAGGCCTGCCGACGAGGCTGCGCCAGGCCGCCACGGCCAGGACGGCCACGGCGAGCGCCCAGGCGAGGATCCAGGCCCAGTTGAAGCGCAGCGCGCCCCCTCCGTCACCGTGGGCCATCAGCACGAAGGCGCGGGTCGCCCCGCAGGCCGGGCAGGGGACCCCGGTCGCGTGCAGGAGCGGGCACGAGCCCGGCTCGTCGGCGATCGCCGGGTCCATCATCCGCGCCACCAGCAGCGGGGCTGCAAAGAGGACGGCAGCGAGCGCCCCCAGCAGGGCGGTCCGCGACCCGCCCCGCACAGCGTGCCCGGAGTGGCTGCAGGCTGTTGCGGGGGCGTCGGTCATCCCTCTAGGAGGTCGAGGTGTCGAAGTTCCACTCGGTGTTGGCGGCGCCGACGATCAGCAGGAGGGCGAATACGGCCAGCGACACGGCGCCGAGCACGAGCCCGGTGATCCACATCCAGCTGGGCGCTCCACGCCGTTCCACCTCGCCCTTGGCGAGGATGCCGCAGACCACCGCGGCGACGCCGAGCGGAACGCCGATGCAGCACCACGAGGTAAGGATGGCGATAAGCCCGCAGACGAAGGCCGCAATGGCCAGCCCGGGCTGGCCCGGGGTGGCGGG
>JBBASZ010000014.1:0-13723 GCA_040398965.1 Solirubrobacteraceae bacterium | reverse complement strand
TAAGCCCGCAGACGAAGGCCGCAATGGCCAGCCCGGGCTGGCCCGGGGTGGCGGGAGCTGCGGCTGCGGGAGCGGCGCCGGCCGGGGCGACAGCCGGAACCGGAGCGGGCGGAGGCGGGGCAGGCGTTCCTGCGGGTGGCTGAGCCGGCGGCGGTGGAGGGGGAGGAGCCTGGCCCTCTCCGGGCTGAGCCGGAAGCGAAGGCTGCCCGTCCTCGGCCGGCTTCTCGGGCTGACCGGAGGGGGCTCCGGCCCCGGGAAGCGGTTCGTTGCTGAGGCCGCCGGTCTCTTCTTCGGGCTTGTCGTCTGCGCTCATGGCGCGACCCTACCGGCCGTCGGGCGAGGTTGCAGCCCCGAAGGCGGTGCCACTCATCTAGATTTGCGGCCCGTGGACTACGTGGTCGACAAGTGCCGCTCAATAATCGACAGCGAGCGCTTCCAGTTCTTCATCATCGGCGTGATCGTCGTCAACGCGATCTCGCTCGGCCTCTACACCTTCTCCAGCGTCGAGGAGTCGATCGGGCCGACCCTGGCGCTGGTCGACTCGATCTGCCTGGCGATCTACGTCGTCGAGCTGGTAATCCGCTTCGTCTCCTACGGGCGCCACCCGCAGGACTTCTTCAAGTCGGGCTGGAACATCTTCGACTTCGTGGTCATCGGGAGCGTCTTCATCCCCGGGCTGGCCAGCCAGACAGCAATCCTGCGGGTACTGCGGGTGCTGCGGGTCGCCCGCATCCTGCGCTACCTCCCCGACCTGCAGATCCTCGCGCAGGGCCTGCTCAAGGCGCTGCGACCGCTCAGTGGGCTGCTCGTCCTCACGATCATCCTGCTCTTCCTCTACGGGATGGCCGGATGGTCCTTCTTCGGCGACGAGGCGCCCGAGTACTGGAGCAACATCGGCCGCTCGATGCTGACCCTGTTCACGGTCCTGACGCTCGAGGGCTGGCCGGACATCATGTATCCGCTGCTCGACCTGAGCCCGTGGGTGGCGGTCTACTTCATCAGCTTCGTGCTGATCGCGACCTTCATCGTCTTCAACATGGTGATCGGCGTGATCCTCAACAGCCTGGACACCGCCCACAAGGCCCAGAACGCCCGCCAGCGGGCCGCCGCGCTGGCCGACGACGGGGTGCTGATCTCCGATCCGAAGGTCCTCGCTCACCTGGAGACGCTGCGCGAGGCGATCGAGGACCTGGAGCTCGACCTCGCGATGCGGGACGAGCCCTCCGGCGACCAGCCGCCTGCCGGCGGCAGCGCCGGCTAGCTGGCAGCGGCTACTTGACCAGGCACTCGATGTCGATGATCAGGATTCCCGAGCCGCTCTGGTAATCGCTGGTCGTCTCCACCGTGGCGTAGTAAGAGGTCTTGCCGGCACTGCCCTGATCGGTGATCTGGGCCCCGGTGATGTCGGCCTGGGCAGGCGTCCCGCCGTCGGAGGAGGGCTCGCTCAGGTAGGCGTTCCCGTTCCCGGCCGGGCACTTGCCCGAGCTCCAGGTCGCGGTGAAGGTCTGGCTCGTGTTCGGGTCGAGCTGGAACTGCTTCACGATGTTGGCCGGGCCCGGAGGCGGCGTCGGCGGGGTGGGCGGTGTCGGCGGCTTGGGCTTGGGTGACCGGTAGCGGCCGATCGTCACCGTGACGTTGGTGCCCTCCGTGGCCTTGGAGCCGCCGCCTGGGCTCTGGGAGAGCGCGACGCCGTTCTGGGTCTGGTTGCTGACCGTCTTGTGCACGAAAACCGCGTCGAAGCCGGCCTTTGAGAGCCTGCTTTCGGCGCCGTTGCGGCTGTAGCCGACGACGTTCGGCACGGTCGCCTTGGACGGGGCGCGGTCGATCAGGATCTGGACGCTGCCGCCGGCAAGCAGCTTCGTACCGGCCGGCGGGTCCTGGGCCAAGACCTCGCCCGGGGTCTTGTTGGACTGCTTGAACTCGCGGTCGACGCTGAAGCCGAGGTTGCGCAGCTTCTTCTGGGCGGCCGACTCGGACTCGCCGACCACGTTCGGCACGGAGGTCGCCTGGGCGCCCTTGGAGACGAGGATCGTCACCAGCTTGCCCTTCTGCTCCTCGGTGCCGGCGCGCGGCTCGGTGTCGACGGCGATGCCGGAGTCGTAGGTGGAGCTGAAGACTTCCTTGACCGTGGTCTTGAAGCCGGCCTGCTTGAGCTCGTTCTCGGCGTGGTCGGCGGCGACTCCGGTCACGTCCGGCACGACGCCGTCGCCCGGTCCGGCGGAGACGGTGAGGACGATTGTGCTTCCCTCCTTTGCCTTGTCGCCGGCCGGGGGGTCCTGCTCAAGGACGATGTCGGTTACCTGGTCGTCCTTGACGCGCTTGATCTGCGTCTTGAAGCCCTCGTCATTGAGGACCTGCTCGGCGACCGGAGCGGGCTGGTTGACCGTGTTGGGGACGGTCTTCTTGCTGGTGCAGCCGCCCAGGAACAGGACGGCGGCGACGATTACCGCGGCGGCAACCACGATGCCGGCGATGATCCAGGGGGTGCCGGAGCGGCCCCCGCCGGAGGACTGGGAGCCGGCCTGGTAGGGCGGCTGGTTTGCGGGCGGCATCGAGGAAGCTTCCATAGGTGGATAGTTACTACGGGCGCCGGTCGTTTTCCTCCCCCCGGACTTGCGCGGCGCCGGGGTGCCGTGGAGTAGGCTCCGCTGCCGTGGGTCGCGTCTCTCCCATCCGCACGGTTCTGCCGCTTGCCGCGGTCGCGGCGCTGCTCGCGGTGCCGGCCGCGGCGCACTCGGGCGTAGTGACCCGGGGCAGCGTCGGCGAGGCCTACGTCACGGGCGCCAAGGCCGGCTCGAAGCTGAAGCTCGAGCGCGCCGGGAAGACGGTCGCTACCGGCAAGGCCGACCGTTTCGGAAGCAAGATCTTCTACGAGCTGCGCCCGGGCTCCGGCTACCGGGTTATCGGTGGCGGCTCGAAGGCCCGGCCGTTCCGCGTGCTTGGCAAGGGCGCCAACCCCAAGGCCGCCTTCTACAAGGGCATCCGCCTCAAGGAGGGCCTCAACTACGTGAAGGTCCGTGACGGCGTCGAGCTGGCGATGACCGTCCGGCTGCCGGCCGGCAAGAAGCTCGCCGACGGCCCGTTCCCGACCGTCGTCGAGTACAGCGGCTACCAGGTCGCCGCCCCGGGCAACCTGCTCGACTCGGTGGCCAGCCAGATCGGCGGGGGTGGCGGCGCGTCCGACCCGCTCGTTCCCGCCAGCTCAACGGCGGTCGGTTCGCTGATCGCCCCGCTGCTCGGCTTCGCCACCGTCAGCGTCCAGATGCGCGGTTCGGGCTGTTCGGGCGGCGCCTTCGACCTCTTCGGCCTCCCCACGACCTACGACGGCTACGACGCGGTGGAGACCGTCGCCGCCCAGCGGTGGGTGAAGGAGAAGAAGGTCGGGATGGTCGGGATCTCGTTCTCGGGCATCACCCAGCTCTTCACCGCCGGTACCCGGCCTCCGCACCTCGCCGCGATCACGCCGATGTCGGTCACCGACGACACCTACACGGCCACCGGATACCCGGGCGGCATCTTCAACAAGGGCTTTGCCCTCAGCTGGATCCAGGAGCGGATGGACGACGCTCGCCCGGCGCCCGAGGGCGGCCAGCCCTGGGCGAAGGCGCTGGTCAAGGCCGGCGACAGGCGGTGCAAGGCCAACCAGCGGATGCGGCTCCAGACCCGCGACGCGGTCAAGCTCAGCCGCGAGAACCCGTACCGCACGCCCTCCCTTTACGACGAACGGGCGGCCGCGGCCTGGATCGGGAAGATCAAGGCGCCCGTCTTCCTCGTCGGCCAGTACCAGGACGAGCAGACCGGCGGCCACTTCGTCGAGAGCCTCTCCGAGCTGAAGGGCAACCCGAACGTCTGGCTCTCGCTCCAGAACGGCGTCCACTCCGACTCCCTGGGGCCGAGCACCATCACCGAGTGGGTCGAGTTCCTCAAGATCTACGTCGCCGGTGAGGTGCCGGAGATCCCCGCATCGATCCGCGGCCTGAGCAGCGAGCTCTACCGCTACCTGGCCGACGCGCCCGCCCTCCCGGTCCAGCAGTCGAAAATGGCCGGCCTGGCGAGCGTCGCCGAGGCCAAGGCCGCCTTCCAGCGCTACCCGCGCGTGCGGCTGCTGATGGACAACGGTGCCGCGATTCCCGGCTCGCCGGGCGCGATCGGCGCGGCATGGGAGATCGGGCACGGCTCCTGGCCGATCGCCGAGACCGCACCGACCACCATGTACCTGGGTGACGGCGGGTCGCTGACCGGCGAGCCGCCGGCCGCCGGAACCGCCGAGTACACCGCCGACCCGTCGGCCCGGCCCAGGCAGACGCTGCCCGGCAGCGGCGCCGAGGACGCCTGGAAGGCCCAGCCTCCTTACGACTGGGCGCCGCTGGCTCCCGGCAAGGGCCTGGGCTTCACCGGCCCCGTTCTCGAGCGCGACGTGGTGATCGCCGGGCCTTCGAGCCTCGACCTTTGGGTCAAGTCGACGGCGAAGGACACCGACTTCCAGGTGACGCTCAGCGAGGTCCGGCCAGATGGCCAGGAGACCTACGTCCAGAACGGCTGGCTGAGGGCCTCGCACCGCAAGCTCTACCCGAAGCGCTCGACCGCCCTCAACCCGGTGCCGACCCACCTGAAGAAGGACGCCGCCCCGCTGCCGGCCGGGCAGTTCACGCTCGTCCGCGTGCCGGTCTTCCCCGTGGCCCACGCCTTCCGTGCCGGGTCGCGGATCCGCGTGACGGTTACGGCGGCCGGTGGTGACCGCCCGCGCTGGGACTTCGCGACCGTCGACGACGGCAGGACGGTGAACACCGTCTCACTCGGCGGCTCGCAGGCGTCGAAGCTTGTACTGCCGGTGATCGCCGGCGACGACGCCAAGGGAACCCCGCTCCCTCCGGCCGGTGCCCTTCGCGGCCAGCCCGGCAGGGCGTACGGCGCGGCCTCCAACGGCGGCTGAGCCCTCTCCGAACGGGGTAGTTGCCCCGGCCGGCTCCCGGCGCCGGGATACGATCGGCCGGTGGCCACCCGGACGAGGAAAGCCGAGGCCGAGCAGCGCGAAGAGCTGCTCGATGCCGCGTGGACGGTTGCCGCCCGCGAGGGTCTCGCGGCCTGCACCTACCGGCGCGTCGCCGCCGAGGCGGGGACCAGCACAACCCCGCTGATCCGCCAGTTTCCCAACCGCCAGGAGCTCCTCGCGGCACTGTTCGGGAAGCTGGCCACGGACGATGACGCGGCCGGCGGGGAGGCTGCCGCGGCGGACGACCCTTTCGAGGTGGTCATTGCCGAGGGCCTCGAGATGCTCTCCGGCGATCCGGCCGGCGGAGCGCGCCGGCGCGTAGCCCTCGACCTGGCCTTCGAGGGTCGCGCCGACGCGAAGGTCAGGAGGCGGGTGCGCGCGCGGGACCGAAGTCGCCTGGATCGCTGGGCCGGGCTCGTCGAGCAGGCTTGCGAGACCGGGGTAGTCCGGACGGACCGTCCGGTTGAAGAGGTCCTCGACCAGCTGGTCTCCCTGCTTGATGGACTCGTCTTCGCGAGCCTCATCTATCCGGAACGCCTCCCCGCCGGCCATGTGAGCGACCTCTGGGATCGCGGCTCCCGACGGCTCGTGAGCGCCGGGATCAGCCCGGGGGTCCATCAGCGGCTCGTGATCCCCGATGGGGAGGCTTCAAGGTCGCTGGGCGCGTCCGGCCCCGACCTCACGAAGCGCCAGGAGCTGCTGGCCGTTGCCTTCCGCGTGACCGCACGCGACGGGCTGTCGGGCCTCAGCTTCCGCTCGCTGGCCAGGGAGGCCGGCACCTCGACCACTCCCTTCACCTATGCCTTTGGGAACCGCGAGCGGCTCCTTTCGGAGATGGTCCGAGCGACGTGGGAGGGGGTATTCGCAGTGCGCGAGCTGGCGAGCCGGATCCCCAGCCCCGTCGACCGCTTCTTTGCCGAGTGGTCGGCCGAGTTCTCCGACGAGCCCGCGCAGGTCGACCGGGAGCGGGTCTACTACGAGCTTCACCACCAGGCGCTTGTCGACCCGACCCTTGCCGCCCTCCTCCTCGAAGGAGACTCCCAGGGGTTCGAGGCCGGGCTCCTGCTGGTCGGGGCCGCCCAGGAACAGGGGCTCGTGCGCGCTGGCACCTCTTCGAGCGACCTAGTGGACACCCTCTACGCGGTTGCCGACGGTATCGGCCTGCGGCGCGTGGTTCTCGGCGAGAGGCGCCCGGCCGGTTACCGCGTGGCCCTCTGGGAAGATGCCGGGCGGAGGATCCTGGCCCCGTGAGCGAGCTGATGACGAAGATCCTGCCGCTGGCCCTGGCCGGCGCGATCAGCCCCACGGTGCTGGCGGTGGTCCTCGTCGTCCTCTCGGAGAAGAGGTACCCGAAGCTGCGCGGCCTCGCCTTCCTGGCGGGAACGACCACGGTCGTGGTGGCGATCAGCCTCCTGGTGGTGTTCGTCTTCGGGTCGGCGGTGCCCGACAGCCAGAAGGGATCGAATTCCGACCTGAGCGGTTACATCGACCTGGGCTTCGCCGTGCTGCTCCTCGCGCTGGCCGCCCTCACCTTCTCGCGGCGCAACCATCCTCACAAGGAGCATCACGACTCCTCGCAGGAGCCAGGCGCGCGACTGCCGCGCTTCTACGCGATCGGCGCGGTGATCATGCTCCTCAACTTCACGACGCTTGCCGTCTTCCTTCCGGCCCTCAAGGAGATCGCCATCGACAAGGTCTCCGATGCCGACCGGGTTACTGCCCTGGTGGTCGTCGACCTGATCGTCCTCACGCCGGCGTGGCTGCCGGTGCTGCTCTATCTGGTCAGCCCGAATCTGGCCCGGAAGGTTCTCAACCCCCTCAACGATTTCCTCCAGCGGCACCGGGTCGCCGTCGGGGTGGGGATATGCCTGGTCTTTGCCGCCTACCTTGCGTATCTGGGCATCAAGGCACTGACTGGCTGAGCGCCGGCAAATCGGCGCACCATCTGTCACCCGCCTGTAACATTCCGGGAACGACGTGCCAACTGCGCCCGTCGGGAAAACGATCAGGAGAGACTTTTCGATGAGAACCCGCCGTATCGCCTTCGTCTCGGTCCTCGCCGCCTGCGCCGTAGCCATTCCGGCTGCTCCCGCCATGGCAGGCGGCGACGTAACCGTCATGACCCGGAACATCTACCTGGGCGCGGACATCATCCAGCTGGCGCTTCCGAGCACCGAGGCGGAATTCAAGACCGCTGCCTCCGGCATGTGGAAGACCGTTCAGGCCACCAACTTCCCCAAGCGCGCCCCGGCGCTGGCCAAGGAGATCAAGTCGGCCAAGCCCGACCTCGTCGGCCTCCAGGAGGCGACGGTCTGGCGTACCGGCCCGGTCGGCAGCACCCCGACCAAGGTCAAGTACGACTTCATCAAGGAGCTGCTCTCGGCTCTCAAGAAGCAGAAGATGGAGTACACGCTCGTCGTCAAGCAGCAGGAGTTCGACTTCCAGGGCCCGACCACCAAGGAGCAGGTTCGCATCACGATGTATGACGCGATCCTCAAGCGCAAGAGCGGCTCGAAGGTCAAGGTCGGCAAGGGAACCTCGGCCAACTACAACGAGAAGCTCGTCGTCCCGACCGCGGTCGGCCCGGCGAACGTCAATCGCGGCTGGACCGCAGTTGACGCCTCGATCGGCGGGACGGACTTCAAGTTCGTCAACACGCACCTCGAGGCCTACGGGGCCGCCATCCGTGCCGCGCAGGCCACCGAGCTGATCTCGGCCGGCGGCCCGCTCGCCGACAGCAGCCAGAGCGCGATCCTGCTGGGCGACCTCAACAGCGGCCCGACCTCCCCGGCTCCCGACGGCTACCCCGTCGTGACCGGCGCCGGTTTCGCCAGCGTCTGGGGTGACAGGACCGACGTGAGGACGTTTGGCCGCAACGAGCTGCTGACCGCCCAGGATTCCGGCGGTGAGTTCATCGACCACATCATGTACCGGCCTTCCGCCAACTTCTCAGTGAAGAGCAAGAAGGTCATCGGCAACAGCGCCTTCCAGAAGAAGGCTCCGAAGTGGTCCTCCGACCACAACGGCGTTGTCGCGAAGCTGAGCCTGAAGTAGCCGGCTCACTGAACAGAGCGGCGGTAGCCGCGGTGGCAGCTGCGTCGGCCCTGGCCGCGCAGCCCGCCACCGCGGCTTCGCTCTCTTCGCCTGCCCCGTTTGCCGCCGAGCGCCAGCCGGTGGGCTGCGTGGCCAAGGGCGCGAGCTTCCGCGAGCACGGCTGGCGCGGATCGAGGAAGGTGGCGCTCAC
The DNA here is from genome assembly GCA_040398965.1 of Solirubrobacteraceae bacterium. GTDB lineage: Bacteria > Actinomycetota > Thermoleophilia > Solirubrobacterales > Solirubrobacteraceae > F1-60-MAGs163. The sequence continues at coordinate 5,486 of JBBASZ010000014.1, read as the reverse complement.
CTTCGACGGTGGCCCGACCCGCCAGTACACGGCACGGGTCCTGCACCGGCTGGCCAAGGCGAAGGTCCGTTCGACCTTCTTCGTGCGGGGCTCGTTCATCCCCGGCAACGCGTACCTGCTGCGCCGCGCGGTGCGCGAGGGCCACGAGATGGCCAACCATTCCTGGAGCCATCCCCGCTACCCGAATGCCACCGAGCTGACGCGCACGACGAAGGCGATCCGCAGCGCCACCGGCTTCAGGCCGTGCCTCTTCCGCGCTCCCTTCGGGGCGGTCAACGACAGCCTCTTCGCCCGCGCCCGCCAGCAGGAGATGCTCACGATCGGCTGGGATGTCGACTCCTGGGACAGCCTCTACGACAACGTCAGCAAGGAGACCGTCTACAGCCGCGTCGTAAACCAGGTTCGGCCGGGCTCAATCATCCTCATGCATGACGGCGAGGGTCCCCACGAGGGCACGATCCAGGCGCTCGGCCCGATCCTCAAGGCGCTCAAGCGCAAGCGGCTCTACCCGGTGACGGTCTCCGAGCTCCTCGGCCTCAAGCAGCGCTACGCCAAGGCCGGCTGAGCCGGCGCTCAGGCGTTCAGGCGTTCAGCGCGGAGGCGAAGCGCTCGCGCTGCTGCGCGGTTACCTGCCCGCTGGCCAGCACCACGCGCGTGGCCACGTCGCCGTAGCGCTCGCGCAGCTCGGTCCCGGCCTCTTCGGGGGTGCCGATCACCGTGAAGGCGGCGAGGATCTCGTCGTCGATCAGCTCGGGCATCGCGTCCCAGCCGTCGCTCTTGCTCAGCCGGGTGAGCTCTTCGCCGAGCTCGCCCCAGCCTTCGAGGTCGAGGACCGGGCGGTAGGCGGGGGTCGAGCCGTAGAAGCCGATCTGACTCTTGGCCGCGGCGATACCGGCGGCGATCTCCTCTTCGTTGTCACCAATGACGACGAAGCCGGGCGTGTTGATCTCGAAGCCCTCCATCGGCCTGCCGGCCTTCTCGCGCCCCCGTTCGATCGCCGGGACCTGGACCTCGCGCAGGTAGCGTTCGGTGCAGAAGCCGTGGACGGCGACGCCGTCGGCCACCTCGCCGGCGGTCTCGGTCATCAGCGGCCCGACGGCGGCGAGCTGGACCGGCGGGTTGCCGTGGGGGTTGGGGCCTGGGTCGAACATCGGGGTCATGAGGGTGTGGGTGTAGAAGTCGCCCTGGAAGTCGAGCGGTGAGGAGTCCTCCCACGCCTTCCAGATCGCCCGCACGGCGAGGATGAACTCGCGCATCCGGGCCGCCGGAGAGGAGTAGTCCATCGAGAAGCGCCGCTCGATGTGCGGCTTGATCTGCGCGCCGAGCCCGAGCGAGAAGCGCCCGCCGCTGAAGGCCTGGATGTCGTTGGCCTGCACGGCGACGAGCATCGGGTTGCGGGCCAGGGCGACGGCGATCCCGGTGCCGACCCGGATTCCGTCGGTCTCGGCGGCCGCGGCGGCGGCGGAGAGGAAGACGTCGGACTTGGTCTCGGTGGCCCACCAGGTGTCGAATCCGGCCTGCTCTGCCTCGGTGGCCTGCGCGATCGCGTCGGCGATTGACCCCTGGTAACCGACGCTCTCGACCCGCATGGCTGCGAGCCTATTGGAGGCGTGGCTCCGTTCGCTGGTCAGTGGTCAGGCGGCCACAAGGCCGGCTTCAGAAAAGGTCGGCTCAGGGATCTTCTCGCCGGTTTCCCGCAGGTACGAGAAGTACCCCTCCAGCGCTTCCTTCATCAGGGACTCAACCTCTTCCCGGCTCTTGCCGGCGGCGAAGACGCAATCGACATCGGGGCACCATGCGCCCCACGAGCCATTTTCCTCTTCGTAGATCACGAGGTATTCGTTCATCGGAACTCCTTGATGCCACTGGTTCGACGGATCTCCGCCAGCATTCCGCGTGAGACTGTACCCGACGGTCTTCCGGCGACAACTACCGTCCTGAGGCCGTCCGGGCTCTTCCAGACCCGGTGGGATCCGGTTTGGCGACGCAAGATCCAGTCCTCCCGGCGCAATCTTCGCTCAACATCCCGGAATGTCCACGCCATGCGTGGATCCTCCGGGCGCGCTCCGCACGCCTCTACTACCTCTCAGTGACCGTTTTGCGCTGGAATTGCCGCGGGGCTCAGTCCACGTCGGCGCGCGCGGAGCTGCGGGCGACGCGCTGGGCGGCGGTGACCGGGGAGGGGCTGACGTAGCCGGTCACGCGTGACATGTCGATCACCACGGTGCGCACGGCGTCGCCCTTGTTCCCTTCGATCGACTTCACGGCACGGCCCTTGCGGTCGACGCCGGTGACCACGCCGATGTGTGCCCCTCCGTAGGCCACGAGGTCGCCCGGGGTGGCCCGCAGCGTCCAGTGGCCGGTTCGCTTGGCCCAGCGGGCGAGGTCGGTCACCTGGATGGCGAGCGGGGTGCCGCCGAAAGCGGTTCGCAGGAGCCGCGTCCCCAGGTAGTCGGTGTAGCCGGCCTGCTGCCAGGTCCACGAGCCGAAGGCAACGCACCACTGGTCGCGTATCGAATACGGGGCGATAGCGCCCTTTCCGAAGTTGTAGCGCGGGATGTTGTCCCCCTTGCGCTCGCGAACGTTGCGGGCCAGCTCGGCGCGCGCGGTCCTCAGGATCGCCGAGCGCTTGGGAACGACGTCCACCAGTGACGGGTCGCCGGGCTGGACGCCGCCCTCGAACTGGGCCGAAGCGGCGGCGGGCAGCGCCAGCAGCGCGCCGGCAGCCAGCAGCGAGGCGACGAGCGTCCGGTGTCCATTCACGAGGGGGTTCACGGCTCTTTCCTGGCGCGGGCCGTTCCGGCACCGCTCATGTCAAAGGCTACGGTGCGCCCGCGCTCTGGGCGCAAGCCGCCTGCCGCGCGCCGAAGCGCGCGGTCAGTTCAGGCCGAGCAGGTCGCAGAGCAGCTTCGTGGCGGTCGCCGACGATGCAGCGGCAACGGCCGGCGGTGGGGCGCCGCCGGGAGGGCCTCCACCGGGAGGCCCACCGCCACCCATGTTCGGCATCTGGGTGATGAGGCTGCTGTTGACCTTGCCGCGGAAGCAGCGGATCGAGGAGGTCGCGTCGTCGGTTCCAGGCAGCACGTAGTGGTAGATGCCCTTGGGAAACTCGGGCGTCGGGCTCGTGATGCCATTGCACTTGTCCAGCTTGCCGACCGGGACCTTCCTGCCCTTGATGTCGCGCGAGCCGTAGATCGGGAAGCCGTCGAAGGCGATGCCGATTATGTGCGAGGGGCCGGTGCCGGAGTCGGTCTCGGCTACGACGCAGTTGGGAAGGCCGTGGTAGTGGTACGCGCCGCCGCCCCCGTTCATCCCTGGGGTCGGGTGGCCGGAGCAGTCATCCACGAACGGGGCCTTGGAGCCGTCGTCGCTGGTGAGGTAGAAGTTGTTGGCCATCGCGACCGTAGTGCCGTCGCCCTCGTAGGGGTTGTAGAGCGGTGAGCCGGAGATCATGAAGCCGATCGAGCCCAGCGGGGCGGCGGTCGTCTTGGAGGCCTTCTTCGGGCTCGTGGGGATCTTGTAGTCGTAGTTCTGGGCCTTGGTGGGGTCGTCGACGGCGTGGGCGGTCGACGCGTTGGGGACCACTACGCCGGCGTTGGGCACCGCGTACTGCTTGGGGCGCGAGTGGTTGGGGATGCCGCTGGCGCGCAGGCGGATGTAGCTCTTGCCGTAGGTGACGGTGATGTTCTTGCCCCACTTGGTCTTCCTGAGGCCGGCCTTCGTGGAGGAGTAGGAGGCCGAAGCGGAGGCCTGGGCCGTGGTGGCCGCACCCGACGCCGTAGCCGCGTCGGCAGTGCTTGACGACGCGGTCGAGCCGCAGCCGGCTGCGGCGAGCATCGAGCCCGCCGCGGCGAGCGCGGCAAGGCGGTAACGGGTAGCCGGTATCTCTCTCATGTGCCGCAGGCTCCCGAGGCTCTCTGAGAAAACCCTGAGGATCGTGGCGGGTTTCCGGTCAGCCGCCGTCCAGACCTCAGCCCGGCCGGGTGATCGCGCGCCAGCAGCCCTCGGCGGCGCGCTGGAGCTCGGCCGGGGTTGCCTTCGTGCCGGCGGCCACGAGCCGAACCGCCGGCGCGACCCCAAGCTCGTAGAGGATCTGGGGAGGGAGGTCGACCAGCAGGGCGGCCATGCCCGGCTCGGTAACGATCTCCGTCAGCGCGCCACCGTTCTCCCCGAGCGGCGCCTCCCGCGCCTTTTCCAGGTAAGGGGAGCTCTCGAGCTGGACGAGGAAGCGCGCCCGGTCGGGGTCCTCCTTGAGGTGGTGGTAGATGGCCAGCCAGACCGCTGCGAAGCGCTGCTCGGGCTCGAGTCCGGGGTCGGCCGCCTCCATCGCCGCGTCGCCCATCTCGGTCTTGGTCTCGACGTAGGTGGCGACGACCAGCTCCTCCTTGGAGGCGTAGTAGGTGTAGGCCGTGCCGGTGGCGACACCTGCCTCCTGGGCCACCGCGCTCATCGCTGCGCCGTGGAAGCCGCCTTCGGCCACGAGCGAGCGCAGGGCGCGGCGCACGTCGGCCGCGCGATCACGGGTGGCCTGGGGCGCGGCGCTCAAGCGCGGGCCGCGCCCATCACCGCGGCCGGCTCGACGGTGAGCCCGGTCTCGCGCTCGGAGAGCGCCCAGAGCCGGTCGATCGCCTTGTCCATCCCGATTCGCCGGAGGATCGGGCGGCGTACCGGCGGGCCGGTGTTCATGTAGCGGGGCGCGAAGAACTCGCCGCCGTGGGCGTGCGGATCGGTGGCGGCCCGAAGCTGGGGCAGCGCCCCGTCGGCCGGACTCATCCCCGTGCGGTGGGCGAGCCAGAGGAAGAAGCGCTGGATGGCTTCCCCATCGGACTGCTCGACGCTGACCGTTTGCAGGTTGGTGTCCGAGAGGCCCGGGTGGGCGATCAGGCTGGAGGCCGGCGCGCCGGCCTCGGCGAGCTTGTGCTGCAGGCCGATCCCGAAGTGGAAGTTGGCGAGCTTGGACTGGTAGTAGGCCGTCCAAGGCTTGTAGCGGCCGTGGAGGTGCGGGTTGTCGGGGTCGGGGCTGCGGCCCAGGTGATGGGCGGTGCTGGTAACCGTGACCACCCTCGCCGCCGGGGCGGCGAGGAGCTGGGGCAGCAGGCGGGAGGTGAGCGCCCAGTGGCCGAGGTGGTTGACGCCGAACTGGGTCTCGAAGCCGTCGGCGGTCTTGCTCTCCGAGATGCCCATGATCCCCGCGTTGTTTACGAGGAGGTCGATCGAGCCGTGGGCCGAGGCGATCTGGCCGGCGGCGCTCTCCACCGATGCGAGGGAGCCCAGGTCGGTGGGAACCACCTCCAGGTGCGCGTCCGGGACGGTGCCGCGGATGTCGTCCACGGCCTGAGTCGTCTTCTCCGGGTTGCGGGCGGCCATGACGACGGTTGCCCCGGCCCCGGCCAGGGCGCGGGCGGTCTCCAGCCCGAGGCCTCCGTTGGCGCCGGTGACCACGGCGACCTTTCCGTCGAGCGTGGGGATGTCTTCGGTTGTCCAGG
>JBBASZ010000013.1:55913-60018 GCA_040398965.1 Solirubrobacteraceae bacterium | reverse complement strand
ACGCCCATCATGTCGGCGGTCTGCTCGGCGTGGTCGACGATGTCGTCGACCGCAGTCGCAAGGGCGAAGCCCTCCTCCGGCAGCAGGCCCCCGGTGCCGGGAGCCTCCTGGAGGCGGACGAGAATCCGGTGGGTCAGCCGGTCCCCGCGCGTCTCAAGCTCCTTCATCTGCGGGATCAGCTCGGGTTGCTCGGGGAACGTCCCGATCAGCTCCCTGAGCGTCTGGGCGCTCTCGAACGCGTTGGCCCCTGCCTGCCCCAGGAGGGTCAGGAGCCTGTCGTCGGTCTTTCTCCTCGCCACGATCGCCATCTGCTCCATTCAAGTTAAGGGATCGCCGCATCTTGCCGCTACGGCTTTACCGATGGTTGACAGCCTGTTCACAGCCGGGTAACGCCAACCCGCAGCCGGTCCGGGAACCTGACGCCTGTGACCGCGCAGAGCGAACTCCCGCCCGCGCAGGCAAGCGCCGCCGGACTCGGCGGTTTCGGCGGAGCCTTGGCCGACGATGGCTTCGAGCCGATAATCGGCGTAGCCAACCTTGAGATCCGCCCGAGCGAGGGGTTCGCGCTGGTTGAAGGCCGGCCCCTGAGGCTGTCGGTACGCGAGTTCGGCCTTCTGGCCGAGCTGGCCCGCCACCAGGGCCGAGTGGTCAGCCGGGAAGCCCTTTACAAGAGCGTCTGGGGGTCCAACCTCCGGGTCGGCGACCGGACGATCGATGTCTACGTTCGGCGCCTGCGGGTCAAGCTTGCGGGCCAGCTGCCCGGGTGGTCTTTCATTCACACGCATATCGGGTTTGGTTATCGACTGCAGCCTGAGCCGATCGAAGAAACAAGTCGTTAACGAGTCGTTCACACGAACGTGACGCCGTTGTAACAAGCTTACGCGCTGTCAATGAGAACTTGGCGCACGTAGGAAGAGTCCCAAGACCAACAATGGAAGAGGAGCAATGAACAAGAGACTGGTTGTGGCCGCAGTGGCCAGCGTTGCCGCGCTCGGGATCTCCGCGTGTGGCAGCAGCGATGAGAGCTCGACCGACACCGGCGGCGGGGGCAACGTCTCCGGCGCCGTGGCAATCGACGGCTCGAGCACCGTATTCCCGTTCGCCCAGGCCGCGGCCGAGGGCTTCCAGGGCGCGAACCCCGACGCCAAGGTCACGGTTGGCCAGTCCGGCACCGGTGGCGGCTTCGAGAAGTTCTGCGCCGGCGAGATCGACATCGCGGATGCATCGCGCCCGATCGACGAAGAGGAAGAGGTTCCGGTCTGCAAGGAGAACGGGATCAAGTACGCGCAGGTCCAGGTGGCCAACGACGGCATCGCCATCGTCACCAACCCGGACCTGAAGATCGGCTGCCTCAAGGTCGACCAGCTCAACCAGCTCTGGAAGAAGGGCTCGACGGTCAGCAACTACGACCAGCTGGGCGGAGACGTTCCCTCGGGTGAGGTCTCGCTCTTCGGGGCGGGCACCGATTCGGGAACCTTCGACTTCTTCACCGAGGAGATCAACGGCGAGAAGGGCGACATCCGCAAGGATTACCAGCCCTCCGAGGACGACAACGTGCTCGTCCAGGGCGTCGAGGGTGATACTGCCGGCCTGGCGTTCTTCGGGTTCTCCTACTACGAGGACAACTCGGACAAGCTGAACCTGGTCGCCGTCGACGACGGCAGCGGCTGCGTCAAGCCGTCGGTCGAGACCATCCAGGGCGGCACCTACAAGCCGCTCTCTCGTCCCCTCTACATGTACGTGAACACCGCCGCGCTGGCCGACAAGCCGCAGGTCAAGGCGTTCATCGACTACGCAGTCGCCAATGCCGACGAGGCTGCGACGACGGCGAAGATCGTGCCGATGACCTCCGAGCAGGCCAGCAAGGCCCAGGAGGAGCTGACCAAGGCCGAGGACGAGGCCGCTCCGGCCGCGTAAGGGTCGCTTGGCAGTAAGCCCCACACCGGCCCCGTCGGGGAGCCCGAGCGCCCGCGAGGTGTTCGGCGCTCCCCGGCGGCGCCTGGGGGAGCGCGCGATCGCGGTCGCCCTGGCCGCGGCGGCCGCCGCCTCGGTCCTGGTGACCATCGGGATCATCGTCTCGCTCGCCGGCGAGACGCTTGCGTTCTTCGCCGACAGGGCGGTGAAGGTCGGGCAGTTCCTGACCGGCCCCGAGTGGTCGCCGCTATTCTCCGACCCGCAGTTCGGCATCCGTCCCCTCGTCCAGGGAACGCTGATCATCACGCTGATCGCGATGGTCGTCGCCGTGCCGCTGGGCATCGGCACCGCCGCCTACCTGAGCGAGTACGCCAGCCCCAGGGTGCGCAAGACGGTCAAGCCAACTCTCGAGCTGCTCGCCGGCGTGCCGACCGTCGTCTTCGGCTACTTCGCCCTCACCTTCTTCACCCCGAAGATCCTCAACGACATCCTCGGGCTCGACGTCGCCGTCTTCAACGGCCTGGCCGGGGGAATCATCGTCGGGGTCATGATCATCCCCACCGTCGCCTCGGTCGCCGAGGACGCGATGGCCGCCGTTCCGCAGGGGCTGCGTGAAGGAGCTTACGGAATGGGCGCCAGCCGCCGCCAGGTCGCGGTCCGGGTGGTCATACCCGCCGCGCTCTCGGGGATCGTCGCCGCCGTGGTCCTCGGCGCCTCGCGGGCCGTGGGCGAGACGATGATCGTCCTGATCGCCGCCGGGCAGATTCCGACCACCTCGCTTAACCCGCTGAAACCGATGGAGACGATGACCGCGTTCATCGGCGCTACCGGCAAGGGCGACGTTCCCACCGGCTCCACCGGCTACAAGGCGATCTTCGCCGTCGGCTTCACCCTCTTCGTCATCACCCTGGTCATCAACCTGATCTCGATCCGGTTCGTGCGCAAGTACCGGCAGGTCTACGAATGACCACCACGAGCGTCGACGAGCGGCCCGTTCCGGCCGAAGAGGTGATCGGCCGCCCCTCCGCCGGAGGCCACCTCAAGGACCGCGCCTTCAAGGCCGGACTGATCGGCCTCACCAGCGTCGGCTTGATCGTCCTGGCCGTGCTGCTGGTCACGACCTTCCTAGACGGCGCGCCCAGCCTCAGCCTTGAGTTCCTGACCAGCTTCCCGTCTGCCTTCCCCGAGAAGGCGGGCATCGAGTCGGCCATCACCGGCACGCTCTGGCTGATGGTGATCGTGGGCGCGGTGATCATCCCGCTCGGCGTGGCCACCGCGCTCTACCTGGAGGAGTACGCCGACGTAAACCGCTGGTGGAACCGGGTGATCGAGGTCAACATCCAGAACCTCGCCGCGGTCCCCTCGATCGTCTACGGAATTCTCGGCCTGGCCTACTTCGTCCGGGGCCCGCTCTCGCTCGGGCGCACGGTCCTGGCCGGAGGGTTGACCCTTTCGCTCGTGGTGCTCCCCGTCGTGATCATCACCACCCGCGAGGCGATCCGGGCGGTCCCGCCCTCGATCAAGGAGGGCGCCCTGGCCCTCGGCGCCACCCGCTGGCAGGCGATCTGGCGCCAGATCCTTCCTGCGTCGGTGCCGGGAATCGCCACCGGCGTGATCCTCTCGGTCTCGCGCGCGATCGGCGAGACCGCGCCCCTGATTCTCGTCGGTGCGGCGACCTTCGTCGCCTTCAACCCGACGGGGCTCGACTCGCCCTTTACCGCGCTGCCGCTCCAGATCTTCTCGTGGACCTCCCAGCCCGACGAGGACTTCAAGGCCCTCGCGGCGGCGGCGATCATCGTCCTGCTCGTGATTCTCGCCGTCCTCAACGGGCTGGCGATCTGGCTCCGTAATCGCTACCAGAGGAAGTGGTGAAGATGTACCCCGAAGAAGGGCTTTCCGAAGCTATGGTTCACCGCGTGAGCGAGGATCCCCAGCGCCAGGCCGAGGAGGAGGCAGGGTTCCCGGGAGAGGTGCCCCCGGTCCCCGCCGGGATGCCTCACGCTCCCGTGCCCGAGGTGGCGCACCACGACGTCATCGACGACGCGATCCACGACCCGGTCTTCGAGACCGAGGACCTCTCGGTGAGTTACTCCGGGAAGCCGGCGGTCCTGGACGTGACCATGAAGGTCCCCGAGAAGGAGATCACCGCCTTCATTGGCCCTTCGGGCTGTGGCAAGTCGACGATCCTGCG
>JBBASZ010000013.1:52505-55813 GCA_040398965.1 Solirubrobacteraceae bacterium | reverse complement strand
TGCTTTGACCGGATGAACGACCTGATCCCGGCCGCCTCGGTGACCGGCACGGTCCGTTACCACGGCGTCGACCTCTACGCCGGCGACGTTGACGCCGTCCAGGTGCGCAAGAAGATCGGGATGGTCTTCCAGAAGCCCAACCCGTTCCCCAAGTCGATCTACGAGAACATCGCCTTCGGCCCGCGCGTCCAGGGGATGAAGGGCGACATGGACGAGCTGGTCGAGACCGCGCTGCGCCGCGCCTCCCTCTGGGACGATGTCAAGGACCGCCTCAAGGACAACGCCTTCGGGATGTCCGGCGGCCAGCAGCAGCGGCTCTGCATCGCCCGCGCCCTGGCCACCGACCCGGACGTGCTGCTGATGGACGAGCCCTGCTCGGCGCTGGACCCGATCTCCACCGGCCGGATCGAGGACCTGATGCACGAGCTCAAGGAGACGGTCTCGATCGTGATCGTCACCCACAACATGCAGCAGGCTGCCCGCGTCTCCGACCGGACCGCCTTCTTCATCGTCGACCTCAGCGCCGGCGAGGACCAGCGGATCGGGCGGCTCGTCGAGTACGGCCCGACCGACCGGATGTTCACCAACCCGCACGACACCCGCACCGAGGAGTACATCTCCGGGAAGTTCGGCTGATCGTGGCCGGATCGGCGACACGGCTGCAGTTCCGCGAGCAGCTGGAGCTGCTGGAGGAGCAGACGCTCGGGGCGATCGACCTGGTGATCGAGCAGCTCGATCGCTCTCTCGAGGCGCTCGAGACCCAGGACGTCGAGCTGGCGACCTTCGTGATCGCCGACGACGACCGGGTGGACGGCCGCTACCTCGAGGTGCACCAGGGAGTTCTCTCGCTCCTGGCGCTCCAGGCACCGGTGGCCGCCGACCTGCGCCTGGTTGCGGCGATCCTCCACGTGATCAAGCACGTCGAGCGCATGGGCGACCAGTGCGTGAACATCGCCAAGCTGATTCCGCTGGTGGGGAGCGAGCCGCCGGTTGTTCCCGAGCTGCTCGAGAAGATCCTGCGTATGGGCTCGGCGGTGCGCGGTGAGGTGGTCGAAGCCAAGCTGGCCTTCGAGAACCGCAAGGTCGACCTCGCCTCCGACCTGGCCCGTCAGGACAACGAGGTCAACCGCCTCAACAAGGAGGTCTTCCGCTCGGCCGTCTCGGTCGGCGACGAGGAGGACCGACGCGAGTGGGCGATGACGATGACGATGGTCGCTCGCGCCCTCGAGCGCCTGGGCGACAACGCTGTAGGTATCGGCGAGCAGGTGATCTTCGTGGAGACGGGGCTTTTCCGGGAATTTCCGGTCGATGAGCCCTCTCCTGTTACCGACTAGTTAACCGATCCCGCCCAGGGGCGGCCTTGTGCCGCCCGATGCCGTACGCTGCGCCTGTGACTGATCTGGGAGGCGCGCCCACCGACGGCGTGCGCATCGCGGTAATCGACACCGACTCGGGCTTCCTCAAGGTTCTCGACAAGAGGCTAGACCGCCTCGGGTGGGAGCACAGGACGCTCGCCGGCCCGGTCCCGATCGAGGAGATCGTGGCCATGCGACTCGGGGCACTGGTGATCGACCTGACCGTCCTTGGCCCCCAGGCCTGGGAGTACCTTGAGCGCGTCTGCGCCGCGGTTCCCGGGCTAGGCGTGATCGTCTGCACCGGCCGGGCCAGCGTCGCTCAGCGGGTGCGCGGGTTGCGGCTCGGCGCCGACGACTGGGTTCCCAAGCCGTGCCACCCCGAGGAGCTGATCGCCCGAATCGAGGCCGTTACCCGTCGCCGTCGTCGTTCCGACTCGCGCGAAGTAGCGGAGGCCAGGGCCGCGGGGGATCTCGAGATCAAGCCCGACCTCTTCCAGGCCTTCGTCGGCGAGCGCTCGGCCAACCTGACGCGCCGGGAGTTCGAGCTCGTGGAGCTTCTGGCCAGCGTCGACGGCCGCGTGCTCGAGCGCGAGGAGATCTACCAGCGCGTCTGGGGATACGCGATGGCCCGCGGCGACCGCTCGGTCGACGTCTTCGTGCGGAAGGTGCGCCACAAGCTGGAGAAGGCCTCCCCGGACTGGAAGTACATCCACACCCACTTCGGGGTCGGCTACCGGTTCGCCGCGGAGCTGCGGGATGGTGCCGTCGAGATCCCGGATGCCCCTCCGGCCGATCTCGCGCCCGCGCCGAAGCCGAAGAAGCGCGCGAAGGCCAAGTCCTCCTGACTCCCGCCGGTCCCCGGCCCTAGGCTTGGGTCGTGCGCACCGCCTCCTACGTACTGATCGTCCTGGCGCTCGCCGCCGTCGTGGCCTTCGCGCCGCTGGGCGGGGTGGGGGCGGAGATGGTCGGCCGGATCCTTTCGCTGGCCTTCATCCTGATCATCGCGCTGGGCATGTGGTGGGGGTGGCGGCGGTTCGGGAGCGACCTCGAGCGCCTTACCCCCGGCTATCAGGCCCTGGGACTCGGGTCGATAGGCCTCCTGGTCCTGACCGCCACCGGCTGGTCGCAGCTGACCGGCGGTGCGCCGGGGCTGCTCGGGGCGATCCTGCTGATCGCCGTCGGGGCGCTGGGCCTCTACATCGTCTGGCAGCAGTTCCGCCAGCTGGTCTGAGCCGGCGCTGACGCGCCACAGGGCCGTGACGGCCGGAGGTGCCTGCCGTCACGCGCCGGGCCCGAGCATGCGCCCGTGCGCGCGCTTTGCTCCACCCGTGGTCAGGCCAGTGTCGAGCTGGTGGCCACGCTTCCGGTCCTTGCCGCCCTCCTGGCCGGGTGTTGGCAGGCCGTGGTTGCCGGGCACTGCTGGTGGCTGGCTGGGGTAGGGGCGCGCGCGGCGGCCCGGGCCGAGGCGGTGGGCGCCAGCCCGGCGGCCGCGGCGCGCGAGGCCGTGCCCACCGGGCGCCGTCCCGGCCTGAAGGTCAGTGAGGGTCGCGACGGGCGGGTGACCGTGCGGGTGCAGGTGCCGGCCGTCATCGCGGGCATGAGGCTGGGAAGCGTCTCGGTGACCGCGGGGCCCCGGGAGGAAGGGAGTTGACGGGCCGGCCGCAGCTCGTGGTCGGGCGCGCGCCCGAGGCCGAGGCGCTGGCCGCGCTGCTGGCCGTCGAAGATGGCGGCACCCCGGTCGTTCACCTTCGGGATGGTGATGGCTCGCCGTTCGAGGCGCTGGTGCCGGCGCGCCGCGGCGCCCGCGGGCTGGCCGGGCTGCTCGAGGGCGCCGGGCTCGAAGCCTCTGCGCGCGGAGGCCTCGTGGTGGTTGAGGGAGCGGATCATGCTTCGCCCGCCCTTGTGGAAAGGGTCGAGATCGCGTGTGGCCGGTCACCAGTGGTCGCGATGCTC
>JBBASZ010000013.1:13912-52405 GCA_040398965.1 Solirubrobacteraceae bacterium | reverse complement strand
GCGGCCGGGGTGGCCCGCGAGCTGGCCGGCCACGCCGCCACCGCCGGGGCGGCTGCGCTGATCCAGGGGCGCGACGCCTCGCAGGCCGCCGAGCGGGCGCTTCCGGGCTGGTCGCGCGGGCGGGCAAGGGTGAGTGTCGTGGGGCGCCGCGTGACCGTCAGGCTGGCGCCGCCGGGGGCCGGGCCGCTGGCCGACCTGCTCGAGGCCCGCGGCCGAGCCGACGCCGGGCCGGCCCCGTGAGGGGCTCGGCGCCAGGCCAGGCCAGCCTGCTGATGGTGGCCATGCTGCTGGCCGTGGCGACCGGGGCCCTGGCGCTGGGGATGGTCGCCCGCGGCCTCGGCGCCCGTTCCGACCGCCAGCAGGCCGCCGACCTTGCCGCCCTGGCCGGAGCCCGGGCGCTCCACGAACGCCGGATGAGCCCGGCCCCGGCGGACGCGCAGGCGCAGGCCGGCCGGGTCGCACGCGAGACGGCACGGCGCAACGGCGCCCTGCGGGCGGCGGTCTTCTTCGTCGGCGGCGCCCTGGCGGACCGGGTGCGCGTAACGGTCTCCGACCCGATTCGGGTGCCTGGCGGTGGCGCGGTGGCCAGCCGGGTGAGCGCCGAGGCCCAGCTGGCGTTCACTCCCGCGGTACCGACGGGGGACGGCGAGTACCCCGGTCCTTTCGCCGTCCGCCAGGGGAAGCCGATGCGCCCCGACACGGCCCTGGCCTTCGACCGGATGAGCGCTGCGGCCCGCCGGGCCGGCGTGGCGCTGGTGATAGCCAGCGCCTGGCGCTCCAACGCCGAGCAGGCCCGGCTCTTTGCCGCCCACCCCGACCCGAAGTGGGTTGCCCCGCCCGGGCGCTCGCTCCACCGCCTCGGCACCGAGCTCGACCTGGGGCCGCCGGCCGCATATGGGTGGCTGGCCCGCAACGCGAAGCGGTTCGGCTTCGTGCAGAGGTACGCGTGGGAGCCCTGGCATTACGGGCTGGTCCGGAACGCAGGCAGCCGGTCGGTGGGCTTTGCGCCGGCCGGCGGCGGCCTGCCGGCCTTCGTTCCTGCCCGGTACGCACCGGCAATCCGGCGTGCCTCCGTGCGCTGGTCGGTCGGCGCGGCGATCCTTGCCGCCCAGCTGAAGGCCGAATCCGACTTCAACCCCCGGGTGGTCTCGAGCGCGGGGGCGCGGGGGATCGCCCAGTTCATGCCGGGCACCGCTCGCACCTACGGCCTTCGGGACCCGTTCGACCCGGAGGCCTCGATCGAAGCCCAGGCCCACTTCATGCACGACCTGCTGCGCCGCTTCGGCTCCGTGCCGCTCGCGCTGGCGGCCTACAACGCCGGCCCGGGACGCGTGGCCGCCTGTGGCTGCATCCCGCCGATCCCCGAGACGCAGGCCTACGTCGCAAAGATCCTCGCCCTGGCCGCCGGCGCCACCGGCGGTCCGGTCGTCCAGCTGGTGCGCTGAGCCGGCGGGCTGCCGCCCGCTCAGGCCGCGGAGAGCTCGACCGGGATGCCGTTCAGGACGGCGGTGCCGGAGAGCGGCTCCATCATCCCCGCGTCGCCCAGCTCGTTGACGTTGGCGCCGGCGTGCTCGCGGGCCACGCTCAGGCGCGTGTCCTTGAAGTCGTGGCCCCAGCCGTGCGGAACCGAGACCACCCCGGGCATGATCGCGTCGGTGACTACCGCGGTCAGCTCAATGCTGCCGCTGGAGGAGCTGAGAACCGCCGCCTCGCCGTCGGCCACGCCGCAGCGCTCTGCATCCTCCGGGTTTACGAAGACGGTGCATCCCTCCGGCCCCGAGACCAGCCCGGGGAGGTTGTGCATCCACGAGTTGTTGGAGCGCAGCTGGCGGCGCCCGATCAGGACCAGGCCCGGGCCGCCGTTGCGCGATGCCGTCTCGGCCTCCAGCCGTTCGAGTTCGGCGGCCATCTCGGGCGGGACGGACTCGATCTTCCCGCTCTCGGTCCCGAGGATCTCCGGGATCCTCGGTGTAAGGGCTCCGAGGTCGATCCCGTGCGGGTTCTCTTCCAGCGTGGCCAGCGAGAGCCCGTCCGGGTCGTCGCCGAAGCCGTCGCCCCAGGGGCCGGAACGGATCATCAGGTCTAGGAGGCGCTCGGGGCCGCCGTCGGGGCCGGTGGCGGCAAGCACCTCTGCCGGGTCGCGCCCGGAGACCTTCGTGCCGTCGACCGCGGTGAACATCTTGGCGATCTCCAGGCCGATGAAGTCGTCGATCATCCCGATGTCGGCCTCGGGCCCGGCGCCGGCGGCGATCGCGGTCAGGCGCAGCAGGATCTCCCACTCCTCCATCGCCCCGTCCGGCAGGGGCAGCGCCGCCGGGGAGTAGTTGGCCACGTTGCGGACCGAGAGCGAGTAGAAGGCCAGGTCGTACTGCGACTTCTCCAGCGGGGAGGGGGAGGGGAGGATCACGTGGGCGTGGCGCGTCGTCTCGTTGAGGTAGATGTCGACGCTGACCATCAGGTCGAGATTCCCGAGCGCCTCGTCCAGCCGGTCGCCGTTGGGAATTGAGAGGACCGGGTTTCCGGCCAGCGTGAACAGGGCGCGGACCTGTCCCTCGCCCGGGGTCTCGATCTCCTCGATCAGGCAGTTGACCGGCAGCTCGCCGAGCGCCTCGCCGCGGCCGCTCACCCGGGAGCTCCAGCGGTGCAGCCTCACCGCGGCCTTGCCGTCGGCGGAGGGCACCGATGCCGCCGGCAGCGGGAACATCGCGCCGCCCTCGCGGTCGAGGTTGCCGGTGATGATGTTCAGGACGTCGACCAGCCAGCTGGTCAGGGCGCCGAAGGCCTGCGTAGTCGTCCCGATCCGGCCGTAGACGGCAGCCGACGGGGCGGCGGCGAGCTCGCGGGCCATCGTCCTGATCGTCTCCGCGTCGATCCCGCAGGCGCCGGCGGCCATCTCCGGGGTGAACGGCGCGACCAGGCCGGGCAGGGCCTCAAGGCCGGAGAGGTGGGGTGTGAGGTGCTCGCCGGGGTCGTCAAGCCCCTCCTCGAGGATCACATTGGCCATCGCGGCCAGCAGGAGCGCATCGGTCCCGGGGCGGATGAAGTGGTGCTCGCTGGCCTCCTCGGCGGTGCGCGAGCGCCGCGGGTCGACGACGACGACCTTGCCGCCGCGCTCGCGAATGGCGCGGATCCGGCCGCGCATGTCCGGGGCGGTCATCAGCGAGCCGTTGGAGACCGCGGGGTCGGCCCCGAGGATGAGGAAGTGGGAGGTGCGGTCGACGTCGGGGATCGGGATGGTCAGAGACCCGCCGAACATCAACCCGGTGGAGACCTGCTTGGGGAGCTGGTCGACGCTGCTGGCCGTGAAGATGTTCTGCGTTCCCAGAGCCTTCATGAACGCCCTGCCGTAGAGCAGCGCCGAGTGGGAGTGGGCGTTGGGGTTTCCGAGGTAGACCGCCGCTGCGTTGCGGTCGCCGTCGGCGGCGATCTCCTTCCAGCGCTCGTCTATCTCGGCGAAGGCCTCCTCCCAGCTGCACTCCTCGAAGCTGCCGTCCGGGAGGCGGCGCATGGGGGAGCGGAGCCGGTCAGGGTCCTCGTGGAGGGCCTTCAGGTTGACTCCCTTGGGGCAGATGAACCCCTTGCTGAAGACATCCTCGGAGTCCGGCCTGACCTTGACAACCTCGCCGCCCTCGAAGCTCACTTCCAGGCCGCAGGTGGCCTCGCAGAACGGGCAGGTGCGGTAGGCGGTCTCCATGGCCAGACCATATATGCCACCGGCGGCCACTTCGTCCTTATCCTCGCCCTGTGGCCGAAGCAGGGCAGATGACCGACCGCGAGGAGCGCCTCAGCGAGCAGCGCCGCGGCCTGCCCGACTCCCCGGGGGTCTACATGTTCCTCGACGCCTCCGGGGACGTGATCTACGTCGGCAAGGCCCGCTCGCTTCGCAAGCGGGTGGCCAGCCACTTCTCCAACCCGGTCACGCGCGGGGCCGTCGAGATGGTCGCGGTGGCCGACGCGATCGACTTCGTCGCCTTCGACAGCGAGGCCGAGGCGCTCCTGGCCGAACAGCGGCTGATCAAGCGCCACCAGCCCCGCTTCAACGTCCGCCTGCGCGACGACAAGAGCTACCCGTACATCGCGATCTCCACCGACGAGAAGTTCCCACGCGTGTACTTCACCCGGGAGAAGCACCGGCGGGGGCGGCTCTACTTCGGGCCCTACAGCAACGCCAGGCGCACGCGCGAGACGCTCGACGTGCTCGGGAAGGTCTTCCAGATCCGCTCCTGCCAGGGCGCCGAGCCGGGAAGGCGCACCGGCTCGCCGTGCCTGGACTTTCACATCGACCGCTGCGGCGCGCCCTGCGTCGGCTACGTGACCGAGGAGGAGTACCGGGAGGCCGTGGACGGGGTCGTCGCCTTCCTCTCCGGCCGCTACCGCGAGATCGAGAAGGAGATTGAGGAGCGGATGAACGCCGCGGCGCAGGAGCAGGAGTACGAGCGGGCAGCGCTGGAGCGCAACCGGCTCAAGGCGGTGCGCTCGCTGCTAGAGCGCCAGCGGGTGGCCAGCGGATCGGTCGGCTCGCTCGACGCGATAGCGGTCGCCGTCGACGGGACCGAAGCCAACGCCCAGCTCTTCCAGGTCCGCGACGGCGTGCTCGCCGACCGCCAGTCCTTCTACCTGGAGAACGCCGGCGAGCTCGGGCTCGCCGAGGTGGCCACCGAGTTCATCGCCCAGCACTACGCCGGGCGCCCGGGCATCCCGCCCCAGGTGATAGTCCAGGCCGAGATCGAGGAGCCCGAGCGCGAGGCGCTCGCCGGGGCCCTCGCCGAGCGCAGGGGGTCGGCGGTCGAGGTCCGCGCCGCCGAGCGCGGAGACAAGCGCCGGATCCTCGAGCTCGCCGAGCGCAACGCCGCCCTGGCCCTCGACCAGGAGCGCCTCAAGAACGAGCGCAGCCGCCGCCGCCGGGTGGAGGCCCTCGACGAGCTCCAGCAGGCCCTCGGCCTGGAAAGCCTGCCGATGAGGATCGAGTGCTACGACATCTCCAACCTGATGGGCACGCACACCGTCGCCTCGATGGTGGTCTTCGAGGGTGGGGCGGAGAAGAAGGCCGACTACCGGCGCTTCAATATCCGCTCGCTGGATGAGGGACAGTCCGACGACTTCGCGGCGATGCGGGAGGTCCTCGAGCGCCGGATCGGGGCGTGGGAGAGCCAGCAGGACCTCTCGCCGCACGACCCGGCCTGGAACGAGTCGTTCGCCGCCCTGCCCAACCTGGTCGTGATCGACGGAGGCAAGGGCCAGCTCTCAGCGGGGCTTGACGTGCTGGAGCGCTTCCGCGAGCGGGGGGTGGCCGTGGTCTCGCTGGCCAAGCGGATCGAGGAGGTCTTCGTGCCGGGGCAGGGCCGGCCGGTGATGCTCGAGCACGACACCGCCGGGCTGCAGCTGCTCCAGCGCGCGCGTGACGAAGCTCACCGGTTCGCCGTCTCGCACCACCGCTCGAGGCGCGACAAGGCGATGACCGCCTCGGCCCTCGACGGCCTGCCCGGGGTGGGCCCGGCCCGTCGCAAGGCGCTGATCGCCCACTTCGGCACCCCCGAGGCGGTGCTGAGCGCCAGCCGGGAGGAGCTCGAGGGCGTGCCCGGCCTGCCGCAGAAGGTCGCCCGCGACCTCCACGGCCACCTGAGGCGCCCCGAGGGCTGAGCGCGGCCTTGCGGGGCGACCCGGGCCAGCGGCCATACTGGGGCAAGCGATGAGCACCGCCGAAGACCATCCGGTCACTCCGGAGACCGAGGAGGCACCGCTCGAGGATCTAGTCGTGATCACCGGCGTCTCGGGCGCCGGAAAGTCGACGGCGATGGATGTCTTCGAGGACGCCGGCTACTTCTGCGTCGACAACCTTCCCCCGGAGATGATCTCGGCGCTCGTCGAGCTCTTCCTGCACGAGGGGTCGAAGGTGCGGCGGGCCGCTGTGGTCTCCGACGCGCGCGGCGGCGAGTACTTCCCGCAGATGAACGCTGTCCTCGACGAGCTCCAGGGCGCGGGCATCTCCTGCCGGGTCCTGTTCCTGGACGCCGACGAGCAGGAGCTGATGACCCGTTACCAGGAGACCCGACGCCGCCACCCGATGAGCCCGGGCGGGAACGTCACGGAAGGAATCGCCGCCGAGCGCGAGCTCGTCGAGCCGCTGAGGGCACGCGCCGACCTGGTGGTCAATTCGACCGGCCTGAAGGCTCACGAGCTGCGCGCCAAGCTCGCCGACGAGATGCTCCCCCGTGCGACCGAGGCCAAGCTCGCGGTGACGCTCGAGAGCTTCGGCTTCAAGAACGGACCGGCACGGGACGCCGACCTTCTCTTCGACGTGCGCTTCCTGCCGAACCCCCACTACGTGCCCGAGCTGCGGCCGCAGACCGGCCGCGACCCCGAAGTGGTGGCGTACGTCGGCCGCGATGCGCGCCTCGAGCAGCTCTACGGCCATCTCGGGCCGCTGCTGGACTTCCTGCTTCCACAGTACGTGGCCGAGGGAAAGGCCCACCTGACGATCGCCGTCGGCTGCACCGGCGGGCGGCACCGCTCGGTGGCGGTGGTCGAGGAGCTCGCCCGGCGTTACGGCGACCGGGACGACATCGTCCTCGACGTCCGCCACCGCGATACCGCCTTCGCGGATTGACCGCAGGGCGCGGCAGGCGGCTCCCCTATAGCCTCCCGGGCACCCCTTCCACGCGAGACAGGAGCCCCGCAAGATGGCAGTGAAAGTGGCAGTAAACGGGTTCGGCCGCATCGGCCGCAACGTCGTCCGGGCGGCCAAGGAATCCGGCGCCGACATCGACTTCGTGGCCGTCAACGACCTCACCGACCCGGAGACGCTGGCCCACCTCTTCAAGTACGACTCGATCCTCGGGCCGTACGACGGGACCGTCGAGGTGACCGGCGACGGCATCGCCATCGACGGCGACGAGATCAAGGTCTACGCCGAGCGCGACCCCGCCGACCTGCCGTGGGGCGAGGTCGGGGCCGACGTCGTGATCGAGTCGACCGGCCTCTTCACCAAGCGCGACGATGCCGCCAAGCACCTTGAGGCCGGAGCGAAGAAGGTCCTGATCTCCGCTCCCGCCAGCGGCGAGGACATCACCGTCGTCCTCGGGGTCAACTTCGACAGGTACGACAAGGAGAAGGACGAGGTCATCTCCAACGCCTCCTGCACCACCAACTGCCTGGCCCCGATCGCCAAGGTCGCCAACGACACCGTCGGCATCAAGCACGGGCTGATGACCACGATCCACGCCTACACCGGTGACCAGGCACTCCAGGACGCCCCGCACAGCGACCTGCGCCGCGCCCGCGCGGCCGCGGTGAACCTGGTGCCGACCTCGACCGGCGCCGCCAAGGCGGTCTCGCTCGTGCTCCCCGAGCTCGAGGGCAAGCTCCACGGATATGCCGTTCGCGCACCCGTTATCACCGGCTCGGTCGTCGACCTGACCTTCGAGGCCGAGCGCGAGACAAGCGTCGAGGAGATCAACGCGGCGCTGAAGGCGGCCGCCGAGGGGCCGATGAAGGGGATCCTCAAGTACACCGAGGACCCGATCGTCTCCTCGGACATTGTCACCGACCCGCACAGCTCGATCGTCGACGCCCAGCTCACCTCGGTGATCGACGGGACGATGGTCAAGATCGTCAGCTGGTACGACAACGAATGGGGCTACTCCAACCGGGTCGTCGACGTGGTCCAGCAGCTCCTCTAGGAGCTTGCGCACCCTCGACGACATCGACGTTGCCGGGCGGCGCGTCCTCGTGCGCGTCGACTTCAACGTCCCGCTCGAGGACGGCGAGGTAACCGACGACGCCCGGATCCGGGCCGCGCTGCCCACGCTCGAGCGGCTGCGCGGCGAGGGCTGCCCGCTGGTGCTCGCCTCGCACCTGGGGCGTCCGAAGGGGGTCGACCCCGCGCTCTCCATGAAGCCGGTAGCCGACCGGCTTGCCGAGATCACCGGCTGGCCGGTGACGCTGGCCCCGGCCGTCGTCGGGGCCGAGGTCGAGGAGCTTGCCTCGGGGCTTGGGTCCGGCGAGGTCCTGCTGCTGGAGAACGTCCGCTTCGAGGAAGGCGAGACGAAGAACGACCCGGAGCTGGCGGCGGCCTACGGGCGGCTGGCCGAGGCGTACGTGGACGATGCCTTCGGCGCCGCCCACCGCGCCCACGCCTCCAACTCGGCGATCACGAAGGTCCTTGAGCCCTCGGCGGCCGGGCTCCTCCTCCAGGGCGAGGTCGAGACGATCACCGGCATCGTCAGCGACCCGAAGCGCCCGCTGGTGGCGATCGTCGGCGGCGCCAAGGTCACCGACAAGATCGGCATGCTCGACGAGCTCCTCTCGAAGGCCGACACGATCCTGGTCGGCGGGGCGATGTGCTTCCCGTTCCTCAAGTCCCTGGGCCACCCGACCGGCGACTCGCTCTGCCACGAGGAGGACCTCGAGCCGGCGGCCCGGGTCCTCGCCGACGTAAAGGGCTCCCGCGCCGAGCTGCAGCTCCCGGTCGACCTGGTGATCGGCGAGGCCTTTGACGCCGACGCCCCGCACCGGGTGATCGAGTCGGTCGACGTGCCCGACGGCTGGATGGGGCTTGACGTTGGGCCGGCGACTGCAGGGGCCTACGCCGAGGCGATCGCCGGCGCCGGCAGCGTCCTGTGGAACGGCCCGATGGGCGCCTTCGAGATGGAACCCTTCGCCGGAGGGACCCGCGCGGTGGCCGAAGCGGTCGCCGCATGCCCGGGCACCACGGTCGTCGGTGGGGGCGACAGCGCTGCGGCGCTCGCGCGCTTCGGGCTCGAGGGAGAGGTCGACCACCTCTCAACCGGGGGCGGCGCGACGCTTGAGCTGCTCGAAGGTGCAACCCTCCCGGGCGTGGAGGCGCTCTCGTGAGGACCCCGTTCATCGCCGGCAACTGGAAGATGCACAAGTCGGTGGCCGACGCCGAGATGTTCATCTCCGGGCTCCTTCCGCAGGTCTCGACCGCCGACGGGGTGGAGGTGGCGATCTGTGTCCCGTACACCGACCTGCAGGCGATGGTCGACTCGACCCGGGGGTCACGGGTCCAGGTCTTCGCCCAGAACATGCACCAGCTTCCCGAGGGCGCCTTCACCGGCGAGGTGAGCGCCCCGATGCTCGTCGAGCTGGACGTGCAGGGAGTAGTCCTCGGCCATTCCGAGCGGCGCGAGTACTTCGGGGAGACCGACGCGGCGCTGGCGGAAAAGGTCCCGGCGGCGCTGGAGGCCGGGCTGACCCCGATCCTCTGCGTCGGCGAGACCGCCGAGGAGCATGCCGCCGGGAGGACCGAGGAGCGGCTCGTCTCGCAGCTCGAGGGCGCCCTCGCCGGCCTCGACGCCGAGCACCTGGCCCGCATCGTCGTGGCCTACGAGCCGATCTGGGCTATCGGGACCGGCGAGGTGGCCACCCCCGACCACGCCCAGGGGGCATGTGCGCTGATCCGCGCCGAGCTGGCGCGGCTCGACGGCGCGGCGGCCGAGCAGGTCCGGATCCAGTACGGCGGCTCGGTCAAGCCCGACAACGCCGCCGAGCTGCTCTCGATGCCGGACATCGACGGCGCGCTGGTCGGCGGGGCATCCCTGGACCCCACCTCCTTCGCCGAGATCGTCGCCGCCGCCGCGCCATGAGCGCGCCGTCCTGCTGCCTGGTCGTCCTCGACGGCTGGGGGCTGGCCGGGCCGGGGCCGGGAAACGCGGTCGACCAGGCGCAGACCCCGGTCTTCGACTCGCTGCTCGAGCGCTTCCCGAACACGACCCTCACGACCTCCGGCCGGGCCGTCGGCCTTCCCGACGGGCAGATGGGCAACAGCGAGGTCGGGCACCTGAACCTCGGGGCCGGGTCGGTGGTCCGCCAGGACTTGACAAGGATCGACGACGCAGTCCAGGACGGCGAGTTCGACGAGAACCCGGTGCTTCTCGATGCGATGCGCGACGCGCCGCGGGTTCACCTGGTCGGGCTGGTCAGCGACGGGGGCGTCCACTCGAGCATGGACCACCTCCACGCGCTAATCCGCATGGGCGACGATCTCAAGGTGCCGGAGGTGATCGTGCACGCCTTCACCGACGGCCGTGACACCGCGCCGGATGCCGGGGCCGGCTACCTCGAGACGGTCGAGCGCTGGTGCGGGCAGGCGGGCAACGCGCGGATCGGGAGCGTCGTAGGGCGCTTCTACGCGATGGATCGCGACAGCCGCTGGGACCGTGTCGAGGCCGCCTGGAAGATGCTGGTGCAGGGCGAGTCCGAACACGATGCCGAAAGCGCGCCGGATGCCGCGCGCCAGGGTTACGAGCGGGGGGAGACCGACGAGTTCATCGTTGCCACCTCGATCGGCAGCGGCAGCGAGATCCGGCCGGGCGACAGCGTCATCGCCTTCAACTTCAGGCCCGACCGGATGCGGGAGATGACCGCCGCACTCACCGACCCGGGCTTCGGGGGATTCGACCGCGGGGAGTTCGAGCCGGTCGCGCGCTACGCGACGCTGACCGAGTACTCCGAGGGCTCCCCGGTGCCGGCGGCCTTCGCTCCCGAGCGCCCGCAGGCCACGCTTCCGCAGGTGATCGCGCAGGCCGGCGGGACTCAGCTGCACGTGGCCGAGACCGAGAAGTATCCCCACGTCACCTACTTCTTCGGCGGTGGGGAGGAGGAGCCCGAGCAGGGCGAGCGGCGCGAGCTCGTGCCGTCGCCCAGGGACGTCAAGACCTACGACGAGAAGCCCGAGATGAGCGCCGCCGAGGCGGCCGCAGCCTTCCGCGAGGCCTGGGCCCAGGAGGCGCCGCGCTTCGCGATCATCAACTTCGCCAATCCCGACATGGTCGGCCATACCGGCGTGATCCCCGCCGCGGTCGCCGCCATCGAAGAGGTCGACCGCGCACTGGGAACGGTCGTCGAGGCTGTCACGCAGGACGGTGGGGTGCTCGTGATCACGGCCGACCACGGCAACGCCGAAGAGATGCTGAACGCCGACGGCAGCACCAACACAGCCCACTCGCTCAACCCGGTTCCGGTCATCGTGACCGAGGAAGGGCTCGAGCTGCGCGAGGGGGGGATTCTCGCCGACGTGGCCCCCACGGTGCTGGATCTCCTGGGTATTGCGCAGCCGCCGGAGATGACCGGTATCTCGCTGATAAACCGCCCCTAAAACCTGGGCCGAAGACGCCCCGGCCGTTGCTACCGTCATCCGGGAAGCGAACCGTAATTACCCGATGGCGACCACGGCACGCACAACACCCTCCTCCAAGCCGCTCAGCGATCGCGAGCTCCTTGCCTGGCGGGGAATGCTGCGGGCGCACTCTGCAGTGACCAAGGCCCTCGACGCCGAGCTCGAGGAGCAGCACGAGATCTCCCTCACCTCCTATGAGGTCCTCCTCCACCTCGAGGGCGCTCCGGACGGCCGCATGCGGATGTCCGACCTGGCCTCGCGGCTGCTGCTCAGCCGCAGCGGCGCGACCCGCCTCGTCGACCGCCTCGAACGCGACGGCCTCATCGCTCGCGACAGCTGCCCCAGCGACGCGCGCGGCTCCTTCGCCGTGCTGACCCCCGCCGGCGCGACCAAGCTCGAGAGCTCGCGGCGGACCCACCTGGCCGGCGTGCGGCGCCTCTATCTCGACCTCCTCACCGCCGAGCAGCAGGAGCAGCTCGGGGCGGCCTGGGAGAAGATCGACACCGCCGACGACGAGCCCTCGGGAGGGTGCGGGCGATGAATCTCGGCCTCTGGTTCATCTGCCTGATCGTCCCGCTGGGGTTCGGCCTCTGGGCCCAGCACACCGTCAAGTCGACCTTCCGCAAGTACTCCGAGGTCCCGGAGGACACCGGCCTCACCGGGGCGCAGGTCGCACGCCAGATCCTCGACGCCAACGGGCTGCAGTCGGTGACGATCCATGCCGTGCCCGGCTTCATGACCGACCACTACGACCCGCGCTCGCGAAGCGTCCACCTCTCCGAGCCGGTCTACGGCGCCGCCACCGTCAGCTCCACCGCCGTCGCCGCCCACGAGGTCGGCCACGCGATCCAGCACGCCAAGTCCTACGCGCCGATGCAGGTGCGCTCGGCGCTCTGGCCGGTCACCGCCTTCGCCTCCAGCACCTGGACCTTCCTGCTCCTGTTCGGGATCATCCTCGGGCTCCTGCAGCTCGTCCTGGTAGCCGTAATCCTCTACGCCGCCGTGGTGCTCTTCCAGCTGGTGACGCTGCCGGTCGAGTTCGACGCCTCCCGCCGCGCCGGCGACCAGCTGCGCACGCTGGGAATCGCCAACCCCGAGGAGAGCGCAGGTGTTTCCAAGGTGCTCCGCGGCGCCGCGATGACCTACGTCGCCGGCGCGCTGGCCGCGCTCTCGCAGCTCTTCTACTTCCTGATGATCTTCCTGGGCAACCGGCAGTAGCCGCCGGCCGCCTCCCTCCGTCCCCGTAGCATCCGCGCCGTGGACGGCCCGTTCGAGATCCTCGCCCGCGACGGCTCCTCGCGCGCCCGCGCCGGCATCCTCAAGACCTCACACGGCGATGTCCGCACCCCGGCCTTCGTACCCCTGGCCACCAAGGCAACCGTTCGCGGCCTGGTCCCGGCCGAGGTGGAGGAGATCGGTTACGACATGGTCCTCGGCAACACCTTCCACCTTCACCAGGCGCCGGGGGACGAGCTGATCGCCGGGGCCGGCGGCCTCCACGAGTTCATGCGCTGGGACCGCCCGATCATCACCGACTCCGGCGGGTTCCAGGTCTTCTCGATGGGCCACGGGAACGTCGCCGACGAGATCAAGGGGCGCCGGCCCGCGGGCCGTGAAGGCGGCGGCGGGGCGATCCTCTCGATCGAGGAGGAGGGCGTCACCTACCGCTCGTACGTCGACGGCAGCAGGCGCTTCATGGGCCCGGAGACCTCGATGGAGATCCAGGCCAACCTGGGCTCGGACATCGCGCTGGTCTTCGACGAGTGCACGCCGTTCCACGTCGATCGCGAGTACACGGCCCGCTCCACCGAGCGCTCCCACCGCTGGCTTGCCCGCTGCCTGGACTGGCACCGGGAGCATGGGCCGCAAGGCCAGCTGGTCTACGGAATCGTCCAGGGCGGCGTCTACGAGGACCTGAGGACGGCCAGCACCGAGGAGGTCGCCGCCTCGGGCAGCGACGGGATTGCCATAGGCGGCTCGCTGGGCGAGGACAAGGAGCAGATGTACGAGGTGGTCGACTGGGCGACCGCGCGCCTCGGTGGCGATGTGGAGGCCCGGCCGCGGCACCTGCTCGGGATCGGCGAGGTCGACGATCTCGTCCGGGGCGTAGAGCTGGGGATCGACACCTTCGACTGCGTGATGCCGACCCGGCTGGGGCGCCACGGCGTGGCGCTGGTGCCCGACCCGGAGAACCGCTGGCGTGTCGACCTGACAACCGCCCGTCACCGTGGCTCGGACGAGCCGCTGATGGAGGGCTGCCCGTGCCCGGCGTGCGCGATCGGCTACACGCGCGGTTACCTGCATTACATGGCCCGGGCCCGGGAGCTGACGGCAATGCGGCTCCTGACGCTCCACAACCTCGCCTTCCTGGCCCGCGTCATGGCCCGCCTGCGGCAGGCCGTCCTCGACGGCGACCTCGCCGGCACGGCGGCGGCGCTCCGGGCCGGCCAGGCCCCCTGAGCTCAGCGGGTGTTCTGGCGGATCAGCTGCTGCAGCTCGGTGGCCGTCTCCTGCACCTGGTCGTAGGTGACGTCGCGCAGGCGAACGGTATCGGCGGGTTGCTGCGTGATGAAGAGGATCGCCCCGACGCCGATCGCGGCCGCGACCAGCAGCACGATCACCGGCGCGGCCCGGCGCTTCTTCTTGGGGGCGGGGGCAGGGGGCTGCGCGGCGGGCTGGGCTCGCGGCGGCAGGGGGTCGCGCCGGTGGACGGTCGTGGCCGCTCCGGCTCCGGCAGCGGCTCCGGAGACGACCCGGGTCTCGGCGGTAGCGGGGGAGACGGTGGTCGCCGCGGTCTCCGGCGCGATGCCCCGGGCGGCGTCGGCCAGGGCGGTCCTCATCTCCTCGGCGGTCGCGTAGCGGGCCTGTGGCTCGAGCTCCAGGGCTCGGTCCACGGCGGCGGCCAGCTCCGGCGATATGTCCGGGTTCAGCTGGTCGAGCAGGGGCGGCGCCTCGCGCTGCTGCTTGAGGGCAAGCTCGGTGATCGACTGGGCCTCATAGGGCAGGCGGCCCGAGAGGAACTGGTAGGCGACCACGCCGAGTGAGTAGATGTCCGAGCGGGCCGTTGACTCCTGGCCGGCGGCCTGCTCGGGGGCGAGGTAGGCGGCGGTGCCGAGCACCGAACCGACCTGAGTGATCGAAGACTCCTCGCTGGGAAGCTTGGCGATCCCGAAGTCGGCGAGCTTGACGACGCCGTCCTTCGAGCGCAGGAGGTTGCCGGGCTTCACGTCACGGTGCAGCACGCCGCTGCGGTGGGCGTAGTCGAGGCCGCGACAGGCCTGGGCGAGGATCCCCAGCGCCTCCTGGACCGGCAACACCCCCTGCTCGCGCAGGATCTCGGCGCCGGAGCTGCCCTCCACGTACTCCATGACGATGTACTGGCGCCCGCTCTTCTCGTCGGTACCGAAGTCGTAGACCTGGACGATGTTCGGGTGCACCAGCCGGGCCGCCGAGAGGGCCTCGCGGCGGAAGCGGATGACGAACTGCTCGTCGTCGGCCAGGTGCTCGGCCAGCAGCTTGATGGCGACGTTGCGCTCCAGCCGCTCGTCCATCGCGAGCACGACGGTCGACATGCCGCCGCTGCCAAGGCGGTCGCCGAGCCGGTAGCGCCCGGCGAAGAGCTCCTCGCTCACTGGCCGGCACCTCCCGAGCCCCCGGGAGTTATGCCGCCGTTGTCCGGGGTGGTGGTGGGGGTGGTCGGGGTGGTTGTCGTCGTGGTCCGGGTCGTGGTCGTCGTGGTCTGGGTGGTCGGCTCGGTCGTGGTGGTCGTCGTAGTGGGCTCGGTCGTGGTCGTCGGCGTGGTCTTCGGCTTGGCTTCCCGGCACTGCGCAGGCACCGTCGCCTCGAGCTGCTGGAGGCCTTCCGAGATCCGCTCCTTAAGCTGCGTGTCGACACTGCGCGGGAGCGAGGCGAGCTGGTTCTCGGCGGTGGCCAGCGCGCTTTCGGCGGCGCCGCAGTCGCCGGCCGCGGTGGCGTCGGCCACCTGCTGGATCGAGCCGTCGAGGGCCTCGGCCGAGTCGGCGGGGATCAGCTTCGGAGAGCCGGAGCCGCCGCAGCCGGACAGGGCGCCGGCGGCCACGATGGCAGCGAGGAGGGCAGTTACCGAAATGCGCGCTGTCATCGCCTATTGACCGTACTGGAGGCGCTCGGCGAGGGAGTCCGGTAGGCGGGCGGCACGGATGGCGTCGGCGGCTCCATCGATGTCGTATTCGGTGCGCCTCCACTGCGCCCTTCCCGCCTCCGGGTCGATCAGCAGCCAGGCGGCCCGGGGGTCGCCGTCGCGCGGCTGGCCGACGCTCCCCGGGTTTAGAAGCCAGGTGCCGGTGGAGATGTCCACGGTATCCCCGTCCTGGCGGGGTTCGCCGACGGCCGGCTCTCCCTCGGCGCGGCCGAAGGCGAGCGCCACGTGGCTGTGGCCGACCAGGCCGACCGGCTGGTCGAGGGCGTCCAGGCAGAGCTCGGCGAGCAGGGTGCTGATCACGTACTCCCAGACGGGATCACGGGGGCTTGCGTGGAAGCAGTCGAAGCCCGGCGCACTTCCCGAAGGAGAGAGGGAGGCAAGCCATTCCAGCTCCTCTTCCCCGATCACCTCCTGGGTCCAGCGGGCGGCCACGCCCGCGCCCCGTGAGAACTCGTCGAGCGGTATCTCCCCGGTGACCGCAAGGTCGTGGTTGCCGACCAGGCAGAGGGAGGCGTTGTCGCGCACGAGGTTGACGCAGTCGTTGGGGTCGGCCCCGTAGCCGACGAGGTCGCCCAGGCACCAGAGCTCGCCGGCGCCGCTCGCGGAGGCGTCCCGCAGGACCGCCTCGAGCGCCTGGCGGTTGGCGTGTATGTCGGAGATGACCGCGATGGACATGGAGGAGGCCCGTCCCTTCGACGGTAGCGTGGGGAGGGTGGCCCGGATAATCAATCGTGCCCCGGTCGCAGTGGGGCTCGCCCTGCTGGTCGCGATCGCCGTTGCGCTGGCGATGATGCCGCGCACCGGCCTGGTCGAGCCGCTCGCCGTAGACCCGCGCGACTGGTTCACCGAGGCGCAGCTCGACCGCGCGCGTGACTTCCGGGGGCCCCAGCTGTGGCTGGCGGTAGCGGGAATCCTCGTCGAAGCGGCCGTCCTCGCCTGGCTCGTGATTCGCCCGCCACGGTGGCTGGGCCGGGACTGGAAGCGCCCGGTCCTTGCCAGCGCGGCCGTCGGGGCCCTGATCGCTGCGCTGCTGGCGGTCGCCGGGCTCCCAGTCGGGGCCGTAATGCACGCCAGGGCGGCCGACGTGGGGCTGGCTACCGGCGGCTGGGGCCAGTGGGCTGCCGACTGGGCCCGTGCGCTGGCCGTCGGCGCGGTTATTGCCGCCGCGCTCACCGCCGCCGGCATCGCGCTGATGCGGAGGCTGCCACGGGGCTGGTGGGTCGCCGCTGCCGTCCTGACCGTGCTGGCCGCCGCCCTCTTCGCCTTCGCCCGGCCGGTCGTCGTCGACCCCCTCTTCAACGACTTCACCGAGCTGCCGCCGGGGCCCGCCCGCGAGTCGGTGACCGAGCTCGCGGGGAAGGCCGGGGTCGACGTCGGGTCGGTCCTCGTGGTCGATGCCAGCCGCCGCACCAGCGCTGCCAACGCCTACGTGGACGGGATCGGCTCCTCCCGGCGGGTCGTGCTCTATGACACGCTGCTCGAGGACTTCCCGCCGTCGCAGACCCGGCTGGTCGTGGCCCACGAGCTGGCTCACGTTCACTACCGGGATATCTGGCGCGGCCTGCTCTTCATCGCCCTGGTCACTCCGGCGGCGTTCTTCGCGGTCTCGCGGCTGGTTTCGGCCTGGGGACCGCGGGACGGAGCCGAGGAGGCTGCCGGCGCGCCGCCTGGGCCGCCGATGGTGCCGGCCCTGACCGCGGCGGTGACGCTGATGGTCTTCCTCGTGACGCTTGTCTCCAACCCACTCTCCCGCGGGGTCGAGCAGAGGGCCGACTCATACTCGCTCCAGCTCACGGGTGAGGCCCCGGCCTTCATCTCCCAGCAGCGCCGCCTCGCGCTGCAGAACCTGAGCGATCCCGACCCGCCGGCCCTCTCCCGGCTGCTCTTCGGGACGCACCCGACGACCCTGCAGCGGATAGGAACCGGGCTGGCCTGGGAGAAGAAAGAGCGATGAAGGTCACTGTCCTGTCGGTGGGGCGCCTGCGAGCCCCCTGGGCCGACGACATCGCCCACTACGAGAAGCTTCTCAGCCGCCATTGCCGCCTGGAGCTGGTCGAGCTGCGCGACGGCGCGCGGCTGGGCGCGCGCATTCCGGCGCGGGCCTTCGTATCGGTGCTCGACGAGGGAGGAACCGCCTACGACAGCGTCGGCTTCAGCCGCTTCATCGAGCAGCGCCGGATGAGCGGGATCGACCTCTGTTTCGTGATCGGCGGCGCCTACGGCGGGGTCGAGGTCGAAGCCGACCACCGCTTCTCGCTCGGGCCGATGACCCTCCCGCACCAGCTCGCGCGTGTCGTCCTGCTCGAACAGCTCTACCGGGCCCATTCGATCCTCGCCGGCGACCCGTACCACCACGGCTAGGGGTACGCTCCGGCCGATCCGCCTTGTCCGAACCTGCCCCCCAGACCGACCCTCTCAGCCGCCTGCGCACCGTCGTGATGGAGGCGGCGGCAGAGGCCGTGCCGGGGGCCGACGCCACGGCGGCGACGATCGAGCCGCCGGGGGCCGGGGGAGAGGGCGACTACGCGACCAACGCGGCCCTCGTGCTGGCCAAGGCGGCCGGTGAGCCTCCCCGCGAGGTGGCCGAGCGGATCTCCACCGCCCTGGCCGACCGCCTCGGCGACGGGCTGGCGGGGGCCGAGGTCGCCGGCCCCGGCTTCCTCAACCTGACCCTCTCGGATGCCTGGCATTCCGGCGCCCTGGCCGACGTCACGGCAGCCGGCAGCCGGTGGGGCGCCGCGGTGGCCGACCCGCCGCTGCGGGTAAATGTCGAATTCGTCAGCGCCAACCCCACCGGGCCGATCCACGTCGGTGGCACGCGCAACGCCGCCTACGGCGACTCGCTCGCCCGGCTGCTGGCCTTCACCGGCAACGAGGTCCACCGCGAGTTCTACGTAAACGACGCCGGCTCACAGGTGCTGATGCTGGGCGAGTCGGTCAAGGCCCGGGCACGCGGCGAGGAGGTCCCGGAGGGCGGCTACCAGGGCGACTACGTGGCCCATCTCGCCGCCGACATCCCCGGAGCCGGAGACCTCCCGGCCGATGAGGTGGCGCGGGCCGCCGTGGCACTGATGGTTGCCGAGGCCGAGCGCAGCCTCGCCCGGATGCGGATCGTCTTCGACGACTGGTTCCACGAGCACACGCTCCACGAGGGCGACCCCTCGGCCGTCGGGCGAAGCCTGGCCGCACTCGGCGGGCAGGGACGCACCTTCGAGGACGACGGCGCTCTCTGGCTGCGCACCACCGAGTTCGGCGACGACAAGGACCGCGTACTGATGCGTTCCAGCGGCGAGCACACCTACTTCGCCTCCGACATCGCCTACCACCGCGACAAGCTCGACCGCGGCTTCGACCTGCTGATCGACGTCTGGGGAGCCGACCACCACGGCTACGTGCCCCGCATGCAGGCCGCCTTCGAGGCCTCGGGCGGGGAGCCGGGTGCGCTCGAGCTGGTGATCATGCAGCTCGTCCACCTGGTGGAGGGCGGCGAGCGCGCGCGGATGAGCAAGCGCGCCGGGGAGTTCGTGACCCTCGAGGACCTGATCGAGGACATCGGCGTCGACGCCGCGCGCTGGTTCCTTCTGGCGCGCTCCCACGACACCACGATCGAGCTCGACCTTGCGCTGGCCCGCGAGCAGTCGAGCGAGAACCCGGTCTACTACGTCCAGTACGCGCACGCGCGCGCCTGCTCGATCCTGGCCCGGGCGGCCGCCGAGGGCATTACGGCGGACGATGCGGCCCGGCCCGACGGGCTCCACCCGAGCGAGCGGGCGCTGGTAAGGCGGCTGCTCGAGTTTCCCCGCGAGGTGCAGGAGGCCGCCGACCGCCGGGCGCCGCACCGGATCGCCACCTGGGCCCTCACCGCCGCACAGGACTTCAGCGCCTTCTATCGCGACTGCCCGGTCGTGGGGGCCGATCCGGGCCTGGCCGCCTTCCGGCTCGAGCTCTGCGCCGCAACGCGCGAGGTGCTTGCGCGCGCCCTCGACCTCCTGGGCGTAGCTGCCCCGGAGACGATGGAGCGCGAGGACTAGATCCGGTAGAGGAAGTCGAGCCCGAGCGAGTCGAGGAACTGCTGGGCCTCGATGTTGAGGCGGGTCAGCTCCCCGGTGAGGATCATCACGCCCATCCCAATCAGGATCAGGCCGGAGACGAAGGTGATCGCCAGGTAGCGGTCCCGCAGCCAGCTGAAGGCGACGGTGGCGCGGTCGAAGGCGACGGCCATCACCAGGAACGGGATGGCCAGGCCCAGCGAGTAGAAGAGGAGCAGAACGCCGCCCTGCCCGACCGATCCCGACGTGGAGGCTGCGGCCAGCACGGCGGCGAGAGTCGGCCCCACGCAGGGAGTCCAGGCGATGGCAAAGGCCAGTCCGGCTATCACCGGGCCGCCGGTGCCGGCGCGGGAGATCAGCGCCTCCGGGCGCCAGTCGCGGTTGAGGCGGTCGACGAACGGGGTAGCCATGAAGAAGAGGCCCAGGGCGATGATCATCACCCCGGCGATCGTGTCGAGCAGCTGGCGGTTCTCGCGCAGGAGGGAGCCGATCCCGGTGGCCGTCATGCCCAGGGCGATGAACATCACGGTGAAGGAGAGGCAGAAGACGACCGCCGGCAGGATCACGTGGCTCATCCGCTTCTCGCCGGCCCGGATCTCGGTGATGCTCACCCCGGAGATCGCCGAGAGGTAGCCCGGCACGAGTGGCAGCACGCAGGGCGAGATGAAGGAGATGAAGCCGACTGCGAAGGCGGCCAGGACGGTGGTGTCGGCGGCGGCGAGGGGCACGTTCAGCGCCCGAAGCGTTCCAGCTCGTCGTCGAGCCGGGCGCGGTCCTCGGCGTTCCCGGGCTCCTCGCCGGGCCCCTCGGGCGCGGTTTCACGGCCGCGGCGGCGCCATCTCGCCACGAGGAGGGCGGCTACGGCCAGCAGGGCGATGGCCACCGCCGCCGGGACCAGGTAGGCGCCGAGGCTGAAGCCGGACTCCTCGGGGAGCGCGAGGATGTCGGGCCCATACCGGGCCTTGAGAGTGGCCTTGACCTGCTCCTCGTCCTGGCCCTGGTCGATCAGGGTCCGGATCTCCCGGCGCAGCTGGTCGGCTCGCGGCGATTCGGCCACGTAAAGCGGGACGTTGCACGTGTCGCACATCACCTCGGTCTCGATCTCGTACTGGCTTACCGCCGCGCCGCCGGTCGCGGGCAGCGCTGCACCCGCGAGCACCGCCGCGGCCAGGGCGATGGCCAGGCGGGCGGTCACTTCTCGCCCCGCGCGCGGGCGATGGCGCCGTCGAGGAAGTCTTCCTTCAGCTGGCCACGCCCGACGGCCACCACGCGGCCCCGGGCGTCGATCACGAAGGTCTCGGGGAGGGCCGTCGTCCCGAACAGCGGTGCGAGTTCGAGCTTGTCGTCGCGCGCCGAGGGGTAGTTGAGGCCGTAGCGGCGCTCGAAGGCGCGGGACTCGTCGGCGAAGTCCTTGTAGGTGACGCCGAGCACGGTGCCGTCGCCCTTTGCCTCGAAGTCGCGCTGGGCCTTGACCAGGATCGGAGCCTCTTCGGCGCACGGCTCACACCACGAGGCCCAGAAGTTCAGTACGACGACCTGGCCGCGCAGTTCGTCCAGCGAGACCTTTCCCTTGCCGTCCAGGAGCGGGAGGGCGACTCCGGCGCCCGGCGCCACCGGCTGCTCACCCTTCTGGACCGCGGCGTCGAGCGAGCTGTCGTCACCGCCGGCGGCGACCCCGTAAATCAGCAGGCCGACGACCGCCAGGGCCAGGACGATCACGACGATGGATATCGGCCCGGGACGCTTCACGCTTCCGGAAAGCGTAGAGGTCGGGACGCTCCCGCCGTTCCCGGTTATCCTGCGCGGCAATGCGGCGGTAGCTCAGTTGGTAGAGCATCAGCTTCCCAAGCTGAGGGTCGCGAGTTCGAGCCTCGTCCGCCGCTCTTGAACAGCTCCGGCGCCCGTGCGCCCGGGCCGGCTACCAGTCCTGGCAGCAGCCGCAGTGCGGGCAGCAGACGGAGGTGCCGACCTCCGAGTCGAAGGCGGCGCCGCAGGTGCAGGTGTAGAGGGCGTGGTCGTTGGGCCCTCCGGCACGGCGGATCCGGCGGCAGTCGGCCCCGCGCCGGGGGGAGGGGCCTTGCAGCCGGCGGCGGGCCAGGAGCGGGCGGCTGAGTGTGAGAGCGATCACACGGTGGGCTTAGGCGCCGGGCCGTCAACTCCTTCCCGGCGGGCGATCCTGCACGGCCGCCTGCGACCGGGCGCGCAGCCGCGCCTCGCGGGGCGACTTGCCTCCAGGAGCCGTGCGATACTGGCGCAGGCCATGAATCCCGCCCGCAAGCGACAGGTCCGGCTGGTTGTCCTGCTCACCGCCGCCCTCGTGCTCGCCGCCGCGCTGGCCTACACGAGCTTCTCCTCGGCCAGCTCCGCAGTCCAGCCCAGCCAGCTCCTGCAGAGTTCCAACCCGGGTCAGAGCTACCAGCTCACCGGGAAGGTCGTGAAGGGCTCGGTCGAGCGCCGTCGCGAGAGCATCACCTTCCGGGTTCGTGACCGGAAGGGCTCGAAGTCGGTTGTCGTCAACTACGCGGGTGCGGTGCCCGACCCGTTCCGCGAGGGTCGTGAAGTGATCATCGACGTCAAGCGCGCGGGCGCCTCCCGCGAGGTCTTCACCGGGGAGAAGGACACGCTGGTCACCAAGTGCCCCTCGAAGTTCCGGGACTCGAAGACCGACCCGGCCGGGATGCCCGGCACCAAGGCCTCCTGAGCTGACATGGCCGCGACGGTGGGACAGGCCTGCCTGATCCTCGGCGTCGCCTGCTCGGCCTACGGGGTCGGCGCCTCCCTCCTCGGCGCGCGCCGGGGCAACGAGCGCCTGGTCGTCTCGGGCCGCCGGGCCCTCTACGCGCTCTTCGCGCTGACCCTGGTCGCCTTCGTGATCCTCGAGATCGCCTTCCTGACCTCGGACTTCCGCTTCACCGTCGTGGCGACCCACTCGTCGACGACCACGCCCTGGTTCTACCGCCTGGCGGCGATGTGGTCCTCGCAGGAGGGCTCTCTGCTGCTCTGGCTGCTCCTGATGTCGGCGGGCGCCTCGCTCTGCGTGGCGACCCTGCGCGGCCGGCTGCGCGATGTCGCCCCTTATGCGACGGCCGTGCTGCTGGGCTTCGCCCTCTTCTTCGGCGGCCTGATGCTGCTTACCGCATCGCCTTTCAAGACCGTTCCCGTCGGGCCGGCCGAGGGCTTTGGGCTCAACCCGCTGCTGCGCCACCCGAGCATGATGATCCACCCCCTCATGCTGTACACGGGGTACACGCTCTTCCTCGTGCCCTTCGCTTTCGCCGTGGGTGCGCTGATCGTCCGCCGCGTCGATGCCGAGTGGATCCGCTCGACCCGGGTCTTCGCCCTCGTCGCCTGGCTGGCGCTGGGTGCCGGCATCATGCTCGGCGCGCGCTGGTCGTATGTCGAGCTCGGCTGGGGCGGGTACTGGGCCTGGGACCCGGTGGAAAACGCCTCGCTGCTCCCGTGGCTGACGGGGACCGCCTTCCTGCACTCGGTGATGATCCAGGAGCGGCGCGGGATGATGAAGGTCTGGAACGCGTCGCTGATCCTGGCCACGGGCGTGCTGGCGATCCTTGGAACGTTCCTGGTGCGGTCCGGGATCCTCGACTCCATCCACTCGTTCGTCCAGGAGGGCAACACGATCGCCTGGGCTTTCGTGGCGCTGATCGCCGTGATGATCGCTTCCTCGGTCTACCTGGTCGTCACCCGCCGCAACAACGCGCTGCGCAGCGACGCCAGGCTCGACTCGATCTTCTCCCGAGAGGCGGCCTTCCTGCTCAACAACATCCTCTTCGTCGCGGTCGCGTTCGTCGTGCTGTGGGGGACCTTCTTCCCGCTCATCTCCGAGGCGGTGACCGGCAACAAGGCGGCGGTCGGGCCACCGTGGTTCGACCGCTACACGGTGCCCCTGGTCCTGCTCCTCGTCCTGCTTTCGGGGATCGGGCCGGTGATCGCGTGGCGCAAGACGACGGTCTCCCGCCTGTGGCGCAGCCTCCGGGGGCCGGTCGCCTTTGCGGCCCTCTGCGGAGTGCTGCTCGCCTTCCTCACGACGGCGGCCAGCAGCCCGGCTTCGATGGCGCTGTTCGTCTTCGGGGCGTTCGCGATCGGGGTCTCGGTCCAGGAGCTCTGGCGCGGCATGCGGGCCCGCCAGGCGATGACCTCCGAGCGGGCGCTGCCGGCGCTAACCGGGCTCATCTCGCGAAACCGGCGCCGTTACGGGGGATTCATCGTCCACCTCGGGATCGCCGTCCTGTTTATCGGCATCGCCGCCTCGTCGGCCTTCCAGGACGTCCGCGACGTGCGGATGGGTCCCGGCGAGTCGGCGGTCGTGGACGGCTATCGCTTCGATTACGTGCGCCCAACGGCCCAGATCGAGGAGGCCGGCGGCAAGCTGGAACGGATCGACCTCGGTTCGGTCGTTCGCGTGACCCGGGACGGCAGGGAGGTCGCGATCCTCGAGCCCAGCCGCGGTTACTACCCGAACATGGCCCCGATGACCGGAGCCGTGAGCCGCTTCTTCCAGGGCGAGTCGACCAGCGAGATCGCCCTCAAGGCCGGCTTCTTCCGCGACATCTGGATCGCCGAGTCGCCCGACATCTCGAGCCTCACCCCGGTGATCGAGAAGGGCGATGCCGTCTTCGAGCGGGCCGATCGCGCCGGCCTTGGCGGCGAGGCACGCTCGATCTTCCTCGCCGAGGCGCTCAACGGCCTGACCGCCCGGTACCGGGACGCGCCGCCGCCCGCCCAGTTCCGCCTGATCGTCTCGCCGATGGTCTTCTGGGTATGGGTCGGGTCGCTGATCGTCTTCGCCGGGGGCCTTATCGCAGCGTGGCCTTCTCTCGGGGCGGTCCGTGACCTCGTCCGGGCCCGCTACGCGGCCCGTGTGGCCCAGGACCTCAAGCGCGCATAGCCGCGTAGTCTCGAAGCCGTGGAGATCCTCGCCGCGATCTGCGTCATTGCGCTGCTGGCCGTGACGGTGCTCTTTGTGGGGGCTCCGCTGCGGCGCGGGGCGGGGGAGGCGGCCGGGTCGCTCGAGGGCCGGATCGCCGATCTGGAGGCCGCTCGGGACGCCCGATACCGCGAGATCCGCGAGCTCGAGATCGACCACCGGACCGGCAAGCTCGACGATGAGGACTGGCGCCGCCTGGACCGGGAGCTGCGCGCCGAGGCGATCGAGATCCTCCGCGAGCTCGACGAGCTTCGCCCGCCGGTCGCCGAGCCGTCCGCCGGCCGCTAGCATCAGCGCCGATGACCGCGATTCTCACCGGCCTGGTGGCCGTCCTCTCGGTGGTGGTGATCTTCCTGATCCTCATGCACTCGGGCAAGGACGCCGGGCTTTCGGGCGCATTCGGCGTCGGCACCGGGGAAGGATCCCTGGGCGGAGGTTCGCTCGTCGAGCGCAACCTGAACCGCTGGACGGTGGCCGTCGCCATCACCTGGATCCTCTCCATCATCGCGCTGGTCAGGTTCGGCTGACGGGCGCCGCGGCGGAGCGGTGACCCTCGACGCCACGATCGCCGTAGTCGGGCACGTCGAGTGGATCGACTTCGCCGTCGTGGACCACGTCCCCGCGCCCGGTGAAATCGTCCACGCCGAAGCCAACTTCGCCGAGCCCGCCGGTGGCGGCACGGTCGCAGCGGCTCAGGCCGCTCACCTGGCGGCACGGACGCACTTCTTCACGGCGGTCGGCGACGACGAGCTCGGGACGATCTGCGACCGGCAGATGCACGAGATGGGCTTCGAGCTCCATGCGGCAGCGCGGGCCGGCGAGGCCCAGCGACGCGGCTGGACCTACCTCGACTCCTCAGGCGAGCGAACGATTACCGTGATCGGCGAGCGCCTCGGCCCGTCGGCATCGGACCCGCTGCCCTGGGACCTGCTGGCGGGCTGTGACGCGTGCTTCGTGACGGCCGGCGACGCAGATGCGATCCGGCTGGCCCGCAACGCGCGGGTGCTGGTCGCGACGCCGCGGGCGATGCCGGAGCTGCTCGAGTCCGGGGTGGAGGTCGACGTCCTCGTCGGCAGCGGCTCGGATGCCGACGAGCTGGCCGGTGAGGAGGAGATCGCCATGTCCGCCGGGGTTGTCGTGCGCACCGCAGGCGCCGATGGCGGAAGCTGGCGCTCGTCCGATGGTTCCGCCGGCCGCTGGGCCGCGGTTCCCGTGCCGGGAGAGCCGATGGACAGCTACGGCTGCGGCGATTCCTTTGCGGCGGCGCTCACCTGCGCTCTCGGGGCGGGCAGGGAGCTGCCGCAGGCGCTCGAGCTGGCGGCCCGCGCCGGGGCCGCCTGCCTCGCCGGGCGCGGCCCCTACGGCGCCCAGCTGACCCTCAGCTGACCGGCGCCCAGGCCGCCTCGTAGAGCCCGAGCAGCTCGTCGGCGCCGGCCGGGGGAGGGGTGAGGGCCAGCTCTGCGCGCTGGGCGGCCGCCTGCGCGCACTGCGCCAGCGACGCCGCGTCGACGCCGATCTCCGCGAGCGAGGAGGCGCCCGCGCGCGCGGCGAACCGGCGGGCGACCTCCTCGGCCGGCTCACCGAGGGCCGCGTCGACCTCCGCCACCTGTTCCGGGCGGCGCTCGCGCAGGGCGGCAACGGTTACCGGGAGCATCGCCGCGTTGGCCGGGCCGTGGCCGGCGCCGGCAAGCCGCACGAGGGTCTGGCTCATGACGTGGTGGATTCCGTACCAGTTGGCGTCGATCGCGTAACCGGAGAGCAGGGCGCCCAGGGCCAGACGGTCGATATCGGGTTCCCCGGAGGCGGGCAGCCCCTCGGAGAGCAGCCGGGCGGCGCGCAGCGCGGCCATCGTGGGTACCGGGCTGGCGAGCGAGGTGCAGGCTCCCTCGATCGCGTGGCCAAGGGCATTGGCCGCGCTGGCGGCAAGCCCGGGGAGCGGCTGCGAAGCGCTGACCGTGGGGTCGTTGATCACCAGGCGGGCGCGGACCGTTCCGGTGCCTTCCGGGGCGCCGCGGGCCTGGCGGTGGACCCAGGTCATCTCCGCGGCGCTGAGGGTGGTGGGGATGGCGGCCACCGGAACCTCCCTCGGCAGCGCGGCGGCGACCGCCTTGGCGGCGTCGATCACCCGGCCGCCGCCGAGGGCGACGATCCGGTCTCCGGGCAGCTCGATTGCCAGCAGGTCGCCGGCGATCTCGTCTACCGGCCCGGCGGGCACGTCGACGACGGTGGCCGCCATGGCGGCAAGGCCGGGGAGCTGCTCGCGCGCCCGCGGGGTCGAGAAGAGCATGAAGCCCTCGCCGGCCAGGCGCGGGGCCTCGATCACCGCGCCGCGCCCGAAACGAACCGTCCGCTCGCCGTCGCGCCAGCTGAAGTCGAACTCCACGCCCCGATGATCGCAGGGACCGGACGGCCGGGCCCAGTGCGCCGGAGAGGACTCGAACCTCCACGAGCTAATCGCTCACTAGCCCCTCAAGCTAGCGCGTCTACCAATTCCGCCACCGGCGCCGGTGAAGGCCCGCACGCGGTGCGCGGGAGGCGCAAGGTTAGCAACAGCAGCGTGGGCCCCGGGGTCTCCCTGAACCCGTAATGACGGGCTTTTCCGGGGCGGCAGGGTTCCGTCCAACCGCGCCGCTACATTATCGAACACATGTTCGCCCAACCCTTCGAGCGAGGCAACCAATGGACCTGACCAAGCGCCAGCAGGAGATCTTCGACTTCATCCGCAGCTATTCGGAGAAGAACGGCTACCCGCCGACCGTCCGGGACATCGGCAAGGCGGTGGGGCTCGCCTCGTCTTCCACGGTGCATGCCCACCTCTCCAACCTCGAGAAGCTCGGCGTCCTGCGCCGCGACCCGACCAAGCCGCGCGCGCTGGAGCTGCTCGACCGCGCCACCAGGAGCGCCGGCTCGGCGGTCCAGGGTGCGATCGACAAGGTCCGTCCCGGAGGCCTGCCCGTGGTAGGCGCCGTCGCCGCCGGCTCGCCGGTGCTGGCCGAGGAGAACATCGAGGAGTACGTCCAGGTTCCCCAGGCCGCCGGTGGCGAGGAGGGCGAATACGTCCTCAAGGTGCGCGGCGACTCGATGGTCGACGCCGGCATCCTGGAGGGCGACTACGTGGTCGTCCAGCGCCGCGACGAGGCCCGCGACGGGGAGATCGTCGTCGCCCTGGTCGGCGACGACGAGGCCACCGTCAAGCGCTACTTCCGAGAGAGCGACCACATCCGCCTGCAGCCCGAGAACTCAGCCATGGAGCCGATCCTCGCCGAGGACGTCCAGATCCTCGGCCGGGTCGTAGGACTCTTCAGGAGCGTTTCGTGAGCGCGGTCGCAGTCGCATCAACTTCCTCCAGTACCCGGCTCCGCGGTGGTCGCGCCGCGGCAGTCGGCAGCGGAGTGCTCACGCTCGACGAGAGCATCGTCGGCGTATGGGAGGGCCTCCACGGTGGTCATCCGGCCGCGTGCCCGGTCTGCGGGGGGACGATGGTCTCGTCTCCCGCGGCCGGGTCGCGCCCGGTGGCTGCGCGCTGCTCGAGCTGCCACGCCCAGCTGAGCTGAGCGTCGCGGGCCCCGGCCCGCTTCCCTAGTTCTGCTTCTGGTCCTCGAGCTGCTTCTGGACGTCCTCGAGCTGCTTTTGGATCTGGTCGCGCTGCTCCTGTGAGACGCCGGTCTGGTCGAGCTGCTTGTTGAGCTCATCCTGCTGCTGCTGGAGCTGCTGCTGGGCCTCGTCGATCTGCTCGTTGACCTGGTCCTGAACGCTGTCGACGGGGTTGGTCGAGCCGCATGCCGCAAGGGTCACCGAGGCGGCGGCGATGGCAAAGACGGAAAGGAAACGTGTCATGGCCAGGAGCCTAACCGCTACCGTTTCAAGGGCACGCCAGACAGCTGCGGCGGGGGAGAAAACCCGTCGAGGAAAGTCCGGACATCGCAGGGCACGGTGGTCGGGATACCGACCTGGGGAAACCCACGGGAAAGTGCCACAGAAATACACCGCCGATGGCGCGAGTGGGTTGGACGTCCGCTCATTCGCGAACAGGCAAGGGTGAAATGGTGCGGTAAGAGCGCACCGGCGTCGTGGCGACACGGCGGCCAGGCAAACCCCACCGGATGCAAGACCAAGCAGGACCGTTCGCAGGCTGCCCGCCAAGGTCCAGGTAGGTCGCACAGATGGATGGCTGTCCACGACAGAATCCGGCTTACCGGCGCGCTAACGGAAGGGCCCCGCATGCGGGGCCCTTCCCATTCCCGGGGCCGGTAGCGTCCCCGCCCGCATGAGCAACGATGCCACCGAAGCCGCAGAGACGATCGACGTTCGCCCCATGAGCCGGGAGGATGCCGACGGCCTCGTCGAGCTGGTCCGCAGCACCTACGGCGAGGACTACGTCCACGACGAGATCTACCACCCGGAGCTCTTCTTCGCCGCCCAGGAGCGCGGCGACCACATCAGCGAGGTTGCTGTCACCGGGGACGGGAAGGTGGTCGGCCACTGGGCATTTACCTTCCATGGCCCGCGGGTGGCCGAGAGCGGCATGACGATCACCCACCCCGACTACCGGGGGCACGGAATCGCCACCGACCTCGAACAGAACCTCCTGCGCAGGCTCGACGAGATGGGCGTGCGCTGGATCATGGGCGAGCCGGTTCTCTTCCACACCGCCACCCAGGAGATCGTCCTCGAGCACTGGAACGACGGCGCCATCACCGGCTTCCGGCTGAAGGTCTTCCACCCGGTCGCCAGCGTGGGCGGCTTCGAGGGCGAGGCAGAGCGCGGGAGGGTCTCCGCGGCCATGGCCTTCTGCCCGCTGGCCTCGATGGTTGAGCGCAGGGCCTGGGTCTCGCCGGCCTACGCGCCGCTCCTCGAGCGAGCGCTGGCTCCCACTTCGTGGCCGCGCGAGCTGGTGACCGC
Source organism: Solirubrobacteraceae bacterium (assembly GCA_040398965.1). Lineage (GTDB taxonomy): Bacteria > Actinomycetota > Thermoleophilia > Solirubrobacterales > Solirubrobacteraceae > F1-60-MAGs163. Next base: position 23,192 of record JBBASZ010000013.1, on the reverse strand, counting down.
GGCGGACGGCGCCCCGGCCGCCGCCGAGAGCGTGATCGAGTCCGGCTGGGACGAGGTCAACGCCTCGGCGAGCATCGCCGTTCACGTGATCGGCGCCGACATCGAAGAGGCGGTCGCCGGCGCCCGGGACGAGGCGGTGGGGCGCGGCGCGAAGTACATCGAGCTGCGGCTGCCGGTCGGCTCGCCCGAAGCGGCCGGAGTCGACCTGCGCGAGCTCGGTTTCTCCTACGCCGCCTTCCTGCCCGAGATGGGAGAGGAAGGGGACATGCTTCTTCTCCAGTGGCTGGAGGACGCGGAGGTCGACCGCGGTCACTGGCACCTCATCAACGACGACGTGGAGGCCCTGGCCGACATGGTGATCGCCCAGGCCGGCGAGGCGTACGAGATGAGCCAGCCCCGGTCCTGAGCTGCCACTATGCTGACACGAACGTATGTTCGTGTCAGTGGTCGCCCTTCACATACCCCGCTTTGCGCTCTCCATAGCCGCGGGGGGAAGCCGCGACCTGCTGGCCGGCCCGGTCGCCCTCGCGCCCGAGCCGGGGCGCCCGGCGCTGGTCGGCCAGCCCTCGCCGGCGGCCGAGTCCGGGGGCGTCTGTGGCGGTATGGCGGTGGGGGAGGCGCTGGCGCGGGTACCCGGCCTCCGGCTCCTGCCCCCGGATCCGGTCGCCGTGCAGGGTCGGTGGGAAGAGCTGCTGCGCTCCCTGGAGGGGACGGGGGCGCTGGTAGAGGACGGCGGCCCGGGAACGGCCTGCTTCGAGGCCGGCGGCCTTCGCCGGCTGCACGGAGGCACGGCCGGCGTGGTCGAGGCCGCCCGGCAGGCGATCGGCCGCCCGGCCCGCTTCGGCATCGGGCCCAACCGGTTCTGTGCCGTGGCCGCCGCCGGCCAGGCCCGAAGCCGGCGGCCGGTGACCATCGAGGGTGCCGCCGGCCTGGCAGGGCTGCCGGTTGCGCTGCTTGCCGGCCGCGAGCGCACCGTGCACCTTCCCGAGGAGCTCGAGCGGCTTGGCGTGGTAACGCTGGGAGCCCTGGCGGCACTGCCCCGGGACTCGGTGGCCGAGCGTTTCGGCCGCGACGGGCTGCTTGCCTGGGAGCTGGCCCGCGGCGAGGACGCTCCCCTGCGCCCACGGCCTCCCGGGGAGAGCCTGGAGGAGACGCTCGCCCTGCCCGAGGCGGCCTGCGGCCCCCAGCTCCAGCGCGCCCTCGAGCTGCTGACGGGCCGCCTGCTGGCCCGCCCCGAGCGCCGGGGGCGGCCCCTTCGCGGCGCCGTCCTGGCCGCCGCGCTGGAGGGAGGAGGCAGCTGGCGCCGGCCGGTCACCTTCCGCGAGCCACTGGAGGACCGTGAGCGCATGGTCCTCGCCCTCGGCCGCCAGCTGGAAGAGCTCCCCGCTCCGGCGGCCTCGCTCTCCCTGGCGGCCCGCGCCCTGGGTGTAGCCGGCTCTCCCGACCGGGAGCTCTTTGCCTGCGCAGCCGCCCGCCGGGCCGAGCGGCTTAGGTCGGCGCTGGGGCAGGTGCGGGCCGTCGCCGGGCCGGCCGGGGCGATGAGGGTCCTGATGGTCGACCCCGGATCGCGGCTGCCGGAGCGCCGGGCGGTCCTGGCCCCATACGAGCGATGAGCCCGATCGACAGCCGCCTGGGCGTCCCGCGCCGTGTCGTAGTCCTGGCCGGTTCCGGTGGACGCCCGATCGAAGTGTCCGGGCGCGAGGTGGTGGCGGTTCGGGAGAGCTGGCTGGTCGAGGATCGCTGGTGGACCGGGGAGCCGCTCAGGCGCCGCTACTGGGAGGTGGTGACCGTCGCCGGCGACAACCTCGTCGTCTTTCGCGATCTCGTGGCCGGGGGCTGGTTCTCGCACCGCTGATTCCCAACATCCCTGTGGTTGCCAGGTAACCGGAGCCGGGCGAGCTTGGTCGCGTGGGCGGCGAATCCGGGCAGGCCAGCAGCGACTACATAGCCATCCTGCTCGTCTGCGCCTGCGTGCTGGGGGCCGGTGGCGGCGCGGCGGCCGCGGCCGGCGGCAGCGGGATGGCCGGCGCGGTCAGCGCCCAGTTCGCGCGCGCGATCTGCCGGGTCACCGGCGGCGACTGCGAGCGCGACCGGCTGCCCTGCGTCACCTCGATCCGGGCGCGTGTCGACGACCTCGCCGGCGTCGTGGCCATCATCCGCCTCTCCGGGGGGCGCACCCTGCTGCGTGAGCGCCGCTCCGATGGGATGGAGCTGATCACGCTGGCCGAGCGCGGCGGGCTGGGGATCGAGGTCGGCGCCGGCGCCGAGGCCGGTGTCGGGGGAGGGGCGATCGGCGACTCCCTGGCCGGCTCGATCTCGGGCCGGGTCACCCGCGGGCGCGCGTGGCTGCGCCCGGCCGGCGCGCAGGCACAGGCCCTGGTCGACCGGATCGGCGACCCGCCGGCTCCGGACTTCACCTGGGGCGAGAAGGGGATGGAATCCCGGGCCGAGGGCCGCTACCACCTGGCCGGGCTATCCCTTGACGCCGAGGATGCCTTCGGCGCCCGCAGGGACACGAGGACCGGGGAGAAGACCTTCACTATCCGGCGCCGCAACGAACTGGCCGGCGACCTCGCCCGCCTGGGCGCCGGCGCCGAGGCGGGCGGCCGCCACGTTGAGCGCTATGCGGTGACCGTCGACCGCTCGGGCCGGCCGGTCGACCTGATCGTCACCGACACCGTCCGCTACCACGGCGGCGTCGCCCTCCCGGGCCCGCTCAAGGCGGTGGCGATGGCCCTCGGTGCGCCGGCGCTGCGACGGGGACGGATCGTGGAGACCGAGACCCACCTCGACCTGACCGCTGCCGCGAACCTCGAGGCGGCGCGGGACTTCATCGAGGCTGTTCGCTCGCCCAAGTTGAAGCTCGGCGCCGCCGTGGCGGTGAGCGAGGCGCTGCGCCGGCGGCTGGATTCCCATGGCGTAAGGCAGCGGCGGGTCTACCTGCTCGACGTGCGCCACACCGGCGCCCGGGGGAGGGTCGGCGCCGGGGTATCGATCGGCCTGCGCGGCGAGCGCTCCGAGGAGTCGGCTCGGCTGGTCGAGGCAGCCGTCCGCGGCCTGGACGGGAACTGGCGGAGGCGCGATGACTGCCTGCCTGCCGGGGTGGAAAAGGCGGGCTGAGAATGCGAACATACGTTCGTGTCTTACGCAGAGCTCCATGCCCACTCGGCCTACTCCTTCCTGGACGGGGCCTCCCACCCCGACGAGCTCGCCCACGCCGCCGCCCGGGCCGGCTACGAGGCCTTCGCCCTTACCGACCACGACAACCTCTGCGGGGCGATGGAGTTCGCCGTCGCCGCCCGGGAGGCCGGTGTCCGCTCCATCCACGGAGCCGAGCTGAGCATCCGCGCAGGGGAGGGAGAAGAGGTTCGCCACGTGACGCTGCTGGTGGAGGACCGGGAGGGATGGTCGAACCTCTGCCGGCTGCTCACCCGGGCCCACTCCTCGACCCGCGAGAGCCCAGGACGCAGCGACCCCGTTGCCTCCCTGGAGGACCTCACCTCGCACGCTGCCGGACTCTTCTGCCTGAGCGGCTGTGCCGGGCGCGGCGTTCACGACGAGGGGACGCTGAGGCGGCTGGCCGATGCCTTCGGGCCGGAGCGGCTCTTCGTTGAGCTGCAGCGGCCCTTTGCCCGCCATGACCGGGCGCTCTGCCGCGAACTGGAGGCGCTCGCCCGCCGGCTCGGCCTGGAGGCCGTGGCCACCGGGAACGTCCACGCCCACGACCGCCGCCGCGCCCCGCTCCAGGACGCCTTCGTCTCGATCCGCGAGCGCCGGCCGCTCGACTCCAGCGAGCCGCTGCGACGCGGCAACCACAGCCACGTGCTCGCCGCGCCGCCGGCGATGGAGGCCCGCTTCGCAGGCCACCCGGAGGCGGTTGCCGCCGCGGGACGGCTGGCCGACCGGTGCCGCTTCGAGCTCCTGGAGGACCTCGGCTACCGCTACCCGGGAGCCGAGGACGAGGGCGCTGACGGCGAGCTGGCCCGCGCCTGCCGGGAGCGTTTCGCCGTCCTCTACCCGGCGGGTCACCGCCTGCGCGCCGAGGCGGCGGCGCGCCTGGAGGAGGAGCTGGGAATCATCGCCGGGCTGGGGCTCTCCGGCTTCTTCCTGCTCCACCGGGACATGCTCGAGCTGGCGCGTGAGGTGGCACTGGAGGTGCGGGGCCCGGAGAGCGCCCGCGCGCTGCTTCCGCCAGGGCGTGGCCGGGGTTCGTCGGTCTCGTCGATCGTCTGCTACCTGACCGGGCTCTCCCATGTGGATCCGGTGGCCAACCGGCTCCTGCTCGGTCGCTTCCTGAGTGAGGAGATCACCGCCCTGCCCGATATCGACCTCGACTTCCCGCGCGACGTGCGCGAGCGGCTGATCCCCCGCATCCACGAGCGCTATGGGCGCGAGCACTCGGCACTGGTCGCCGCCTTTCCCACCTTCAGGACCCGCGGCGCGGTCAGGGAGGTCGGCTTTGCGCTCGGGCTCCCGCCGGCGGAGGTCGAGCGCGTGGCCCGGGCCGCGGAGGGCTGGTCGATGGAGCGCCTGGAGGAGGACGCCAGGACGGCCATCGGCCCGGAACGCGCCCGCTCCGAGCGCTGGCAGTGGCTCGTGCGACTGGCCCGCGAGGCCCAGGGGTTGCCGCGACACCTCGCCCAGCACTCCGGCGGCATGATCGTCTCCACCCGGCCGCTGGTCGACTGCTGCCCGGTGGTTCCGTCGGCGATCGAGGGGCGCCAGGTGGCGATGTGGGACAAGGACTCCTGCGCCGATGCGGGGTTCCTGAAGATCGACCTGCTCGGGCTCGGGATGCTCTCGGCGGTCGAGCGCTGCGTGGAGAAGGTCGCGGCGCGCAGCGGCGAGCGGATAGACCTCTCCCGGATCGACTACGCCGACCCGGAGGTCTACGGCGCCATCCAGGAGGGCGACACCACCGGGGTCTTCCAGATCGAGAGCCGGGCCCAGATGGCCTCCCTGCGCCGAACCAGGCCCGAGAACCTCGACGACCTGACCGTCCAGGTGGCGATCGTCCGTCCCGGGCCGATCCAGGGAGGGGCCGTCAACCCCTACATAGAGCGCCGCCGGCGGCTCAGGGAGGACCCGGGCTTCGAGATCCCCTACCTGCACGAGTCGCTGAGGCCGGTCCTCGAGGAGACGCTCGGGACGATCATCTTCCAGGACCAGGTGATCGAGGTGGCCATGGCCTTCGCCGGCTTCTCCGCCGGGGAGGCGGAGGGGCTCAGGCGGGCGATGAGCCGGCGGCGCTCGCAGGCGGCGATCGAGGCCCATCACCGCTGTTTCGTCGCCGGTGCCACCGCCCTCTGGCCCGACGTCGACGAGGCGCTGGCCGAACGGGTATTCACGATGATCGCCGGTTTCTCGGGCTTCGGCTTCCCCAAGGCTCACGGGGCCGCGTTCGGCCTGCTGGCCTACCAGTCGACCTGGCTGCGCGTCCACCATGGGCCGGAGTTCCTGGCCTCCCTGGTCGACGAGCAGCCGATGGGCTTCTACCCGCCGGACGCGCTCGTCCATGAGGCCCAGCGCCGCGGGATAACGGTCCTGCCCCCCGACGTCAACGAGAGCGGCCATGGCACCGAGGTCACCGCCGACGGTGCCGTGAGGGTCGGCCTGCGCCAGGTCGGCGGCGTCTCCTCGGACGAGCTCGAGGAGCTGGTCGAGGCCCGGCGCGTGGGCGGGAGGTTCGGTTCGCTCGACGACCTGGCCGCGCGGGCCCCCGGCTCACGGGGTTCGCTCGAGGCGCTGGCCTGGGCCGGGGCGTGCGACAGCCTGGCCCAGGGTCCCCCGGCCCACCGGAGGCGGGAGGTGCTCTGGCGGCTGGGGGCCAGGTTCCCCACCGGCCCGAGCGGGCAGCTGTCGCTGGGGCTGGGCCTGCCGGGGGCGCCGGAGCTCGAGCCGATGAGCCCCTGGGAGCTGATGCTCGCCGACTATGCCGCCACCGGCATGACTACCGGCAGCCATCCGCTGGCGATAGTGCGGGAGAGGCTGGCCACGGCCGGCGCGCTTTCCAGCGGTGCGCTTGGCTCTGTCGGCCACGGCTCGAGGGCCAGGGTCGGTGGCCTGGTCGTCGCCCGCCAGAGGCCGGCTACCGCGCGGGGCGTCTGCTTCATGCTGCTGGAGGACGAGGAGGGGACCGTCAACCTCGTCGTTCCGCCGCCGGTCTACGAGCGCTTCCGGCTCGCCGTACGCACCGAGCCGCTGGTCTTGGCCGAGGGCCGGCTCGAGCGCCACCGCCATGCCGGGGGGACGGTCAATCTCCTGGTCGACCGCCTCGAGGCGCTCGGCGAGGGCAGCTCCGAGCCGGGAGTACCGGCCGGTCTGGACGAGGCCCGCGAGCGGCTTCAGGCCGACGCCGGCGGGGAGCTGGCCGACTTCCGCGCCGTCGCCCCGGCGGTGCTCTCCTTCGCGCAGGGTCGCCGGCGCTGACCCGGCCCCGCCTGCCATTCGAGGCGGGCACTTCGGCGCGGCATCCCGTGCGGTGCGCCCTGTAACCTGCCGGGTCGATGGTCGCACTCTCAACAATCGTCCTTCTCTTCGTGGTCGCCGGCGTCGCCGTGGTGGCGGTCGGCATGGCCCGCAGCCGAAAGAGCTCCGAAGCCGCCAAGGCCGGCAGCACCGGCAAGCTCTTCGCCCTGGGGATCGCCGTCTGCGTGGTCGGGGTCGGCCTGGCCGTTCCCCTCTGGCTGATCATCCGCGACAACAAGGACGTCTCGCGGGAGGCCGTGGGAGGCGTGAAGCTGACCGCGGCCCAGGAGGAAGGGCGCCAGGCCTTCGCCCAGAACTGCTCGACCTGCCACACGCTCGCCGCCTCCGGCGCCGTCGGCAAGACCGGCCCCAACCTCGACGTGATGCGTCCTCCGGCGGCCCTCACCTACAACGCGATCGTCGTCGGCCGTGCCCGCGGCAACGGCAACATGCCCGCCGGGCTGGTTTCCGGCCAGCAGGCCAAGGACGTGGCCAGCTACATAGCCGCGGTGGCCGGCAGGGGCGATATTGCCAGTGAAAATGCGTCGGTAACGGCGCCGTAGGCTAGGCTTTCGCCTTCAAGCAATACCGCTGAGTTTCCGGCCCCTTCTACGGGCAGCCGGAGAGCGGGGGACCCAATCAGTTGGGGCGAATCGCCGCAATTGCGGCATAGCGCAACTCTTTCCGCGCGAGCCCGTCAGCTAACCCCGTAAGCCGACGAAAGAGGTGACGTAAACCCATGTCCTCAAACCATCGAACGTTCCGAACGGCCACCGTGCGGCCGGACCGGATCGCCGGCTGGGCTGCGGCCCTCGGGCTACTCCTGGTGGTGGCCTGCGTGGCCAGCGCCGAGGCCAGCGCCGGCTTCACGGCCACGAGCGCCGTGCGCCTGGGCGACCGCACGCTCAAGAAGCCGATGCGGGGCCACGACGTGCGCCAGCTCCAGAACCGCCTGCGCAAGATCGGGCTCCTAAACGCACCGGCGACCGGAAGGTTCCTGAGCATGACCAAGAGCGCCGTGCGCCGCTTCCAGCACACGCGCTGCCTGGCGGTCGACGGCGTCGCCGGCCCGGGCACCCTGCGGGCGATCAAGCGCCGGGCTCCTTCATGCCGGTCCGGCGGCGGGGGTGGCGGTGGCGAAGGCGGCGGCGCCGCGAGATACAGCCGCACGGTCACCTGGTACGGCCCCGGCTGGTACGGACGCCGCACCGCCTGCGGCCAGAAGCTCACCAGCACGCTGATGGGTACCGCCCACAAGACCCTTCCCTGCGGGACGGTCGTCCACTTCCGCTACAAGGGGCGCAGGGCGACCGCACGCGTCGTCGACCGCGGGCCCTATGCGCGCGGCGTCGAATTCGACCTCACCTGGGCGGTTGCCCGCAAGCTCGGCGTGATCAGTATCGGCCGGGCCGAGGTCCGAGCAAGCCGCTGACCGGCTCCCGGAGATACGCAGGCCGGCGCTAGGGTCTGCCCATGGCCGACGCGCCTGCCAGCACCGATGACGTAAAGGCGATCTGCGCGGAGCGGGACATCCGCTTCATCCGCCTCTGGTTCACCGACGTCCTGGGCCAGCTGAAGTCGTTTTCCGTCGGCGTCGACGAGCTCGACGACGCCATGGCCGGCGGGATGGGCTTCGACGGCTCCTCGATCACCGGCTTCAACGCCATCGAGGAGTCCGACATGATCGCCATGCCGGATCCGTCGACCTTCGCGATCCTCCCCTGGCGCCCCGAGGAGCAGGGCGTGGGCCGGATGTTCTGCGATGTCCTGACGCCCGAGCGGACCCCGTACGAGGGCGACCCCCGCCACGTGCTGCGGCGCGCACTGGCCCGCATGGAGGAGATGGGCTTCGACACCTTCAATGTCGGGCCCGAGCTTGAGTACTTCCTCTTCCGCGACCAGCACGGCACCGAGGTGCTTGACGAGGGCGGCTACTTCGACCTGACCACCCTCGACGCCGGCTCCGACCAGCGCCGCGAGACGGTGCTCGCCCTCGAGCAGCTGGGCATCGACGTCGAGTACAGCCACCATGAGGTCGGCCCCAGCCAGCACGAGATCGACATGCGCTACGCCCCGGCGCTGAAGATGGCCGACGACTGCATGACCTACCGGATTACGGTCAAGGAATACGCCATGAAGTACGGCTGGCACGCGACCTTCATGCCCAAGCCGCTGCTCGGCGAGAACGGCTCGGGGATGCACACCCACATGTCGCTCTTCAAGGGCGGCTCAAACGCCTTCTACGACGCCGACGACCCGTTCTTCCTGAGCGACACCGCCAAGGCGTTCATCGCCGGTCAGCTTCGCCACGCCCGCGAGATGAGCGCGATCTTCGCCCAGTGGGTCAACTCCTACAAGCGCCTGGTGCCGGGCTACGAGGCGCCGGTCTACGTGGCCTGGTCGCGTCGCAACCGCTCGGCCCTGGTGCGGGTGCCGCTCTACCACCCCGGCCGCGAGCAGGCCACGCGGATGGAGCTGCGCTGCCCCGACCCGGCCTGCAACCCGTACCTGACCTTCGCAGTGCTCCTCCAGGCCGGCCTGGAGGGGATCGAGCAGGGCTACGAGCTGCCCGAGCCGATGGAGAAGAATCTCTACCACCTCTCGCCGGAGGAGCGCCAGCGCCAGGGAATAGAGCAGCTGCCCGAGACCCTGGGCGAGGCGGTGGAGATCGCCGCCGGCTCCGAGCTGGTGCTCCGCACCCTCGGGGAGCACATGTTCAACCGTTTCATCGAGATCAAGCGACGGGAGTGGGAGGACTACCGGGTCCAGGTGACCCAGTGGGAGCTCGACCGCTACCTGTCGGTTCTCTAGA
>JBBASZ010000013.1:0-13812 GCA_040398965.1 Solirubrobacteraceae bacterium | reverse complement strand
TACCGGGTCCAGGTGACCCAGTGGGAGCTCGACCGCTACCTGTCGGTTCTCTAGATCCAGGGAGGAAGAATGAGCACTGCAGCCCGCGCGGGGAAGATCAGGATCGGCGCCGACCTGGAGGTCAATCGCCTGGGCTATGGCGCCATGCGCCTGACCGGCGAGGGCGTCTGGGGCGAGTACCCCGACCACGAGCACGCGATGGCCGTCCTGCGCAAGGCCGTCGACCTCGACGTCGACTTCATCGACACGGCCAACTCATACGGCCCGGAGACCAACGAGGAGCTGATCCGCGAGGCGCTCTCCCCATACCCCGAGGGCCTCGTGATCGCCACCAAGGGCGGGCTGACCCGCAGCGGGCCCAACAAGTGGCACCCCAACGGCGACCCGGTCCACCTGCGCGAGCAGTGCGAGCTGAGCATCAAGCGGCTCGGAGTCGAGGCGATCGAGCTCTACCAGCTCCACGCTCCCGACCCGGAGGTTCCCTACGCCGAATCGGTGGGGGCGCTCGCCGAGCTCCAGCGCGAGGGGTTGATCCGTCACGTCGGCGTCTCCAACGTCGATTCCGTCCAGCTCGAGGTGGCCCTGGATATCGTCGACGTGGTCAGCGTCCAGAACCGGTTCAGCATCACCGACCGTGGCTCGCTCGAGGTCCTGCTGGCCTGTGAGCGCCACGAGATCGTCTTCATTCCCTGGTTCCCGCTGGTGGCCGGGAGCCTTAAGGACGACGAGGTCATCGACCGGATCGCCGAGCGCCACGACGCCACCCGCTACCAGGTGGCGCTCGCGTGGCTGCTCCAGCGCTCACCGCTGATGCTCCCGATCCCGGGCACCTCCTCGATCGAGCACCTTGAGGAGAACGTCGCGGCCGCCGCGATCCGCCTGACCGACGACGAGATGCGTGACCTGGAGGCGGTCGCCTAGCCGGCGGCCGGCTCGTCCTTCAGCTCAGGCTCTTCCTCGGGCTTCGCCCCGTCGGCTCCTTCCTCGCGGGAGAGCGCCGAGGGCCACCAGATCTTCTTCCCGATCTCCAGCACCAGGGCCGGGACGAGAGTCGACCGGACGATGAAGGTGTCGATCAGGACCCCGACGGCGACCGCGAACCCGATCTGGGTCAGGAAGACCAGCGGCAGCACGCCGAGCACGGCGAATGTGCCGGCGAGCACGATCCCCGCCGAGGTGATCACCCCGCCGGTGACCGCCAGGCCGCGCAGCATCCCGTGCTCGGTTCCGAAGCGCTGGGTCTCCTCGCGCACCCGCGCCATCAGGAAGATGTTGTAGTCGATGCCCAGGGCCACCAGGAATACGAAGGCAAACAGTGGCAGGCCGGGGTCGCTTCCCGGGAAGCCGAAGGCCACGTCGTAGACCACGTAGCTCAGGCCCATCGTGGCCGCGAAGGAGAGGACGACGGTGGCGATCAGGACGATCGGCGCCACCAGCGACCTGAGCAGCAGGATCAGCACGACGAAGACGACGAGCAGGACGAGCGGGATTATCAGCTTGGTGTCGCGGACCGAGGCGTCGCGGATGTCCTTCTCGATCGCGCTCGTGCCCCCGACCAGTACGTCCTGTCCGCCGGCGGCCTTGGCCGTCTCGCGTATCTGGGGAATCGCGTCGTAGGCGGCCGTCGAGTAGGGGTTGGTGGTCAGCGCGGCGAGGACCAGTACCCCCGGGCCGCCCTCGGCCACGGGCTGGGCTTCGGCGACATCCGGGTCCTCCTTGAGGGCCGCCACGACCGCGGGGACCTTCGCCTTATCGGGGACGATCACCTCGGTTGGCGCGTTAGTTCCGCTGGGGAACGAGGTGGCCAGCAGCTCCTGGCCGGTAACCGACTCGACGGTGTCGCGATAGGAGTCGGCCTGCGTGAGGTTGGTCGAGAAGCTGGTAACCAGCCCCGCACACATGACCAGGAGAATCAGCGTCGTCCCGATCCAGACCCGCCTCGGCCGCCGGTCGATCCACTCGCCCCACTGGCGCCAGCGGCCGTGGGCAGCGTCGGCACCCTCGTCACCGACCCTGGGTACCAGTGGCCAGAAGGCCCGGCGCCCGGTGATGGCCAGGAGAGCGGGCAGCAGGGTCAGCATCGAGACCATCGCCACGGCGACGCCGAGGGCCCCGAGAGGCCCTAGGCCGGCGGTGCCGTTCACCTCGGCGAGGGTGAGGCACATCAGCGCGAGCATCACGGTAATTGCCGAGGCGAAGATCGCGGGCGCAGTGGCGTAGGCGGCGATAGCCGCCGCCTCCTTCTTGTCCTCGCGTTGCCTGAGTTCCTCCCGGTATCGGGAGACGAGCAGCAGCGCGTAGTCGGTCCCCGCGCCCAGCACGAGCACCGACATGATCGACGATGCCTGGGCGTTGACGGTGAACCCGGCCTCGGCGATCAGGTAGCCCAGCGACCGGCTGGCGATCTCGGCCATGGCGACCGAGAAGAGGGGAATCCACAGGAAGAGCGGACTGCGGTAGATCAGCGCCAGGAGGATGAAGACGAGCGCCGAGGCGGCGATCAGCAGGGTCCCGTTGATGCCCTCGAAGACCTTGATGGCGTCGGCCGAGAAGCCGGCCGACCCGGTCACCTTCACGGTCATGCCGTCGCGTTCGCCGCTGACCTTTGCCCGGACCTCGTCGACCGGGCCGGTGATCGTCTCGCCCTCGCCGTTGACGGCGATGTCGGCGTTTAGGAGCGCGGCCTGGCCGTTCTTCGAGAAGACCGGGGGAGCGAACGGCCCGGTGCGGGCCAGGTCGAGCGAGTTGAGCTCGCGGCGGTCGGCACGGATCCGGGCCTTGTCGGCGGCGGTCAGCCCGTCGGGGTTGCGGTAGACCGCGACGATCGTCACCGATTCCTCGCCACGGATCTCCTCGGCATCGGTCAGCGCCTTGGTGGACTCGGCCTCTCCCGGCAGGAATGAGGTCGACTCGTTCTTCTGGACCTCCTCGAACTTGGTGGGCAGCTGTGCCGCCCCGAAGGCGACGACCGCGAGCAGCCAGAGGCCCACGACCACCCAGCGGCCGCGCTTCCCGGTAATTGCTCTGAAGAATCCCTGCACGGGCGCAGCACAATACGGAGCAGGGCCGCCGGACCGCTCACCGGCCGGTAGCGTTGGTGACGTGAGTCACTCACGTCGTACGCACAGCGCGGCGGGCGCCCCGGAGGCGATCGGGCCCTACTCGCACGCCGTCTCCGGCCAGGGGCTGCTCTTCTGCTCCGGCCAGATACCCCTCGATCCCGAGAGCGGCGAGCTGGTCGGCGATGACGCCGCGACGCAGGCGGCCCGCTGCCTGGCCAACCTCGAGGCGGTCTGCGAAGGGGCCGGCGCCCGGCTGGCCGACGCGGTCCGCTGCACGATCTACATGACCGATCTCGATGAGTTCGCGGCGGTCAACGAGGTCTACGCCGCCCATTTTCCTGCCGACCCTCCCTCGCGGGTGACCGTGGGGGTTGCCGCGCTGCCGAAGGGCGCGCTGGTGGAGATCGACGCGATCGTCGCGGTCGGCGACTAGCGGCGGCGCTACTCGTCTTCCAGCGGCGTCACGTAGGCGCCGCTGACGCCGCCGTCGACGAGGAAGTTGCTCGCGTTGACGAACGAGGACTCGTCGGATGCGAGGAAGACCACCGCCTCGGCCATCTCGCCGGCCTCGGCGAACCGCCCGGTCGGCACGTGAACCAGCCGCCTCTGCGCGCGCTCGGGGTCCCTGGCGAAGAGCTCCTGCAGCAGCGGCGTGTTGACCGGGCCGGGAGAGAGGGCATTGACCCGCAGGCCCTTCCTGGCGAACTGGACGCCGAGCTCGCGGCTCATGGCCAGCACGCCACCCTTCGAGGCGGTGTAGGAGATCTGGGAGGTGGCGGCGCCCAGAGTGGCCACGAACGAGGCGGTATTGACGACCGACCCGCGCAGCGGGCCCTCGTTCTCGAGCAGGTAGGGAATCCCGTGCTTGCAGCAGAGGAAGACCGACTTGAGGTTCACGTCCTGGACCCGCTGCCAGGCCTCGACCGAGGTGTCGAGCACCGACGCGTCGTCGTCGGGGGAGATCCCGGCGTTGTTGAAGAGGACGTCGATCCGGCCGAAGGCCTCACTCACCTGGCGGCAGTAGTCGGCGACCTGCTCCTCGCTGGTGACGTCGGCGGCTATCGAGAGGTCGCCGGGGGCACCTTCGAGCAGGTCGACGCCGGCCACCCTCGCGCCCTCGCGCTGCATCGCGGCAACCGTGGCTGCCCCGATGCCGCCGCTGGCCCCGGTCACTACGCATACCTTGCCCTCGAGCCTTCCAGCCATCCTCAGTCCTCCTCGGTGCGGATGTAGATCGTCTTGACTTCGGTGTAAGCGTCGAGGGCGTGGGGACCGAGCTCGCGTCCGTAGCCCGAGCGCTTGAAGCCGCCGAAGGGGGTGTTGACCCGGACCGAGCTGTTCGAGTTGATCGAGAGGTTCCCCGACTCGATGGCGCCGGCCACCCGCAGGGCGCGTGCCCCGTCGCGGGTCCAGACCGAGCCCGAGAGTCCGTAGATCGAGTCGTTGGCCAGCCGGATCGCCTCTTCCTCGCCTTCGAAGGGGATAACCGCGGCGATCGGGCCGAATATCTCCTCCGTGGCGGCACGCGCGGCCGGCTCGACCGGGCAGAGGACGGTGGGAGCCATCCAGTACCCCGGGCCGTCCGGCGCCTGGCCGGCGAAGGCGACGTTCTCGTCGTCGGCCAGGAACGAGGCGACCTCCTCGCGGTGGCCGGCCGAGATCAGCGGGCCCATCGTCGTCGCCTCGTCGAGCGGGTCGCCGACCCGCATATCGCCGACCGCCGCCTCCATCTCGGCGAGGAATTCGTCGAGCACGCTCTGCTCGACGAGGATCCGCGAGCGCGCGCAGCAGTCCTGACCTGCGTTGTCGAAGACGGCGCCGGGCGCCGAGCGGGCGGCCAGCTTCACGTCGGCGTCGGCGAAGACCACGTTGGCCGACTTGCCGCCGAGCTCGAGCGTCACGCGCTTGATGGTGGCGGCGGCGCCGGCCGCGATAGCCGCCCCCACCTCGGTCGACCCGGTGAAGGCGATCTTCCCGACGCCGGGGTGCTCGACGAGCCTGCGACCGACGGTGGAGCCGGGGCCTACCACGACGTTCACGACGCCTTCGGGGATGCCGGCCTCCAGGGCCAGCTCGGCGAACCGGACCGAGGTGCAGGGCGTGAGCTCGGCCGGCTTGAGGACGACCGTGTTGCCGGCGGCCAGGGCCGGCGCCATCTTCCAGGAGGCGATGGTCAGCGGGAAGTTCCACGGGGTGATCAGTCCCACGACGCCGATCGGCTCGCGAACGGTCAGGGCGATGCCGCCGTCGGCGGGGATCGTCTCGCCGACGGGACGCTCCGGCGCGCCGGAGAAGTAGCGGAAGGTCTCGATCGCCATGCCGATCTCACCGCGGGCCGAGGTGATCGGCTTGCCGGCGTTGCGGGCCTCCAGCAGCGCGAGCTCCTCGTGATGGTCCTCCAGCACCGCGACGAGGCTGCGCAGGACCGCGGCCCGCCGCCCCGCCGGCATCGAGCGCCAGGAGGGAAGGGCCTCTGCCGCACGGGCGACGGCCTCGTCGGTCTCCTCGGCCCCGGCCCGGGCGAAGCCGGCCATGACCTCTTCGGTCGCCGGTTCTATGACCTCAAGCGTCTCGCTCACGGGCCGCAGTCTGCCAGAGCTCGGGTAACGGGGGGTAACAAAGAAGGGCCGGCACCAGGCCGGCCCTTCGATGTCTCAGGATCTCCCTGCGATCAGGGAGCCTCGGGGAACTTCGGCGGCGGCCCGAGCTCGCTCTCCACCGCGTGGGCCTCGCCCGCCATGTCCTCCGCGGGGCTGTGGAAGGTCTTCTTCCCTGTCGCGAACCAGAGGATGGTCGCGAAGATGATCACCACGACCACCATCAGCGGCGCGTAGTTGAACGCCTCCCAGCTGAAGTCGCTGGCCCACGGCACGGCCGAGGGCACGAACGGCAGCGAGAAGATGATCACGCAGAGAGCCACCCAGACGACGGCGATCGGGTTGAGCCACTTGTACTTGCTGCCCAGGTTCCACGGGCCGCGCTCGTAGCTCTCGCCCTGGCGCCAGCGCAGGTAGATCGGGATCACGTAGGCGATGTAGAGCCCGATGACCGCGATCGAGACGATGGCGAAGAACGCGAACGGGAAGCCGTCGGCGTTGCCCTTGAGGGCCGGCAGCGTCACGACCAGCGACCAGAAGGAGATGAACAGCACCGACATGTACGGAACGCGGTGGTGGTTGAGCTTCGTCCAGATCCTGTGGCCCGGGATCGCGCCGTCCCGCGAGAAGGCGTAGGTCATGCGCGAGGCGCTCGTCACGCAGGACATCCCGCAGAACAGCTGGCCCATCGTCGAGATGATGAGGATGAACTTCACCCAGGCCGAGCTCATCGCCGCCTCGAAGATGGCGATTGAGGTGCCGCCCCCCTCGTTGACGGCGGCGGGGTCGGCGGCGGCGAAGGTGATCGCCAGCAGCACGATCCAGCCGATGATGCCGCTCCAGAAGACCGAGCGCCAGACACCCTGGGCGGCGGTCGTCGACGCGTTCTCGGTCTCCTCGGAGACGTGCGCCGAGGCGTCGTAGCCGGTCACCGTGTACATCGTCAGCAGGAAGCCGAGAGGCAGCACGTAGAACCAGTACATCCCCTCGCCGAAGCCGGAGTTGTTGATCCGCTCGGTGAAGACGAAGTCGAAGGTCGCGTGATCGGCCGGCACGACGATGAGGACGATGACGATCGCCGCAACGCCGAGGACATGCCACCAGACCGAGATGCCGTTGATCCGCCCGACCAGGGGCGAGCTGAAGATGTTGATCAGCGTGTGCAGCAGGAGGATGATCACGAAGAGGATGAACGTCTCGCTCAGCAGGCTGGCGTCGTCGGCGAAGTTCATGCCGAATATGTCCACCCCATAGGCGCCCAATATGGCGTTCAGGAATGTGGCGCAGGCATAGTCGACCGAGGCCACAACGCCGATGAGGCCGATGAGGTTGAACCAGCCCGTGTACCAGCCCCAGGTGCGGCCGCCGAGGCGGGCCGACCACCAGTAGATCGCTCCCGCGGTGGGGAAGGAGGAGGCGAGCTCGGCCATCGAGAAGGCGACGGTGAGGATCAGCAGGACGATGATCGGCCAGCCCCACGAGATGGCCACCGGGCCGCCGTTGTTCCACGCCTGGCCGTAGGTGGTGAAGCACCCGGCGAGGATCGAGATGATCGTGAACGAAATGGCGAAGTTCTGGAAGCCGCTCCAGCTTCGCTTCAGCTCCTGCTTGTAGCCGAGTTCAGCGAGACGCTGCTCGTCGGCGTTCCCGGCTCCGGCCTGCTCTGCGGTGCTCACTTGTGTACCCCTCCTCAATTGGGTATCCGGCTGTGCCTGATGAAGGCGGCGCGAGCCTACGTAGGCGCGCGGACGGATGTCAAGCGACGAAACGCACAAACCCTCATCTGCCCGCTATTTGCGAGGATTCAGAACCGCTCGAAGCCGCGCCGCAGCTCCCAGTCGGTCACCGTGGAGTTGAAGGCGTCCAGCTCGACCTGGGCGCAGTTGACGTAGTGGTCCACGACCTCGTCGCCGAAGGCCGCGCGGGCCAGCGCACTGGCGGCGAAGAGCTCCTGGCCTTCGCGCAGGGTGACCGGCAGCCTCTCCGCGTCCGCGGCGTAGGCGTTGCCCTCCAGCGGCGGCGTAGCCGGGAGGCCGCGGTCGACCCCGTCGAGGCCGGCGGCGATGATCGCGGCCAGCGAGAGGTACGGGTTGACGTCGGCCCCGGGGCTGCGCAGCTCCAGCCGGCGGGCCATGCCGCTGCCGATCACGCGCACGGCACAGGTGCGGTTGTCGTTGCCCCACGCCACCGTCGTCGGGGCGAACGAGCCCTCGGCGAAGCGCTTGTACGAGTTGACGTGGGGGGCGTGGAAGAGCGTCATCTCGCGCAGGCTGCCCAGGACGCCGCTGAGGAATGAGTCGAAGGTCTCCGGAGAATCGGCGAAGACGGGAGAGTCGCTCCCGTCCCTCAGCGAGAAGTGGACGTGGCACGAGTTCCCCTCGCGCTCGTCGTACTTGGCCATGAAGGTGATCGCCATTCCTTCCTGGACGGCTATCTCCTTGGCCCCCGTCTTGTAGACGACGTGGTCATCGGCGGTGGCCAGGGCCTCGGCGTAGCGGAAGTTCACCTCGTGCTGGCCCAGGTTGCACTCGCCCTTGGAGTTCTCGACGACCATGCCCGCTGCCGTCATCTCGTTGCGGATCCTGCGGATCAGCGGCTCGACGTAGCTGGCGCCGAGGATCGAGTAGTCGAGGTTGTAGTGGTTGGCGGGGGTGAGGTTCCGGTAGTCGGCGGCGCTGGCTTCGCGGTAGCTCTCGTCGAAGACGATGAACTCGAGCTCGGTGGCCGCCAGTGCCGACCAGCCACGCTCGGCCAGCCGCTCCAGCTGCGCCTTGAGGATCTGGCGCGGGGAGGCGAGCACGGGGCTGTGGTCGTGCCAGAGAAGGTCGGAGAGCACCAGGGCAGCTCCTTCGTTCCAGGGCGTCTCGCGAAGGGTCGAGATATCCGGCACCGTCTCGAAGTCTCCGTAGCCCCGCTCCCAGGAGGCCATCTCGTAGCCGGGGGCCGGGTTCATCTCGACGTCAACGGCCAGCAGGTAGTTGCAGGCCTCCGAGCCGTGATCGAGCACGGCGTCCAGAAAGTGCTGCGCGGTGAAGCGCTTTCCCTGGAGGCGCCCCTGCATGTCGCAGAAGCCCAGTACGACGGTGTCGATGCGCCCGGAGGCGACAGCTTCACGCAGCTCTTCGATCGTCATGGCGGGCAAGCTATCGGGCAGGCGCGGATTGCGTGCAAAGTGGCTTCCCCGTAGCCTCGCGCGCCCGTGAGCGAATTCGACCTCGAGCCGATCTTCAACGTCCTTCGCGAACGCCTGGGCGAGCCCACCGGAGAGCCGGTGGCCCTCTCGGGCGGCATCACCAACCGCAACCTCCTCGTCTCGTTCGAGGCCGGGGATTTCGTCCTGCGGATCTGCACCCCGGGTGTCGAGATCATCTCGATCGACCGCGAGACCGAGGTCCAGGCCAACCGCAACGCGCACGAGGCCGGGGTTGCCCCCGACGTGGCCGCGTGGCTCCCGGAGCTCGGCTGCCTGGTGACCGCGTTCGTACCCGGCGAGCCGATGACCCCGGAGGCGATGGCCGCGCCGGAGCGGATCGCCGAACTCGGCGCGGCACTGAGGGCGGTGCATGCCGGGCCTTCGCTGCCCACCTCCTTCCCCACATTCACCCTCGCCGAGGAGTACGAGCAGAGCGCCCGCGCGCTGGGGGGTGGCGCCCAGCCCGAGGACCTGGAGCTCGCGCGCGAGCTGACGGCGAGAATCGGCGGGGCGGTGGCGGGGCGCCCGGGCCACGAGAGCGTCCCGTGCCACAACGACATGCTGACCGCGAACTTCATCGCCACCGCCGACGGCCTGGTCCTTGTCGACTGGGAATACGCCGGGATGAACGACCGGTTCTTCGACCTCGGCAACGCCGCCGTAAACAACGATTTCGGCGACGCGCAGGGGGCCGCGCTCCTGGGCGCCTACTTCGGTTCCGAGCCCGACGAGAGTCAGGTAGCTTCGCTGGCGCTGATGAGGTTGATGTCCGACGTTAGGGAGGCGATGTGGGGCGTGGTGCAGAGCGCCGCCTCGCGGATCGACTTCGACTACGACGCATACGCGGCCCAGCACTTCGACAGGCTTCGCCGGGGCGCCGAAGATCCCCGGCTGGAAGGATGGCTGCGTGGCTACGCCTCGTGACCTGCCCGACCGGGCGAAGATCGTCATCATCGGAGGCGGCGTCGGGGGCGCCAGCATCGCCTACCACCTCGCCGGCCTCGGGGAGAAGGACGTCGTCCTGCTCGACCGCAACGAGCTGACCAGCGGCTCGACCTTCCACTCGGCGGGCCTCGTCGGCCAGCTGCGCTCGAGCGTGACCCTCACCGAGATGATGATGTATTCGGCTGAGCTGTACCGAAAGCTCGAGGAGGAGTCCGAGCTCAAGCCCGGCTGGGTCGAGTGCGGGGGAATCCGCCTGGCCTGCACCCCCGAGCGCGAGCAGGAGATCCTCCGGCAGGTCGCCTGGGCCAAGACCTTCGGGCTGCCGCTCGAGGTGATCACCCCCGATGAGGCCCGCGAGCTCTTCCCACTGATGGTCACCGACGGGGTTCGGCTCGGCTCCTACCTGGCCACCGACGGCTACCTCGACCCGTCCCAGCTCACCTACTCGCTGGCCGACGGCGCCCGTTCGGGCGGCGTCCAGATCTTCACCCACACCCGCGTAGAGGGGATCGACGTCGAAAAGGGGGCGGTCCGCCGCGTGCGTACCGAGTGGGGCGACATCGAGGCCGAGATCGTGGTCAACGCCGGCGGCATGTTCGCCGCCGAGATCGGCCGGATGGCCGGCGTGCGCGTGCCGATCGTGCCGATGGCCCACGAGTACCTCGTCACCCAGCCCTTCCCGGCGATGGAGGAGCTGCGCGCCGGCGGCCGGCACCTTCCCACGCTGCGCGACCCGGATCTCCTCATCTACTACCGCGAGGACGCCGGGGGCCTGGTCATGGGCGGCTACGAGCGCGACTGTGCCCCGTGGGCGCTCGACGACCACCTCGTCGACCGCATCCCGCCTGACTTCAACGGGCGGCTGCTCGAGGAGGACTGGGAGCGCTTCGAGGAGATCACCGTCAACTCGCGGACCCGGGTCCCGGCGATGAACGAGATCACCGTGACCAAGCTGATCAACGGCCCCGAGGCCTTCACCCCCGACAACGAGTTCTGCCTGGGAGAGAGTGACGTGAAGGGCTTCTTCGTCGCCGCCGGATTCTGTGCCCACGGGCTGGCCGGTGCGGGCGGGATCGGCAAGGTGATGGCCGAGTGGATCAGTGCCGGCGAGCCGCAGATGGACCTCTGGGAGATGGATATCCGCCGCTTCGGGCCCCAGTACCGCTCGCCCGGGTACACGCTCGCCCGTACCCGTGAGAACTACGAGACCTACTACGACATCCGCTACCCCGGCCACGAGCGCCAGGCCGGCAGGCCGCTGAAGACCTCGAGCGCCTACCCGTGGCACCTGGAGCACGGCGCAGCGTTCGGTGAGAAGTCGGGTTGGGAGCGGGTCAACTGGTACGAACCCAACGCGCAGCTCGGCGACGAGTCGCTGCGCCCGAAGGGCTGGGCCGGCATGCACTGGTCGCCGGCGATCGGCGCCGAGCACCGCGCCACCCGCGAGGCCGCCGGCCTCTACGACGAGTCCTCGTTCGCCAAGATCGAGATAACCGGCCCGGGGGCAGCGGCTTTCCTCAATCGCCTTTGCGACAACGATGTCGCCCGCGACGTCGGGAAGATCACCTATACGCAGATGCTCAACAGCCGGGGCGGCATCGAGTGCGACTTCACCGTCACCCGGCTCGGTGAGGAGCACTTCGCGATCGTCACCGGCACCGCCTTCGGCCAGCACGACCTCGCCTGGCTTCGCGGCCACCTGCCCGATGACGGCAGCGTCGAACTCCATGACGTGACTGCCCGCTTTGCCTGTTTCGGCCTCTGGGGGCCCAAGGCACGGGAGATTCTCCAGCCGCTCACCCCCGACCCGCTCGACTCGGAGGCCTTCCCTTACCTGAGCGCCCGCGAGATCACGATCGGCGACGTTCCTGTGCGCGCCCTGAGGGTCACCTTTGTCGGCGAGTTGGGGTGGGAGCTCTACTGCCCGACCGAGTACGGCGCGCGGCTCTGGCAGACCCTCTACGACGCCGGGCAGCCCCACGGACTGCTCGCCTGCGGGTACAAGGCGATCGACACGCTCCGGCTCGAGAAGGGCTACCGGGTCTGGGCGGCGGACATCACCCCGGACGACAACCCCTACGAGGCCGGCCTCGGGTTCGCCGTGAAGCCGGAGAAGCCCGGTGGCTTCATCGGCGACGCCGCCCTCGCCGATGCCGGCGAGCCCCTGCGCCGGCTGGTCGCCATCACGCTCGACGATCCGCGGGCGGTCGCCCTGGGCAATGAACCGGTGCGGATAGCCGGGGAGATCGCCGGGCGCGTCACCAGCGGCGGATACGGGTACACGGTGGGGAGCTCGATCGCCCTGGCTTACGTTCCCACCGGTGTTTCCGAGCCGGGAACGCCGGTCGAGATCGACATTTTCGGCGACTGGGTTTCCGGGACGATCGTGGAGGAGCCGCTCTACGACCCGAAGGGGGAGCGCCTGCGCGTCTGAGTGCCGACGCGCCCGGGCGTTAGGATTGTCGTAATCGACGTAACCGGACCTTCGAATGGAGTGATAGCCCATGGCCGTTAAGACCCACGTCGAAATTGATCGCGAGCGGGTGAAGGAGCTGATTGCCCGCGAAGAGGCGGAGCTCAACGCCCGCACCCAGGCCTCCAAGGCCATGTACGAGCGCGCAGACAAGTCGCTCGCCGCCGGAGTTGCCAGTTCCTACCAGGCCCGCGCGCCGTGGCCTATCTACCTCGAGCGCGGCGCCGGCCCCCGGGTCTGGGACGTCGACGGCAACGAGATGTACGACTTCCACAACGGCTTCGGCTCGATGGTCCAGGGCCACGCCAACCCCGAGATCGGCCACGCGGTCCGTGACCGCTACGCCATGGGGACCCACTTCGCCGCTCCCACCGAGGACGCGATCGCCGTTGCCGAGAACCTGGCCGAGAGGTGGGGGCTTCCCCTCTGGCGCTACACGAACTCCGGTTCCGAGTCGACGATGGACGCAATCCGTATCGCCCGTGCCCACACCGGCCGCGACGAGGTCGTGAAGGTCTTCGGCTCCTACCACGGCCACCACGACACGGTGATGGTCTCGATCGGCGTCGCCTACGACGACATCGGCGACCACGAGAATCTCGCTTCCTTGCCTTACGGCGCCGGCATCCCGCAGGCCACCGTCGACCAGGTGATTGCGGTGCCGTTCAACGACGCCGGCGCGATGGAACGCCGGATCCAGCGGCTGGAGAAGGAAGGGCGACTGCCCGCCTGCGTGATCATGGAGGCGGCGATGATGAACCTTGGCGTCGTGCTCCCCGAGCCCGGCTACCTCGAGGAGGTCCGGGAGATAACCGAGCGATACGGGATTGTCCTGATCTTCGACGAGGTGAAGACCGGCATCTGCATCGCCCCCGGCGGCGCGACCGAGTACTTCGGCGTCAAGCCCGACCTCGTCACCCTCGCCAAGGCACTCGGCGGCGGCTTCCCGGTCGGAGCCATCGGAGGCACCGAAGAGGTGATGGCCTGCGTCACCGACGGCAGCGTCTACCAGGTGGGTACCTACAACGGGAACCCGCTCTGCATCGCGGCGACACGCGCCAACCTCGAGAAGGTGATGGTCCCGGCCGCCTACGAGCACCTGGGCCACCTCAACGACCGGATTCTCGAAGGCTGCACCGAGGTGATCGAGAAGTACAACCTCCCGGGCTACGCCGTCGGGATCGGCTCCAAGGGCTGTGTCACCTTCTCGACCGAGAAGGTCGTCGACTACGAGACCTTCAAGGCCAACCAGGACGAGGACATGTCAACCCTCGCCTGGCTGTTCAACATGAACCGCGGGATCTTCATGACCCCGGGCCGCGAGGAGGAGTGGACCCTCTCGATCACCCACACCGACGAGGCGGTCGACCGCTACGTCGAGGTCTTCGACGAGATGGCGGCCGAGATTACCGCCGGTTAGCTGGGCGCGCTTCTAACAGCGAAATGACCAGTGCCGGGATCAGGCGGCGGCGCATAGGTTCAGCTCTTTAGATGCCGGTGGCGATGACGGTGAGGTCGCCCCTGTCATAGGTGGGTGTTGCG
>JBBASZ010000012.1:43463-60900 GCA_040398965.1 Solirubrobacteraceae bacterium | reverse complement strand
GCCGGGCGCTAGGTTCCCCCCATGCCGCCCGAGCCACGCCTCGTTCCCCGCTTCGCCGCCGAGCCGCCGCACGAGCACGCGCCGACCGGCAGGTGGGCCGAGCAGCTGCGCGAGACCTTCCTCGCTGCCTGCGGAGAGGCAGAGCTCGACGAGGGCCAGGAGCTGGGCGAGGTCGGCGAGATCGCCTGGTTTCCCGACCGCACCTGGGGAGGGCGCGTCTACCTGCCGGCCACCGCACCGACCTCCACCGGCCTTGAGGTCTTCGGCTTCCTGGCCTGGGAGCAGCCCGAGGAGGGCGAGCCGCAGGTCGACGAGTGGCGCGCGAGCGCGACCGCCGAGACCGCCGACGGCAACCCCGACTGGCAGGTCGATCTCTGCGAGGAGGTCGTCGGCGGCTGGCGGGGGGAGACCGGCAAGGAAGCCAAGATGACCCTGGTCTGGGGCCGGCCGCTGGTGCGCGGCGCGGCGATCGCCACCGGCGAGCTGGCCGGCCTCTGCGTCGACCAGTGCGAACTCAGCGAGGAGGGGCTCTTCACCCTCCTGGCCCCCGACGACTACCGAGGCGACACGCTGGAGATCGGGTGCTTTGACCGAGGCGGTCGGGAGGTCGCACGCGAGTCGCTCTACGAGGAGGAGTAGCTCTCGCCTCCGGGCGGCGCGGCGCCTAAACTCGATTCCGCGCGCCCCGATAGCTCAGCTGGATAGAGCGACTCCCTCCTAAGGAGTAGGCCCCTGGTTCGAATCCAGGTCGGGGCACTCCTGGCGACCTGGCTCAGTCGCGGTCGGGGCGGTCCGGGTAGACGTCGTCGATGGTGGCCAGCGGGAAGTAGGGGGCGCCTGCCGCCGCCTCGATCGCCTCGCCGCCACCGGCCAGCCGGTCGAGCACGCTCACCACGCCGACCACCTCGTGGCCGCCTTCGAGGATCGCCTCGATCGCCCGCACCGTCGAGCCGCCGGTGGTGACCACGTCCTCAACCACCAGGCACCTCTCGCCCGGCTCGAGCAGCGGGCCCTCTATCCGCCGGGAGAGGCCGTGCTGCTTGGCCTCCTTGCGTACGAAGAAGGCCTTCACGTCGGCGCCGCCGGCCAGCGCCGAGCAGGCCACCGGGTCGGCGCCCATGGTCATGCCGCCGACGGCGGTGGCGCCGGTCTCGGCCGCCTTGGCCGCGACCAGCTCTCCCAGCGCGGCGAACCCCGCCGGGAGCATGATCGCCCGCTTGGAGTCGACGTAGTACTGGGCGACGGCCCCGCTGGTCAGCGTCACCTCGCCAATAATCAGCGCGTGCTCGCGCAGCTCGGCGATAAGGCTCTCGCGGGCGTCCATCCCGGCAGTTCTACTAGTAGTAGACGTCGACCGGCGTGCCGATGCGGATCCAGTTGTAGATCGAGAGCGCCTCGGCCGGCGGCACCCTCAGGCAGCCGTGGCTGGCGGGGTAGATCGGGACGCTGACGAAGCCGTGGATCGCATAGCCGCGGATGAAGTAGCTCGAGTGGATCATTCCCTTGGCGTTGGTTCCCGGGTCCTTGCGGTAGACGCGGAAGCTGCCGCGGATGGTGGGCGTGGCCGGGGCGCCGGTGCTGGTCGGGTAGATCCGGATCGCCTTGCCGCCGCTGATCAGGGCCATCACCTGCCTGGAGAGCGAGGCCTCGATGTGCCTGCCGTGGCTGGGGAAGCGGACGCGGAAGGTGCCTGCTCCGCGGGCGAGCTTCTTGAAGACGGTGCTGGAAGCCTCGTAGGTGCGCTGCATCCCGGTCACCTTGCGGAAGGCCAGGACGGCGCGGGCGGTGCGCGCGTCGTAGAGGCCCCGGCGCCCGACGACATAGCCCTTCCTGGCCAGCCGGTACTGCAGAACGCGCACGGCAAGCCCGCGCGAGCCCATCTTCGCCCGGGCGGCGACCACGCGGAACTTCCTGGTGGCCGACCTCTCCCCGGCCATCTCGGCGGTCTGCTCGTGGGTGGCCTGGACGGCGGTGGTGCCGTGGCCGGTGGCCTTCAGCTGGAGCGAGAAGCGACCGACGGTGCCGTCCTCCCTGACCGAAACCTCCCGGCTCGCGACGCGGCGCCCGTGACGGCTCACCCGCACGGTGACCTTCTGGCCGGCGACGAACGGGCGTACCACGCCCTCGACGGTGTACTTGGTGCCGGCGAGGACCTGGCCCTTATTCAGTCCCTTCACGGAGACCGTGATCTCGGCGGGAACGGGCGCGGTGGGCGCCGGTGTGGGCTCGCCCTGGGCCAGCGCCGACGAGGGCGCGCCCACAAGGGCGAGAACGGCGAGGGGCAGGGCGCGCTTCACCACAAAAGCGTACCCGCCGGGGCTCCGGAAAGTGTCAGGTGGCGGGCAGTGCGGGCGGGCGGCCGCCGGCCAGCCGCACCAGGGCCAGCACCCCGGCGATCACGGCAAGGGCGGCCAGGGCTACGGGGACGATCTCCCAGCCCCAGTCGAGCGCCACGCCGAAGGCCAGCGAGTTGTTGATCGAGTGGATGGCGATGCAGGGGTAGAGCGAGCCTGTCTTCACGTAGAGCAGGCAGAGCGCGAAGCCGAAGAAGCCGAGCGGGAGCAGGAAGGCCGGGTCCGACGATCCCCCGTGGATCGCCCCGAAGATCAGCCCGGTGGCGATAGCCGCCGGCCAGATCCCCTTCCAGGAACTGAGCGCCGTGAAGAAGAAGCCGCGGAAGAAGAACTCCTCGGCGATCGGTGCGATCACGCAGACCAGGATCGCCGCCGCGACGAGGGCCACGCTGCTCTCGTCGACTCCCAGCTCCTCGGGGAGCTGGTCGCGGGCGTCCTGGGCGCCGATCAGCGCCGTCCACCCCACAGTTACAAGGAGGAACGAGAGCCAGGTCAGCACGCTCCAGCCCACGGCGGGAAAGAACCGTGTCGGGCGCAGGCCGAAATCCCAGGGCTTCGAGTGGCCGGTGGCACGTGCGAAGAGGTAGGCGGCGAGGATCAGGCAGCCGCCCTGGATGACGGTGGAGAGGATGTTCACCGAGGGCGACGGGTCGGTGATCGAGCTGCCGAAGATGCTGGCGAAGAGGCCGAGGAAGATCGCGGCGACGATCGCGGCGGCAAAACCGGCGACCAGGGCGGCAACGGCCATCCACGCCTTCCAGCCCGGGCCCACCGGGGTGGGCTCGACGCCGTCGGGCAGCTCGGGCACCAGCGGCGGTGCCGGATGTGCGCGCGCCGGTGGCGCGGCGGGCGGAACGGTCGACATCGGCGCTGACGTTAGCGCCCGCCGCCCACCAGGGCGGCCAGCGAATCGATCACCTGAACGCCGTCCGGCACCTCGAGCCCGAAGCCGCGGTCGACGATCACCGCGCCGACCCCGGCCGCCAGCGCCGCACCGGCGTCATTTGCCGGGTCGTCCCCCACGTGCCAGGCCTCGCCGGGGCTCGCGCCGATGAGCTCAAGGCCCTTGAGCAGCAGCTGCGGGTCGGGCTTTGAGGCTCCGGCCTCCGCCGAGCAGAGCGCCCCGTCGACAAGCCGGTCCAGGCCGGTGTCGGAGAGCTGCTCGTGGAGCGAGATGTCCCAGTTGCTGACCACAACGGTGCGCACCCCGCACTCCTTCAGGGCGGCGAGCGTCTCCGGCACCTCCGGGAAGGGCCGGAAGCGCACCGAGGCAAAGAGCGCGGCGCCGATCTCGTCGAAGCCGAGCTCCTGTGCGCGCTCGGGGAGCCCGTCGAAGAGAACCTGCGTACTGCTCAGCCGAAGCTCGTGCAGCGTGGCGGCGTCATGGGCGCCCTGCATGCCGGCCCGGTAGTGGGTCATCTCGGCGACCAGCGCGTCGGTTACCTCCTCCCGGCTCACCTGAACGCCGCGCGCGTCCAGCTCCGCGACGAGGGCCTCGAACGGGTCGAGCATCTCGAGCAGCGTCCCGAGCGCGTCGAGCGAGAGGACCGGCGGCAGCTGATCGCTCAGGCCAGCCATGTCCACGCCGAGAAGAGGGCGGCCCAGCAGGCCAGGGCCAGCGCCGATGCCGCGTAGGAAGCCATGCGGGGGATTCTGCCGGGCGCGAGGACAAAGGCAAGCCAGAGGAAGAGCGGGAAGCAGACGAGCATCACCCGGGGGAGCGAGAGAAGCGGCTGCCAGTCGACCGGCGAGCTGAGCGCGGCAAGAAGGATCAGCGCCGTGTACAGGCCGTAGGCCCACGGCAGCACCCGCAGCGCCCCGGCCACGCCGGCAACCCCGAGCACCAGCCAGCAGGCGAGCATCAGGTTGTGGGCAGCCAGCGGGGCGGCGCCGGTGGAGAGGAGGGTCCCCAGGCCGTCGGCCCCGGCGGAGAGTCCCTGCGCCACGCCCTCCCACGGCCAGGCCTGCTCGCGCCCCCAGAAGGACTGGATCTCCAGGAACGAGAGCGCCCCGAAGCCGCGCTGCTCGAGCCAGAGGGCGTAGATGCCCACCCCGAGCGGCACCAGCGCCAGCCACGCGAGGTCGCGCAGGCGGCGCAGGGATCCGGCGTGGCGGTCCAGCCATAGCCCGAAGAGCAGGACCAGCACGAGGATCCCTACCGCGCGGGTGGCGGCGGCCATACCCCCGAGCAATCCGGCCAGGGGCCAGAGCCCGGTGCGGGCGGCCAGCGCCGCGCCGAGGGTGAGGGCGAGGAAGAGCGACTCGCTGTAGACCGCCGAGAGGAAGACCGAAGCCGGGAAGAGCGCCAGCAGCCAGACGGCCACCCCAGCCTCGGCAGGGCCCAGCTCGACCTCGGCGAGGCGGTGGATGAGGACCAGTGAGGCCAGCAGCGCCAGCAGCGAGACGAGGATCCCCCCGGCCAGCGCCGAGCCCGCGATGCGGTCTCCCAGGCTCGCCAGCAGCGGGTAGAGCGGGAAGAAGGCGGTGCGGCGCACCTCGGCGCCGTAGCCGTCGGTGGCGATGGTGAGAAACCAGACGCTGTCCCAGCGCGCAAACGGGGCGACCAGGACGCTGTCGGGAACGAGGCCCCAGGGATCGAAGTCGGCCTCCCGGCCCGACCACGGCTTCAGCGCCAGCGCGCCGGCGACGCCGGCGAAGAAGACCAGCAGCCGGGAGACGACCAGCGCCCGGGCCGCGGCACCGGCGGAGGCCGCCCAGCCGCCGGGCGCGCGGGTAGCTTGCGCCTCCATGGGACTGATCCTCCCGTACGCGGCGGTTGAGTGGACCCGGCTCGGCGCCGCCGCCCTGACCATCGTCCTCGCCTTCCTCCTGGCGTGGCTGATCGGCCGCCTGCTCGGCGCGACCGAGCGGCGCCTGCATTCCCGCAGCGACGGCCTCGTCGAACTCGACCCCGGCGCCCGCACCCGGCTGAGGCTCGTCCGCCGCCTCGTCTTCGCGGTGGTGATCGCCGGCGGGGTCTTCCTGGCGCTGCTGCAGTTCGACTCCTTCGACCGGCTCGCCGCGGCGGCAATCACCTCCGGCGCGGTGATAACCGCCGTCCTGGGCTTCGCCGGGCGCGACTCACTGGCCAACGCGGCGGCCGGCATCGCACTGGCGATCGCCCAGCCGGTGCGGGTAGGCGACTACGTCGAGCTCGACGAGCATTCCGGCGTGATCGAGGACCTCACCCTCATGTACACCTGGCTGCGCACCTCCGACGACAGCCGGACGATCGTTCCCAACCAGGTGCTGATGACCCAGGCGATCGGCAACGACTCGATCGGCCGGCCACTGGTGGCACCCGACGCCAGCGTCTGGATCGACCCGGGCGCCGACGAGCAGGCGGCCCTCGAGCGGCTCGGCGCACTGCCGGGGGTCAAGTCCGGCCTGGTCGCCCTGGCATCGCCCGAGGGGATCAAGCTGCGCCTCACCGGCGAGCCGGTCACCCCCGAAGATCGCGGAGAAGCCGAAGCGGATCTACGCGCAGAGGCGCTGCGGACGCTCCGCGAATCGGGTATCCCGCTCGCCGGCAGTCACTAGAATTGGGCTTCCGCGCAGGCTGCAGGCGGTCCACGGAAGGACCGCCCGGCCCGGCCGGGAAAGACTCTCTAAGTGTCACGACGAAGCCGACAGCTACGCCGACGCCGCAGCCAGGCAGGGGCCGGGAAGGCCATCTTCTCGCTGCTCGCGATCGGCGCAGCCGTGGCCTTCGTGGGCATCCTCGGAGGGGTCGGGTACCTGGCCACCGTCGCCGCCGACACGCCGGGGATCGACCAGCTCAAGCCGCTCGAGCAGGGTGCGACCTCCACCGTCTACACGGCCGACGGCACCCGGCTGGGGTTCATCCAGGGCGACGTGCTGCGCACCCCGGTGCCGGCCGCCGACATGCCCCAGGTTATGCGCGACGCCACCGTCGCCGTCGAGGACCGGCGCTTCTACCAGCACCAGGGCGTCGACGCCGGGGGCGTGGTGCGCGCCGCGGTCGAGAACGCCTCCAGCGGCGAGACCGTCCAGGGCGGCTCCACCCTCACGATGCAGCTCGTGCGCAACCTCTACCGCGGCAACCGCGAGCGCACGCTCAAGCGCAAGGTCCGCGAAGCCAAGCTGGCCACCGAGCTCGAGTCGCGCCATCCGGGCCCCGAGGGCAAGCGCTGGATCCTTACCCAGTACCTCAACAACGTCCCCTACGGAACGGTCGGGGGCCAGACCGCGGTTGGTATCGAGGCGGCCTCCCGGGTCTTCTTCGGCAAGGCGGCCAGTCGGCTCACCCTGGCCGAGTCGGCGCTGCTGGCCGGCCTTCCGCAGGCCCCCTCGCAGTACAACCCCTTCACCGATCCCAAGATCGCCCGTGCCCGCCGTGACGAGGTGCTCAACCGGATGGCCCGCCAGGGGTACATCACGCCCGAGAAGGCCGCGGCGGCCAAGGACCAGCCGCTGGGCGTAAAGGCCAACAGCTACTACGCCAAGCGCCGTGAGGGCTTCTTCTTCGACTACGTGCGCGAGGAGCTGATCCGCAAGTACGGAGCCGACCGCGTCCGCGCCGGCGGGCTGAAGGTCTACACCACGGTCAACCTCAAGCTCCAGGAAGAGGCGCGCCGCGCGATCAACAACAACCTAGGCACCGGGGGCCCCTCGGGTGCGGTGGTCAGCATGGACCCGAAGACCGGCGAGATCAAGGCGATGGCCTCCTCCGGGGACTACACCTCCACCAAGTTCAACCTCGCCGCCCAGGGCCAGCGCCAGCCCGGCTCGACCTTCAAGGTGATGGTGATGATGGCCGCGCTGCGCCAGGGCGTCGACATCAACAAGACCACCTACGAGTCCAAGCCGCTCAACTTCATCGACGAGGGGACCGGCGCCAAGATCGACGTCAAGACCTACGACGGCTCCTACGGCGGCGACATGACGGTCTTCGAGGCGCTGGTCAAGTCCGACAACACCGTCTACCAGCAGCTCGGCCTCGACGTGGGCCCCGAGGAGGTGCGCCAGGCGGCCTACGACCTGGGCATCACCAGCAAGCTCGACGCCTACCCCGCCGAGAGCCTCGGCGGCCTGCGGATCGGCGTCTCCCCGCTGGAGATGACCCGCGCCTACGCGACGATCAACAACGGCGGCTGGCGGGTCAAGCCGGTCGCGATCACCAAGGTCGAACTCCCCGACGGCACCGTCGACCGCTCGCTCGGCCGAACCGGGAAGGTGAAGGAGTTCACCGACGGTGAGACCTACGAGGCGGTCAAGGCGATGGAGGCCAACGTTCAGGGCGGAACCGGCACCGGCGCGGCGCTGGGCTGCCCGACCGCCGGCAAGACCGGCACGACCGACAACTCGACCGACGCCTGGTTCGGCGGCTTCACCTCCTCGCTGAACACCACGGTCTGGGTCGGCTACCCGAACGCCAACCTCTCGATGGGAGGCATGTCCGGCGGCCAGGCACCGGCCTCGATCTTCCGCGACTTCATGGTCGTCGCGATGAACGGGCGCCCGTGCAAGGAGTTCCCGGAGCCCAAGGAGCCGTTCGTGGGCCAGGACTTCTCCGGCTTCTACTTCACCCAGGGCGCCCCGGGCGAGTCGGTCGACAACGAGGAGGAGGAGAAGGAGAAGAAGGAAAAGAAGAAGAGCGGCGGCAACAACGGCGGGCGCTTCCCCGACAACCAGTACGAGGGCAACCCGCAGCCCGCTCCGCGGCCGCCGCGGCCCGCCCCGCGGCCCGAACCGGCGCCCGAACCGGCGCCCCCGACCGACCCCGACAGCGGCGGAGTTACGCCCGAGTAACGGCCCTGCCGGCTGCTACGGTCACGCGCGATGGCCAAAGAGGAAAAGGTCGAATTCGAGGGTGACGTCGTCGAGGCGCTGCCCAACGCGATGTTCCGCGTGAAGCTCGACAACGGGCACACCGTCCTGGGCCACGTGGCCGGCAAGATGCGCCGCTACCGGATCCGCATCCTTCCGGGTGACCGGGTTCGCGTCGAGCTCTCCCCGTACGACCTCGACCGCGCCCGCATCGTCTACCGCCACCGCTGAGGGGCCTCCGCCGGTGGGCGAGCTTTCGCTGATCGCCGCCTTCGAGGAGCTGATGGAGCCCCGGGGCGACCGGGTCGTGCGCTGGATCGGCGACGACGCCGCCGTCGTGCAGGCCCGGCCGGTCTCGGTGACCAGCGTCGACGCGATGGTCGAGGGCGTCCACTTCCGGCTCGACCCGCCGACGATGGGCTACGGGGACATCGGCTACCGGACGATGGCCGCCGGGCTATCCGATATCGCGGCGATGGCCGCCGACCCAGGCGAGGCTTACGTCGCCGTCGGGGTGCCGGAGCGGATGAGCTCGGCCGACGTGCTCGAGCTGGCCGCCGGGCTGGAGGAGATGGCCGCGAGCTGCGGCGTCTCGGTCGCCGGCGGTGACCTGGTCTCCTCGCCGGCGCTCTTCTGCACCGTGACCGCCGTCGGCTGGGCCGACTCGACCGACGAGCTCGTGGGCCGGGACGGGGCACAAGAGGGCGATGGACTCTGGGTCAGCGGGCCGCTCGGCGCCGCCGCCGCCGGGCTGGAGGTGATCAGCGGGCGGGCGCAGGCCGGGGAGCCGTGGGACGAGGCGCTCGCCGCGGCCCACCGCCGTCCCCGCCCGCGCTTCGACGCCGCGGCCGCCGCCCGGCAGGCCGGGGCCCGGGCGCTGATCGACATCTCCGACGGGCTGGCCACCGACGCCGCCCACGTATGCGAGGCCGGCGCCGTCGGTGCGGTGATCGAGCTCGACGCGATCCCGGTAGCCGGCGGAGTTGCCGAGGTCGCCGCGAGCCTGGGCCGCGACCCGCTCGAGATGGCCGCCACCGGCGGTGAAGACTTCGAGCTGCTCGCCGCCCTGCCCCCGGATGCCCCGGCGCCGGAAGGCTTCACCCGCGTCGGGACGGTGCTCCCGACAACCGACGGCCTCTCCTTCATCGCACCGGACGGCTCGCCGCGCGAGCTGCACGGCTACGAGCACCCGATCGGCTGAATCAGCGCCGCGCCGACGGGGTGCCGCCGAGGGAGCCCGGGCCCGCGTAGCCGACAGGCCCGCGGACGGTGACCTTCCGGTCGGGCCCGCTGCCCGAGCCCCAGGCCAGTGCCAGCGCCCCGCAGGCCGCGCCGGCCAGCAGGGCCCAGCCGAGCATCACCAGCAGCCACGGGGTGCCGCCGGCCAGCCCGAGCGCCAGCGTCCACGGAAGCTCCCAGGGCGCCGTCGAAAGCTGGCCGGCCATGACGAAGAAAGCGGCCAGGAAGGGAAGCAGCGAGAAGAGCACCAGCGCCACCGCCGGGCCGCGGGGAACGCGGAAGTCGCGGGCACAGACCAGCAGCCAGACGTGTGCCGGCAGCACCAGGAACGCCGCGGCGTACGGGTTGAAGAGCCACGCGACGAGGCCACCGACGCAGGCCACCAGCGCCGGGGCCAGCGCCGCGCCCGCGGCGTCGCGGCCGGCCGGCAGCCGGGCGGCACGCTCGATCGCCGGCCGCAGGAAGAGCGCCGCCAGCACGGCCAGCGCCACCACGCAGATCAGCGCGCCGATGCCTGCCCCGCCGAGGGGGACCGAGCCGGGCGGGGCCGGCGGGTCGGTCGCGTCGAGCAGCCCGAAGAGGCCCAGGAGCCTCAGGAAGATCCCGGCGACCGCGAACGGCGCCGCGAGGGCGAGCAGCCAGGCGAGCCAGCGGCCGACGGGCGAGCGCTCGCGGCGCAGGCGTGCCACGGCATCGAGCGCAGTCACCAGCGCCGGGAAGAGCAGGGCGATCACCAGCAGGCGCACCGCCCACGAGGGGACGACCTTGCGTACCGTGAGCAGGTCGGACTGCGGCGAGGCTGAGACCAGGGGGCCGGCGTCCAGTGCCGTGATCGAGCGCAGGGCGGCGCGGCCGAAGCGCTCCATGCGGACCGCGGAGACCGGAGCCGAGGACTCAGGAGGCAGCTCGCCGCTGGCCGAGAGCATCACCGCCGGCAGCGAGGCGCGGTTGGGCGGGCCCTGGGGGCCGACGGTGAACGGGAAGGCGTATCGGACGACCTGGCTGCGGGCGTAGGGCACGTCCGCCTTGAGGCCCGACTCCAGCCTCAGCGCGGTGGCGACGGTGCGCTGGAGGTCCAGCGGAGCAGAGCCCGGGCCCTCCGACCAGGCGCTCACCAGCCTGCCGGTGGTCGGCGGGCCGGCCATGTCGCCGAGCACGAGGACCGCGTCGACCGGCTCCTCGATCCGGGAGATGAGGTCAGCGATACCGGCCTGGCCTCCGGTGAAGCCGCTGACCGAGGCGAAGGTGATGCTCCGCTTCGGGCGCGCAAGGCCCGCGGCCCGTGCCAGCTCGACCAGCGCCGCGGTTCCCGAGAGCGCGGCCGGGGAACCGCGCCCGAGTGCGTCGCGGCCGGCGACCACGACGATCCCCGCGCCCGGTGAGGAGCCGGGCTGGAAGGCCTCGACGTTCACCAGGTCGCGGCGCCCGTCGACCGTGCGCGCACCCTCGACCGTGCGCGTGCTCACGGTCACCCCCGGAAGGACGCCCCGCAGCTCGCCGGCCACCCTCCGCGCCAGGGAGTTGTCGCCGGTGCTGCCGGGACGGCGGCTGGGGAACCCGGCCGTAAGGCGCTCGAGCAGCCGCTCGGCCCGGGCGCCCTCGAAGGCGGCCGGCGCGAGGGTTGTCCGGATCGGCTCGGGCCGGTTCTCGAGGGAGAAGGCAACGACGATGACCGCCAGGAGCGCCACGAGGAGCGCCCCGCGATAGATGCGCGGGTCAAGCATTGCCTCCCCGCAGGGTAAAGCGCGTAGCCTCTGGAAAGCCGATGTCAGGGCAGACGCCTCGCATCCTCCTCGTCGACGACGAGCAGTCGGTCCAGGAGCTCCTCTCCTACCCCTTGCGCAAGGACGGCTACGAGGTCGTCCAGGCCCGCGACGGCAAGGAGGCGCTCGAGCTCTTCGGAGAGTCGGAATTCGACCTGGTCGTCCTCGACGTGATGATGCCCCGGATGGACGGCCTGGAGTGCTGCCGGCGGCTGCGCGCATCCAGCCCGGTGCCGATCATCATGCTGACCGCCAAGTCCGAGGAGGTCGACAAGATCGTCGGCCTCGAACTCGGCGCCGACGACTACATCACCAAGCCGTTCTCGGTGCGGGAGTTCCGCAGCCGCGTCAAGGCGCTGCTGCGCCGCTCGGCGATGGCGCGCGAACCCGACGACGGCGAAGGGGTGATCGAGGAGGGAGCGCTGAGGATCGACCCCCTCAAGCGCACGGTGACCGTCGACGGCGAGCCGGTCGAGCTGACCTTCGTCGAGTTCGAGATCCTGATGGCGCTCGCCGGCAGCCCCGGGCGGGTCTGGAGCCGTGACCAGCTCCTCGGGCAGGTGTGGGGCGGCAGCGACTACCGCGACCCGCGCACGGTCGACGTCCACATCCGCCACCTGCGCGAGAAGATCGAGAAGGAGCCGGCCTCGCCCGAGTACCTGCTGACGGTGCGCGGCGTGGGCTACCGCTTCCGCGACGACGAAGGCTGATGTTCGACACCGACTCGATCGCCAACCGGCTGGCGCTCATCTTCTTCGCCATCACGCTGGGCGCGATGGCAATCGTCTACGTCGGCGTGGTGCCGCGGCTGGAGTCGAGCCTGGTCGACGAGCGCGCTGCGCTCCTCCAGGCCGACGGCGAGCGGCTCGGTGTCTCGATCAACTCCGGCATCTCCCGGGGGGAGCCGGTGACGACGATCGACCGCCAGGTCAAGGACGCCGCCGACCGCGCCAACGCCCGCGTCACCCTGATCGGGGCCCCGGCCGGCACCGGCGGCGAGCCGTTCGTGAAGTCCGACTCCAACCGCCGCGCCGACATCGGGGAGCTGCGCTTCCCGGCGGCGCTGGCAACGATCGCCTCCGGGAAGGTGGAGACCGCCACGGAGAGCCTCGGTTCCGAGCGGGTGGTGGAGACGGCGATCCCCCTCTACTCGACCAACGCGGAGACCGGCCGGCGGGTGCTGAGCAACGTGCTGGTCCTCTCCTCCCCGCTTAACGACGTCGAGAAGAACGTCTCGCTGGTACGCAACCGGATCCTGCTGGCCACGGTGATCGCCCTGATCGCCGCCCTGCTGGCCGGTTACCTGGTGGCCCGCGCCTTCGGCCGGCGGGTCGGGCGCCTGGAGCAGACCGCCCGCCGCGTGGCCGCCGGCGACTTCAGCGCCCGCTTCGTGGTGGACAGCGACGACGAGCTCGGCCGCCTGGCCGGCGCCCTTGACGAGATGCAGGGCCAGCTCGCCGAGCTGGAGAGCGCCCGGCGGCGCTTCATCGCCACCGCCTCGCACGAGCTGCGCACCCCGATCTTCTCGCTCGGCGGCTTCGTCGAGCTGCTCGAGGACGAGGAGCTCGACGAGGAGACCCGCGACCGCTTCCTGGCCCAGCTGCGCGAGGGTGTCGACCGGCTCGGCAAGCTCACCACCGACCTGCTCGACCTCTCCCGGATCGACGCGGGCGCCGTGGCCCTGGAGAGCCGTCCGACCGACGTCGGCGAGCTGGCCGAGGCGGTGGCCGGTGAGTTCGTTCCCGCCCTGGCCGGCCACGAATCGCGGCTGGAGATCCGCCTGCCCGGCGAGCCGGTGCAGGCGATCTGCGACCCGGAGCGGCTGGCGCAGGTGGTGCGGATCCTGGTCGACAACGCGGTCGCCCACACCGCCGAGGGAACCGACGCGGTGATCGCCGTCAGCCGCAAGGGGCGGCGGGCACGGATAGCGGTCACCGACTTCGGGCCCGGCGTGCCGCGCGGCGAGATCGACCGGGTCTTCGAGCCCTTCTACACCTCGGACGGGACCCGCGGCGCCGGGCTGGGCCTGGCGATCGCCCACGAGCTGGCCGGACGCATGGACGGCGAGATCACGGTGGAGAGCCGTCCCGGGCGCACGACCTTCGTGGTGGAGCTGCCCGGGGCGCCGGCTCCCGCCGCCGAGCCGGTCGCCGGGTAGGCTCGCACCGTGGAGTCCAAACCCTTCGTACTGGTCTCAAACCGGGGTCCGGTGACCTTCGACGACGAGGGCGTCCCCCACCGGGGCGGCGGTGGCCTGGTGACCGCGCTGACCGGCCTGGCCTCCCACCGCGACGCGGTCTGGGTGGCCAGCGCGATGAGCGAGGGCGATGTCGCGGTCGCCGAGGAGGCGCAGGGCAAGGCGATAACCGTCGAGGCGCCGGGCGGCGGCGAGTACGAGATCCGCCTGGTGGCCAGCGACCCGGTCGCCTACGACCGCTTCTACAACATCTTCGCCAACCCGATGCTGTGGTTCATCCAGCACTACCTCTGGGACCTCTCCAACGCCCCGGACGTGCGGCAGAACGAGATCGACGCCTTCAGGGACGGCTACAACGTCGTCAACCGGGACCTGGCCGAGGCGGTGATCGACGAGATCGCCGAGCAGGAGGAGGCGATCGTGATGATCCACGATTACCACCTCTACACGCTCCCGGCCCTCGTCCGCGCGGCACGGCCCGACGCCTTCCTCACCCACTTCATCCACATCCCGTGGCCGCAGTCGGACGCCTGGAGGGTGCTGCCGACCTGGATCCGCGACGAGATCTACCACGGGCTGCTGGCCAACGACATCATCGGCCTGCACACCGAGGCCTACCGGCGAAACTTCCTGCAGTGCTGCCGCGACCTGCTGGGGCTCGAGGTCGACTTCGAGACCGGGATCGTCAACCACGACGGCCGCGACGTGTGGGTGCGCGCCTACCCGCTGCCGATCGACGCCCGGGCGACCGAAAGGGTGGCCGACTCGCCGGAGACGCTGGAGTTCGAGGCGGTGCTGGACCGCCACCGCCGCGAGTTCCTGATCACCCGCGTCGACCGCGCCGACCTCTCCAAGAACGTTCTGCGCGGCTTTGCCGCCTACGACCTCTTCCTCGAGCAGCACCCCGAGTTCCTTGAGCGGGTCTCGTTCATCGCCCAGCTGATGCCCTCGCGTACCGACGTGCCCGAGTACGCCGAGTACCTGCAGCGGATCGAGGCGATGGTCGCGGTGGTCAACCTGCGCCACGGCTCCCCGGACTGGATGCCGATCCAGCTCAAGCTGAGGGACAACCTCGCCGAGGCGATGGCCAGCTACCGCTCCTACGACGTGCTGCTGGTCAACGCGATGTTCGACGGCATGAACCTCGTGGCCAAGGAGGGCCCGCTGGTCAACCGGCGGGCGGGCGTCTCGATCCTCTCGGAGAACACCGGCGCCCACGAGGAGCTTGGTGAATTTGCCCTGAGCGTGAACCCGTTCGACATCCAGGAGCTGGCCGACTCGATCCACCTCGCCCTGACGATGCCGATGGAGGAGCGCGAGCGGCGGATCGAGGGGCTGAAGAGCATCGTCACCGCGCGCAACCCCGGCGACTGGATCGACGACCAGCTCGCCGACATCCGCCGCAAGGACAAGGTCGACGCGGCCTGAGGGCCGCTCACGGCCAGCCGAACTCGCGCGCGGGAGAGGGCGGTGCGGGCGCCGGCATGACCGGTGCCGGTGCGGCGGGCGCAGGACGGGCCGGGGAGTTGGCCGCCGGCGGGGCGGGATTCCGCGACCTCGGGCTGCGCTCCGCCGGGGCCTTGCGCCCGGTGCTGCGCCGGGAGCGCCCGGGCCAAACGGCCCTTCGCTGCCTGTGCTCCCGGCTGCCCGGGCGCTGCCGGGCCTTCCGGGGAGCGCCCTCGCCCTCGCCCTCCGGCACCGTGGCGGGCTCGCCTCCATCCACGGAATCCGGCAGCTGTGCCGGCTGCGGGACGGTCCCGGCGACCACCGGGCGGGGTGTCGGGTCGGGCGGCTCGGGACCGGCCGGAGCCAGCCTCGGCCACAGCGCCAGCAGGGCCAGGAGCCCCGCGCCGGCGGCCGGGACGGCGAGGCGCCGCAGCCGTCCTGATCGCAGTGAATGAAGGCTCACAGGAGCCATAGGGACCGGGTCCGGAGCCTTCTCCCCCTGCTATCGTCGCGCCGCGATGGCGGCTCCTGCCCCCACATACGACCTGATGCTGATGCTCGACCCGAAGGCCCCCGAGGCCGACCGGTCGAAGATCCGCACCGAGGCCAAGGCCCTGATCGAGCGCGACGGCTCCATGGTGGCCGACCACGACTACGGCGACCGCGCGCTGGCCTACGAGATCGACCACGAGAAGCGCGCCGAGTACGAGCTGATCCAGTTCCAGTGCCCGCCGGCCACGCTCGACCAGCTCTCCAACATGCTTCGCATCGCCGACGCGGTGACCCGCTTCCGGATCATCAAGGACCGCCCGGGAACCCCGGCGCCGCCGGACCTTCGCCAGGCCTCACCGCCGCCCGAGTCGCCGGCCGAGTCCGGCACCACGGAAGAGGACATGGCCCCGGCCGAGCCCGCCGCCGACGCCCCCGTGGCCGAGGAGGCCGCCGCCGAGGTGGAGGCCGTAGCGCCCGCCGAGGCAGAGGTGGAGGTCGTCGCCGAGAGCGAAGCGCCGGCCGAAGCCGAGGCTCCCGCCGAGGACGCCGCCGAGCCCGCCGGCGAGACCGAAGCGGCCGAGTAGTTCCCGGCAAGCCTCTCTTCGCTACCGAAGGCCAATACAACTGCGCAAATTGCGGTTTGGGGCCTCTCCGGCCGCCGACCGCCGGTTTACACTCGCGCCGTTCTGCGAAATGACCCCGGCGCGCGAAGCGCCAGCGAAAGGAGCGCCCCATGGCGGCCTCAAACATCAACCGCGTAATCATCACCGGCAACCTCACCTCCGACCCTGAGCTGCGCTCCCTGCCCAGCGGCAGCTCGGTCTGCAAGCTGCGGGTAGCCTGCAACACGCGCCGCAAGGACAGCGCCTCCGGCGAGTGGGTCGACAAGCCCAACTACTTCGACGTGACCGTCTGGGGAGCCCAGGGCGAGAACTGCGCCAAGTACCTGGCCAAGGGCCGCGGCGTCGCGATCGACGGGCGCCTGGAGTGGCGCGAGTGGGAAACCCAGGAGGGCAACAAGCGCCAGGCGGTCGACATCATCGCCGACAGCGTCCAGTTCCTCGGCGGCGGCCGCGAGGGCGGCGGCCAGGAGGGTGGATTCACCCCCAGCGCCGATGTCCCCACCGACACCAGCGACTTCGCCTCGGCGCCGGCCGGGCAGAGCGCCGCCGAAGACGACATCCCCTTCTAGGGAAGGGCCTGGCCACCGGCCGGCCGGGACCCTGATCGCCCGCCCGCCCAGGCCGCCACTCCTGGCCGGGCGGGCGGCGCGAAGCGGCCCTTGAGGCCGCAGGATCGCGGTTGTGCGACACTGTCGGTGCGCGCCTTAAGTGGCGCGCTCCTATTCTGAGAAGCAAGCAACCTCGAGGTATCAGTGGCCAAGCAGCGCGCAACGAAGTCAACGTCCCGCCGCCGGGACAGCAGGAAGGGCGGCCCCGGAAGCGGGCGGCGCAAGTCCTGCTACTTCTGCAAGGAGAAGATCGACCGCGTCGACTACCGCGACACGGCCACGCTCGAGCGCTTCACCTCCGACCGCGGCAAGATCCGCCCGCGCGGGATGACCGGCCTCTGCCGGCGCCACCAGACCCAGCTCGCCGAGGCGATCAAGCGCGCCCGCGAGCTCGCCCTCATCCCGTACATCGCCGAGGGCAGCGGCAGCGACGACCGTCCGCGCCGAGGGCGTGGCCGCGACCGCGACCGCGACTGATGCCCCAGGCCGTCCTCACCGCCGACGTCGAGAACCTCGGGCCGCGAGGCACCGTGGTCTCCGTCTCCAAGGGCTACCTGCGCAACTACCTGATCCCGCGTGGCCTGGCCCAGCCCGCCACCCAGGGCCTGATCGCCGAGGCCGAAGCGATGGCCGCCGCCGCCCAGGTCGCCCAGGAAGAGGCCGTCGGCGAGGCCCGCGAGCTCGCCGAGCTGCTCGGCAACACCACCCTCACCATCCCCGCCCAGGCCGGCGAGGACGGGCGCCTCTACGGATCGGTCACCGCCCAGGAGATCGCCGACGCGATCACCGAGGCCCGCGGGGTCCAGGTCGACCGCCGCAAGATCGTGCTCGCTGAGCCGATCCGCGAGACCGGCTCCTACGAGGTCGAGGTCGGCCTCGACGGCGGCGTGAAGGCCACCGTCAAGACGATCGTCGTCGAGCAGTA
>JBBASZ010000012.1:40366-43363 GCA_040398965.1 Solirubrobacteraceae bacterium | reverse complement strand
GAGGGCGAGCCCCAGGAGATCATCGACACCGCCGAGAGGACGATCCTCGAGATCCGCATGGGCGAGGGCGGCCAGGACTTCCGTGTCGTCGGCGAGGTCCTCCAGCAGGAGATCAAGCGCTGGGACGAGCTCGCCCGCCACGGCAAGTCGATCACCGGCGTGCCGGCCGGCTTCCCGGACCTGGACGCCGTCACCGGCGGCTTCCAGCCCGGCAACCTGATCATCATCGCCGCGCGCCCCTCGATGGGTAAGTCGGCGCTGGTCACCAACATCGCCGAGAACGTCGCCCTGGACAGGGAGAACCCGCGGGCTGTCGCCCTCTTCTCGCTCGAGATGTCGGAGGCCGAGCTGGCCCAGCGCTTCATCGCATCGCAGGCGTCGATCAAGGGCGACGACCTGCGCAAGGGCAAGGTCCGCGACGAGAACTGGCAGCGGGTGCTGCGGGTGGCCACCGAATACGACAGCTCCAAGCTCTACGTCGACGACTCCTCGGACATCGGCCTGCTCGACATCCGCGCCAAGGCCCGCCGCCTTCACCAGTCGCTCCACGACCAGGGCGGCCTGGGCCTGATCGTCATCGACTACCTCCAGCTCCTGCGGGCCGACAGCCGCTACGACAGCCGCGTCCAGCAGGTCGGCGAGATGAGCCGCGGCCTGAAGATCCTCGCCCGCGAGCTGAACGTGCCGGTAATCGCCCTCTCCCAGCTCTCCCGTGGCGTCGAGTCGCGCACCGACAAGCGCCCCCTGCTCTCCGACCTGCGCGAGTCGGGCCAGATCGAGCAGGACGCCGACGTCGTGATGTTCATCTACCGCGACGAGTACTACAACCACGAGGACTCCGAGGAACCGGGCGTCAGCGAGCTCATCATCGCCAAGCACCGCAACGGCGCCCTGAAGACGATCAAGCTCTCCTTCCAGCACGAGTACCCGCGCTTTCGCAACATCCTCCAGGAGGTCGCGTGAGCCGCTGCGAGCTCTGCGGGGGCTCGGGCTGGATCGACGACGAGGAGGCCGGCGGGGTCCGGCCCTGCAGCTGCCGCGTCTCGATGATCAACCGGCGCCGGGCCGGATCGCTCTCCGCCGTGGTCCCCCGGCGCTACCGCGGGGCATCGTTCGAGCGCCCGCCGGTTACCGAGATGCCCGACGGGCAGGTGCAGATGGTCCGCCGCTACGTCCGTGAGCTCGACGAGCGCCTCGACACCGGCCGCGGCCTGTGGTTCTTCGGCGATGTCGGCACCGGCAAGACGACGCTGGCGATGATCGTCTCCCAGGCGGCGATCGACGCCGGCCGCTCGGTGGCCATCTACTCCCTGCCGCGGCTGCTCGCCGAGATCCGTGGCACCTTCGAGGAGGACAACAACGCCAGCTACGTAAGCCTGCTCGACCGCCTCGCCGACGTCGACCTGCTCCAGGTCGACGACCTCGGCGCGGAGAAGACCAGCGCCTGGGTGCTCGAGCAGCTCTACTCGATAATCAACTCGCGCTACGAGGCCGAGAAGGCGATCGTGGTGACCACCAACCTCGAGCGCGACGAGCTCGCCGCCCAGATCGGGGAGCGCACCGTCTCCCGCCTGGAGGAGATGTGCGAGATCGTGCCGCTCTTCGGCCGCGACCACCGACGCTTCGAAGCCGTGGACCGGCGCGACGAGCCGCCACCGGCCGCCGACCTTCGGCTCGCCTGACCGGCGCCTAGACTCACCTGCGGATGCCGAGCACCGTCATCGTCGGAGCCCAGTGGGGCGACGAGGGGAAGGGCAAGATCGTCGACCTGCTCGCCGCGCGCGCGGACGTCGTCGCGCGCTTTCAGGGAGGCAACAACGCCGGCCACACGATCGTCCACGGCGACGAGGTCTTCAAGTTCCACCTGATCCCCTCCGGGATCCTCTACCCCGACACCACCTGCGTGATCGGCAACGGCGTCGTGGTCGACCCGGCGGTGCTCACCGGCGAGATCGACGGGCTGCGCGAGCGCGGCGTGGACACCTCCAACCTGCGGCTCAGCGCCAACGCGCACCTGATCATGCCCTACCACCTGATGCTCGACCAGGTCGGCGAGGCGAAGCTCGGCAAGCGCGAGATCGGCACCACCCGGCGCGGGATCGGCCCCTGCTACGCCGACAAGGCCCTGAGGCTCGGGATCCGGGTGCAGGACATGCTCGACGAGAAGATCCTCAAGCAGAAGATCATCGCCGCGCTCCAGCCCAAGGCCCAGCAGCTGCGCGAATTCGAGCGCGACCCGGCGCTCGACCTCCAGACGATCACCGAGCAGTACCTGCTCTACGGCAGCCGCCTGGAGCAGTACATCGCCGACACCACGAGCCTGATCCACGACGCGCTCGACTCCGGCCAGACGGTGATCTTCGAGGGCGCCCAGGCCGCCCTGCTCGACATCGACCACGGCACCTACCCGTTCGTCACCTCCTCCAACCCGATCGCCGGAGCAGCCTGCGTAGGCACCGGGGTCGGGCCGAAGGACATCGGCGAGGTCTGGGGCGTGGCCAAGGCCTACGCCACCCGCGTCGGCGCCGGGCCGTTCCCCACCGAGCTCGACGACGAGGCCGGAGAGGAGCTGCGCGAGAAGGGCGGCGAGTTCGGCACCACCACGGGCCGCCCGCGTCGGACCGGCTGGCTCGACCTCGTCGCGCTCAAGTACGCCTCGCGGATCAACGGGCTGACCTCGCTCTCGATCACCAAGCTCGACGTGCTCGGCGGCCAGGAGGTCCTCCCGGTGGCCACCGCCTACGAGAGCGCCGAAGGCGACGACGGCGCGCGACTGGAGAGCTTTCCCTACCACCAGTCGGTCCTTCATCACGTGAAGCCGATCTACACCGAGCTGGCCGGCTGGAGTGAGGACATCACCGGCGCACGCACGCCGGAAGAGCTGCCACAGGCCGCCCGCGACTACATCGCCTACATCGAGGATTTCGTCGGAGTGCCGGTGAACCTGGTCGGCGTCGGCCCCGGCAACGACCAGATCGTCTGGATGAACGGCTCCGG
>JBBASZ010000012.1:37010-40266 GCA_040398965.1 Solirubrobacteraceae bacterium | reverse complement strand
CTACGCGCTGCGCGGCGGGGCGTCGCCGGTGATCCGGGCCGGCACGCCGATCGCGAGCTTGCCGGCCGGAACGTTGGCGGTGACCACGGCGCCGGCGGCGACGAAGGCGTCCTCGCCGATCTCCACGCCGGGAAGCAGCACCGCGCCGCCGCCGACACGGGCGCCGTCGCGGAGCGTCGGGCCGACCAGCGGCGCGTCGGAGCCGTCTACGAAGCGGTCGTTGGTGAAGGTTACGCCCGGGCCGACGAAGGCGTCGCTGCCGACGGTGGAGCGCGAGGCGAGGTAGACACCGGTCTGGACCGAAACGCGGTCGCCGAGGGTGACGTCGTTGTCGACGCAGCTGCCGCGGCCGATCACGCAGCGCTCGCCGATCACCGCACGCTCGCGCACGTAGGCCTGGTCACCGACGATTGAGCCGGCACCGATCGTCGCGCCGGCGAAGACGACCGCCGCGGTGCTGATCACGGCTCCCTCACCGACCACCAGCGGGCCGGCGTCGCCCGAGCCGGCTGCGGAGCCCTCGGCGAGGACCGGCGGCTTGCCCAGGACTGCGTTGTCGCCGACCTTCACCCCGTCGCCGAGCCGCACCGCACCGTGGACGGTGACGTTGGCGCCGAATACGACGTTTTCGCCTATTACGGCGGCCGGATCGAGCACAAGGCCCGGTGCAGAGGGGTCAGCCATCCCGGATACCCTAATGACGTCGTGTCCGCCTCGAACTCCACGCGTGCCGACGGCGGCGCGCTGAGCGGCGCCG
Organism: Solirubrobacteraceae bacterium; assembly: GCA_040398965.1. Classification (GTDB taxonomy): domain Bacteria; phylum Actinomycetota; class Thermoleophilia; order Solirubrobacterales; family Solirubrobacteraceae; genus F1-60-MAGs163. The sequence continues at coordinate 39,509 of JBBASZ010000012.1, read as the reverse complement.
TCCTCGGGCTCGGGATGATCGGCCGCCACCATGCGCGGCTGCTCCAGTCCACCCCGGGAGTCGAGTTCGCCGGCGCCGTCGACCCCGCCGGGGACCTCCACGGCGCCGTCGGCGACCCCTCACTCCTCTACGGCTCGGTCGCCGAGCTGCTCGCCGCCGGCACCCCCGACTTTGCGATCGTCGCCGTGCCGACCGAGGAGCACCTCGCCGCGGTGACCGAGCTGGCCGGTGCCGGGGTCAGCGTGCTCGTCGAGAAGCCGATCGCCGCCAGCGCCACCGAGGGCGCCGAGCTGATCGAGGTGGTAGAGCGGGCCGGCGTCAAGGGGGCGGTCGGCCACGTCGAGCGCTGCAACCCGGCGCTGATCGAGCTTCGCCGCCGCGTCCGTGAGGGCCAGCTCGGAGAGCTCTTCCTGATCGCCACCGAGCGCGTCGGCCCGTTCCCCGACCGCATTCGCGACGTCGGCGTCGTCAAGGACCTCGCCACCCACGATCTCGACCTCGTCCGCTGGCTCGGCGGAGCGCCGATCCGCAGCCTCGCCGCCCAGACCCAGCACCGGATGGGACGCGAGCACGAGGACATGGTGCTCGTGACCGGCGACCTGGAGAGCGACGTGAGCTTCAACTGCGTCGTCGACTGGCTCTCCCCCACCAAGGTGCGCCGCACGCGGATCCTCGGAGAGCTGGGCATGCTCGTCGCCGACACCCTCACCGCCGACCTGACCTTCTACGCCAACGGCAGCGTCACCAGCGAGTGGGACGCGACCCAGTCGCTGCGCGGTGTAAGCGAGGGCGACATGACCCGCTACGCGATCTCCCGCCGCGAGCCGCTCCAGGTGCAGCTCGAGGCCTTCATGGCGCTCCTTCGCGGCGAGGAGGAGAGCGGGGTGGTGACCCTCGAGGAAGGGCTGGGAACGATCGCGGGCGCCGAGGCGGTGCTGGAGTCCGCCGCGGCAGGGCAGACCGTCTCCCCCGCCATGCCGGGCGCAGGGGCATGAACGCAGTCGTAGTGGCTCTGGGCAAGATCGGGCTGCCGCTGGCCGTGCAGGTCGCGGGAGCCGGCCACGCCGTTACCGGGTGCGACATCGATCAGGCGGTCGTCGCCACCGTGAACGCCGGGGAGGAGCCGTTCCCCGGGGAGGCACAGCTGGCCGAGCGCCTCGCAAGGGCGGTCGGTGACGGGACCCTCACCGCCACCACCGACACGACCGCTGCCGTCGCCGCCGGCCCGGACCTCGTGATCGCCGTGCCGCCGCTGATGACCCGCGAGGACGGGACCACCGACTGGACGGCGCTCGACGCCGTGGTCGAGGCGATCGGCGCGGGCCTGCAGGCCGGCACGACGGTGAGCTTCGAGACCACGGTGCCTGTCGGGACCACGCGCAGGCGCATCTGCCCGGGCCTGGAGGCCGCCTCCGGGCTGACCGAGGGAGTCGACTTCCACCTCGTCTTCAGCCCCGAGCGGGTCTTCAGCGGCCGGGTCTTCGCCGACCTGGCCACCTACCCCAAGCTCGTCGGTGGCCTCAGCCCGGAGGGCGAGGCGCGCGGGGTCGAGCTCTACGGCCAGTTCCTCGACGCCGAGGTGTGGGGAATGGGCTCGGCCGAGGCGGCCGAGATGGCCAAGCTCGCGGAGACCACCTACCGCGACCTCAACATCGCCTTCGCCAACGAGCTGGCCCGATTCGCCGAGCAGGAGGGCGTGAGCGTCGACCGCGTGATCGAGGCGGCCAACAGCCAGCCGTTCAGCCACATCCACCGGCCGGGCATCGCCGTCGGCGGCCACTGCATCCCCGTCTACCCCCGCTTCTACCTGGAGGGCGACCCGGATGCCACGCTGCCCGCTGCGGCCCGCGAGGTAAACGAGGCGATGCCCGCCCACGCCGTTGCCCGCCTCGGCGAGGCCCTTGGCGGGCTGGACGGAAAGACGGTGCTGATCCTCGGCGTCGCCTACCGCGGCGGCGTGAAGGAGACGGCATTCAGCGGCGCCTTCCCGGCGGCCGCGGAGCTGGAGCGCGCCGGGGCACGACCGGTCGCCGCCGACCCCCTCTACGACGCCGCGGAGCTGGAAGCGCTCGGCTTCGCGCCATGGGACGGCGGCAATGTGGACGCGATCATCGTCCAGGCCGACCACCCCGAGTACGCCGCGCTCGACCCGGCCGACTACCCGGGCGTGCAGGCGGTGCTCGACGGCCGCGGAGCGACCGCGCCGGAAGACTTCACCGCGGCCGGGGTGGCCTTCCTGCGCCTCGGTCAGCCGGCCAGCTGACCGATCGCCTCGACCACGTGGTGGCCGGCACGGCCGTCGCCGTAGACGGCCGGCCGCGCGCCCGAGGGCTGCTCCTCCAGCGCGGCGAGCGCCTTTTCGGCGTCGAGGTCGACCAGGTGGTTCCAGCCCAGGTCGACGGTCTCCACCCACTCGGTGGTGTTGCGCATCGTCACGCACGGGATGCCCGCGAGGTAGGCCTCCTTCTGCACGCCGCCGGAGTCGGTCAGCACCGCCTT
>JBBASZ010000012.1:31951-36910 GCA_040398965.1 Solirubrobacteraceae bacterium | reverse complement strand
CGCCGCGCTCCACCCCGGCCTGCTCAAGGGGCGCCGAATCCCTGGCGGCGCGCGGGCGGATCAGCTCGGCGACGTCGACCATCACGTCCCCGACCAGCTCGGCCCGGGCGCCGAGCCCCTCTATGGCCAGGTTCTCGACCGCAACCTGCGACGGGCAGAGCAGCAGGTCGGAGGCGTGGTCGGTGAGGATCCGGTTGAGCTCCTCGGGCATCGTCATGTCGCCGGAGCGCATGCCGGCCTCAACGTGGGCGACCGGCACCTGCGCCTGGGCTGCGGCCAGGGCGCCGGCGAGGGTCGAGTTGGTGTCGCCGTAGACCAGGACCGCGTCGGGCGCCTCCGAGGCCAGCAGCGGCCCCAGCGCCTCGAGCATGCGGCCGGTCTGCTCGGTATTGGTGCCCCCGCCGATACCGAGCTCGACCTCCGGCCGGGGTATCCCCAGCTCTTCGACGAAGATCGTGGAGAGCTCGTCGTCGTAGTGCTGGCCGGTGTGGACGAGCAGCTCCTCGTGGCGCTCGCGCAGCGGCCCGGAGACGGCGGCGGCCTTGATGAACTGCGGCCGGTTGCCGATAACGGTCACGACCTTCATCGGTTCAGCTCCGCGGCGATCGCCTCGCTGACCCGCTCGCTCAGCACGGCGGTCAGCGGTCCGGGCGCGGGAAGCTCGCGGCCGTCGATCGAAGAGACCGGCTGGATCTCAATGGTGGTCCCGGCCACGAAGGCCTCGGTCGCACCGGCCAGGTCGGCGGTCGAGATGGCCCGCTCCTGCACCAGGCCGGTCTCCAGGGCGCGGCGGCGGGTGATCGAGTCGAGCACCCCGGCGCTCAGCGGCGGGGTGACCAGGGTCTCGCCGTCGAGCGAGCAGCCGAAGCTCTGGCGCGGGAGCTCCAGCACCACGCCCTCCGGGGTCACCAGCAGGGCGTCATCGGCCCCGCGCTCGGCGGCCAGGCGGGTGGCGAGCATGTTGGGAGCGTAGGAGAGCGACTTGATGCCCTCCAGGAGCGGGGTCGGGCGGTGCTCGACGGTCACCAGCGAGATCGCGGGGGCAGCCTCGGGGATCTCCTCGACGAGCACGATCCGCCGTCCGCCGCGGGTGGCCACGAGCCGCACGACAGCCCGGGCGGGCAGCTCGCCCGGCGCTGCGAGGAGCGCGAGCGTGTCGGCGCGCATCGCCGCGGCGTCGAAGTCGAGCCTCAGGTTGCGGGCCGAGAGCTCCATACGCGCCAGGTGTTCGTCGAGCGCATAGGCGACCCCGTCGTAGAGGAGGGCGACCTCGAATACGCCGTCGCCGCGCAGCAACCCCTCGTCGGTGGCCGGGATCGCCGCGCCCGGGGCGTCGGAGATGATCCCGTCGATACTGGCGTTCGGCACCCGGCGATTCTCGCAGAGGGGCCGGGGGCCGGCCGGTTGCTCGACCCGAATAGGCCGGTACGTGGTTATTGGGATGCCGGCACGTAACGGCAGTTGCTAAAGCTTTTTGCAGTAGCCGGTTTCACGTATTGTTCCGGGCACTGTGGCGACGCGCACACAGAACCCCCTCGCCCTCTTCTACCGCTCGGTCAACCCGATGCTGGTAGCCGACGACCAGCGCCGCTACATCGCGGTCAACGACGCCGCCTGCAACCTCCTGCGGCGCACCCGCGAGGAGCTCCTGAGCGGAGGCATCGAGGATGTCACGCCGCCGGAGAACCTCGAAGGCATGGAGGAGGCCTGGAACGCGTTCCTCACCGCGGGCAGCCTGGTCGGCAGCTACGAGGTGGTGACCGGCGACGGGCGACGGGTGGAGGTCGAGTACAACGCGACCGCCAACGTGCTGCCGGGGCGGCACCTGACGATCTTCGTGGTCCACTCCGAGGGCCAGCGCGAGGTGGTGGAGCCGGCGATGGACGAGATCGACCCGGAGTCGGTGCCGGCCCTCTCCCCCCGCGAGGTGCAGGTGCTCGAGCAGCTCGCGCTCGGCTTCCGCGGCACGGAGATCGCCGAGGCGCTCGGCATCTCCCCGGACACCGTGCGCGTCCACGTGCGCAACGCGATGCGCAAGCTCGGGGCGCGAACCCGTGCCCAGGCGATCGGGATCGCCATGAGCAAGGGCATCGTCACGCTCGAGACCTGAACCGGGCGCCCCGGGAGAGTGCCCCCGCCAGGGATCGAACCTGGAACCTTCGGATTAAGAGTCCGCTGCTCTACCAGTTGAGCTACAGGGGCGGGCGACGGCGAATGCTAGCGGCTGGCGGCGGGACCAGGCCCGCTCACGCGGGCCTGTGCGAGGGCCACAGGGTCAGCCGCCGAGGCCCGGCGTCGGCTGGGCCTGCTGCTCGGCCTGCTTCTTGAGCGCAGCGTCGATCTGGGCCTTCTGGGCGGCCAGCTGGGCACGGATCAGCTTGCGCTTGTCGGCCGGTGCGAGCTCGAGGGCCCGCTCCTCGGCGAGCTTGGACTGGTCTTTCTCGCCGGCCTGGTAGAGGAGGATCGAGAGCTGGGAGTAGAGGGCGGCGTTTGGCTTTCGGCTCGCCACGACCTCCTTGAGGGCCGAAGCGGCGGCCTTGGGGTCGTTGAGGCCCGCCGGGCCGTAGGCGTTGACCATCAGCGAGGCGACCTGGGCGTTGGGCTTCTTGGGGTCGAGTGCGAGGTAGCGCTTCCACGAGGTCGAGGCCTTCTCGAGCTCGGCGCGCCCTTCCGCGTTGTAGGTGCCGGTGTTCTGGTCGTAGCCCTGGACGGAGGCGCTCTGTACCTGCAGGCGGGCCAGGGCCAGCCAGGCGGCCTCGTCCTTGGGGTCGGTGGCGACCTTCTTCTCGTACTGCTCGATCTCCTTGGAGTAGACGTTGCTGACGTTCCCGGAGTTTTCGCTGAAGGCGTCGAAGAGGCCGCCGCCGCCGGTGGCGCTGCCGATCCCGAAGAACACCAGGCCGCCGCCGAGCAGGATCGCCAGGCCGCTGTAGATGATCTTGACGGCGGTCCGCCGGCCTTTTCCGCGCAGGTCGAAAAGCATTCAGCTCAGGATACGGTGCCGGTGCCGGTGCCCGCCTCACGCGCCTCTTCGGCGACGGTCTCGGCGGCGATCAGGTCCTGTTCGTCGTCTTCGTCCTCGTCCCAGAGGTTCTCCCAGCGTGTCTTCACCGTCCCGCCCTTGGGGCGGAAGATCCACGCCAGCCCGATGCTGAGCTCGTAGAGGATCACGAGCGGGAGCATCGTGACGAGCATCGTCACCGGGTCGGGGGTCGGGGTGGCGATCGCGGCCAGGACGGCGATCCCGAGGATCACGTAGCCCTGGCGCTTCCAGAGCATGCGGGCGTCGACGACGCCGGTGCGGGTAAGGGCCAGGACGCCGACGGGTATCTGGAAGACCAGCCCCATCAGCCCCAGGAAGATGACCACGAAGCGGTAGTAGTCGCGCGCCTGTATCTGGATGTTGAACTGGTCGCTGTTGAAGTTCTGGAGGAACTCGACGGCCCTCGGTAACGCCGCGAAGTAGCCGAACAGGACGCCGGCCGCGAAGAGGATCGGCACGAGCGCCATGAGCGGTATGACGATCTTGCGCTCGCTGCGGTCGAAGGCGGGCAGCACGAAGGCGTAGGCCTGCCAGAGGATCAGCGGCAGGGTGAGCAGAAGCGCCGCGTAGGCGGCGACGGTGAAGGTGGTTACGAACGGCTCGGCGACCCCGAGGGTGAGCGGTTTTCGGCTGAAGTCGGTTGGCGCGGCGCGGGCGGCGCCGGCGAGGGCCCTCGTGGCGGTCGCCAGCCGCTCGGCGGCTGCGTTGGCCTGCTCCCTGGTATCCGCACCGACGCCAGGCTCGGCGGCGATGTCCTTCAGCGCCCTGGCGGTGGCCGCGGTGGCGGGGGCCAGCTCCTTGACCGCCTGGGAGAGCTGCTTCTCGAACCGGATGCTCTCGTCGGCTGAGTTCTGCGGGTTGAGCTGGCCCTTCTTCTGCGCGTCGACCAGCGGCTGGTTGACGATTCGCAGGATCTCCGCGTTCTGCCAGTAGGTGAAGGCGAACACCACCACCAGCGCCACGACGCAGAAGATCAGCCGCGAGCGCAGCTCGTCGAGGTGGTCGACGATGCTTATTCGGTCCTCATGGCCGAGCGGCCGCAAGACCGGCATGGCGGCTCAGCTGTCGGCGCGAGGACCGTCGGCCGGCGCGGCCGGCGACTTCTCGGCCGGCTTGGCGGGGGCCTCGGGCTCGCCGGCCTTGGCGGCCTCGACCTTCGGCGCCTCGTCGTCGTCCTTGCCGCCCCGCCCGGTGATCGAATCCTTGAACTCGCGCATCCCGGAGCCGAGCTGCTTGCCCAGCCCGGGCAGCCGCTTGGGCCCGAAGATCAGGAGGATGATGACCAGGACGATCCCCAGTTCGAGAGGGCCGATCGAAGGCATGGGCACATCGTACCGGCCCCGGGTTTGACGGGCGGCAAATCGCCTTCGCCCAATTTTGGAGGCGGCCGCACCTTTTCCGGGAAGGAGTTGTTTAGGAGGCAGAGAAAGCGCGCATCAGGAGCGTTGCCATGAACCACGATGACCCGGAAATCCACGACACCGAACTCAGCAGCATCGTGCTGCCTTCCGGCCGCCGGCTGGAGATCCTCTACGTCGACGGGGAGCCCTTCGCGATGAGCGACGACGACGGGTCAACGGAGGGCGCGGCAGCGGTCGACACCTCGATGCTCGACGCGCTGGACGACCTCACCCTCTGCGGCTCGTGCGGATCGCCGCTGGTACAGCCGGTGGGCTGGGAGAGCCACGGCGCGAAGGCCTGGCAGCTCGAACTGCGCTGCCCGGAGTGCGAGCAGCGCGCCACCGCCGTGGTCGAGGACGACCTGGCCGAGCAGCTGACCCTCTTCCACGAGCGCGCCCGCGCCCTGGTGGAGCTCTCGATGGTCAGGCTGGCCAGCGACAACGCCGAGCGCGAGATCGAGCGCTTCGCCCGCGCCCTCGAGCAGGACCTGATCCTCCCCGAAGACTTCTAGGGGC